>NZ_JAIVFQ010000013.1 GCF_020829495.1 Nostoc favosum CHAB5714 | reverse complement strand
CTATCGTAATAAAAAATAGAGCCGTGGGGCATCCGGTTCTTAAAGCTCATCGAGTATCCGAAGCAATAGCTGGATTTGGTGAGAAGCCTACACTGTACTGTACTCAGTCAGTGTAGGAGTATGTCACAGTTAAAAGTTAGGAATTTGGAGTTATGAAGATATTAATTCCTCACTCATAACTCCTCACTCATAACTCTTCACTTGTGATTCAGTGAGACGATTTAAGTATCTTTCGATTAAGAGGATGGCAACAATGTCATCTATCGGTCTTGGTGGCTGTCGCAGACCTTGTGGCAACAGCTTTATTAGCCCTTTGGGTGGGAACATTTGCCAATAGCGATCGCGTGCTTCTAAGGTTGTGTAGCGCTCATCCACTAAAATAATACTCAACGGTTCTGTCAATTCCTGATATAATTGCTGTCTCCACTGCTTGGCTGTAGTTTGGTCGCCCATGACCATCAAGGAGATAGGAAACCTTTGACGCAGTGTCTCAATGGTAGCGATCGCCTCTTTTGCTAAGACGACCTGATGATAATACAATTGCCGATCCAGTCCCATCACCGCTAAACCACACTTATCTCGACCTGGATCAAACCCCAATATAACTGGTTGCGTTGGTGAAAATTCACGGAAAGCCATAATAAATTAAAAATTAAAAATTAAGAATTAGAAATGAATAAATGTAATCACAGCAACTATTTTGACTGCTGTTCGATATGTTTAAATCTTACTAATAAGAGTGTGCAAATAATGTTTTAAGTACTAAAAATAATTTGTCCGTTGACTATTGCCACTAATTTTACTCTCAATGGGCCGGCTGTATAAGTGTCCTCTGCTGCGATCGCTTTAATCTCCAATGGTTGATTGTACTGTCTTAATTGGCTGACAAAGCGCAAAAAAGTCCCCTCTACTTGCACATCTTCGACAATTCCGGCATTACGGGCACGAAATTGGGAAGCAGAAATCAGTATTTCCAGGCGCTGCTGTAACTGATAGGATGTCATGGTTTTGGAATCAGCAGTCGTTGTGGCCAGTACTGCGCCTCCCGAAAAAACTAATTGATTTCGGGCTGTATCGGCGAAAAATTCTATCTGCTTTTCTCCCCTGACGTAATTACCGGCCGAGAAAATTCGCACCACGTATTCTTGACCATCGCTAATCTGCTTGCTCAATTGGTCAACCTTATCCTGGGTCACGCGCACTAGCTCTACATTTGCAGGATTTGCCCCAGGCTCACTTAATTCGAGGTTAGCGTTGCGATTGGCTTGTTGTAAAAGTTTTACCACTACCTGGCGAGCAGCAGCAGGTTGGGTAACACGAACTACACCAGCAGACAGAACTTGACCGCGAACTATGGCTAGCTTACCCAGACGCAGGTCGCGGTAAGACTGATAATATTTTTCCAGCCTTGCAACTTCCAGTTCTAGTTGCTCCTGTTGTCCTTCCAATTCTTTGAGGCGCGATTCCCGTGTGGAAATCACTTGCTCTCGCGCTGCAACTTCTACATTACGTTTTTGAATCAATTGATCGAGTTGGGCAATTTTTTGATCGCGCACTTCTATGGCTTCTTGGCGATTAGCAAGTTCGCGATCGCGTTTTTCAATCGCTGTTTTGGCTTCGTCAATAGCTTTTTTAGCTTCAGCGTACAGTCGTTGACGTTCTGTCTTCAGTAGTTCAACTGCCGCCTGTAGCTCCTTTCTCTGATTGTAAACGCTTTGCAATTCAGCTATAGCTTTTTGGTACTGAGGTACAACTTGTTCTAGCTGACTTTGAGTGCGTTGGAGTTGAGTTTGAGTTTGAGCTTGTTGACTAATGGTGCGGTTCAACTGAGCTTGTGTTTGGCGTTGTTTGGCATTCGCCGCCTGCAAATATTGATTAATCACCTGCAAGTCTTGTTGTGCTTTTGCTTGGGCAATTCTTGCTTGGTTTAGCTCACTTTCTACCTGACTTTTCTGAGTTTCTGCGGTTTTTAGCTGTTCCCGCTTCTGTCTGAGGTCTGTTTGAATATCTTCTAATTCAAAGACTCCCTTTCGCAAGCCTTCGTCGGCAGCGAATAAAATTCCTAAGGTTGATGCTGAAATCAAACCGCCCGTAAAAATAGTTACCAGTACAGCAGTATTTTTTGGACGTAGGTTAAAAAGTGAGAGGCGGGCTTTGCCAACTCGTGTGCCGATGCGATCGCCCACGGTTGCAATTACGCCTCCCAGAATTAAAATTGCTGCGATGAGGATGTATCCGGTGGTCATCTTTAGCTACCGAAATCCTTCCAGATACAGCCTACTACTTTTAAGCATTGTCTGGAAAGAAGTGGAAATTGGCAATAGCTGAAATTACTCAATTTTAGATTTACCTCTAGCTATTAGTGTCATTTTTCAAAATACAACACGCGCCGATTCCCCTTTCTCCAATTGCATTTATGTGAATTGCCTACTTAAGGTAACAGGTTTATGCACAGTAATTTTCTTTTTGTGGATAGAAATCATCTTTTTTTCACGCAAATCCCCTAGTAGCCTAGTAACGGTAACACGAGTTGAACCAATTGCCTCTGCGATCGCTTGATGAGATAACTTCAGATCAATTGTGATCCCATCTGCACAAGGAACCCCAAAATCCCGACAAAGAATCAGCAAAAAACTTACTAACCTAGAACCCATATCTCGGTGAGCGAGAGTTTCAATCATCATCTCTGTCTGTAAAATGCGCGAAGACAGACCTCGCAGCATTAACATTGATAATTCTGGATTTTCCTTGAGTGCTTGTTCCACTTGTTCAATTGGTGCTGACAGTAATTCCGCAGGCGTAAATGCAACCGCATGGTAAAACCGATCCGACTTATTTCCCGTCAGCAATGACAATACACCAAAAACACTATTTTCCCGCAGCAGCGCTACCGTTATTTCCTCTCCTGCCTCGTACACCCTGGAAAGTTTAACAGCACCTTTCAAAAGAAAATAAACTCGTTCGGCAGGATCGCCAGGAAAAAAGATCGTTTTATTGCGTTCAAACGTTTCCACAACTGGCGGAAACGCCCCGGTCGCCATCTGACGAAATACATTTGCTAGGGCTTTATCTTGTGTCACGATCATCTCCCTTCCCCTACCCAATGCCGGAAAAACAAAAACTGATTACCTAAGAATACACCCGAAAAATGAATAAAGCACCGTCAACCTTTCTGTACTTTCCTATACTCAAACTAATCTCTTCATAACTCTTTGTTTATAATGATACATAATTCTTGATCCTTTAAGCTACTAATTGTTGATAAGTACTTCCAATAGCTGTATTAAAAAGGGTTTTTTAAAGAACAAATAAAGTTATTTTGGGAATATCTTTAGGAAAAATCAAGATTTTTGTCACAGCAAACACTCTTACCAATATTCATTTTTGCAAATCCTGTATAAAACAAAGACAAAACGTGCCTCAGATTCTAGTATGCTCCTAGATGATCGATCGCATTAACAATTTATATGCTAAATCTGACTGGAAAAAATGCTCTTGTTACAGGTATTGCCAATAACCGCTCGATCGCTTGGGGCATCGCCCAACAGCTGCATAAAGCCGGAGCAAACCTGGGTATTACCTACCTGCCCGATGAACGCGGCAAGATGGAGAAAAAAGTTGCAGAATTGGTAGAACCCCTCAACCCCAGCTTATTTCTTCCCTGTAATGTCCAAAATGATGAACAGATTCAATCTACCTTTGAGACAATCCGTGAACAGTGGGGGAAGCTAGACATCCTCATCCATTGTCTTGCCTTTGCCAGCAAAGACGATTTGACTGGAAATTTTAGTCAAACTTCTCGTTCTGGCTTCAACACCGCCTTAGAAATCAGTACCTACTCGCTGGTGCAGTTAAGTGGTGCAGCTAAACCTTTGATGACAGAGGGAGGTAGTATCGTTACATTGACGTATTTAGGCGGTGTCAGAGCAATCCCTAACTACAACGTTATGGGAGTTGCCAAGGCGGGGTTAGAAATTAGTGTACGTTACCTAGCCGCCGAACTAGGGCCGCAAAATATCCGCGTCAATGCCATCTCCGCAGGCCCCATCCGCACCTTGGCATCTTCAGCAGTGGGTGGTATTTTGGATATGATTCATCATGTAGAAGAAGTAGCTCCCCTACGACGCACCGTCACTCAGCTAGAAGTGGGCAACACTGCCGCTTTCTTATGTAGTGATTTGTCTAGTGGTATTACCGGACAAGTGCTGTATGTAGATGCAGGATATGAAATTATGGGAATGTGACGCGATAAAGTGAGGAGTGAGGAGTTAAGAGTTATAAATTTTGGCTCTTTATTACTTATTATGCTAAACACGTATGTAAATCAGCTTAAAACCCTTGCTGGACAATAATAACAGCCGTTATTCTTAGCGTTTGAGGCTAGGTTCTGAAATTTACGCTATAGCTGCCTGTAAGGCTTGATTTTCAAGGCAAGCTACGGACTTTAATGAAAATTCCAGCATAATACGTACCGAAGAACCTAAATTTTTAACTCATAACTCATAACTCCTAACTTTTAACTCTTTCCACTCCCCATGCAAACAACCAATCGCCAAGTTAATTCAAACTACGACCAGTCAACTAAAACCCCTCGGATTGCCACTGTTCACCGCACCACTGGTGAAACCAATGTGCAAGTTACCATCAATCTGGATGGTAGAGGAACTTGCACAGCAGCAACAGGTGTTCCGTTTTTGGATCACATGTTGCATCAAATTGCTTCCCACGGGCTGATTGATATAGATGTCAAAGCCAAGGGAGACTGGGAAATTGATGACCATCACACCAATGAAGATGTAGGCATTACCTTGGGCCAAGCTTTGAACCAAGCACTAGGCGACAGAAAAGGTATTGTCCGCTTTGGTAATTTTCTCGCACCACTGGATGAAGCTTTAGTTCAGGTAGCGCTAGACTTTTCTGGACGCCCTCACCTCAGTTACGGTTTGCAAATTCCTACCCAGCGTGTAGGAACCTATGACACCCAACTAGTGCGCGAATTCTTTGTAGCACTGGTGAATCATAGCCAAATGACACTGCACATTCGGCAACTGGATGGCATTAATTCCCATCACATTATTGAAGCGACATTTAAGGCATTTGCGAGGGCAACGCGGCTGGCGGTGGAAATTGACCCTCGCCGTGCTGGTCTAATTCCCAGTTCTAAAGGCGTTTTATAAAGCTAATCATATAGGACTTACGCACTGTACAAATGCATTCTGATGTGCATTAACGAGCTTAAGGAAGTTTTCAGGCTTTTCTTAATTATTTTGCGATCGTAAATAGACCATGCTGTAGGGGCACAGCAATGCTGTGCCCTTACGAAAGATATGGTTTTTAACCTTGACTCATATTTGGTATTTTTTGTCAATGCGTAAGTTCTATCATAGTTACTGACCAGGGCTGACATTTATAGGGTTCATTCAGCTACTCTGTTTGCGATAATTGACACACAGGTTAGTGATGGTTATTATCAGCCTATCGGGTAACTTGTAATTAGTGCCAAGCTGGTAATTAGTAATTAAACCGAGATGAAGTCTGTTGCAGATGACCCTGATTCTCAACTTAATACGACAGACACTCCGCCAGTAGTCCTGACTTCTGAGTTGCGAAAAGTCTATCGCACTGGTTTTTGGCTAAATCAAAAAGTCGTATCTCTCAAAAACTGTTCTTTAACAGTTTATAAAGGCGAAACCTTTGGGTTGCTAGGGCCAAACGGTGCTGGTAAAACCACCCTTTTAAAATTGTTGCTGGGAATTATTCGTCCTAGCTCTGGACGGGGACTATTATTGGGTAAGCCAATAGGCGATCGCACTATCAAGCAACATATCGGCTATCTGCCGGAAAATCCCTATTTGTATGACTATCTCACTGGCTGGGAATTTTTGCAGCTAGCCGCCGGGCTATTCCAAATTCCCCAAAGTGTCCAACGCCAACGCATTCCCCAACTCCTGGAATTAGTGGGTTTATCCCAAGCCGATGCCCGCAAAAAGCTGCTGCGTCGCTATTCTAAAGGAATGCTACAGCGTGTCGGTATGGCACAGGCACTAATTAACGAGCCAGATTTGGTCTTTTTGGATGAACCGATGTCTGGTCTTGATCCGGTGGGACGCTACCAAATGCGGGAAATTATCCTGGCGCTAAAAGCTGCTGGTAAGACGATTTTTTTCAACAGCCACGTTCTTAGTGAAGTAGAACAGATTTGCGATCGCATTGCCATTCTCACTCAAGGTGAATTAATTTGCTCTGGTTCCCTCAATGAACTCTTAGGCATAAACAACACATATCACGTCAAAGGTCAAGGTGGCGACTGGGAAATTCTTAAAAAATGGATACCCACTCTCAGATTTGAACCCGATGGTTCCTGGCAAGGTACACTACAAGACGATTATTATGATTTTCTTGCCAGTCTTCGTCTCATGGAGGGTAAAATTATTGCCATGAATTTGTCGCGCTACTCCCTAGAAGAGTTTTTTATTCAACAAATCCAAAGAAAAAATGACTCGCTGAATTAATCTTGTTGGCAAATAGTAAATTTTGGGTTGTCTTAAGCAACAAAACCCAAAAGTTCTGCCTTTTTGAGTTCATCTTTCTGAAGCAAACCGACAAAAATAAAATTCCCATATCTTTTTAAGGTTATTTGTATTTATTTAATGAACTTGTTCATAATTTTGGTAAGTAAGCGTACAGAATTAATTACAGTCATTGCGAGCGTTGGCGCAGCCTAAGAAGAGAAGCGAACGCGAGTGCGTCTCTAAGAGTTGCAATCCCAGCCGCAAGCGAATTGCTACCCTTCGGGAAGGCTTCGCCTACATTTCGCTTTGCTGCATAAAGCCCTTCGGGCATGGCTTCGCTTAACGCAATGACATTGTGTAATTAATTTTGTTTATCTACTTAGCCCTAGCAGATTTAAACTCACAGTTTAAATGTCGTAAAATTGACTTTGAGAAGAAAATTTTATTCGTAAGTACTTTATTGATTAACAAAGAACTTCTTGTATAAACTGCGTTTAGTTGCGTAAGTCCTAATATTTTTGATAATTTCTATATTCAAATTTGCTTAACTTTAAATTAACTTCACTAAAAATTCAAATTCAATAGACAAATTTCCTCCGGAAAATGACACTTTTCGAGGAAAATAAGAGTGTTGGGGAACATGAATACTTAGGTATAGTCAAAATAAAAATGTTTAGACAGTACTTTATTGATTGTAGTTTCAGAGTCTCAGGTAAATATGCTTAACACAACTTTGTTTAAATTCCTAACTCGGCCAGTTGTGGGTGTGGCTTTGTTAACTGCTGTCAATGCCGCTGTGCCATCTGCCAGTCTAGCTCAGGGACAACCATTACCACCAACTACACAAACACCAACCACACCAACACAATTAGATACTAATTATTCATTAGGAGGCGGCGATCGCATCCGTGTAAATGTATTTGAAGTACCTGAATATACAGGTGAATATCAAATTCCCCCTGGTGGAGCAATCAATCTACCTTTAATTGGCAGTGTGTCAGTCCTCGGTCTAACAACTGAACAGGCTGCTGACGAAATTGCTAGAAGATATGCTCGCTTCCTGAAACGTCCCTTGATCTCAGTCAATTTGTTATCGTCTCGTCCCATTAATATTTTCGTTGCCGGAGAGGTGACACGTCCAGGCGCTTACACCCTGAGCTTGAGCGGAGGCGCAGGAGACAATCCCGGCGTACAATACCCCACTGTATTAGCCGCACTGACAACAGCACAGGGGGTAACGCTGGCTGCGGATGTGACTCAAGTTCAATTACGGCGTAAAATAGGGCGCTCCTCAGAGCAAGTCGTCAGTATCAATTTGAAGGAACTCATCCAAACAGGCAGGTTATCACAGGATATTACCTTGCGGGATGGAGACACTATAGTTGTGCCAACTGCAACCAACTTCAACGTGGCAGAATCCCGCAATATATTTGCAGCTAATTTTGCCGCTAGCCAAACCACACCCCGCACAGTAACAATTATCGGTGAAGTTAACCGTCCCGGTTCCTATCTTGTCACCCCAGCTAGCACAGATGCACAGGGGGGAGGCGCAACCACTAATAGTGGTACTACCACTCCCAATGGTCTACCAAATGTGACGCGGGTAATTCAACTAGCTGGGGGAATTACAGCACAGGCTGATATTCGTAATCTCAAGCTACGCCGACTTACAAGAGCTGGTTCAGAACAAGCTATAGATATCAATCTTTGGCAATTATTGCAGAGTGGTGACGCCAATCAAGACATAATCGTGCAAGACGGAGATACGATTGTGATTCCGACGGCAACTGAAATCAACCCCGCGGAAGCTACTCAATTAGCTACCACTACTTTGTCTCCTGCACGCATTCAAGTTGGTGTGGTAGGTGAAGTTAAAAAACCAGGGTTAACAGACGTTCAGCCAAATAGTTCCTTAAATCAAGCTATACTCGCTGCTGGAGGATTTAATGATGCCAGAGCTAGTAGTGATGCTGTTGATTTGATTCGCCTGAACCCTAATGGTTCTGTGACTAAACGTATAGTAAAAGTGGATTTCTCCGCTGGGATTAATGAGCAAACTAATCCCATACTCCGCAATAATGATGTTGTGGTAGTTAACCGATCTGGTTTAGCTAAGACTGGCGATACCACAAACACTATAACTGGGCCTCTAGGCGTTATTTTTAATATTCTGAGGTTGTTCGGAATCTAGTTTAAAATACGGTTGTAAATAGGGGACGTTGGTCAACCCTCTTCGTCCCCAGAATTGCACTATGTATGAGTCAAGGCTCAATAGTCAAGAGTTAATATAGCCCTACTTAATAATTTGTGAGAGAAAAAAACTGAAAAGCTTATAAATAATAGGACTTATATCATGTCCGCTTGATTGCTTATTAAACCCGAAGAACCCCACCCCGCCAAAGCTACGCTTTGTCTCCCCTCCCCGCAAGCGGGGAGGGGTTGGGGGTGGGGTTCTTTTATTATGGGTAACTTGGCGGACATGATATTACGCATTGACAATGAATACCAAATATGGATTAAGGTTAAAAACCATATCTTTTGTAAGGGCTAAGCATTGCTTAGCCCCTACAGCATGGTCTATTTTTGATCGCAGGATAATTAAGAAAAGCCTGAAAACTTCCTATTTTAGGTAATGGACATCACGATGCATTTGTACAGTGCGTAAGTCCTAAATAAGTATTTTTATCCCCGTATTTTTTCACAATTTAATTTGGATTGCTATACTATAGAAAACAACTATAGACTCATGATAGCAGTATTAAATTTAGGACTAGCCCTTTCAAGGTGACTGGTAAAATAAGATTGTTTTTCTCAGTGCTCTCTGTGCCTCTGCGGTTTAAAAGTAATTTATTTCACCGCCGAGGCACAGAGAAGCCAGTGCGCCCTTGCGGTTTACCAACTTGTACCCCTATGGGGATCTTGCTACGCTCTTAGCGTTAAGGCAGGGTAGCAACTGGCTTGCCTTTAGCGATCGCTTCCTCGAAAATTGCATTTTCTATCCCAATTTTAGGATCTTTTTAGGTAGTATTACTTGTTTACAAATACTATAGACCTAAAGTTTTCACTGAAGATTATTAATCTGCTATTGATAGGCTTTTTGAACTTTGTTTTAGTTACTCTGATTTTTGTGGTAATGATAATGATAATCTTTTGCAAGTTATGGACGTAAATATAGCCTTCACAGCCTTTTGGCTATTACTTGATTCTTATTATCATAAGAATTATTTAAGTAAATTAACTAATTGATGACAGATATAGTATCTTAACCATAGATATCACGTATACACAGTACAATAATCTCGAATTGGAAATGACGCCATTTGTACAGTTGCTTGGTGTCCATTAATGAAGTAACTCTCGATACTGAATCATTTTGTTTCAGTAGTTTTACTATATAGTTGCTATCTTTTGGAAGACAAGCTAAAAAGGCTTTTCAGGCATATTTACGTGGGAATTCTCAGGTGAAAACCTCATAAACGCTGTATAAACTTACCAATGGCAGTTACACGACTGTATCCAATACTGAGTTACTGACTAAGGCTAGAGCTACTGACCGTTGACGAATCAGTTTTTGCAACATACCCTATTTTTTCCCTATGATGATTCATGGTTTAGGTTTTCTCAGTTTGAGCGCATCTCTTGTACTTCCCTGGGCATTAACAGGTCTGGTTCAAGGACAAAGAATAACAGAGTCTTTAGTTAAAGATGTTCGTCAGTCATCCACTGATCAAGAAATGCCACTACCCAACCGCAAGCTGATCAGTGCTATTTCAACTGCGACATATTATGTTAGTGGTAAAGGAAATGATAGAAATAGCGGACTCACTACCTCATCCGCTTTTAGGACAATTCAAAGGGCGGCTGACCTGACCAAACCTGGGGACACCGTACTTATTATGAACGGGGAATACAAGAATGCACACCCAGAAGGAACGGTATTAGAAATTAAACGCTCTGGAAGGGCAAATGCATGGATTACGTATAAAGCATATCCTGGACATCGACCGAAAATTCAGCACAATGGATGGCATGGAATTTGGATTTACAATGGAGCATCATATATTGAGGTGAACGGGCTGGAGGTTGTAGGGAACAATGGCAAGATGAGCCGTAACTATGCGCTGGGTCAGAGGTATGATGATTCCAACCCGCTGACGAATGGAAACTGCATCAGCATAGATGGAAGAAAAAATGGTCGCCCCCACCATGTACGTATTCTCAACAACAAGGTACATGATTGTGGAGGCGGAGGCATTTCAGCCACTGAATCAGACTATATAACAGTGGATAATAACGAAGTATTCAATAATGCCTGGTACTCAGTTCACGGCTGTAGTGGCATTTCGCTGCTCAATAATTGGAATTCTGACAACAACCAAAACTATAAGATGTTTATTACCAGAAACAAGGTCTACAACAATAAAATGCTTGTTCCCTGGATTGTTACTAACAAGATCCAAGACGGTAATGGCATTATTGTTGATCGTGGAATGAATAAGCAAAAGGGATCAAAATTGAGTGCGTATCGAGGACGTACTTTGATTGCCAGCAACATTTCATATAAAAATGGTGGTGGCGGCATTCATACATTCCAAAGTGAGAATATCGATATTGTCTACAACACTAGTTATCTGAATAACCAGAGTCCGGAAATTTCATACGGGCAAATCTCGATTAATGCTTCAAATAATGTCAACGTTCTCAATAACATCCTTTATTCTCAGCGTGGGAAACCGATAAACGTAAGATACGGTGGTAGCAACGTCAGGTTTGACTACAACCTCAACGGCAATAGTTCCTTGATAAAAGTTTCCGGGCCTAGTGATATGATTGCAGATCCACAGTTTATGAATGCCTCGGCTGGTGATTTTAGGCTCAAGTCGACGAGTCCGGCAATCAATAGTGGTATGAAGTTCAATAATGTGACAACCGATTTTCTAGGCGAGCCTCGTGTGAAGGGTTCACGATCCGATAGAGGGGCACACGAAATGCGGTAGTAGTTAAGAGGATGTTTTAAAAGTCTTGTTGTAGGTATCAAAACGTTCTAGATCCTCCTAAATCCAGACCTCTTGCTCATGGGGGAAACCCCCTTCTCTACGAGACGCTCCGCGTTGGCGGAATCCTCTCCCTTTGCAAGAGGTTAAGAGCGATGGGATCTCCCAAAGTGGAGCGACTAGCATGGGTTAGGGGGGATCAATAAGTGTCTAAAATCACAGCCAAATACTTTTCAAACATCCTTTATCAGTATGGAATTGGGTTGTATGGCAAAATCCTGATTTATCCAGCGTTTTTGTCTACAACCCGTTTTTTTAACACACTGTTCGCTCATAGCAACTAAGAAAAAGTGTGGTGGTAAATAATCAGGGTTTCAGCGTTTGCAAAGATAGTTAATACCTATATCAAGCTACGCTAATGCATAGGTAATTGCCTGCTAAACCTCAATACAGTTCAGTTAAGTATTTCTTCCTTCTCTTTGCGTCCTTCTCTTCGAGACACTTCGTGAAGGCGTCCTTCTCTGCGAGACGCTGCGCGATGGCGGTAGCCTGCGGCAAGCCGATGCAGCGTCTACGTTAAAAAAATAACTTTGGCAAAGAGTTTTAGCCTTAAATGAACCGTATTGTGGTAAACCTAGCTGTTGCTTCAACGGCAATACATTTTCTAGATTTAATCCCCGATCAAAACTAGATTCCTAATTTTTCCTAACTCTAATAAAAATAAAATGGGCGAACTGTAAGTTTTAACCTACATTCCCCATTTCAAGGTGTCACATGAATTAGGATCATGATTTATTAAGATGTATTGGAGTAGTTCCTAACCTTTGAAGGTTTTATTTTTTTGCAAGTCCTTGAAACTCTTTTGCCAACTTTGTTGGTTTAAAATATTCATGATCGTGATATAAATAACTACTAGATTCGTTTTTATCAATGATTCCATTCACGACTAAGCCTAGTACGTTGTAATTGGATCTTTCTAACATCTCTTGAGCAGCATTAGCACTGTTGGAATCAATTACCCCAGGTCGAGCTACTAACAAAATCCCGTCAGTCATTTGGCTTAAAGTCAAAGCATCGGCTGCCAAAAGGAGGGGAGGAGCATCAATAATTACAAAATCATAGTTATGTTTAGATGAGAAATTTTCAATTAATGATGCCATCCGTTTCGAGTCAAGCAAAGCAAGTGGGTTGGGAGGTCTAACCCCAGCACTTAAGACATCAAGATTATCCATTACCTTAGATACAGTAACGTCAAATTCAGCCTGCCCTACAAGAACCTCACTCAAACCAACTGCATTCGTTAGCTGCCAAAGATGATGCTGAGAAGGAACTCGCATATCTGCATCAATTAATAAAACTTTACGCCCTAGTTGAGCGATCGCTGCTGCCAAATTAGCTGAAACTGTAGACTTGCCTTCTTTAGGAACTGCGCTAGTTACCACGATAGTTTTGAGCACTTTATCTGAACTCAGGAATTTCAGATTGGCTTGAATCATTCGGTACATTTCACTAGTTAAAGAGTAAGGCGTATCTCTGACAGCAATTTTTTGAGTTATTGATTCTACATTTGAATAACGAGAGCGAACCTTTTTAACAGACAAAGGAATAATTCCTAGCAATGTATATCTAAATACATCTCTGACTTCCTTAAGTGTTTTCAAAGATCTATCTCTCATGCTTAGGAAGAGAATAGTTGTAGTGGCCAAAAATAACCCAAACATCACTCCTAGCAATAAAATGATAATTTTTTTGCCTACTACTGGATCTTTGGGCACTAAAGCCTGAGCAATAATCCGCGAACTGGCTGTATTTGTATTCTCAACTAACTGTAATTCTTGAACCTTTTTCAAAAGAGTTTGATATGTCGATTCTGCAACTTCAACTTTCCGTTCTAACTCTCGCTGATTTTGTGCTAACTGGGGTATGATTTTCACTCGCTGCTCGTAGGTAGAGCGGGAATTAGATAGAGAGGAGAGTCTTTTAGCTAAACCAAGGCGCTGTATTTCTGATTGTAGAAAATTTTGGATCAGGTTTTGTCTGAGTTCTCCAATCTGCAATAAGCTCTGCGGAATTTGTGTTTGATTACCAACAGTTTGACCAATTTGCTGTTGCAGGAGGGATTTTAAGCTAGCTTTCTTTGCTTCTAAGTTAATAATTACGGGGTTATCATCTAGGAAACGGCTACGCTCAATTGCTAACTGTCGGTCGGTATCTTGAAGTTGTGTAAGAACTCCCTGGACTGCTGGCGACTGACTGAGGGCACTCACAGCGATCGCTTCCTGAGAATTTAGCTCTACTTTCTGGCGCAGTTCATTGGTTTGGGCATTTACCTCATCCAGTTGAGCCCTAACAGTATTCATCTCATTGTCGAGATTTCCGATAGTTTCAACGGCTGACCTTGTTTCCTCTGATAGATTTGCTATCTGATGCTTCTGTTTAAATATACGTAGCGCTACTTCTGCATTATTAACAGCCTCTTGAGTTTTAGGAAGCTGCTTGGCCATAAATTGACGAGTTGCTGCTGCCTCAGAGCGATTTGTCAAAATATCATTTTCTAAATAAAGACTCATGATTGTGTTGACCACTGCCGCTGATTGTTCAGGGTCACGGCTGGTATAGCTAATTCGCAATACATCTGTGCCGTTAACAATTTTCAGTGTGAGAGAATTTCGTAGTTTCTCTACTTCCAGAGGTTTACCTTCTTCGTCTTTAAGCTGTAGTTTGTCTATTGTTCGCTGCAATAGATTAGGTGAGGAAATAACTTCTATTTGAGTGTTTATAGGATTTTGAGTTGCTAGCAGGGATTTTAAATCTCCTGGATCTCCTCCTTCAGCGTTAGTAGGAAAAAGATTGGAGCCTACTACTTTAAAAGAAGGAATTCTAAATAGCAGTTTTCCTTCGGCTTCATAGGATGGCTTCATAAATTGTGTAGCTATAGCACTTAGCATAACTGTAGCTGCAAATATTGCAGTAGCAGGTAGCCACCATCGTTTTAATATCAATAAGTAACGACTAAGGTCTAAATCAATAGATTCCCTAGATTCCATAGATTTTTCTGACATAAATCTTCAAGAGTACAGGTTTTAAGCAAGAAACTAAAATTTGACTTAGAGAATGCACAAACAACTGCAATTGACAAGACTGATCTATTTGACAATATGAGAATAGTATAGACTATCTAAGTTACAAATTTAGTTTCTATCCAAAATTTAAAGTAACTACTAGCTTTGCCAAATTTTATTATAAGCCTCTAACAGTTTCGGAGCTTGATATTGCCACTCAACTATCTTTTCCGTTCTGCTTCGCCCCTCGGCTCCTATCTCAGAAGATAATCAATTCTCTATGGTTCAGCCATGACAGTTTCTCATAACCGGAAATACCACTCTGTTGAGTAAGCTAGAACTTAATGTGATAATCTTGAGACTATTAATTCTAGACCTTAGCTGCAATTTTTGAATAATTGGTCTATCTTTGATTAATATATCAGCGAAAGAATCACAAGTTAAGGTTTGATTTATTTTACCAGATTCAAAACGCTCCCTAGCTTTATCCTGAGGTCGAGTCAGCCTATTGATTTTATTTTTACAGATTTGCACGTGTGGAAAGTTTGCTTGATAATATCGTTGATACATAAAGTATCCATTCCAAACTATTTTGCTCTAATAATGTAGTTTCAGTTAGATTTGAAAGAATAATATAGGTAAAATAAACTAAAAGCCATAAATTTTCAGATGTTTGATTCCATCGGATTAAATATATCGCTCCTAATAGATTAATAACGAACCCAATTGCAAAAACCAAAACTCCTAGTAGACCCAACGCTAGCCAAAGATCCAAAAAACCATTGTGAGCATTAGGAGCATCCCATTGTACGGTTTGTATAACAATAGAAGACTCACTACTATTTTCCCAGAATGCTCCATAGCCATATCCTAGCCACGGTCTTTTCGCAACCATTTGCAACACAGCAGGCCATAGTTCTGCACGTCCAGTGAGTGTTGTGTCCTTACCTACTGAGCCTAGAATTGTATCAGCTTCAGAGATAACAAAAGTATACAAAGCTATACCAAGTGTTGATATAAACGTCACAACGGGTATCATTACTTTATACTTTAAATGTAAAATTCGATAATATATAAGAAAAGCAACTGTAATAATAATAAAATTACCTAAAGATGTTGTTGATTTTGATAATAATACAAGTAATCCAGAAGTAACATAACCAAGCCATAAAACCCAACGATTTTCTCGATTAGTCATGGCAAGGAAGAAAAATATTGCTCCACTAAGTACAAATCTTTTGCCAAGAAGATTCTTTTGTGGATATATTCCTCGCCAAGCTGTTGGGTCTCCAGCAGTTCCCATCCCGTACTGTGGAATTAGTACAACAAATAAGATACACATAAATGCTGAGATACCAAGCATGTATGCACATAACTTCAGTTGTTCTTTTAAGGTGTAGCGTGAAGCGAAATAAAGCCCAAAGAGCATTGTTCCCGTCAGACCTACAACACGACGTATAGTAATATCTGAATTTAAAGACCAAAAACTAGAAATTGCACAAACTCCGAGCAATACCCAAATAAGTTTATCTCTGTTAAAGACGTAAGCAACCTTCTTCCAACGTAAACCAATTAAGGAAAGGCTAACTATATATGTAAGAGTGAAAAGCAATCGAGCTATTAGTCTATCACCTTCTTTGATAGTAAAGCCATTGGTCATCAACGGATCTAGTGGAGTTCCTGAATAGATCATCAAAGAAGCGATTGTAAATAATTTTTCAGCGAGAAGTAGAAATTTTCTCATTTTTTATCATGTGTCAATATCATCGTATATATATATTTAACAAGTCACAAAGTTGTGATTACTAGTCCCCGTTAATTTGGAAAAATACTTTACTAAGTAATCGGAAAAAAATATTTACATATGACCTTTTAGACTGGATGAAGCTTTCACGTCAAAATTTGTGTAATTAATTTTGTCTTACTACTTATATCTATTCACTCATTTTTAGATGCTGTATTTTTTGAATTAGCATTTTTTCATTCAAACCGAAGACAGAAGTAAGCTAAGTATCCAAGCAGATAATTTAACCACAGACGTTTTGTATATAGCGCTATGGCTATTGCCAAAGATAGCTTTTTTTGGTGGTCTTTAAATTCACACTTCAAGGTTTTTTGTAATTATTTTTATTTTCTGCCTTTTGCATTTCTTGTATAAAAAGCCTCTTATTTTTTGGACTTCTTAGTCAAAACAGAGCTAACTTGCTGCCTCAGTTCCTGAGGGAACAGCCACATAATCAAGTACAAGCATATATCAATCGGGCGGGGCTTACCCCAGCGTATAGCTTCCCACAACAAAGGAAAAAAGGCTTTCCAATCACCTACTGAGGACGCAGAAGGAGTGATCATTGTTGCAATAAAGCCTGAATAAGCCTTTGGTGTTACTAAATTGCGGGTCGAACGAATCCAATCCAAGGAATATTTCCAGTCGTTGATATTGCTTAAGCGCTTGATTCCCACTTCTGAATGCCAGATTGCCATAGGCTCAGGCACAAACTCTACTCCTACACCTTCCATAGCAGTAACCCGAAGCAACCACTCCCAATCCTCATGTCTGTAAAATTTTTCTTCCAGAGGCATTTTTTGGACTAACTCTTTTTTCACGAAAATAGTTGAGGTTTGTATGCAGCCCTCTTCTTTAAAAAAGGAGTTACGTGCAAAAAGATATTCACTTAGAGGTTCAGAGAGGTTAGGTAGCCTTGTCGGACGAATAAAATCACCTTTTTGAGTCTGGGAAATGAAACGACTAGCGACAACTGGAAAATCATAATGGGAATTATTTGCTACTTCAAGTTGACGCTCCAATTTTTGTGGAAGCCATTCATCATCATCATCTAAAAAGGCTATCCAAGTGCCTTTAGCTTCCCTCACACCAGTATTTCTAGCCCCTGATGGTCCAACATTTTTTGATAGTTCTATCACTCTCAATCTGGGATCGGTTATCTGAGATAGTACATTAACTGTTTCCTGATCGGGGCCGTCTATTATAACAATCACTTCAATTGATTGCAGCGTTTGAGTTAATGCAGTTCTGACACCCCTCGCAACAATCTGTGGTCTATTGCGTGTAGGAATCACGACGCTGACTATTGTTTGGTTACTTTCATTGACCATTGTTAATTTCTGGTTTGTTGATTTTTTTGATTGAAGATATTCAATATTCATTGCTTTTATTATCTGTTATGCAAATTTCCTGTTTTATAAGCAGGTTGGGCTATTAAAACTTCATCATTTTTACAATTTTTTCTCTTACAATATGAATTCCACCTAAAACATGAATGCTCAGAAAAATAACAAATAAAATATAGGAGAAAATCGCAATAATTAGAGTAAATAAAAAGTCTAAATTGATTGTTTTTAAAATTAAGAATACAAATAGCATCAAAGTGCTTATTATAACAGGACGGCGAATAACTCGCCATAAATTTAATGGAAATAGGAGAGTATAAGTGAAGTAAAGATACTGGCTAAAGGCAAGAATAGTCATTAGCAATGCCATTATAGCTGCACCTACTAACTGATATTGCGAAACTAATGCTATACCTCCCAAACTTCCTAATGTAGTTGTAATAACCACTTCACGCAGATTCACTATCTCAAAATGGTTGGCTACAAGTAGAGAACACAGTGTGCGTATGAAGGGCAATAAAAGCAGTGATACAGCGCTTATACTAAGAGCTAAACTTGCTTGAGCAAAGCTAGAATCATAAATAAAAATAAGTAAATTTTTGCCAAAAAATAACAATCCAAGGAATAAGGGTAATCCTATAGTTAATAAAATTTCAATAAAGCTTTCAGTGATCTGCTGCTGCTTTTCCCGTCCTTGATCTACTACTTTTGAGAGTCTAGGAAACATTGCTACAGTTATACTGTTGGCAATTATTAAAAATGGTTGTAGCAGTTGTACTATTGCACCGAAAAGACCTACTAAAAACTCATTCCCTAGCAATGAAAGAATCAAGATTTCAATTCTACTACTGACTACAGCTATTGCTTCAATAGCAAAAAATGTCCGTGAAATTTTAATTGTATTCCATACAAAATCTTTATCAATTTGCCATTGTATTTTTACTAAATGTGTGATCAGAATCCATTCAATTACGAGAATTAATGTTTCCGAAAAAAATAGTATTCCTCCCAGATATTCAATCCCATACTTCAGTTGCATTACCCAGATCATTATTATTAGGCGTAATATATACACTGGCACTGTAGCAATGGCAATCAAATGCATCTTTTCTTTAGCTTGGAAAATTGCCTCTGTTACGTTGGAAAGTGCAAAGGGAATTATCGTTAAGCCCATTATGTAGCAAAGAGTCGAGGTTTTGGAACTATAGGGAAGTAAAAATACTATAATCACCAACGCCCCATAACTGAGCAAACTAAATATTAACTGTAGGCAGGTACCACTAATCAAATAAACTGATGTTTTTTGTGGTTCGCGGGCTAGTTCTCTTGTAAACAATATCTTTAGTCCCTGGGAAGCAATGCCCACAAAGATAAAGTAGTAGCTATAGGCTAGTAGATACTGACCTATAGCTTCAGCTCCTAGATTACGAGCAATAGCGGCGGTTAATACAAAAGCTGTTATGCTTTGCGCTAACCGATTGACTATCATTGAGAGGGAATTACTTATGAATTTGTACTTTTCTACCATTCTTAAATTATTAATTCACCTTAATTCGCTCATTTTGAATCGCCAATACCTATATATCTCATAACTGGAATTTTTTTCGGATATATCGTTAGAAGCTTGAGTAGTTAACGCAAAAGCTTTTATCGCCCTTAAGTAGGTAGTTAATAACTCAGCAAAGTAGAAAATCTAAATTGAATGCGTAAGAAACAAAAACTCTACTGAAAACAGCAATAATTGTATCAATATGTAAATACTATAATTATTGCTGTTCGCTATGATTTTGTTTTTCTGACCTTAGTAGGCACCTTCTTTTTTCAAAACTACCATAACTGTTTTGAGGAGAATTTCAAAGTCTAACCGAAGCGACCAATTTTCGATGTAGTTAAGATCAAGATTTATCACTTGCTCAAAATCTAAAATATCCGAGCGACCTGAGACTTGCCAAAGACCTGTAATACCAGGTAGAACTTCATGGCGAATAAAATGATGTTCAGAAAACTTATCTACATCTCTAATAGGTAAAGGGCGAGGTCCTACTATACTCATTTCTCCAAGGATAACGTTAAACAGTTGAGGTAATTCGTCTAAACTGTAACGTCGAAGAAATTTTCCAACACGGGTAATGCGAGGATCGTCTTTAATTTTAAAGATAATCCCATCTTTCGTTTCATTTAATGCTTCTAATTCTTTCTGTAATTTTTCTGCATCAGACCTCATCGTTCTGAATTTCCATACTTTAAACTGTTGCCCATGTAAACCTATGCGGGTTTGTCTGTAAAATACTGTGCCGGGAGAGTCCAGTTTGATAGCTATAGCTATAGCTATATAAATAGGAAATGATAACATTACAAATAAAGTCGCAAAGAAAAAATCAGAACTGCGCTTTATCCAAAAATCTTTCCCTGTAATTATCGGACAATCCAAACTCAAACAAGGCATTCCTCCTATTTTATTAAATTCTATGTTTTTATAAATTGGTTTTAATTCCATTGGCAAAATATGTACTTGGATGCCAGATGCTTGAAATAACCAGCATAAAAACATTCTATTTTTTAGAGCATCCCAAGAGATAAAAACTTCTGTTACACCTAATTCATTAAGTTGATTCAATGTTTGTTGACGTTTATATCTATCTAATGAGCTAGCATTAGCTGTTCCAGATACAATATAATGTTTTTCTTTTTTTATAAAGCTAGTTATTTGCTCATGGTCTTGAGGATCGCAAATAATAAAGACAGAAGAACGAACTATTTTTTTCTGTTTTCGCAGATATTCCAAAGTAATATTTATAGTGTACCTACCAGTACAAATAAATAATATACTTAGCAACCAAGATAATAATATTAATCTTGGGCGTGTAATATCAATAACTGGCTTATATAAAAGACAAACTAGGAGTATTAATCCATGAGCAAAAGTTAGCGATTTTATAATGTTGAGATAGTCATAGCGTTTTTGACCTTCTCGATAAATACCCTCGATAGCTAATGAGCCTATTTGAATCCCAATAGTTATTAAAATCGGCAAATAATGACTCTGTATATACGAAGTCAAATGCCCATAAGAAGACTGATATCCAGCTAAAACCCAAGCCAAGGATAAAAGAGTATAGTCTACTAAAAATAATGTTGTTAATCTCAACCACCACGAACCCTTGCGTACCCTGGCAAATGAAGATGCACGTAAATCTAGAGGCACTTCATTAAATTTACTTGTTGTAATGCTTTGATTACTCATAGTTTAGAAACACTTGGTGTAGTTAAAATTTGTTTGATGGAAGCTTATATTTAAGTAAGAAAAATGGGGTATCTCACATTTTTTTTCAAAAAAACCTGGACTTTGTAGCCTACTATTAACCATTTTCTTCGCACTAACTTTAAATTCTTGATCAAAAGCATCTTCCAGGGTCGGTTTGAGTGTGGTTACTACCCAGATACTTAGCTTTTGTTGCAGGGTAGAATCCAATTTAGCCTGGAAATTTTGAGCTTTGATGCCAAAAAAAGGATTTTTTGGTGAGTTAACTTAATAGTTGAATAAAATCCCTGACGTAAATAATCAAGTAGGTCAGGTAAAAATATTAGGAAAGATGTTTAAGGTGCGTAACAGTTGAACTGATTTACTACAGTTTGATTGCAGATTTCCACTTCTATATAGATGATATGCCTTCGGAAATTACTGTAGCATGTTTAGCTAGACTAATTCAGCTTTGTTTAAAACTTCTCTGTTTGTTTACGCATAATTACTGATTAACAAAACTTACACACATAAGATAGAACAAAATGCATCAAAAATTTGATTATTGTTACAAAACTTTACATAAGTTTTTGTCGTGATTGAGCTTGAGTAAGTTTCATGGGCATGTCCAGAGAATTTGGTCATAAAGTAATAAGCTGATATGCATCTAAATTATATAAACATTCTTTATAATCGTTGACGGTTGACGGTTGACGGTTATCGGTCATCAGTCAACCGTCAACAGTCATCAGTCATCAGGTAAATGTACAAGTTAAATGCGTAACAGCTTATCAACACTGTTTGATATCTGTGAGCCTTGTCATCTCTGCATTATAGACATTTTTACCTACTGAGAGAGAATCAATTTTTTAGCTTTACAGTATTTTTACATTTGAATAAACACAATGAAGATTCAGTAATAATTATTTTTTCCTTCAGCAAATTTTCGTAAAAAAAGATAAAGTCTTTTCAGTGATTGTGTTTGAACCATATTATGTTTATACAAAAAAGCAAAAAAATATTTGTAAAGTAAACGTAAATTCGGAAACTAAATCCTTCTCACTGACTGTACCTCAACAATGCAATCAGGTAATTTTTTAAATTTAAATGCATTTTAAAGTTTTAGTTTAAAAATAAAATGTTTTGTAAAAAGCTGGGAATTATTATATTAGAAAAAAATCGAGTAGCTAGAGTTTCAAGTATCAATTATTTTTGAAAATGCATATAATTAGCCTCGGTACTGTAAACCAGAAGTATTTCGCGCACCAGACTGCCCTTAAGCCAAGCTAGGCTTGTATCCTGAGGGCATTCATTAATGTGCAGATTCACATAAAAATTTGTATAAAAACATTTACAATAAATAATAAATTAAAACAAACGTACTTGTTGATGGAGTTGATATATAAAAAATGCAGATAAATAGCCAGACTCCAGAGTATAAGCAAAATATTCCGTTAAATACTTTAACTCACATCATCGGCACTCAAATTCTAGAGGCATGTAATGACACTCAAGTAGTTGATCACGATCTGTGCATCCATCAGATGTTTGAGATGCAAGTAGAGCGATCGCCTCATGCAATTGCTGTAGTATTTGAAGATATACAACTTACTTATCAGCAGTTAAATAAGCGGGCGAATCAACTAGCGCACTACCTACGTACTTTGGGAGTTGGGCCTGAAGTACTTGTGGGCATTTGCCTGGAGCGCTCTTTGGAGATGATCGTAGGAATACTGGCTATTCTCAAAGCTGGAGGCGCTTATGTGCCTTTAGATCCGGCATATCCCCCAGAGCGTTTAGCCTTCATCTTATCAGATACCCAGACACCAGTGTTGTTAACGCAAGAGAAATTGGTCAAGAACCTACCACCGCATCAGACGCAAGTGGTTTGTCTAGACTCAAACTGGCAAGGTAACACCCAAAACAATCAAGAAAATCCTGTAAATCAAACGACGGCTGATAACCTCATCTACGTAATCTACACATCTGGTTCTACAGGACAACCCAAGGGTGTAATGATCCCCCATCGTGGTATCTGCAATCAACTATACTGGCGGCAAACAACCTTTAGATTAACTCAAGCAGATAAAGTTTTACTGACTATTTCTTTTAGTTTCGACCCCTCAGTGTGGCAAATATTCTGGCCATTGTGCTTCGGGGGGCAATTGATCCTGGCTCGCCCTGGTGGACAGCAAGATACTGCTTACCTTGTGAAGGTGATTATTGAGCAGCAAATCACTGTCTTGGCCTTAGTACCTTCTATACTGCGTGTCTTACTAGAAGAGAAGGGAATTGAGAATTGTCGATTTCTCAGGCATATTACCTGCGGTGGTGAAGCTTTACCTAGCGAACTCATAGACCACTTCTTTGCCCAACTGAATTTGGACAATGTTTTCCATAATTGCTATGGCCCCACAGAAGCTTCTATTGATGCCACCTTCTGGACTTGTCAGCGCGGCACTAGTTATACCATTGCTCCCATTGGTCGCCCTATTGCTAATGCAGAGATTTACATCCTTGATGAAAATTTGCAGCCTGTGCCTGTTGGTGAATCAGGTGAACTGCACATTGGCGGGATTGGTTTAGCGCGAGGCTATCTTAACCGTCCTGAATTAACCACAGAGAAGTTCATTTTCAACCCTTTTAGCTCTGAAGTTGGGGCACGTCTTTACAAAACTGGGGATTTGGCACGTTTTCTACCAGACGATAATATCGAATTCCTTGGTCGTATTGACTACCAAGTGAAAATTCGTGGCTTCCGAATTGAATTGGGAGAAATTGAAGCGATATTAGGTCAACATCCGGCACTGACAGAGGCTCTAGTCATAGCTAGAGAGGATGTTCCTGGTGACAAGCAACTAGTAGCATATATTGTTGCCAACTCAGAACAAATTCCTAGTCAGGTTGAATTGCGTCGCTTTTTGCAAGGTCGGTTGCCTGAATATATGGTGCCTGCCTCCTTTGTATGTTTGGACACCCTGCCATTAAACCCCAATGGCAAAATAGACCGCCACGCTTTACCTGCACCCTATACATCTGATCTTCTGTCAACTAACTTTGTCCCGCCCCAAAATGCTACAGAAGAGGTCTTAGCTAACATCTGGGTAAAAGTTTTGCGTTTGGAACAAGTAGGCATTCACAACAATTTTTTTGAATTGGGAGGCCATTCACTGCTGGCGACTCAAGTCATGTCTAGGGTTCGCCAAGCCTTTCAGATAGAAATGCCGTTGCAAATCCTATTTGAGAATCCAACGATCGCTAGTTTAGCTCAAGCGATAGCTCAAACCCAGATTCAAGAAAATGATCCCCAAAACCAGACTATTCCCTCCATCGCCAACCGGGAGTCAATCCCTTTATCCTTTGCCCAGCAGCGAGTCTGGTTTTTGGAGCAGTTGGAACCTAACAGCCCAGCTTATATCATCTCCAATGCACTGCGCTTAACGGGCGAGTTCAACACGAGTATATTGCAACAGGCACTAGATGCGATCGTTATTCATCACGAGGCACTGCGAACAAACTTTATTACATCGCCGGATGGTAGCCCCATACAAGTTATTCGTAAGCCTCGGCCAGTTGAACTCAAGATAATTAAAGTAACCCAAGAGCAGGTACAATCTCTCCTAAATCAAGAGGCGCAACGCCCCTTCAACTTAGAATCTGACTTAATGCTGCGAGCTAGCTTGCTCCAGATAGACGAACAGGAACAGATACTTTTGTTAGTGATGCACCACATCGCATCCGATGGTTGGTCAATGGGTATTCTCTGGCAGCAGTTAGCATCCCTTTATGAAGCCTTATTGAGCGGTAAGCCTTCTCCCCTGGCAAAATTACCCATTCAGTATGCCGATTTTGCTGTCTGGCAGCACCAATGGCTATCGGGTGAAGTCCTCTCCAGCCAAATAAACTACTGGAAAACCCAGTTAGCAGGTGCTAATACTGTACTGGAATTGCCTACCGACCGGCCACGTCTACCAGTGCAAACTTACCAGGGGGCGGCCGAATCCCTCATGCTACCGCAGACTCTGAGTGCATCGCTGATAGAACTCTCGCGTCAGGAAGGTGTCACCCTATTTATGACCTTGCTGGCAGCCTTTGGGACAATCCTGCACCGCTACAGTGGGCAAGAAGATATTCTCATCGGTTCTCCCATTGCTGGACGTAACCGTTCTGAAATTGAAGGGTTAATCGGATTTTTTATTAATACTGTCGTTTTACGGGCTGATTTTTCCGGTAATCCTAGTTTTCGTTCAGTGCTAAGTCGAGTTCGCCAGATGGCATTAGGTGCTTATGCCCATCAAGATATGCCTTTCGAGAAACTGGTAGAAGAACTACAACCAGAGCGAGATACCAGTCGTAACCCACTGTTTCAAGTGTGGTTTAATATGCTCAATTTAAAGGACATCCAACTGGAACTACCTGGGGTGGCGATAGAACCAGTTTCGATGTTAGAAACCGCTTCTAAGTTCGACTTAACCTTGTATGTAACAGAAAAAAATCAGGGAATCCAACTTGATTTAGTCTACAACACTGATCTGTTTACTTCAGAGCGGATGATGGAAATGCTGCATCAATTCCATCATTTGTTGAATCAAATTGTTGCTGCAACGGAATGCCAGATTAGTTTGTATTCTCTTGTCACACCAGGAGCCAGAACTTTGCTACCAGAACCAAGGGCGGTTTTGCCAGAACCTCGGTACGAATTGGTAACAACAATGTTTACCTCTTGGATAAATCGTACCCCAGAACATTTGGCACTCCGTCAAGGATCTCGCACTTGGAACTATGGCGAATTGGGCAAAAGCGCTCAAGCTTTAGCACGGGTGATGTTGTCTCACGGAGTGGAACGAGGAGATGTTGTAGCCGTGTTTGGGACACGAAGCTTTGCACTGATTGCGAGTATGAACGCTGTACTTTTGAGTGGCGGTGTTCTACTGACTCTCGATCCAAAACTTCCCAGCGATACCTTTGGTGGGCTATGCCAACGCCACCTGCTCATGTTAAAGGAAGCTAAAGCTAAATATATATTATATATTGATAGTCAGTATCCAGAATATGAAGAAATATACAAATCTTTAATTATTATCCGTGTAAACCCAGACACAGGAGAAGCGATAAATTCACCCCAAAATAGCAGTAAAGCAATAAACTTGCCTGAAATCGCTGCCGATGATCCAGCTTATATTTTCTTTACTTCTGGCACCACTGGCGTACCTAAAGGGGTGCTGGGATGTCACAAAGGGATGGCGCATTTTCTCAACTGGCAGAGGCAAACATTTGAAATTGGTCAGCAAGACCGGGTTGCCCAATTGACAGGTCTTTCCTTTGATGTAGTTCTCAGAGATATTTTCTTACCTTTGACTAGTGGTGCAACCCTGTGTTTGCCAGAAGAAGGGCATAACCTAGAACCAACTAAAATTCTGAATTACTTGGAACATGAGCAAATTTCTGTGCTGCATACAGTTCCCTCGCTGGCGCAATCATGGTTAGCTAATGTGCCGTCAGGAGTCTATCTACGTAACTTACGCTGGTTGTTATTTGCTGGAGAACCTCTCAAAGAGACACTGGTATATCGGTGGCGCGATGCTTTTCCCGAATCAGGTGAAATTGTCAATCTCTATGGGCCAACAGAGACAACTTTGGCGAAGTGTTATTACAAAATACCTGTTGAGTGTACACCAGGGGTACAGCCAGTAGGATTACCGCTCCCTGAAACCCAAGCACTAGTTTTAACACCAAATAACCAACTGTGTGGCATAGGTGAACCAGGCGAGATCGTTATACGAACGCCATTCCGCACTTTGGGTTATATAAATGCTCAAGAAGAAAACCGTTCTCGATTTGTCAAAAACCTGTATCGGAATGACGAACGAGATTGGCTTTATTATACAGGCGATCGCGGATGCTATCGTCCAGATGGCTCTCTAGCAATTCTCGGTCGCCGAGATCATCAAGTTAAGATCCGTGGGATACGCATTGAGCCAGGGGAAATTGAGACAGTGTTAGCCCAACACCCAGATGTACTTCAAACTGTAGTAATTGCCCGTGAAGATGCTCCTGGGGATAAACGTTTAGTGGCTTACATTATCCCGAATCAAGACTGGGCATCCACAATTAGTGACATACGGAGCTTCCTCTTGACAAAGCTCCCACAGTACATGCTCCCTTCGGCTTTTGTCTTGCTAGACACCATGCCTCTAACCCCCAACGGCAAGGTAGACCGCTGGGCCTTACCTGCACCCGATTCATCAAGGCAAGGGTCGGAAGCTACGTTTGTTGCTCCCCGCAATGAGGTGGAACGCCAGTTAACAGAGATTTGGGAACAAACTTTAGGTGTCCAGCCCATTGGCGTCAACGATAACTTCTTTGAGCTAGGAGGGCACTCCATCTTAGCAGTAAAACTGTTTTGGCAGATTGAGAAGACATTTAATAAAAATCTGCCTCTTGCCATTCTCTTCCAGTCAGCAACTGTAGAGGCTCTAGCCAAAATAATTTGTCAAGAAGATTTAGCAGCAAACAAGGCTTTAGTAAATACCTTAGACGAATCAATAACTACTTGGTCATCCTTGGTAGAAATTCAACCCAATGGTTCCAAGCCACCTTTTTTCTGTATTCACGGACTAGGTGGAGAAGTCTTGTGTTTCCGTGAATTGGCACAGCATCTGGGGCCAGACCAACCATTCTACGGACTACAACCACAAGGGTTAGATGGAAAACATCCTTTCCATACACGGGTTGAAGACATGGCAACTCATTACATTCAAGAAATTCAGACCCTTCAACCCAATGGCCCTTATTTTCTGGGAGGTTATTCTTTTGGGGGTGTAGTTGCTTTCGAGATGGCTCGGCAACTCCAAGAGCAAGGTGAACAAGTTGGTATTCTAGTTATGCTTGATAGTTGTCGTCCAGGTTATAGCTGGCGGGCGTCATTTCTCAAGCGAGTTTTCTTGCATTTAAATAATATTGTTCAACAAGGGCCAGCCTACCTTTGGCAAAGGGTTGTGAGATGGAGTTATTGGCGTAAGTCTCATTTCCAGAATACATACGACCGTTACTTGGAAGTGGCACTAGATATACCTGTAAGTGACAAGCACTTAAAAATTATAGATGCTAACACTCAAGCCGTTAGTGAATATATTTTCCCAGTTTACCCTGGTCGAGCTATCCTCTTGCGAACAGAAGATCAAAATCGGGACGAAGCTATAGGCACACAATACGATCCTCAATTCGGCTGGGGCAAAGTAGTTGCTGGAGGATTAGATATCCATTACGTTCCTGGATCTCACCTTGGCCAACTTAATGAACCGCATGTACAGGTGTTAGCCGAAACATTGAGAAATTGCTTAATCCAAGCGCAGTCTCCAAAGAATTAATCTCACAACCCGCTACCTTAGCAAAAGAAGTCAACCAATTTTTGATTTTTGATTTTTGATTTTGGATTGAAAGAAACTAAAAGGGTACGAGGCTTAAGGATTTTGGATTTTTTCTAGCCTCAACTCAGCACTGCTGGGTGCTTTTGTCATGTCTTAGCCTAAACACTAATTAGGAGAATAATGGAGAAATGTTTGCTAGTGCTAACTAGGATGAGATAATTATTTTGTGGAACTGGAATACTGGTCGCAGTCCAATAACCAAAAGACCTGACCAATTTAATATGCGATGAATCCTGCTAGTGTCACAGATTGAACAGAGGTAGTTATTGTGACACTGTAGGCTTGAATGGCTGTTGTTTTAGATTTTAAGTTGGTAAGCAATCCACAATTTACTGATGCTATATAGACGATTTGGACGCACAGAATTACAGATGCCAGTGTTTTCCTGCGGTGGCATGAGATATCAGTTCAAATGGGAAGATGTTCCCAATAATGAAATTCCTGCTGATAACCAGGCAAATCTGGAAGCGACTATTAGAAGGGCACTCGATGTTGGGATTAATCATATTGAAACTGCTCGTGGTTATGGCACTTCCGAAATGCAATTGGGGAGAATATTGCCCAAGTTTCCCCGCGAAAAGTTGATTGTTCAGACCAAAATCAGCCCAAAGGCAGATGCGAAAGAATTCCGCGAGACATTTGAACAATCATTGCAAAATCTCCAACTAGATTATGTTGACCTTTTAGGGTTGCATGGCATCAATCATGCTGAGTCGTTAAATGACAGCATCCGTCCCGGTGGCTGTTTGGAAGTAGCGCAGCAGTTGCAAGCAGAGGGAAAAGTTAGATTTATTGGCTTTTCCACACACGGATCAACAGATATGATTGTGCAGACAATTAATACCAATCTATTTGATTACGTGAATCTGCACTGGTACTACATTAATCAATGGAATTGGGCAGCAATTGAAGCAGCTAAATGCCACGATATGGGGGTATTTATTATTAGCCCATCTGATAAAGGAGGTTTATTATATAAACCACCGCAAAAGTTAGTAAATCTTTGCGCCCCTTTGAGTCCAATGGTGTTTAATGATTTGTTTTGTCTGAGTCATCAAGAGGTGCATACCCTGAGTTTGGGAGCAGCAAAACCAGAAGATTTTGATGAACACCTGAAAACTTTAGAATTAGTAGATCGGGCATCAGAAATTTTACCGCCGATTTTAGCAAGGTTGGAAGAAGAAGCGATCGCTACTTTGGGAGAAGATTGGGTAAAATCCTGGCAGACAAATCTACCAACCTTTGACCAAACCCCTGGTGAGGTAAATATTCGGGTGATTTTGTGGTTGAGAAATTTAGCGATCGCCTACGATCTGGTAGACTATGCCAAAATGCGTTACAACCTGCTTGGTAATGCCAGCCATTGGTTTCCTGGTAACAAAGCTGATCGGCTAGACGAATTAGACTTGCGGCAATGTCTCGCCCGCAATCCCCACGCCGATAAAATCCCTCAAGTTTTGGAACAAACACATCAGATGTTGGCAGGTGAGGCTGTCCAACGTCTATCGAAGACTTGACAAATTGTAGGAATGGGGCATGGGGTTTGGGAAAAATAATTCCTAATTCACGCCGTGTGCAACTTTCTCTCAAACCTAACCCCCAACCCCTTCCCTACTAGCGTTGGGGAGCAAGAATCAAAGCCTCTCGGACTGTGGGGAGAGGAATGGAAGCGGGGTTCTAAGAATTAAGTTGCACATCGCGTTAACTCCAAACTCCAAACTCCAAACTCCAAACTCCAAACTCCCCCAAGCATTACTAATCAGATTTTGCCGTATCTGGTGATTTATTTCCCTTTGGTACGACCAGCACCTTATCAACGCGGTTTCCATCCATATCCATCACTTCAATTCGCATACTTTGCCATTCAAAATGATCTGCTGCGGCAGGAATACGACCTAAATGAGTGATTACAAAACCGCCTAAAGTTTGATAGCTACCGCGTTCCTCAGACTCCCACTCTTCCATACCGAAAAGTTCCAAAAACTCCTCTACAGGCAACATCCCATCTAAAAGCCAGGAACCATCCTCGCGTTGCACAGCTTGTGGATGATCCAGTCCATCTGTTGAAGGAACATCACCCACAATTTCGCTCATGATGTCGTTGAGAGTGACTAATCCTTGAATCACGCCGTATTCATCCACTACCAGCGCCATGTGAGTGATGGTTTGTTTGAACAATTCCAAAACTTTCAAACCACGGGTGCTTTCTGGGACAAATATGGGCTGTCGCAATCCCACTGTCAAGTCTAGCGGTTCTCCTCGGAAACTCCTGGCTAATAAGTCCGTAACAGGGATAACACCTAGCACATTGTCAAGTCCCCCTTGACAAACTGGATACCGAGAATAGGCACTATCAACCATTTTGTGACGATTTTCTTCGGGAGAGTCGTCTAAGTCTAGCCAGACAATATCGGGACGGGGTGTCATTAAGTAGCTGACAGGGCGATCGCCTAAACGAAAGACTCGCTCCACCATATCCTGTTCGGCTTCCTCAAAGGTTCCCGCCTCGGTGCCTTGCTCAATTAAGATTTTAATTTCTTCTTCGGTAACTTGCGGCTCAGTAGAAGCTGTAATTCCCAGTAATCGCAGGATCAAATCTGTAGAAGCGCTTAAGAGATACACCATTGGGGAAGCGATCGCCGATAAGGCTTGCATAGGAATCGCTACAATCGATGCAATCCTTTCTGGGTTGTTTAATGCCAAACGCTTCGGTACCAATTCGCCAACAATGAGTGACAAATAGGTAATAAGCAAAACCACTATTCCGAAAGATAGCGGTTCACTATAAGGTGCTAACAAGGGCACAAGTTTTACATAGATTGCCAATCGGTTGGCAATTGTTGCTCCTCCAAAAGCACCAGTCAGGATACCGATTAGGGAAATACCCACTTGAACGGTTGACAGGAAATGATTTGGAGACTCAGCTAGTTGCAATGCTGCCTTTGCCTTGGTATCTCCTTGATTGGCAAGCTGCTGTAGCCTAACTTTCCGGGCTGAGACAATCGCCATCTCAGACATAGAAAACACACCGTTGGCAATAATTAGCACCAAAATGATTAAAATTTCAAAAGTGATGGAGGACATGTTTAAAATTGCCGCTTATCAGAGCGAACGTAGCTCAATACCTAGTATCTAGTATTAAAGGTGCTTCTATAAATGCTTTGACTGTACACAAAGTAATAGTTATTTTCACGTTGACTGTTGACTGTTGACTGTTAACCGTCAACCGTCAACCTTTTAAAATAGTTGACATAAACTGCCTCAAGATTTTCTGATCCACAAAGACTCCCACCGCTAGTAGTACTTATGTCATTTTCTTCTATTGTGCGTGCCTTAGCGCGATCGCCGCTCACCACTGAATTTATTTCTAAGTTAAACCGACAACAAGAATTGCGGTTAAATGGCATTCCTCGACTACCCAAGGGTTTGGTGGCTTCGGCATTGGCCCAATCTCAAGGCAAGGATTTGTTTGTGGTTTGCGCCACCCTTGAAGAAGCTGGACGCGTTTACGCACAACTGGAGGCAATGGGATGGCAAACAGTACATTTTTACCCCACCTCCGAGGCTTCTCCCTACGAACCTTTTGACCCGGAAACTGAGATGAGTTGGGGGCAAATGCAGGTATTGGCGGATTTGGTAACAGGGGACAGGGGACAGGGGACAGGGGACACAGAACTGAACAACATCCCCAATCCCGCAGCGAAGCGATCTTTGGCAATCGTTGCTACTCAAGGGGCGCTGCAACCCCACTTACCACCACCAGAAGCTTTTGGGCGATTCTGTCTTACCTTAAAGCGGGGGATGGAATTAGACTTGAATGCCTTCAGTGAGAAAATAACTATTCTGGGATACGAACGAGTACCTCTGGTGGAAACAGAAGGACAGTGGAGCCGACGGGGCGATATTGTTGATGTGTACCCAGTTTCATCTGAGTTTCCAGTCCGGCTGGAATGGTTTGGTGATGAAATCGAGCAAATGCGGGAATTTGACCCAGCAACCCAACGTTCCGCCCTCGACAAAGTTGATCAGTTAATTCTTACCCCCACTAGCTTTGCTCCCATCGTCATGGCGGCACTGAAGAATAGTTCTGAGTTAGGAGTTATGAGTTATGAGTTAAATTCTGACTTAGAACTTAGCACTGAGAACTCATCACTCTTGGAGGGTAGTCGTCGCTTTTTGGGGTTGGCTTTCGAGCAACCAGCGTCCCTGCTAAACTATTTATCAGAAAATACCCTGATTGCCATTGATGAGCCAGAACAGTGTCATGCTCATAGCGATCGCTGGGTGGAAAATGCCCAGGAACAATGGAGGCTGGGGACTGGGGAAGAATTAAACCTCCCGAAAATTCATCGGTCGTTTGATGAGTGTTTGGCTGACGTTGCCAAATTTAAAACCTTATATTTATCGGAACTGTCAGAAGAAAATGATGGGATTAATCTTGCCAGCCGACCTGTTCCAGTCACGCCGCACCAGTTTGCTAAACTAGCTGAAACCATCCGCCAAGAACGCGATCGCAATTTCTCGATCTGGCTGCTTTCTGCTCAACCTTCGCGTTCTGTCTCTCTATTGCAAGAACATGATTGTCCGGCTCAGTTTATCCCCAATCCCCGCGACTACCAAGCGATAGATAAGCTCCAAATCAACCATACTCCCATAGCCCTAAAATATTCTGGTCTGGCGGAACTAGAAGGTTTTATTCTGCCGACATATCGAGTGGTAATCGTTACAGATCGGGAATTTTTTGGGCAGCATTCTTTGGCGACTCCCGGCTATATCCGCAAGCGTCACAAAGCTACTTCTAAGCAAGTTGATCCCAATAAGCTGCGTCCAGGCGATTATGTGGTTCATAGAAATCATGGTGTTGGCAAATTTGTCAAGCTGGAAAGTTTGACGATTAATAATGAAACCCGTGATTATTTGGTAGTGCAGTATGCTGATGGGTTACTCAGAGTCGCAGCCGATCAAGTAGGTGCTTTATCCCGGTTCCGCGCCGCAGGTGATAAAGCACCGGAACTCAACAGGATGACCGGTAAAGCTTGGGAAAATACCAAGAATAAAGTCCGCAAAGCGATCAAAAAATTGGCGGTGGACTTGTTGAAACTGTATGCAGCGCGATCGCAACAACAAGGTTTTAGCTTTCCAGGTGATATGCCTTGGCAGGAAGAACTGGAAGATTCTTTCCCCTACCAACCTACAACGGATCAACTCAAAGCTGTACAAGATGTAAAACGCGACATGGAAAGCGATCGCCCAATGGATCGCTTAGTTTGTGGCGATGTCGGTTTTGGTAAGACGGAAGTGGCGATTCGTGCTGTTTTTAAAGCAGTCACCGCCGGTAAACAAGTGGCACTCCTTGCGCCAACGACTATTTTAACACAGCAGCATTACCATACACTCAAAGAACGTTTTGCACCCTACCCGGTAAATGTCGGCTTACTCAACCGCTTTCGGTCTGCTGAAGAACGCCGTGATATTCAAAAGCGATTGGCAACGGGTGAATTAGATGTAGTAGTTGGTACGCACCAACTTTTAGGTAAAGGCGTGACATTCCGGGATTTAGGACTGTTGGTGGTGGATGAAGAACAGCGATTTGGGGTGAATCAGAAGGAGAAAATTAAAAGCTTGAAAACTCAAGTGGACGTGCTTACCCTCTCCGCCACTCCTATTCCCCGGACTTTGTATATGTCCTTGTCGGGAATTCGGGAAATGAGTTTGATTACCACACCACCCCCAACTAGACGACCGATTAAAACCCATCTATCACCAATAAATTCCGAAAGTATCCGTACTGCAATTCGGCAAGAATTAGATAGAGGCGGACAGGTATTTTACGTAGTTCCACGAGTAGACGGAATTGAAGAGACAACAGCCAATTTACGAGAAGTTTTACCGGGAGCTAGGTTTGCGATCGCTCACGGTCAAATGGATGAAAGCGAGTTAGAATCAACCATGCTCACCTTCAGCAATGGCGACGCAGATATCCTCGTTTGTACGACAATTATTGAATCTGGCTTAGATATTCCACGAGTCAACACGATTTTAATTGAAGATGCTCATCGCTTTGGATTGGCACAACTGTATCAATTACGCGGTCGTGTGGGACGTGCAGGTATCCAAGCTCATGCTTGGTTATTTTATCCGAAGCAGCGGACGTTATCTGACGCGGCACGGCAACGATTACGAGCAATTCAGGAATTTACTCAGTTGGGTTCTGGATATCAACTGGCAATGCGCGATATGGAAATTAGAGGCGTGGGTAACTTGCTAGGTGCAGAACAATCCGGTCAAATGGATGCCATCGGTTTTGATTTATACATGGAAATGCTAGAAGAAGCAATTCGGGAAATCCGAGGACAAGAAATTCCGCAAGTGGAGGATACCCAGATTGACCTCAACCTGACAGCATTTATCCCAGCAGATTACATTACTGATTTGGATCAAAAGATGAGTGCATACCGGGCAGTGGCGACAGCTAAATCTAAATCAGAATTAAAGCAGATAGCTGGTGAGTGGAGCGATCGCTATGGTACTTTACCAGTCTCTGCAAATCAACTTTTGCGAGTCATGGAACTCAAACAGCTAGCGAAAAAACTTGGATTTAGCCGCATTAAACCAGAAAACAAGCAGCACGTCGTTTTAGAAACACCAATGGAAGAACCCGCTTGGAATTTATTGGCGGCGAATTTACCAGAAAATCTCAAGACGCGCTTTGTCTATTCTCCAGGGAAAGTGACAGTGCGCGGGTTAGGAGTTTTTAAAGCAGATCAACAATTGCAGAATTTGATTGATGCTTTCGGGAGAATGCAAGGTGCGATTCCAGAGGCGGCTGTTGTTTAAATGCTAGAAAAAGATTAGTCATCAATTGCTTGATAAGTTTTGCTCAAGTTTTTATCAATTAAGAACCAAACCTACAGGGGATAAGCAGAGTGAGTATTAATCTTGATTTGCCACCAGAGCTAGAAAACCAGCTTTTTACTGAAGCTTCTCGGTTAAATCTTCCTCTTTCTGAATACATTCTTCGGATTCTTTCTGTGAGACAGGTTTTAGCAAATCCTCCTAAGACAGGAGCCGAACTCGTTGCTTATTGGCAGAGCGAAGGTGTGATCAACTCACGACCTGATATTACAGATAGTCAAGCATACGCTCGCAAGTTACGCCATCAGACCCAAACGCGTGAGCGAGAATAGGTAAAGTTGATGTATTTGCTAGATACCGACGTTTTGATTGATATTCAACGAGGTCATGCTCCTGCAATAACTTGGTTTGCCAGTTTATCAGAGTTGCCCAGTGTGCCCGGCTTTGTAGTCATGGAACTGATTCAGGATTCTCAAAACAAGCAACAATTAAGTAATGCTTTAAAACTGGTTGCGCCGCTACCTGTAGTCTGGGCTACTGAGGCTGACTTGACTCGCGCCTTGTCTGACTTTACGACCTACCATTTATCTCACAGTTTAGGGTTGTTAGATGCGCTGATAGCTGCTTGTGCTGTTGGGCAAGGTGCAACATTTTGTACATTCAATGTAAAACATTACCGTGTTGTTCCCGATCTTGTTATGGCACAGCCCTACATACGTTAACAGCTACCCAACACTTGTACAACCGGGGTCTAAGATTTGGGTTGGAGCGATCGCTATTTCTGCCAGATCCTTCGCGTTCACGTAGTGTCTCGCAGAAATAGCGGTTCGATAAATTAAGCTTTTTGGCAATTTTTGCCTAAGTCCTAACGATATATAGGACTAGTATTTGATTTTTGAAATCCACGTAGGCGAGCCAGTCGCGTGGGCGGGTTTCCCGACTTGAGCGAACTGGCGTTGTGTTAGCGATAGCATAACGCACCATTCCAAGCTTGTGGTGCGTTACGCTCTGCTAACACACCCTACAATAATACTTAGATTTTTTCACACAATCAAATATGATTCCTGTATCGCACAGTAGCAGATGTTGACCATCATCGGGAGTTGCCCAATTTAAGTAATAGACCAAAACTCAAGACCGCTAAACTAGCAAATCCAAAGGTAGGTTCGGGAATAGATTTTGCAACTACAAGCGGTTGAATTTCAGAAGAGGTAATATAATTGGTAAGGAAAGGCTTGCCAATATAATTAAGATAAGGCAAACCAACAATATTAGCAGTATACTCATCTAAATTTTCATAAGTTGAGAAAGCTAATTTAGAATTACTAGAGTTAAATCCAAAAGAACTTAAACTAGATACACCCAACCATTTCTCTTGCGGAACTTTGGAGTTGCCAGAAAATATCAAATCAAACGTATTTAACTCACTTGTGTAAATTAACCCATCATTATTTTCATCTACACCAGAAAATGAACCAGACAAGATACCTCCTCCTTCCCAGCCTGATTGTGTAAAGGCGTAGTCCAGAGATGCAGCTTGTACTTGGTTAACTGAGCTTCCTAGCAAGCTGAAAATACTGAGAGTAGTTGTAAATGCTATCTTTGGGAACCATCTCATAGTTTTATACCAGAGAATTGTTGAAGAATTTTTGATATTGAAAAAGAGAAAATACTTGCTCAACACTAGCTGTTACTCACCCAAAGGCGCTCCTTCACGACGTGGGTCAGCACCACTAACTAGCCCCTGATTAGTCAGTACAATTCCGGTGGAACCACTGGTTAATTGTATAACGCTGATTGTATGACCCCTAGCTTCTAAAGCAGATTTGAGGTTGGCAACATCTGTATTTTCTTCTAGTTCAGTTGGCCCATTACGACTACCAAAATTTGGCAAAGATAGCGCTTGCTGAATGTCCAATCCCCAGTCCAGATGGGCTACTATTGCCTTAGCGACATAATTAATGATTTGCGGCCCACCAGCTGAACCAATTACCATTACTAGCTTGCCATTGCGATCAAAGACCATCATGGGAGCCATTGAGCTTCTAGGACGTTTCTTGGCTTCTATGCGATTAGCAACGGGCTTTCCTTCTGATGTCGGCGAAAAAGAGAAATCTGTCAGTTGGTTGTTAAGTAAGAAGCCTCGTACCATTAATCTTGAGCCAAAGGCATCTTCAATGCTAGTAGTCATTGAAATAGCGTTACCTGCCGCATCGACAATTGAAACATGACTAGTAGATGGGAAATCCCTAGATTGATCTTTACCCAAGGGATTTACTTGCTGTAACAATGGATTGCCTGCTTGGGCTTGACCGATTGAACGTTCAGGATTGATTATTGCTGCCCGTAACTTCAGGTAGTTAGGGTTAATTAATTCTTTGACTGGTACTGAAACAAAATCTGTGTCAGCTATATATAAATTTCTGTCAGCATAGGCTAAACGTCCAGCTTCAGAAAATAAATGGACTGCTTCTAAAGAAGCTGGCTTTAAAGCTGCCAGATTAAATTTTTGAAGAATACCTAGAATTTGCAGTACGGTTAAACCACCAGAACTTGGAGGCCCCATGCCGCAAACTTTGTAAATTCGATAAGTGCCACAAACTGGCTCTCGCAGTTTAGCTTGATATTGCACTAGATCAGTGGTGGTTAAGTCACCTGGTACAGCTGCTTGGCTCACCGTAGCTACTATGTCTTTAGCAATATTTCCTTGATAAAAGGCATCAGCGCCTCCTTTGGCAATCTGACGCAATACCTCTGCCAAAGACTGATTGACCAATCTTGTACCAACTGGCTTGGGTGTACCATCGGGTTGATAGAAATAGCTCTTAGCTGGCTCGTTGCGAGATAGATATTGATCCTTACTTAGCAGAGTGTACAAACGTGGTGAAAGTGGAAAACCTTGTTCAGACAGTTGGATAGCTCCTTGAAACAGTTGAGACCAAGGTAACTTGCCATATTTTTTGTGTGCCAACTCTAGCATTCGTAACACCCCAGGCACACCTACAGATTTACCTCCGACAACAGCATCATAAAACTGTAATGGTTTGCCATTGGCATCGAGAAAGCGATCTGGTTTCGCCGCAGCCGGTGCAGTTTCTCGACCATCATAAGTGACCAACTTCTTCGTTTTGGCATCGTAGTAAACAAGGAAAGCACCACCACCAATACCTGAAGATTGCGGCTCTACCAACGTCAGTACCATTTGGACTGCAATAGCAGCATCGATCGCACTACCTCCACGACGTAGAACATCACGTCCGGCTGCTGATGCTAGTGGATTTGCAGCTACTACCACATACTTATTTGTGCGAACAGCTTCACGCTCAACTCGACCACTTGCAGCCTCCGGTGGAGGAGGGTTTTGGGCTTTGCCTATGATAGCTGGCAAGAGGGCAGCACTGAGTGTGAGAGGGAGCAAACAAGTCTTTAACGCAAGCTTAGATGCTGTAGTCAACGCAACTCTCCGAATTTAAATATTTCATTTATCGTTAATGCTGGAATTGCAAGAAAATCTCATCGAAACTCTAGTAATATCGAGAATCTTGCTTGTTGATTTCTTGTTTACTTCACAGATTAACTTACAAGACATCAACTTACAGTATATTAAGAGGCTAGTCAACTATTTATCACTTTTCAAAATTTTGATTGTGTATGTATTGAAAACAAAGCGATACCTTCTCTGCGAGACGCTACGCGTAGCTTGCTTCCCCGTAGGGGTACGGTGGGCTACGCCAACGCCACCCGCACCACCTGTAAAGATATCGTTGCCAGTAAGCTGTTCCACATCTAATTTTGCATAAAATCTAAATTAGACAAACTCGTGTATCTACTGCTAAGTAAGTCGGCTTTAAAAAATTAACCTATGTGACAAAATATAAAATCAGTAAACAGATTAAAAATTGGTCATTCCACAGTTTTTACAAAACTAAATATACATGGGTTTTATCATGCCGACTTACTTATGCCAGCCATTAGATACCTAACTCAATCGCAGAAATGAAAGTTTACAAAAAGCTCTTTCAGAGAGTAGGTAAGGACGATACAGTTTATCTGTCAGTGTTCAGCATCAATTTCCTGCTCTGATTCATCTACTAACTTGCTTGGTTCACCAGGGTAGAAGTCATAGTCCACAATCTCAAGACGCGCTTTGTGTATTATCCTGGAAAAGTTACGGTGCGCGGGTTGGGAGTTTTTAATGCAGCTCAACAATTACAGAATTTGATTGATGCTTTTAGGAGAATGCAGGGTGCGATTCCAGAGGCAGCTATGCTTGTTAGCATATTCTCACAAACTAGCTCAACAAGTTTGTCAGTAACTCAGGGCTAAAGCCACTGAGCTTGTAAGAGAAATCAAAACAAGCTGTACTGACCAGTCTAAGTCTTAACTGACTACGTTTTTTGAGTCACGACACCCTGGAATGCGTAGCTAGTTCCTCGCCCTGTCACTTGCAATTAAACAGTTTTAAAGTCACTGAAACAGTGTTGCAAGTCTAAAAAGCTCTTAAAACATTGACGAAGCTAACATTACCCGAAAGGAGGGACTTTATGTCCAAAATATTTGTTTTAGATACCGAAAACAGACCATTAGACCCAATCCATCCTTCACTTGCTAGACAATTATTACAAAACAAAAAAGCGGCAATATTTAGACATTTGCCATTCACAATTATCCTCAAAGAATCGCGCTCTGAGTCTCCTATCTCACTTTTGAGAATAAAGATTGACCCAGGAGCAAAATACACAGGAATTACATTAGTTAACGATTCAACTGGAGATGTTGTATTTGCGGCTGAATTAAAACATAGAGGCTTTGCCATTAGAGAAGCTTTAACGAATAGGAGGCAGTTAAGACGTAGTAGACGGGCAAGAATTACTCGTTACAGACAACCAAGATTTTTGAATAGAACCCGTCCAGATGGATGGTTAGCCCCAAGCTTGCAAAGTCGTATTGATAATATAAAAACTTGGGTTGAGAAGTTGCGTAAATTTGCACCAATTGGAGCTATTAGTCAAGAGCTTGTACGCTTTGATATGCAACTAATGGCTAATCCTGATATTCAAGGCAAAGAATATCAACAAGGGACTTTAGCAGGTTACGAAACACGAGAATATCTATTAGAAAAGTGGGGTAGACAATGTGCATACTGTGGAGTAAAGGATGTTCCCTTTCAAATTGAGCATATTCATCCAAGAGCAAAAGGAGGTTCAAATTCAATTACAAACCTTACTTTAAGTTGTGAAAAATGTAACATCAAGAAAGGAACTAAAGATATTAAGGAATTTCTCACAAAAGATACAACAAGGTTAGAGAAAATCTTGAAGCAAGCAAAACGACCATTGGCAGATGCAGCCTCTGTAAACACAACTCGATTTGCATTGTTAAATACTTTAAAAGTTACAGGATTAACAGTAGAAACAGGTTCAGGAGGATTAACGAAGTTTAATCGCAGTCAACAAAAACTAGAAAAAACACACTGGATTGATGCGGCTTGCGTTGGTCAATCAACACCAATTCTCAACATCAAAGGCATTAAACCACTGTTAATTACTGCTAATGGTCACGGCACTAGACAATCGTGCAGAACAGATAAATATGGTTTCCCAAGTCGCCACTGTTCTAGAACTAAGTTTCATTTTGGTTATCAAACTGGAGACATTGTTAAAGCAGTCGTTAAAACTGGTAAAAAAGTTGGCAAATATCTTGGAAGAATAGCAACTCGTGCTACTGGAAGTTTTAACATATCAACTAAGAATGGATTAGTTCAAGGAATTAGCTTTAAAAACTGTACCCATATCCATAAAAAAGATGGTTACAGTTACTCAAATTAAAAAGATTCACCGCGACTAAAGTCGCTTGAGTCGCTTCCCTCTCAGGGCTAAAGCCACGCTCGTTTCCCGCATACCACGTATTTTTATGAAAATCAGAGCAATCATTCATCCAGCAGAAGAAGGCGGCTATTGGGCAGAGGTTCCCGCGCTTCCTGGTTGTATTACCGAAGGAGACACTATAGAAGAGATGATGGCTAATTTAAAGGACGCTATTGAAGGTTGGCTTGAAGTTGCTAACAGTCGTAATGCAATTGAGTCAACAGATCAAGTTGTCGAAATTGCTATATGAAATCGATTTCTGGCAAGCAACTTTGTAAGATTTTGGAGCAAAAAGGTTGGGTTTTGCAAAGAATTACTGGCAGTCATCATATTTATGAAAACCCTGAAGTACAAAAAATCCTATCAATTCCTGTTCACCGCAATCAAGATTTGAAAATTGGAACCTTGAAAGCTTTGATGAAAATAGCCCAGCTATCTGAAGAAGATTTACTTTAATTTCAAATTACTGCTCTGATTCATCTAGTAACTTGCTTGGTTCACCGGGGTAGAAATCATAGTCCACAATCTCTGACAAACTGTAAGGGCACTCTACCGGAAAAGTCCGCTTGGGCAAATCTGTTTCTCCAACAGCCAATTCGACACCTTTAAGGTAGGCTTTGCGAAGTGCTTCTTCAAGGTAGGGCTTTAAGCTAGGATTGTCTTCGAGCAGTTCAGCAATATCTAAGCGTTGAATCCGAAGTGTTGCTAACCAGCTACGGCTACGACGCCCTGACTGGTACTGCCATTTTAGTAAATGTCTAATCAACACACTCAGACGGTTTCGCAGTTCTTGACGTTGCTGTTTACCCAAACATTGAATCTCCTCAATCAGATTTTGCAGATCAATCTGACTCCACTGCTCATTGCGAAGTAAAGTTACTTGTTCCTGTGTCCAAGCGTAAAAATCAGTCTCGTAGAGGCTTGGTGAAAGCATTGGTATCTTTGGGTTTGTTTCAGGTACACCTATTAGGTTAGTTCAACCTCAACGTCTTTGCTTTTATTGTAGAACTGTCTCAAACTCTACTAGTTCTGCTATTGAGAGCGATCGCGCTTTGCTCCCACCCCAAGCGATCGCACCCAACAGAGTGCAAGCAGAGATAATTTATAGTATGACTTTCGTAACGATTAACAGCTATGACTGAGCTACTTGAACAAGCGATCGCTAAACTAAAAAATTTACCTGCCAATGAACAAGATGCGATCGCGGCGATAATTTTGGAAGAACTAGAAGATGAACGCCGTTGGGATGAAGCTTTTGCCCGTTCTCCAGATATGCTTGCCAAACTTGCAACCGAGGCAATGGCTGAATACCGTACAGGAAAAACTCAAGAGTTAGATCCAGATACATTGTGAAGTCACGTATAACCGCTCAGTTTCGTCAAGGGTTTGCTGATCTACCTGAGCAAGTTCAAGAGCAAACCTGTGAAGCATACCGCCTTTTCAAACAAGATCCGAGCCATCCAAGCTTGCGCTTCAAAAAAGTACATCCAGAACTACCAATTTATTCAGCACGGATTAGCAAAAATTATCGAGCGGTTGGACAGTTAGATGGAGATACCGTTATTTGGTTTTGGCTTGGTTCACACGCAGAGTATAACAAGTTACTCTCTCAGTTGTAGCGACACAGTGCGATCGCGTACAGCAAATAGTTGAACTATTAAATTTAGAAGAGTGGATTGATGAAGACACTGAACCAGAAGAACCAGCAGATTGAAAAGCCGTCCTTAGAATATTATTTAAATCTTCAGTACCCTGTAACACTTTACCCTGACCCAGAGGGGGGATATGTAGCCCAAATTAAAGATTTACCTGGATGTCTTACCCAAGGCGAAACTCTTGAAGAGACAATGGCAAATCTCAATGAGGTGCGGGAATTGTGGATTGAGACAGCTTATGAAGCCGACGATAATATTCCCTTACCAAGTAGTAATAATAGCTATAGCGGTAAACTACTACTACGGATGCCAAAATCTTTACATCAACGTTTAGCTGAGACTTCTGAACGGGAAGGCGTTAGTCTCAACCAGTATATTGTGTCTTTGCTGAGTGCGGTAACATAATTAAGAGCAAAGCAATCTTAGTAAATTGCCAGAGATTTTATAAATATTCAAAAAATACTTCAGGTACTAATCTTAATGCCCCAGATTTCAAGCGAGAAATATCTATCCATAAGGCTCTATGTTTATGAGTTTGTGATTCTGAAAAAACTAAACTTTCCAGTTGATAAAATTTAGAATCAACAAAGTCACATTGATAAAGCTGAATAATTTCATGACCTTGCCTACCACTAAATGTAAACAGGTTTTCTATACAACCTAGATATTTAATATTCGTTAAATCTGCCTGAATTTCCTCTTGAAACTCGCGTTCTAAGGCGGCGCGGCTGGTTTCGCCAAATTCAACACCACCGCCTAAAGCACGATAAAATGTTTCTTGCTTAACGGGGTCGTAGCCTTCAGAAAGAAATATGCGTTCGCCATCCCGAATTAGCCCCAAGGCTATTACCCGAATTTCGCCTGCTTTATTCATTTTGGTAACTAATTATCGTAAATAGACTGAGGACGACTTTCGCTACCCTCAATAGGCCAATCTGGGTTTTCGCCACCGATGTACAATTCTTCAATGGTGACATATTCCTGACTTAGCTGGCTGAGGGCGTTGATTAAAATATCCAATGCGATCGCATCACTGGTTCCTAAGTCAAACCAACAACGCCCCCACTGACCCTCATATTCAAACTCACCAATGTTGTGCATCAGTGCTAGCAAGCTTTTGTCATACCCTTGCTCATCATAATTCATGTAGCTGATATCAAGTCCAGTGTCCTGCACCTGAAGATTCTCTGCATTAAATGCACCCAATTTACCCAGATAAAACCAGGAATTGAAAACTTCTTCTACATACTGCTTTTCACGCGCAGAAGGATTTGTGCTGAATTTCAGCCAAATCCATATATCAAAAGGATTAATTTCGCGGAACTGAATCTCCATTTTGGTCTAGTATCTCAATTACTGTTCTGCAAATAAGCATATCAAAGTAGGGAGTGGGGAGTTAGGAGTTAGGAGTTAGGAGTTAGGAGTTAGGAGTTAGGAGCGATGCCCACAGCAAGCCGTTGGGTTAGGAGTTAGGAGTTATTATTTCGCGCCTGCCCTATGCCCAATTATCTAGGATTGTTCAGGGTAACAGCACTGCTGCGTTCACTCTCAATTTGTTTGACTAAATCGCCTGGGAGTTGGGATTTTTTAGTTAATGCTTTGTCAAAATTAGCGATCGCTTCCTTGATCATCTGCTGGCTTTTTTCTTTTTGCCCCAGTTCTTTCAGGATTTGGGCTTTTAGATAATACATTTCTGGGTTATCGGATGTGGTTTTGATCGCCCTGTTGACATACTCTAGTGCTTGTGGATACCGTTTTAAATCGCGGTAAGCAAGAGCAATACCCCGATCCACGAGATACCCAGGAGCAGCATTTTTTTCTAAGCGTCCAATAGCCTGATCTGGGCTAGCAAAAGGCAAATTAACCGCCAACAATAAATCCATATAACCCTTGATTAAATTCAGTTCTGGGTCGTTGGCAGAAATTGCTTCGGCTTTGTCTAAATATTCATAAACTTGCCGCAACCGACTAAAAGCTTGTGGTACACCGTTGACTGTACCCTCACGGCTGAGAACTACTGCACCCTCTAAAAAATGACCAACAGCAGTGTATAAATTACCACGCAATGGATCACTAGAAATCAGTTTTCGTCCGGCTTCTAGAGTTTTCTGACTGTAGGTGTCTAATTTAGCCCAATCTTTATTTCCGTATGCTAAAGATGCCTTCATAGCATAAGCTAGAGGTTCATTTGGCTCTTTGGATAGTGCTTGTTCCAGATAACGCTCTGCTGCTGGATAGTTGCCCTGTTGGAAAATCGCTTTAAAAGCGGCTTCTGTTTGGTCGCCAATTTGATGAGGTTCACGATTGCGAAACGGATCGCCAGCCAAGGAGGGATTTACCCACAAATTAAGTGCGATTGCCCAAGGGGCAACGCCAAAGGCGAACGCAGCGCCAAAAGCAGTCTGAGCAAGGTTAGTGAGTCTAGCAGACACTACTAATCGAGGCGAAGAAAACCTTTTAGTCATTTTAACCCTCAGAATATTTGCGGTTGAAATAGTTGTATGTGTTACTTAGAATGCAAAAATGGTTAATTTTTACACTGAGCGACTTGCCTTGAGCGCAGTCGAAAGGAGTCGAAGTGTTAACTTGCCTCTGCTTCAACCAAAATTTTCTTATATAAAGGTTGACTTTGGTAATTTTTCCATGTTCCCAGGCTGGCTGGTTACAGCCAAAGTTTTAATGGTGAGTCTGCCACAATGGAGAAAAAGTGGATGATTCTTGCTGCTAGATTAAGATGTTAATCCTTTCTTTGAATTTTCCAGATGCTCTCAGTGTAGCTAATCAGTAATTTGCTGACTTTTTGGTAATCTTAACAAATGCTCTATCTCCGAAATCTAAATTATCACCCCACAGCGTGCCCAACAGCGATTCTCAAATCGATCAACTTGGAATTAGCACCCCAGCAGCTAGGTCTGATTATTGGCGCGAGTGGTTCGGGTAAAAGTACCTTACTAGAAATTTTGTCGGGACTAGCCGAACCCACTAGCGGCGCACTCTTCTGGCGGAAACAAGAACTTATAGCCGAACAGCTGCAACAATTAGCTGGGTTGGTATTTCAGTTTCCAGAACGGCACTTTTGCGGTGGTTCAATTTTAGAAGAATTGCGTTTAGGACATCCTGAGTTAGGGTCAGAACGAGTTAAACAGGCCCTTACTGAGGTGGGATTAGAGCATTTATCGCTCTTTGCCGCCCCCCATGCTTTGAGTGGTGGTCAGCAACGACGTTTAGCTTTGGCTGTGCAATTGATTCGCCAACCAAATTTACTGTTATTGGATGAACCCACAGCTGGGTTAGATTGGTCAATGCGTCGGCAACTGGTAAATTTATTAGCGAAACTGAAACAAGATTGGACGCTGTTGGTAGTGACACACGATGCTGGGGATCTGTTAGCGATCGCAGACCGTTGCTGGACACTCAACCACGGTGAATTAGAATCAGTAGACCCAAAAACACTAGAATCCAAAGTCAAAGAACCTCTACCATCGGTGTAAGAAAAGAGCAAGGGGACAAGGAGACAAGGGGAGCAGGGGAGGCAGGGGAGGCAGGGGAACAAGAAGTATTGATTTTTGACCAATGATCAATGACCAATGACTAATGACTAATGACTAATGACAAACCTATTGCCTGAAATGGCAGAAATCTGGCAGCAAACTCTCAATTGGCAACCAACTGTCCAACAGCAAGCGCAATTCCAAAGGCTTTATGAGTTAATCCTAGAAGGTAATCGCCAACTCAATTTAACTCGGATCACTGATCCCCAAGAGTTTTGGGAAAAACATCTCTGGGATTCTCTGCGAGGAATTGCACCTCTTTTCTCAGCAAATTTCTCCCCTGCTTCCCCTGCTTCCCCTGCTCTCATCGATATTGGTACAGGTGCGGGTTTTCCAGGTATTCCAGTGACAATTACTGTACCTAATTGCACAATTACTCTTCTGGATTCCACTCGGAAAAAAATTACTTTTATCGACAATATATTAACTGAACTTGCCCTTACCAATGCCAAAACTCTTATTGGTAGGGTTGAAGAAATCGGCCATCACCCGCAGCATCGACTAGCTTACGATATTGCGTTGATTCGTGCTGTAGGGGCAGCCTCTGTTTGTGCAGAATATACCTTACCACTGCTCAAACAGGGAGGTTTAGCCATAATTTATCGCGGTAATTGGACAGAGGATGAAACAACTGCTTTGCAGAATGCTGTGAAGCAGTTAGGTGGCGTGATTGAATCAATCGAACAATTTACAACACCCCTGAGTCACAGCATCCGGCACTGTGTCTATTTGCGTAAGGTAGCCACTACACCAATTCAGTTTCCCCGTGCTATTGGTGTACCTACCCAAAAACCGCTTTGAGGGGTGTTTCGAGGAAATTACAGCTACTTTCAGGTAAATAGACCACGCGATAAGGGCTAAGCTTTGCTCATAGGTGTCAACTTAACGTAAAACCCTTGCAATGACGTTATATCAAGTCCACTCAATTACTAATTAAGCCACTAATTAAGCCGTCGGAACCCCACCCCGCTTTTGTCTAACGACAAAATCTCCCCTCCCCGTTCACGGGGAGGGGATTAAGGGGAGCCAGTGCGGTCTTGGGGTTCACCTGCGTGGAGCCGGATAGCGTGTGGGGTAAAATGACTGTGGAATGAAGCTCTCTGACTTAAGTTGACACCAATGAGCAATGCTGTGCCCTTACGAAAGATGTGGTTCAAATATATGATTTCTGCTGTAACTAGACAAAATATTAGCCCTAATTCCTCAGAATATACCAAGTGCCATTACTCGGTCGCCATACTGCGAAGTCACTTTTAATAGAGAAATTATAAATGGCAGGGACAGGAATATCACCATTTACGCCCAGTTTTCTAGTAACTACTTGACCTGTAGAACTGTTAATTACATACCAAGTACCATTACTTGGTCGCCATACTGCAAAATCAGCTCTAGTATCCTCATCATATTTACCAGGGGCAGGAACATCACCATTTACGCCCAATTTTCTAATAACTACTTGACGCGTATAACTATTAATTACATACCAAGTACCATTACTGGGTCGCCATAGTGCAAAATCAGTTCTACTATCATAATCATAATCGGCGAGAACGGGAATATCGCCATTTACACCCCATTTTCTAGTAACTGTTAGACCTGTAGAACTGTTAATTACATACCAAGTACCATTACTTGGTCGCCATACTGCAAAATCAGTTTTCCCATCATTATCATAACTGCCCGGAACAGGAATATCGCCATTTACGCCCAATTTTCTAGTAACTGTTAGACCTGTAGAACTGTTAATTACATACCAAGTACCATTACTTGGTCGCCATACTGCAAAATCAGTTATCCTATCACCATCATAATCGCCGAGAACGGGAATATCGCCATCTACACCCCATTCTCTAGTAACTGCTTGACCTGTAGAACTGTTAATTACATACCAAGTACCATTACTTGGTCGCCATACTGCAAAATCAGCTCTACCATCCTTATCATAATTGCCGGGAACGGGAATATCACCAGCTACACCCAATTTTATAGTAGTAACTTGAGCTTGTACTTTAAAATTTAAAATTCCAAGAAATAATGGAACAGTTAAAGCAAGCATGAATAATTTGGAACCAATCTTCATGAGAATATCCTCCTTATAATCAAAATGACTCAAGAGTGTTTTTATTGAAATTGGACATTTGAATAAATGATTTTAAGCTTTATGCGTTGTCATGATAAAATCTTAAATTTTAATCTTATATAGCTTTTACTTGTCATAAGTCAATACAGTTCAGTTAAGCATTTATTTCTTCTCTCAGTGCCCTCAGCGTCTCTGTGGTTCCTAAAAAAAATTGACTTTGACAAAGAGTTTTAGCCTTAACCCAAGCGTATTGTGTCATAAGTAATTTAGCACGATAGGTGTAACGCCACTTCCTACAATGGGAGGAGTTCTGAGCAGAGACTTCCTCTTAGACAACTCTATGCAACGCAGTGGTTTTGCTTACTATAGGAATCATATTTTATTTTTTAAATTATCTACGTGGTGCGCGAAGCGCAGCGCAAGCGCGATAGGCAAAGAGTAGGCTTGCCGTGAGCGTAGCCGAACGGGAATATGGAATCAGGCTTTTCGAGTTGAGGGCGAGCTTTTTCAGAAATCAAATCATAGTCCTATACAAGTAAATCATTTTGAAAAAATGAATGACGATTAGCTTATCACATCTGAAAAACTGGCAGCAGAATATTGTTTCTGTTGCCAGTTTTTAAGCGCCTATAACTCTAAAATATTGTCTGGTTTCAGGCAAATTTAGTTGCTGCTGCAAACCGCTTGTTAATCTCATCCCAATTAACCACGTTCCACCAAGCATCTAAATAATCGGCGCGGCGATTCTGGTAATTGAGATAATATGCATGTTCCCATACGTCATTACCCAAGATAGGATATTTACCTGCACTTAAGGGACTATCTTGGTTAGCTGTAGTTGTCACTTCCAACTTGCCACCTTTGTTACGCACTAGCCAAACCCAACCACTACCAAAACGACCAGCACCAGCTTCGTTAAACTGTTTTTTGAAAGCTGCAAAAGAGGCAAAATTTTGATTAATCGCGGAGGCTATATTTCCTGTTGGTTCTCCCCCACCCTTCGGCTTCATAATTTGCCAGAACATTGAGTGGTTCACATGACCACCGCCATTATTGCGTACTGTATTGCGAATATCTTGTGGTACATTGTCAAGTTTCTGCAACAGTTCTTCAACGCTTTTACCTTTGAGTTCTGGATGTTTAGCTAACGCTGCATTCAGGTTTTTTACATAAGTTGCATGGTGCTTATCGTGGTGAAATTGCATCGTTTTGGCATCGATGTGTGGTTCCAGTGCTTCGTAGGCGTAAGGTAAAGGCGGCAGTTGAATAGCCCCTGTTGTATTTGCTGTTGTATTTGCTGTTGTATTTGGTGTTGCAGCGTTTCCGTCAGGAGATTTCTCTGCTAATGCACAAGCATCTAATGCAAAAGCACCCGCACCTGCTGTGAGTAAAAACAAGAAATGGCGTCGATTAATAGTCATATAAGTTTTTGCAGGGAATCCATTAAGTCTCTATTGCAGTTTTTATTTTCTTAGATTCTGGCTACAAAAAATTGGGAATTTGCAATTATTTCTGGCAGTTGAAGAAACTCTTTATAAAATTCTGTCCCCTGTTTTGGGATCAAATACAAACAATTGATTTAAATCAAGTTGTAGAGAAAGGCGATCGCCTGGACGCGGACGCACATCCCCGCCCACCTGAATATTCAACACCACCGGCGAACCAGGTAAACCAGCACGAATCAAAGTTTCCCTTCCCAAAGGTTCCACCACCTTAACTTCCACAATCAGCTGACTCTCATTTACTTCTTGGCGGGTTGGCGGTAGCCTGCGGCAAGCCGAAGCGTCTACGTTAATAAAAATATGCTCTGGACGAATCCCCAATTCATAACTATGTCCTTGACGCAACTGCAATTTTTCTTTCACAACTGCTGGAATTGCTAATAACTGTCCACTTACATCAAAACCGTTATTTTCATAGATTGCAGGCAAAATATTCATTGGCGGACTGCCTAAAAAAGTTGCCACCATCTGATTAGCAGGACTTGCATAAATAGTTTGGGGATCGCCAATTTGTTGAATCCGTCCGTGATTTAGCACGACAATTTTATCAGCCAAAGTCATCGCTTCAACTTGATCGTGGGTGACGTAAATTGTTGTAATGCCTAATTCTTGATGTAGCTGTTTCAATTCTGCCCTTGTATCATCGCGCAATTGGGCATCTAAATTAGATAAAGGTTCATCAAGTAAAAACACTTGGGGTTCACGAGCGATCGCTCTCCCTAATGCTACTCGTTGTTGCTGTCCCCCGGAAAGTTGTTTCGGCTTGCGATCCAGCAAATGATCCAGAGAAAGCGATCGCGCCACATTCATCACCCGTTCTTGAATGATTTTCGAGTCAACCTTTCGCATTTGCAAGCCAAAGCCGATGTTTTGCGCCACACTCATGTGAGGATAGAGAGCGTAGTTTTGGAACACCATCGCCACATCCCGTTGTCTGGCTGGGATATTATTCACCAAGCGATCGCCAATATAGAGTTTGCCAGATGTAGCGGTTTCTAAACCAGCGATCGTTCGCAAAATTGTAGACTTACCACAACCCGACGGCCCGACTAAAACCCAAAACTCGCCATCAGGAATTTCAAAGGTAATATCTTCAATAGCGGTGACGTTATTGAATCTACGTTTAATATCTTCTAGACGAACGTTTGCCATTATCTGATTTGATATTTTCAGTTTGGGATCTGCGGCACTTCCAACTAAGCACTAGGAGGTTTGATCCGCCCCCTCCGAGGAACTGTGAGGCTGCTTTGCAAGTGCAGAAACTTGGTCGTTCTGCACAACTCTAATCAGAAATCTTAGAGCCTCATTGACGGCATCAGCATTGGGAAAAACCTCTGCAACATCCGCTTCTAAACGAATTGTTGTCTTCCCAAAGCTTTTTCGTTCAGGGCCGAACTTTCTGACCCTTAAACTCTTTAAGTCATACTCTGATCGCAGATCGTCTTCCATTTCTGGCTTACCCTTCTTCATAGGCTTCTCGCTCGGATCGTGTTACTTCTCTTGCACTAATGAGACGAATCGAATTTCCTCTCTCTGTATACGACATGATTAGTAAGCGTCCCCGATTTGACTCTCCAATAATAAGGTAACGCTCCTCATCATCAGAGTGGTCTGGATCATAGAAGTCAACATAGAGCGGATCATCGAAAACAGTTTTGGCTTCTTCAAAGGAAACCTGATGTTTTAAAAGATTTATTGCCGCTTTGTTTTCGTCCCACTCAAACTTCATGAAATTATTAAATCACTACCTTTTGAATACTTATAAATTCTGGTATTTCTTCATCACTTGTTGTTTCTAAACAAAGTTCAATTACTTCTTTCATGTTAGCCATCAACTCATCAATTGTTTCTCCTTGACTGTAACAGGCTTGTAGCTGAGGTACTTCTCCGACATAGTAGCCATCTTCATCCCGTTCAATAATGACGTAGAACTCTCGGTTGGTGGGATTGATCATAATCTATTTGTACGTAGGCTCAAAATCATTTTTCTGGATTCTTCGACCAAGCAGGGTGAGAGAGTAAAGAAGCAAAGACTCGTACCCCCCGGAGTTGATTAGAGAGGGGTAAGTGACCTCTAGGCGCACTCAAATCCCAGGTAAACTCGTTAGGGTATCGCGTCCAGTTATTACCTGCTTTCCAGCCAATTTTCGGCCAGAAATTCTCCCAGTTTTTACCCAAACTTAACCAGATTTCTCGCTGCACTGAAAAGCCAAATTTACCTTCGGAGTGGACTAACCAAAGGTTGTTAATGGTTTGCAAGTCAACAGCCGAGGTATTTTCTACCTCAGTAAAGTACAACCATTTTCGTTGTACAGCCGTTGGCCCTGATAGTTCACACATTTTTTCTATGGTGACGCGATCGGCTGCTTGGAAGTCTTGAACAGCTAGTAGCTGTTGCAAAGAATTGTAGTTAATCCCGCACTCTGATTTTAGAGGTACAATTCCTTCAGGAAAAGAGGAGCGCAGAAATTCTTTGGCTTGAGGTGCATCAGAGTTGTAGAGGACTTGGTAAGCTTTGCCATCAACCCAAGTAGCTGGGTTCTCACGTCGTTTCAGTAAAAATTCCATCAACACGTCTAATCCCTCATTACCCAACTCAGCTAATTGTGGGATTATCTGCTGTTGGACTTTTTCAGACCCAGCGATTAACGGTCGTCGGAGGGAGTCGATGTCATTAGCAGGGCCTGATAAAATCATTGGGTCTGTCATGCCATTCTCGTTTTAGCGATCAGTGAAAGAGCGGTAAGCTATTGGGCTTCTCTAAGGTGAAGCATTGATAGCGAAAAGTAGTTTACTATTTTTGATCGTACAAAATTGCGATCGCTTCACTGAATCCCACACTTAATCCCCAAATAAGGTACAAGGGGAGTAGGGGGAAAATCTGCGCCTTATGGCTTGGTGAACAAAAAACACAGCAAAATATACAAGCCTGCCACATAAGGTTTTTTGAATAGCAGCGTATCGATTAGGAGTGTGTGAAGTATGTACGAAAAGATTACCCCCCCCGCAGCCGGAGCAAAAATCACCTTCAAAAATGGTGAACCAATCGTACCGGACAATCCAATTATCCCCTTTATTCGTGGCGATGGTACAGGTATAGACATCTGGCCTGCTACCCAAAAGGTGCTAGATGCTGCGGTAGCCAAAGCATACAAGGGTCAGCGTCAAATTAGTTGGTTCAAGGTTTACGCTGGGGACGAAGCTTGTGATTTATACGGTACTTATCAGTATTTACCTCAAGACACTCTAACGGCAATTGAAGAATATGGTGTAGCTATTAAAGGGCCTTTGACTACTCCCGTTGGGGGGGGAATTCGTTCTTTAAATGTGGCACTACGACAAATTTTTGACTTGTATGCCTGCGTGCGTCCTTGCCGTTACTATGCAGGTACGCCCTCCCCTCACAAAAATCCCGAAAAGCTGGATGTAATTGTTTATCGGGAGAATACGGAAGATATTTATTTAGGCATTGAGTGGCGACAAGGTAGCGAAATTGGCGATCGCTTAATTAAAATTCTCAATGAAGAACTGATCCCCGCCACCCCAGAACATGGGAAAAAACGAATTCCTCTTGATTCTGGTATTGGCATCAAACCCATCAGCAAAACTGGTTCCCAACGCCTAGTCAGACGTGCCATCAAACACGCCTTGCTATTGCCCAAACACAAGCAACAAGTGACTTTGGTGCATAAGGGCAACATCATGAAGTACACCGAAGGGGCTTTCCGCGATTGGGGTTATGAACTAGCAACTAGTGAATTTCGCGCCTGTACTGTCACGGAACGGGAATCTTGGATTTTGAGTAATAAGGAAAAAAATCCGAATATTTCTTTGGAAGAAAACGCCCGCCAGATTGATCCTGGGTTTGATAGTCTCACTCCAGACAAGAAAGCGCAAATTGTCAAGGAAGTTGAAACTGTTATTAACACAATTTGGGCAACCCACGGTGATGGCAAATGGAAAGAGAAAGTTTTGGTGAATGACCGGATTGCTGACAGTATTTTTCAACAAATCCAAACTAGACCGGATGAGTATTCGATTTTGGCGACGATGAATTTGAACGGCGATTACTTGTCTGATGCGGCTGCTGCGATTGTTGGGGGATTGGGAATGGGGCCAGGGGCAAATATTGGTGATTCTAGTGCCATATTTGAAGCTACCCACGGCACTGCACCCAAACACGCCGGATTAGATCGGATTAATCCTGGTTCAGTGATTTTGTCTGGTGTGATGATGCTGGAATTTATGGGTTGGCAAGAAGCCGCAGACTTAGTTAAGAAAGGTTTAAGTGATGCGATCGCGAGTAGTCAAGTCACCTACGATTTAGCGCGGTTGCTGGAACCGCCAGTTGAACCTTTAAAATGTTCTGAATTTGCTGAGGCAATTATTCAGCATTTTGGTTAAGTCTATTAGGGTTAATTAGTCAATTGATACTCCCCACCGCATGGGCGGATGGGGATTCTTAAGTAATCCAGAAACAGATTCTCAAAGGCGCTAATTCTGAAAGGATGTCTGATATCATGTCCGCCAAATCACCCATAATAAAAGAACCCCACCCCCAACCCCTCCCCGCAAGCTCTTAGGGGAGCTAAAGCGCAGCTTTTGCGGGGTGGGGTTCCGGTTATTATGGTTAATTACCCGGACATCATATGAAAAGTTTTTTTGTATACACCTAGCCCTTGGAGATCCCCCTAAATCCACGCCAGTTGCTCATGGGGGAAACCCCCAAGACCGCACTGGCTCCCCGATAAATTGGGGGACTTTAAGACTCTTATCCCCCCTTTTTTAAGCTACCGTGTATACACAAGTCGTCCTCTACCCACATTTTTGTCAGAGTGAAACTGTCACGCTCACCGATATCCCGCCCAGAATTGAAGTTCAGGGCTGATAGCTAAAGTCCACTCAAGTGGACTGAATTGATCATTTAGTCCACGCTTAGTGGACTTCAGCTATGAGACTCGGAATTCATTCCGAGGCGGAATAGAAACGCAGTGCGAGATTTATTAATAAAGATATGGCTGCGGTAAGACTTGTGTGTACACCGTAACTTTTTTAAGGGGGGTTAGGGGGGATCGACAAATATTTAATACTTCTCAGACATCCTCTGATAAATCAACCATTTTAAAAAAGCGAAATGGCATTTTATTTGCAAAAAACACCAAAATCAGAAAGCAAACTGGGGTTTGAGTAAGTCAAAGCTGATTTTACTTGCGGAAAATACCAAAATGAGAAAGTCAAAGCTTCTTTTGAGTAAGTCAAAGCTTCTTTTACTTGCGGAAAACACCAAAATGAGAAAGTAAACTGGGGTTTGAGAAAGCAAAAGCTTCTTTTACTTGCGGAAAACACCAAAATGAGAAAACAAACTGGGGTTTGAGAAAGTAAAAGCTTATTTTGAGAAAGTAATTGCGGATTTTGCTTATTGAATTTAGTCCAAATATGAAGTTTAGATAAAATTATTGAAAAAATTGCTGATAAATTTTGATCCGTCAAATTTTAAAGTAGTCAAAAAACAAAGTCCCCGGCTTTTCTAAAAAGTCGGAGATTTTTTTGGGGCAATCCCCTATCAAGTTTCCGTTATATCATGTCCGCTTGATTACTTATGAAACCCGAAGAACCCCACCCCGCCAAAGCTATGCTTTGTCTCCCCTCCCCGCAAGCTCTTAGGGGTTGGGGGTGGGGTGTAATGACTGTGGTTAGCGTAACTATTTATGCGGACATGATATTATTCGGATTTAGAGTTATCGAGAACTCGGCGCAAGTTCTCCATTAATTCGGATTTAACCCAATCGGTAATTGCTTTAACTGTGATTTCGCTAATTTATCAGGCGCGATCGCTCCATTCTCTGTAATGATGGCTGTAATCAACTCAGCTGGAGTAACATCAAAAGCTGGGTTGTAAAAATCTACACCCGCAGGTGTGAGAATAGTATCGCCAACTTGATAGATTTCTGTTGGTTCGCGTTCTTCAATGGGAATTTTGCTGCCATCGGCTAATTCAAAATCAACTGTGGAAAGGGGCGCAGCGACAAAGAAGGGGATATTATGTGCTTTAGCTGCGATCGCAACACTATATGTACCAATTTTGTTAGCAGTGTCGCCATTAGCAGCAATTCGATCAGCACCCACAACTACAGCATGAATCAAACCCTGTTTCATGCAATGGGCTGCCATATTATCAGTAATTAATGTAACTGGAATACCTTCTTGCACACATTCCCAAGTGGTGAGTTTTGCGCCTTGCAAACGGGGACGGGTTTCGTCGGCAAATAAACGTTCTAAACGTCCTTCCCTCCAAGCAGAACGCACAACACCTAAAGCAGTGCCATAACCAGCAGTAGCTAATGCTCCAGCGTTACAGTGAGTAAGCAGCCTCAGCTTTTCTGGGGTATTGGGCAAGACTGCTAAACCATTGTCGCCGATCGCCTGACAGGTTTGCAAATCTTCAGCGTTGATTGCTTGGGCTGTTTGGAAAAGGGTTTGCTTAATCTCTTCTACCGTTCCCAGCGTTTCGTAGGCGGCTTTCATCATCCGGCTAATTGCCCAAAATAAATTCACCGCCGTTGGACGAGTAGAACGCAACAGCTGGGCTACTTTATCTAAGTGTTGCAAAAATTCGTGGCGATCGCTTGTTTCAATTTCTCTTGCGCCAAGATACATTCCATACCCCGCAGCCACACCAATTGCAGGCGCACCTCGCACAATCATGGTTTTAATCGCCCGCGCCATATCTTCACTGCGGTGAATTTCTACGAATGTATATTCATTGGGTAAGCGAGTTTGGTCAATTAGTGACACTGAGTCATTGTGCCAAATAACGGGATAAACTTGGTTTGTGGAAGGTGTCATAAAAAAAGATAATTAGTGGATAGGCAATATTTTTTACTTTAATACACCTTGATGAAAGCGAAAATCTTTGTTATAGCTGAAATAATCTAGTTATATCATGTCCGCATAATTAGTTATGATTCCCACAGTCATTGCACCCCACCCCCAACCCCTCCCCGCTTGCGGGGAGGGGAGACAAAGCATAGCTTTGGCGGGGTGGGGTTCTTCGGGTTTAATAAGTAATCAAGCGAACATGATATAATATCATGTCCGCATAATTAGTTATGATTCTTACAGTTATTGCACCCCGCCCCTTACTCCCCTCCCCGCAAGCGGGGAGGGGAGACAAAGCGTAGCTTTGGCGGGGTGGGGTTCTTCGGATTTAATAAGTAATCAAGCGAACATGATATTATTAATACTTGTTGAAAAATACACCCCATCATTAGGTTAATGGGGTGTATTTTCAATTAAATATCCTTGAATTAACTAAACCACAGCCGATACTTGCTGTTTAAAGAAAGCTTGCAACACTCTCTCTGCTATTTGATGACTAGTTAAACCTAATTCTGTCTTAGATTCATTGGGTTCAGCATGGTCTACTAACACATCTGGAACACCGAATCGCTTGACAGGAACGAGAATATCTGCATCTAGTAAAGCTTCAGCGATCGCACTACCAAAGCCACCCATGACACAGCCTTCTTCTAAGGTGATAACGCGGCCGATTTTCTTAGCTAAAGGTAAAATCAACTCGGTATCCAAAGGCTTAACAAAACGCGCATTGATTACAGTTGCTTCAATGCCGTGTTCGCTGAGAATTTCCGCAGCTTGCATTCCTGGATAAACCATTGTGCCATAGCCGACGATTAACACGTCATCGCCTGTACGCAGAATTTCTCCTTTGCCGATTTCCAAGGGTTCCCAACCTTCTTCCATCAGGGGGACACCGTAGCCATTGCCGCGAGGATAGCGCATAGCGATCGGGCCACTGGTATGGTTAACGCCAGTTACTACCATGCTTTGCAGTTCTGCTTCGTCTTTGGGTGCCATTATTGCCATGTTGGGAATGCAACGCAGATAAGCGATGTCATACATACCTTGGTGGGTGGGGCCATCAGATCCGACAATTCCTGCCCTATCCAAACAGAAGAATACTGGTAGGTTTTGGATGCAGACATCGTGAATTATCTGGTCATAAGCGCGTTGCAGGAAAGTAGAATAAATGGCGGCTACGGGGCGCATCCCTTGAGTTGCAAGTCCTGCTGCTAGGGTGATTGCGTGTTGTTCAGCAATACCGACATCAATATATTGATTGGGCAGTTTGGCTTGAAGTTTATCTAAGCCTGTCCCCGTTGCCATCGCCGCAGTAATCCCAACGATTTTCGGGTTTTGTTCGGCAAGTTTCACCAGAGTGTGAGAAAAGACTTTGGCATAAGCCGGAGGTTTGGGTTTACTGGAAGGAATAGCTTTGCCAGTTGCGACGTTGAAGGGGCTTTGGGCGTGGTAGCCAACTTGATCTAGTTCGGCAATTTCATAACCTTTGCCTTTGACTGTTGATACATGTACCAAAACTGGGCCTGGTATTTGATGTGCCTGTTGGAAGGTGGCAATCAATTCTTCGAGATTATGCCCATCGACTGGCCCAATATAGGTAAAGCCGAGTTCTTCAAAAACTGCACCTACCTTGGGAACAGCCAAGCGTTTCATACCTTCTTTGATGCGTCCTAGTTCGGGAGACAGGGATTCACCCACGAAGGGAATTTGCTTAAATTGTTCTTCAAGATTATCTTTAATAAATTGCACCGGCTGGCTGAGGCGCATTTTGTTCAGATAGCGGGGAATCGCGCCGACGTTACGAGATATAGACATGTCGTTGTCGTTGAGAACAACCAGCAGGTTAGTTTTCGGCAAGTGTCCGGCATGGTTGATGGCTTCTAAAGCCATACCCCCAGTCAGCGCCCCATCCCCAATCACAGCAACGGCTTTAAATTTTTCTCCTTTTAAGTCTCGCGCTAAAGCCATGCCCAATGCTGCTGAAATACTTGTAGAAGCATGTCCAGCCCCAAAGTGATCAAACTTGTTTTCACAGAGTTTGAGATAACCTGCAACTCCGTCTTTTTGTCTGAGGGTGTGGAAGCGATCGTAGCGTCCTGTAAGCAGTTTGTGGGGATAAGCCTGGTGTCCAACATCCCAAATCACTTTATCCCGATCTAAGTCCAGTGTCTGGTAAAGTCCTAGTGTTAATTCTACAACACCCAACCCTGGCCCCAAGTGTCCACCATTAACTGCTACGGTTTGGAGATGCTTATCTCGAATCTGACGGGCAATCTGTTGTAGTTGGCGAACAGATAAACCGTGCAACTGATTAGGATGGGTGATTTCGCTCAGATGCATATTATAGGGTTTTCCTCTCTAACTTCAGGTTTTCGGTATTTTGATTTTCCCACGGTCGGGTTGTTCACATAATCAGACTCTTATTATTGTTACTAAGTTGTAGCGGAAAGTATAACTTCGTAATTGATAATGGTGAAAAATTTGTTACCCCTTAACAATTAGTCCAAACTAGGTTGAAATCAGCTAAAGTCGCAGCACATTTGTCAATAAGTGATGCTACTTAAAGATAGTTTTTAGTTCGTATAAAAAACAAGTGTTACAGCAGCAGTTTGCGGAAGTTCCTTAACTAGATCACTCGCTTTAGCTAAACTCAGTATTTCTTTAGTAAAATAATCTTTCTAAATTAATTAGAAAATTTTGTGTTACTTCTGAGATAACTAGCGAATAACATGCCGATTAGAATCACAGCACAAAGTTTATAAATTAATCTGTGCAATAAATTTAGACTTTCTTAGATTATTTGTAAACAGCAAGATTCCCAACTTCTTACAAAAGTCGGGAATCTAAGCCTTTCGATTTGAACGAAATCAAATAGGATTACTATTTACCAAAAGCATCCTTGATGCTATCAACAGTGCGCTCAACAGCATTCTTTGTGTTGTCTACTGCTTCTTTAGTCCGAGCGGCATCTTCGTCTGCTCTTTTTTGAATTGTAGCCGCATCTCTCTTTGCTTTGCGCTCAACAAAACTGCCATTGTCTGTTGCTTGATCAACTTTACTGGCGTTGCTCTTGGCAGCTTCCTTAACTTTATCTTTCGTATCTTCGATGAAATTTTTGGCTCGTCCAGCATCTTTACTGGTTTTTTCTTGAACTTTATCCCCTGCGTCTGTTGATGCGATCAAGGTTGCAGTAGGAGCAGCCATTGCTGAAGTGTTCGATAAAAATGCACCTTGCCAAACGAAAGCGATCGCTAACATACAAAACACTGCTGTAGCCATCCAGCGTTTTACCGTAGAAAGCTGTTTTGTAACATAATTCAATTTCATAGAATACAATCTCATGTGACTTAGTATACTATTTTTACTTCATTTAGCTTATTTGCCATATCGTTCCCTAGATAGAAGTTTTTGCGTCATTAGTTAGTAAATGAATTCACTATTTTGATAGATTGAATTTTGAGTAAAGGTTTTTTGCTGGTAATTAAGGAGCGAATTAAACAATTCACAAATTTTGGGCATGACCGTAGACACGTAGGGGCTTGTCGTTAGACATCGCGCTTAGAGGAAAGTTAGCGATCGCTGTTCAGTTAATTAACTTGCGATCGCAACGAAACAATCGCATTGTCAGCCGGAACAATCGCATTGTTAGTCGAAACAATCGCATTGTCAGCCGAAACAATCGCATTGTTAGTCGAAACAATGCCATTGCAGGAGGTTGCATTAGATAACGTGGGGATGCAATTACTAAATCGCAAAATGCTTTACTGTTGGATTATCGTGTGAACTTTCTCCACAGACAACATTAACAAAGCATCACGCTGACATCAATTGCTGGAGGCGCTGTGGTTCCTCTCCCAGCCAATCTGGATTTTGGGCAGTGCTATCGAAAATTGATGAGGTTTTGAAAGGCTCAAACTCGCCGCGTGATGCCGCTTCTGCGGTTTTTGCTAAGAGCGATCGCACATATAGCCATCTGCCAATTCAAACACAAGAGAAAGTTGACAATATCTTGCTGAAGATACACTTTTCAAGCCGATCAGGAAATTACTGAAGAAGCCAAAATACCGATGGCAATTTGGGATGTGTGAGATAAAGAATTGAGGGCACAGCAATGCTGTGCCCCTACAACATATTTGGTTCAAATAAATGAAAACTGTTGTAAAACATTAACAATTATTTACCACTATAAAAGAAGGCAATTTCTTTTTCTTTTAGGGGTGCGAAACCAGCATCAACAAGTAATTGGTCGAGTTCTGCTTGGGGAATGTGTTTTGCGCCAATTCGCACAATGCGCGATCGCATAGTATTAGATACGCCACTGCGCTGTCTATTGCCTTCTAGCGCCATAACTTTACCATAAAGCTCTAGCTTGGCAGGTGGAATGGGAGAACCATCAAAATCAATTCCTTGTGCGATCGCTTCATCAATAGCATCAGCACCTGTGGTAGTTTGATTTCCTGGGTTAGTTTCGGTAGGCATGGTGATTTACTCTTCTTCGTTATGGGTAGATTTTACCAGCCTTGTTGACACCAAACCTGCCTACTGGCTTTTTTGCAATTCTTTGCGCGAGAAATCTATCTTGATTAAGTCTAAATGATCGCAAAAAAACCTCTCCCTGGTTTTACTACGCAAAACCGTCCCTCTCCGACTCGGAGAGGGACAGACTTGAACTTTAGTTCAAGGCAGGGAGAGGTTCATCGAACTCACGCTAGACTAATCACGAGCTTGTCGCGTCACCAAACCACCAACAAAAGCCCCTAAGATAGTGCCTGTCCATAGTCCTGTTGTGCTACCTTGCCATATTGCTCCTGGTGTCATCCAAGCGTTGCACATTTCCTTGAAACCCCAAGGTTGGTTTTGGCACTTTTGGCTATGGAGCATTATGGTAATTTGCCCACTGGTGTAAGCACCAAAAAAACCTGCTGATAGCGCCAAAAAAGTGCAAATTAAAATTCTATTTTTAGTCATTAGTCATTAGTCATTAGTCATTAGTCATTTGTCATTTGTCATTGGGCATTGGGCATTGGTCAATTTCTTCCCCTGCTCCCCCTGCTCCCTCATCCCCCATTCCCCACTCCCCACTCCCCATTCCCCATTCCCCATTCCCCATTCTCAATCAACCTGTATTTCTCATCCCCGCAGCAATCCCATTAATAGTTAACAATGCTCCTCGCAGTAACTCGCCTTTGCTGTAACGAGAGTGAATGACTCCAGAAGTAGCAGTAGTATTTAGGGACTGCCGTAGACGCTTGAGCAGTGAAACTTGGATAAATCCCAAGGGTACAATTGTGCCATTGCGTAACTGCACAGATCGTTGTAAGACAGGATCACCATCTAAGAGTCGATTGTGATCGGTGATTTTTAATACCAAATCTCTTGTGAGATAGAACTCACTAGCAATTTGGTCAAAAACTTTGGCAAAACGAAGTTGATCTTCTGGTTTTGATAATTCCTGGACGTAGTGATGTGCCATTTGCATATCTACTTTTGCCAAGGTCATCTCAGCCTTAGAAATCACCATCTTGAAGAACGGCCATTTAACGTAAAAGTAGCGTAGCAATTTCAAGTGTTCTTCTGGTTCTTCGTTCAAGAATTCTTGTAAAGCTGTGCCAACGCCGTACCAGGAAGGAAGTAAAAAGCGGGTTTGTGTCCAGCTAAATACCCAAGGAATAGCTCGCAGACTACTTAAATCTTTCTTACCAGATGGACGGCGGGCTGGACGGGAACTAATTTGCAACTGGCTAATTTCTTCAATTGGAGTTACTTCGTGGAAGAAGTCAACAAAATCAGGCTGTTCGTAGATTAAAGCACGATAATGTTGACGCGATCGCACTGCTAATTCTTCCATAATCTCATTCCAGGGTTCAATATCATCAAACCCTGTCCGCAGCAGGCTAGCTTGAATCACAGCAGTGGTAATGGTTTCCATGTGGTACAATGCCAAGTCCAACAAGGAGTATTTAGAAGCCAAAACTTCTCCTTGTTCGGTAATCTTGATTCGCCCATTGATACTATGACCCGGTTGAGCCAAAATCGCCTCGTAAGCAGGGCCGCCACCCCGTCCTACAGAACCGCCGCGTCCGTGAAAAATCCGCAAATTTATATCGTAGTTTTCTGCTATTTGTTGCAGTGATTTTTGGGCTTTATGAATTTCCCAGTTGCTGCTTAAAAACCCAGAGTCTTTGTTGCTATCAGAATACCCCAGCATCACTTCTTGTAAGTTTGGGGAGAGGGGGGAGGAGGAGGAAGAAGCAGGGGGGGCAGGGGAGGCAGGGGAGGCAGGGGGGGATGAATTTTCATCCACAACACTTTCTGTTTTTGTCTGTTCGTAACCGCCGGCTAATAAAGCGCGATATAAGGGGAGTTCAAACAGTTTCCGCATGACGCTTCTGGAGCGTTGTAAGTCTTCTACTGTTTCAAATAAGGGGACAACTTGAATTGTTCCGACAGCAATGGCGGGGTCAAAAAGTCTGGCTTCTTTGGCTAAAAGCAATACTTCCAGCACGTCGCTCACGTCGCGGCACATGCTGATAATGTAAGTTTGGCAGATATTTAGACCAAATTCTTGTTGGAGCGATCGCACGACGCGAAAGGTTTCAATCACATCGTTGGTTTTTTCCGAAAATGGCAATTCTGCCGGAATTAATGGCCTTCGGGTTTGCAGTTCTCCTGTGAGCCAAGCGACTCTTTCCTCCTCAGATAGTTCGTTGTAAGGTTGAGGTAATATTTGCAGGTATTCCAGTATCTCATTGAGCGCATCGGCATGGCGAGATGATTCTTGGCGAATATCTAGCTGTGTCAAGTTAAAACCAAAAATTTCTACCTGACAGATCAGATTTTCTAATTCTCGACAGCTTAAACCTGTTTCTGTTAAGTTGCGCTGAATCATCCGCAGTTCTGCTAAAAAATCGGCTCCCGAACGATACAGGGGGCTATCTTGATTTTTTGGCGTTTCCCGATTGTACAAAGCTAAATTGCGATCGCGAGTATTTTCTAGCCGTTTCAGCACATAAGCCAGTTTGAGCCGATAGGGTTCTTGTCGATAACGCAGCGCCAGTGCGTCATATACCTCACTCAACTGGGACTGATCTAACTCTAGAGATTCCAGTAAATCTGGTAAGACATCACTCCAGTGCATCGACACACTCAATAATTCAATCAGATTTTTCACTGACTGAATATATCTCCCTAGTACCATTTTGCGCTGATAGCAAGCTGTTTTCCAGGTAATTTCTGGTGTGACTGATGGGTTCCCATCCCTATCCGAGCCTACCCAGGAACCGAAAGAGCAAAAGTTTTTACTCGGTGGTTCTAGCCAAGGAAAGGTATTAGATAGGGTGTGTTTGAAACGTTTATAAAGTTGAGGAATGCCATCAAATAAAACTTCTTGGAAGTAGTGTAGAGCATAATCTACTTCATCTAGCACGGTGGGTTTGAACTGGTGAAGTTCGTCTGTACGCCACCAGAGGCGAATTTCTTCGAGCAATTGTTCGCGGACATCTGCTGCTTCCCAAGCATATCCCCCAGATGTAGCACCAGAATGGTTTTCCAAGGCATCCAGTTTTTGCAAAAGTTGTACCACCTGGCGCTGCTTATCCCGGATGGTATGACGAACAATTTCCGTCGGGTGCGCTGTGAAAACTAAGCGCACATCCAGATGTGCAATTAAACGTTGAATTTGCTGGGGTGGTACATTCAGTTTGAATAAATAGGGAAACAAAGCAGCAAAAGTACCTTTTGGTTTGACTTGCGCTTTTTCTAGATAATTCTTTCTGAGCAACTCTGCTGCTATTCCCCTGCTAACAGGCGCGTCATCTTCTCTTTGATTAGAAGAATAGTTGACATTGGATGCTATTTCTGCATCTGTAGGCTCTGTTTCTACCTCATAGCGACTCAATTGCTGCCGTTGTTCGTATTCCTGCTCTATGATGTTAATCAACTGAAAATACAGAGCGAAAGCACGAGCCGCGCGAATTGCTTCGTTGATATTTAGTTGTTCAATCAATTTTACGGCTGAGGATGCTTGGTCGTTTGTTGCTTGTCCTTCTGGGGAACACAAATCGCGCAACTGCCGCAACAAGTCTACCATGTTTTGACCGCATTCTTGCCGGAGAACTGACTCCCACAATTCTTCCACTACCTGGAGACGATGACGCAAAAATAATTCCGACACCGGGTATATATCAGCAGTTTGAGACGAAGAGTATAAAAGGGAACCCATATTCTCTATTCTTGTAAAGCTAATTAGTGTTTACGCTTCTAGGTTTCGCACTTAATGCTCACCAGGTTGTTCCTGAGCAAATAATTATTTGGTGTATATTTTCTAAGTTTGATTAGTTTCGTGATCCTCTGGGAAGTCGAGGTTGGGTAGGCGATCGCCTCGCAATAATTCTTCACTGGCTTCCCCTATGGCTTCTAATGCTCTTACTGTAGTTTTTCCGGTAATGAGCAGCAGTAATATAGACGCTGTACCTATTTGTAAAAGGAAAGATTGGGGAATGCTAAAGAAATCCAGATTGGATGCGGGGTTAGTTGAGGGTTGTTGGTTGGCAGGAGGCATTGCTAATTCTTGGTTATGGGAATATGAGTAGAGATTAATCGCGTCTGTACAGGAATTAAGAGTAGAGACGCGATTAATCGCGTCTGTACAGGAATTAAGAGTAGAGACGCGATTAATCGCGTCTGTACAGGAATTAAGAGTAGAGACGCGATTAATCGCGTCTGTACAGGAATTAAGAGTTAGAAGTTAAGATGACTCCAACAATAAAAGCATGGAGTTGAAATGGGATAAGCTTGTTGTTTGTTTCGCCCATCAGGGGCGTTACGCGAATCAAGCTTTAAACGACAAGTGATCAGCCAGTCATATAGAATTATTCTGACTCCTGGCTCCTAACTTCTGAATTCTGACTCCCTATTAGTAAAATAAACGCAAAACTCAACATTAGTCAGACTTGCAACCTGTACAAGACTATCTTGGCCGATTTTATGATCTACGAAGGTAACAAAATTGTTAAAAAAAACCGTCAAAGTGTGGTAGACCTATGGTTCTAGTTTACAAGTGCAGGCACTATACCCCAACAATCGCTTCTTGTAAAATTAACTGAGCATGAAAACAGTATTACCAGATCGCCAGCAATCCTTAGTGCAGTGGGTAAGCCAAGCAACAGGGATCAACACTTTCGGGGTGAAAGTCCGGTTACGGGGAAATAACCTTCATATTCTTTGTGAAGGTACAGAATGTCCGCAGCGTTGGCATACTTTGTCTGACTTGCTGCAAGCACTACAGCAGACAGACTTGGATATTCTCACAAGTAACGAACAACCTTCAATATATCAAGTATTTGTCTATGGCCGAAGAAAAGGGGAACAGCGCCCCAATTGGTGCCATCGGGTTTACTTGAATCAAATAGATAAGCATCTGGAGCAGGTAGAGCAAGCGCTGCTAGAAGATTCGGAAAAATCAAAACAATCGGCTGGGGCACTGATTGTCTCTAACGAAAGTTTGGCACGCCAAGGCAACCCAGAAGCGATCGCTCGATATCTGAGCGAAACTTTGAGTACGTTAGGTGTATCAGTACAGGCAAAAATTAAGCCATATAAGCCAAAGAACTCTCAGCCAGAAGAAAATCGCCTGTGGATATTTTGCCAGTCGAGCTATAGCCCTGATGCATCATTGCTTGCTGAACCTATAGCACAGAAGTTGCGTTATCTCAAGCTTTCCGGCTACCAAGATGCAGTAATTGTTTCCCAGGTGAGCGGCGAAACTGCCCCTGATTGGCTGCTGCGGGTGGATTTGACGCCACCAGAGGTAATGCTGAAGGAGTGGGCGCGTTGGGGGGATATACAAGCGATCGCGCGATTATTAACTGAGGTATTGTCAGGGTTAAAAGTTGCTGTCCAAGCTTTTCTGAAAGAATCAACGCTACATATCTTTTGTAGCCCAGCTTTTGATCCTTTAGGAACTGCGCCAATCCCCGACAAGGAAGTGTGCTTAGAGGCGATTTTACCCCAACTAGAAGCGATCGCACCCCAAGGCATTCTCGCCGCCACCATATACGGACAAAAAGCAGGCGACAATGAACCAACTTGGATTGATTGGGTAGCTTTACCTGCTACAAAATATCCCGCCTTTGCCACATCACCGCTAGATTTGGCGAATACTGGCGATGAACCAGCCATCATATTTTTACTGGAGCGTTTACTCAATCCTGACCTGGATTGGCGTCTATTGACAGGTGGAGTTCGCGTACTTCTACTGAACAAAAATGATTTATTGCACATTATGTGTGATGCACCTGTTTGTCCAGGGCGTCAACAAGTGGCAAGTAAAGTTACGCAGTTTATCCGCCAGTTAAAAATTCCCGGTATTATGGGGGTACGTGTCTACGGTCGCCGAGCTGGGAATAAAGAACCTTTTTGGCATTATGGCGTTGATATTGAGCATCGCCAACGTTTAGTACCAGAAGCAACCCCAGAATTTGCTGCTACTTCTAAATACGTTAACGATCTGGTAACCTCTGAGACTAGTGAGCCAATTTTGCGCCCCGACTTAACGACAGAAGAAGTTCAAAGTTTTGTGACAGAAGTTGCGCGAGATTGGATAGCAACGGCGAGTACAACCGCGAAAAAATTCCTGTTACAAAGCCAGCTATTTACCGAAAGCGACCAGTCAGCAGAACAAAGCCGTGATGTTCAAGGACTTAAGGTTGCTTTAGTTTGGGGGACACTGGGATTATTACTTACCCTTCAAACTGATTGGGTGTTGGGTCAAATTATTGCAAGTACTACACCTTCGCCAAAAGTAGCCAGTGTCTTGCCTTCATCATCTTCTGGACAAAAGGCATCTTTGACATCTGGAAAAACTCAGAGAGAGAAAACGACATTTTTTACCAGCACTTCCAAAACAAAATCTTCTCCAAATCAGAGTTCTGTATTTAATGCTTCTGAGTTTACCCAAACTGATGATACCCCGACAAATAATTTGGCAGCCGCACCACTGAAGGAAAAAGCAACCGCTACCGCTATTCTTTTAGCAGCGCGATCGCAGATGCCAAGTTTCAATGTTAGGCAGTTAGACGAACAACTAGCATTGTATAAACAGCGTTTGGCTACAACTGGTAATGCTCCAGATGTGTTGATTATTGGCTCCTCCCGCGCCCTAAGAGGAATAGATCCAGCAGCACTTTCTAAAGCTTTAGCGACTCAAGGCTATCCAAATATTGACGTGTTTAACTTTGGGATCAACGGTGCTACCGCACAAGTTGTAGACTTTGTGATTCGCCACGTACTGGAACCATCAGAACTGCCTAAAATAATTCTCTGGGCAGATGGGGCCCGTGCTTTCAACGGTGGACGCGAGGATATTACCTTTAAATCCATCGCGGCATCGGCTGGTTATAAACAAGCATTCCAAAAAGCCCCAACAACTGCCAATAGCAGCGATTTGCCCGAAAATCAGGTAAATTCGGGAGAAGAAAAGATAAAAGAAGAAAAACCGGAAATTAGCGCCTATGAAGCTGTTAATCAATCGTTAAATCAGGCTCTAGCATCTCTTTCTACTAGCTATCAAAACCGTGACCAAATAAAAAGTGTACTGCAAAAACAACTGCTTATAATTGGTCGCAATCAGACAGTTGGCTCACAAAGACAGCTAACAGACGGTACTTCAGATGAAAGTACTTCCCAGCAAGCAGTTGATTTTGATGGCTTTCTACCTTTGTCTATTCGCTTCAATCCTGCTAGATACTATCAAAAACATTCTAGAGTTCCCGGAAATTACGACAACGACTATAAATTTTTCAAAATAGAAGGACAGCAAGATGCTGCCTTTCAAGAAGTGCTTCAGTTTACCCAGTCTCAGAAAATTTCCTTAGTGTTTGTCAACATGCCTCTCACAGGAGATTATTTAGATCCAGTGCGTAAACAACATGAGCAAGAATTTCAGGAATATATGTTGCGTCTAGCTACTAACCCCAACTTTATTTATCGAGATTTGAGCCAACAGTGGCCAAAAGCAAATGACTACTTTTCTGATCCCAGCCATCTCAACCGCTTTGGAGCATACGAAGTCTCGAAAAAATTGGCTAACGATCCGATGATTCCCTGGCCAGTGAAGTAGGAGAGTGGGGATGAGGGAGCAGGGGGAGCAGGGGAAGCAGGGGGAGCAGGGGAGGATATTACCCAATGCCCAATGCCCAATGCCCAATGCCCCATGCCCCATGCCCAATGACAAATGACAAATGACAAATGACTAAAAAATGAACTTTATATCAGTTTTTTATGGACTGTTCTTGTTGAGTGTGTTAGGAATTTATTGGTCTTTAGCACAACAGAAACTCCGATTGTGGACGTTGCTAATTGCCAGTTTAGTTTTCTACGCATCTTTGCACATCCAGTACATACCATTACTATTAGCATTGACGTATATTAATTTCCGTGTTGGGCTAGAGATTGGTAAAAATACCTCGCCAGGAAAACATTCTCTCGACTGGCAAATTTCTAATGAAGAGTGGCAATTTGCCCAAGGTGACTGGAATCGCCGTCGCCTAAAACTTTTGTGGATAGGGATAATTCTAAATGTTTTACTGTTATTAGGTTATAAGTATTTTACCCCTTTATTAAAGTTTGTTTTTCATGTGGAAACAAACTCACCAGATAGCTCTTTTAAATTGATTGCACCCTTGGGTATTTCATTTTTTACCTTTGAATGCATTGCCTATTTAATAGATGTTTATCGCGGTGCCCCTGCTACTGAGCAGTTTCTTAAATTTGCCACCTACAAATTATTCTTCGTCAAACTGATTTCAGGCCCGATTACGCGCTACCACAACTTAGCAAATCAATTCAATACACTAGACTTACCCAATAGCGATAGAGTCGCCCAGGCGCTGTGGTTAATTGCTAGAGGCGCAGTCAAAAAAGGTATTTTTGCAGATCACCTTGGTATTTTCGTCGATTTATGTTTTGGTAACCTACAACGGGCGGGTAGTACCGATTTGTGGTTAGCTACATTCGCCTACGGTTTGCAGTTATATCTAGATTTCAACGGTTACGTAGATATTGCCCGTGGTAGTGCTTTGCTTTTCGGCTTAGTTCTACCTGAGAATTTCGATTTTCCCTATTTCAGCACCAATATTTCAGAATTTTGGCGGCGCTGGCATATCACTCTAGGAGATTGGCTACGTAACTATGTCTACTTTCCTTTGGGTGGTTCCCGTCGAGGTTTAGTCCGTACCTGCTGCAATTTATTTATTGTGATGCTAATCGCTGGTATCTGGCACGGTGCTGCCTTGGGTTATGTAGTTTGGGGCATATTCCACGGGCTAGCCTTGGTGGTTCATCGACTTACAGATACTATTAGCGATCGCTTTGAAAATTTAGAACAATTCTGGCAAAATCCTCTGGGTATCTTTGTCGCTTGGTTATTAACTCAACTGATGGTTTTTACCTCTTGGATTTGGTTCCGCTTACCTAACCTCCAAGACTCTTCTTTGGTAATTCGGCATCTTTGGGGTTATCCGGCTGACGCCCAGTTTGCTCAAAAGGTTTATGTGGATGCCTTAAATATGAGCCAATACCAACTCGCTTGGGTACTTGTAGCTTTAGCTGCCCTTATGGCTGTAGTCTATACCTTCAACCGAATACTAAAGTTAGAGTTGAACTGGCCCCTTAAGCTTGTCTTCGTCCCCCTATGTTTCTACGCTGTTTGGTTATTTGCTCCTGAAGGCAGTTTGCCCTACATCTACTTTGATTTTTAATAAAACATTACACAATGTACAACTTATTATTTCGTTACAAATCAACAAAACTTAAAATTTTTGCAACAGTCTATTTGTAAAGGAATGTAAAGAAAATTAACTAGGCGATCGCGTCATTGAAAGTTATAGCTAGTTTGGTATTGAAATGGCTTACAAAGCCTCAATCTATTGCTTTTATCACTATTGTTTATAGAAGGAAAACTTTACAGTTCGTTGAGCTTGTTAAAGTATTTTGTTACAGAATATTAAGTCAGAGATCGCGGCAAAGTAAATTCATGTAGACTGTATTTCAACAGGCAAAAAATAAATCTGCTTGTTCCATATTTAACAACCCATAGCAATTATAAAACAATGACCACAACCTTACAACGGCGCTCTGACGCTAACGTATGGGATCGCTTTTGCGAGTGGATCACCAGCACTGACAACCGTATATATATCGGTTGGTTTGGTGTACTAATGATCCCAACCCTGCTAGCTGCTACTGTTTGCTTCGTAATCGCCTTCATCGCAGCACCTCCAGTAGACATCGACGGTATTCGTGAACCCGTTGCAGGTTCCTTGATCTACGGAAACAACATCATCTCTGGTGCAGTTGTTCCTTCCTCCAACGCTATTGGCTTGCACTTCTACCCAATTTGGGAAGCAGCTTCCTTAGATGAGTGGTTGTACAACGGTGGCCCTTACCAGTTGGTAGTTTTCCACTTCTTGATCGGTTGCGCTTGCTACCTGGGTCGTCAGTGGGAACTTTCTTACCGCTTAGGTATGCGTCCTTGGATCTGCGTAGCTTACAGCGCACCTTTGGCTTCCGCTACCGCAGTATTCTTGATCTACCCAATCGGTCAAGGTTCATTCTCTGATGGTATGCCTTTGGGTATCTCTGGAACCTTCAACTTCATGATTGTGTTCCAAGCGGAACATAACATCTTGATGCACCCCTTCCACATGCTAGGTGTGGCTGGTGTATTCGGCGGTTCCTTGTTCTCTGCAATGCACGGTTCCTTGGTTACCTCCTCTTTGGTGCGTGAAACCACCGAAACCGAATCCCTTAACTACGGTTACAAATTCGGTCAAGAAGAAGAAACCTACAACATCGTTGCAGCCCACGGCTACTTCGGTCGTTTGATCTTCCAATACGCTTCCTTCAACAACAGCCGTTCACTGCACTTCTTCCTAGCAGCTTGGCCTGTCGTCGGTATCTGGTTCACCGCTTTGGGTATCAGCACGATGGCATTCAACCTGAACGGTTTCAACTTCAACCAATCAGTAATTGATTCCCAAGGTCGCGTTATCAGCACCTGGGCAGACGTAATCAACCGCGCTAACTTGGGTATGGAAGTAATGCACGAGCGTAACGCTCACAACTTCCCCCTAGACTTAGCTGCTGGTGAAGTTACTCCTGTCGCTCTGACTGCTCCTGCTATCAACGGTTAATTCTGAAGATTTAGCTAAATAAAAAGTGCCCTCCAGAAATGGGGGGCGCTTTTTTGTTGTAATTATTTTAAAACGGAGCGTTTAATAAATCCTGTAGTAGATTTTGTTCTATAGCGATCGCGCCACATTACAAAACCAGTAATGAACAAAATCAACGGTGTAAGTCCGACAAATACATAGAGTATGCGGGATGTAAGTCCCAAAAAAGTGCCGTAATGCAGAGGAGTAAAGGAGTTGAGGACGCGATCGCCCAATGACGACTTCAGCGCATTATTGAAACGCAAAACCTCACCACTGTATTGGTCGAGATAGACGTTGCTATTGCCGTACTCGGCCTCTTCCTGGGGCAGCTTAAAGCGAAACCTTAAGGCATTTTCCGGTTTTGCAGGGAAATCAATGCTTCGGAGCAATGCATCGGGTAACACTGCCTGAGCCGTTTTAAGTTGCTTTACCAGTTTTAACGGAGCCAGACCGGGAATCGGTTTAGAAACGGGATCAGCCGCCTGCTCTGAGCTAAACGTTGTGGCATAGATGAGCGGATACGTGAACTCTCCGAAATTCCAGCAGAAACCTGTGAAAAACGTTAAGACGAGAAAGACTGCAGCAATAATCCCTGCCACTTTATGAATGTCAAAGTTCACCCGCATGGGGCGAGCATTCCACTTAATTTTGAAGCCTGCAATTAGCTTTCGCCAACCGGGCCAGAGGATAATGCCCGTAATACAGAGAATGCACCCAAGTAAGCCAACGATACCAGTAATTTTCAGACCGATGTCACCAGCTAATAAGGTGAAATGCAGTTCATAAGCGATTTTGAAAAAGTGTTCTATGCCATTGGTTTGTAGATTGTTGCCAAGAATTACTCCCGTGTAGGGATGGACGTAATTTTCGATCCAATCGTTTTCTTTGGTTGCATACACAACATTGAATGGCTCATCGGGTTTTGCTGGTAGATAAAGTCTTTGGAGAAAGGCATCCGGTTGATTAGCATAAGCAGATTTCACAGTATTGATAATTGTCTCAATCGGTAACGGCTCACCTTTATGAGCGATCGCTCCAATCCGTTGATGTCGTTGAACGCTAATAATTTCATGCTGAAAAACCAGCAGACTTCCTGTTAAACCAACCATAATCGCAATCAGTCCCACCCCTAAACCAATGTAGCGGTGCAGAGTCAATACAATGTTACGTAGTTTTTTATAACTCAAGGCAGACGCTCCTTTGCATAATGTCAGGCTTGATTTTTACCCCCCTCAATCCCCCCTTATAAAGGGGGGAAGAAGAATCATGATTAGGACTTACGCAAAAACCCTCTCAAACTCTCATTCCTCCGTGACGCGCCAGTTGCTACCCTTCGGGAACGCTAAGAGCGAACAAGTCTCTTAACCGCAAGGGCGCACTGGCTTCTCTGCGTTCTCTGTGGTTCGTTTTCCATTCCCTGTGCGTAAGTCCTAATGATAAAGGGGGGAAGAAGAACTATGTTCCCTCTCCTTTATAAGGGGAGGGTTAGGGTGGGGTCAAAACTCCACAGAAACGGTTCCCTGTAAAGTAAATGGTGCTTGGGGGAAGGTGAGGTAGTCATTTGATTCGTAATATTTGACATTGAAGATGTTCTTAAAGTTGAGCGCAGCCCGCCAATTATCGCGTTTATAAGAGATAGAAGCATCGGTTCTGACATAAGAGGGAAGGGTTAATGGATCTTCGATGTTGGCAGTGCGATCGCCCACAAAAAACATCCCTGCCCCAATTCCCAACCCTCTCAAATTACCCTTTTGAAATTCATAGGTTGTCCACAAACTCGCCCCCTGAGTTGGTGCATTTGTCAAGCGGCGACCTTCGGGAAGACGGTTATCTTTGCTCACAAATGCATCATTCAAGTAACCAGAAGCAATAACTCTCCAGCCTGGTGAAATTTCCCCCGCAATATCCAGTTCAATCCCTCGGCTTTTCACTTCTCCAACTGCGATCGAGTCTTTCCCAGTCTTATCATCAGGGTCTGTAGTCGGAATGTTGGTTTTGCTGATGTCATAGACTGCGAGTGTGGCTGAGAGTCGTTTATCAAAAAGTTCAGCTTTAATGCCTACTTCATACTGAGTCCCGCGCAAAGGCTCTAGCGGTTGTCCACTGCCAGTTCTAGAATTATTGGGAACAAAGGAACTACTGTAGCTAGCATAAAGCGAAATCGGTTCAATCGGTTGATAGACAATGCCAACGCGGGGTGAAAAAGCACTATCATAAAATTCAGTCGGCGCGGATTGACCGTCACCACTACTGTATTCCACAAAATCATATCTGCCGCCAGCTAGTAATTTGAGATTTGGGAGCAATGTCACCTGATCTTGCAGGTAGATGCCGGTGGTGGTGGTGGTTTGCTCGAAAAAAGTATTGGGATTTGGTATGCGTGGTAAGCCATAGGCTGGATTTAAAATATCGAATGTCCCCTCATAAACCCCACCGATACCCTGATCAGCCTGATACCTTTTGCGCCATTCTAACCCCAACAGCAGTTGATGGGCGATCGAACCGGTTTTGAAGTCACCAATCAAATCCGTTTGCAACGCATAGTTGTCAACGTCACTCGGGCCGCCAAAGTACTCTCGACCTGTCAACGTGCGACCGTCTGCGTCCAGTTCTCCGGGTTGAGTTACAAGACTGTTGTAATTCTCAGAGAGGTAGAGAAAGCCGCTTCTGAGGCGTAGATTCTGATTAAACCGATGATTCAGCGTTAAATTGAGGCGGTGTTCCTCGTTGTCTTGAAAATCATCAGGTTCGCCAATATTCAGATTTATAGGAACCTTTAAAAAGGCAGAGACAGGTCGAAAACCGCGATCAAACCCTAGTTTCGCGTTTAGATATTCATAGGCTAAGGTTATGTCAGTTGAGTCGCTAACCTGATAGGTGACAACGGGAGCGATAAAAACAATATCATTGTCAATGAAATCTCGGTAGCTACCGGAGTTTTCATAGGAAACATTCAAGCGGTAGAGCAATCGTTTGTCATTGGTAAGAGGCCCAGTCAAATCGATCGCACTTTTGTAGAAGTCGTAGCTTCCGGCAGTTAAATCGACTGCATAGTAAGGATTACTCAAGGGTTTCTTGGTGACATAATTCACGATTCCACCTGGCTCTAATGCCCCGTATAGCACCGAAGCAGGCCCCTTTAGCACTTCTACCTGTTCAATATTGCCGCCATCGATGAAGAAAGGCTGAGTGGCAAATCCATCCCTCAAGAAACCACTATAGAAGCCACGAACCCGAACATCTCCGATGAGGTTGCCGTAGCCCGATGCGATCGTTGTGCCTGAAACGTTGCGAGTCGCATCGGTAATTCGCGTAATCCCCTGATCTTTGATCACTTGCTGAGGAATCACTTGAATCGACTGGGGAATATCACGTAAAGGTGTATCAGTCTTAGTTGCAGTTGATGCTTCTGGCACAGTGTATCCGTCTTGCTCACCCGTTACTACCAGTTCGATCGGTTCGTCAGTAGAAGTTGATGGTTCTGGCTGTGTTTGTTGTGACTCCTCCCCTTCCCTTGGGAGTGCCGTAGGCGGGATGGGGTTTTGCGCTGGGGGTTGCTGTGCAGTAGACACAGTTGGCGTTAAACCAAAAATCAAGCCTTCATCACTATCAAACAACTCGATTTTTGGCACTCCCGCTTCACCCGTTACCGTCACCCGAATACTATTGGCATCTACTTGAGTAACTGTCACAGCAGTAATTCCTGCAACTGGATTGTCTGAGCGAAACTCCTTCGCATTTGGCAAAGCTAATTGGCTATTAGAAATATCTGTAATTAATATGTTTCCCTCATTGCGACTTATTACCTTTAGTCTTTCACCTTCTTTGGTTTCGAGAATTACTTCTATACCAGTCTCGGTGTTGTTTACCCGTACTCCTGTCACTTGTACTGGTGACTGGGCGTTAGGAGTTGAAGATTGAGATAGCAAATCTTTAATATTGGTCGCTGGTTTATCAATCTCACGCAATCGGGGGATTTTAGCCACTACTGACCCTTTTTTGTCCTCCTTTACTTGGGGAATCTGCTCAATTGCTTTTGCAAAAGCAGGTTGAATTAGTAGTACAGAAAGTACACTTACCACGAAGAGTTGTCGTTTAAACATTGTCGTCCCACACACCACACTTATTAATCTGACTGGCAAGAGTACTTAAATTTTTTCAGCTAATTAAAAAAGATTTGCAAGTAGTATATGGGATTTGGGCAATGATTTTCTCTTCAAGCCGGACTTTTTTCTCTTCAAGCCGGACTGTTTATGGATGAATTTGACCCCTCCCCTTATAAAGGGGCTACGGTGTACACACAAGTGCTTTTGTTCAGAACACAAGTGCTTTCGTTCAGAACACAAGTGCTTTCGTTCAGAACACAAGTGCTTTCGTTCAGAACACAAGTGCTTTCGTTCAGAACACAAGTGCTTTCGTTCAGAACACAAGTGCTTTCGTTCAGAACACAAGTGCTTTCGTTTTCAGAACACAAGTCTTTTTTGAGCCTTTGAGGGAATGAAATAACTTTGCTTTTCAAGAGGGGTTGGGGGGATAAAAAGGCTGTGGGGCAACTTTCCAAGACTTGTGTGTACACCGTAGTTATAAAGGGGAGGGAACTAGATTTATGATTTCCCCCCAATATATCGGGGGGATTAAGGGAGGTAATTCACACAGTAGCCTTGGTAAGGGGGGACGCTGATAGGCGGGGGGTAAATAAAGTTATGGAAGCTTAAGCCAGAGAGATTCTACCTGCTATCTGGTAAGCCTTGGGATTAATGCCAAATTTGCGTCGGAAAGCAGCACAAAAAGCTGTAGGGCTAGCATAACCTACTCTAGCTGCAACTCCTGCAACAGTCATTTTTTCTGCTAACAGTAGCCTTTGTGCTTGCTGCATTTGGTAATCATGCAAGTATCCAAAGACGGTATTACCAAATACATGACGAAATCCTTGCTTGAGTTTGCGTTCATTCAGCCCCACTTGTTGCGCTAATGCGATTAAAGATAGTGGGTTATGAAGATTATTGATTAAAATTTCCCTAGCTTGATAAATGCGATCGCACTCATCCTGTTTTAGGCTAAAGTACTCATCCCTAGACTTGTCAGTTTCAGCCAGTTGGCTAAACTGCAAAGCAATGAGTTCCAATGTCTTTGCTTCTAGATAGACACGTCTCATCATTCCTTGGTAAGGACAGTGCATAATTTGTCGCACTGCTAAATGCATTGCAGATGTCATCTTGCCAACATCTAGATGAAATAAAGGCACTGAGTCGGCTTCGATTAATGGCTTCAGGACATCGGGAAGAGAATTTTCCTGTCTTGCAGTTAAAGTTCGCAGCAGATGAGACTCAACTCGAATGCGGATATTTTGCAAAAGTCCGGTAGGGTGTACCTCAATTTCGCGGGTTCCGGGCAGAAAAAATAAATAATTTTCTCCTGCTTGTTCGCAATTATCCTCTTTAATACCGTAAATTTGCTCTCTGCAACCGCCTGTCACGATAAAGGCTAAAGTCAAGGGAAAAGCCTCAGAATGTTGACCCTCTTCGCCCCAAGTTATGGGAGTTTCATAATTACCAAACTGCAAGTAGAGTCCAGGACGTAACTCGATGACTTGAATAAACCCTTTTTTAAGTGCATGTTGCCAGGTTTCAATATATTCAAAATCATTGGATTGATAGGTAATTTCACCTCTTTCTAAACCTTCTTGCCATAGTTCATCAAAGTCAGCTTCTGTAAAGATAATTGTCATGGTTAAATGAGAAAGATTTTTATTGCTTGCTCTCATTTTCCCATTTGCATAGACGCCCTCTCGGCAGCTTGTAGAAGACATCGCGCTCCACTATGTTAAATTCAAGCTACAACTCCTGCGGATGAGGAATCAGGTAATGGCGGCTTCTGTGGAACATGGCTTAAATAATAGCGCTTTTATTCCTCCTTTAGAAAGTGGCGATCGCTTAACCCGCCACGAATTCGAGTTACTTGGTAAATGGGATATCCAGACTTACCCAGTTAAATCAATTAAGCGTGTAAGATTGCTCAGAAAAGCTGATGGTTACTATTGCCAATTCTGCATTGATGTGGATGTTCAATCTGAATCTAGAATTGCTGATGGCGAATTAGGTTTAGATGTGGGATTGGAGTATTTTTACTCTGATTCAAATGGTCGCCATGAAGAATCCCCCAACTTTCCGAGTAAGTGAGCTTTAGCGTTACTTACTCAGTTGGGGGAGTGTCAAGAAGCTATAGTAGTAACTGCCCAATAACAACGCACTCGTAACAATTTTGGTAACAGACTTTTTTTTGCAATGATACTCTCAGGTATACGCTGTAGGGGCAATACCCTGCGGGAAGCCGCTTTGCGTCTACATGAATTGCTACTACCTTAAAATAAGGGTTTTGGCTATAGTTTGCGTAAGCCCTGTTATTTGTCTTTAGAGCAAAGCACCACTACAACTAGAACCACACCCAGCAGTACAACCATAGCAATAAGCAGCAGTTTGTATCTCACTAATTAGGTCTAAACCGCCAGATTCTAATAGGTTGCTAACTGTCAAAGTTTCACCATTACGATTTTTCGCAGGCAAATTCATCATTTGGTTAAAGTCGCAATCATATACATTGCCTTGATAGTCAATTGAAAGTTCATCGCGGCACATTAAATGTTCAACTGTGTCGGGATTAAAATGCGACTCTAAAAACTGCAAATAGCTGGTGTACAGTTTTCTCCGTTCTAAATGCATTTTGGTTCTACCAACTGGTAGGTTAGTAATGGTGAAGAGGTTGCTAAACACAATATTAAAATGTTCTTGCAAGAACATTTTGTAATCTCGTTCTAGGTTAGTCTGTTCGGGAGCTAAAGAAAATTTTTCATCCGTAGGTAATTGGGGATTAAATACCAAGTCCAAAATTAAATTTGGCTGTTTACCATAGCCAAGTTGGTTAAGCCACTGCAAAGCTTTGACTGAACTATCAAAAACACCAGCACCGCGCATTTTATCAACATTATCTGCTAGGTAGCAGGGTAGGGAAGCCACAACTCTTATTTGGTGTTGAGCAAAGTATTCTGGTAAATCAGCAAATCCATCTTCAAAATAAATGGTCAAATTAGACCGGACGATCACCTGCTTACCAGTTGCTCTTGCTGCTTCTACCAATGGCTTAAATCCATAATTCATTTCTGGTGCGCCACCAGTCAAATCCACAATTTTAATTTCAGGAAATTTATGGATTAGCGAAATCAATTGTTCGCAAACTTCAGGAGAAAGTTCTTCTGTACGTTTTGGCCCAGCTTCGACATGACAGTGTGTACAGGCAAGGTTACAACGCTTACCTAGATTAATTTGTAAAACAGTGATTCCCTTTTTTGTCAAAGGAGAATTGAGTTTGTTTTTAAACGGTGTGACTGTTGATAGTGTAACTTTTGATTGAGTTTGCATTACTTACTACTCCTTTAATATGGTAGAAATATATTCAATTTTTCTATCCTTGCAATAATCTGTAGGTTATTGCACTAATAATTGCAGCAGTTGGTAAGGTTAAAACCCACGATAATAGTATCTGATAAAAAACACGCATATTGGCTTTTTTGCCAGTCAATCCCACTCCAAAAATAGAACCAACTGCAACGTGAGTGGTGGAAACCGGAAGCCCAAACCGACTAGCTGCAATTACCAGAATTGCAGTTACTATATTTGCTGATAAGCCTTGAGTATGATTCAATGAAGTAATCTTTTCACTCATGGTTACTGCAACTTTTTGGGAGTTGAGTAAACCGCCAAGTGCCATTGCGATCGCAATCGTAATCATTCCTCCCTGAATCGAAAAATACTCAATAACTAGAATGAGTGAGAAAATCTTGGGAGTATCATTTAAGCCTCTAGCAAAACTGACAATTCCAGCGCTGATAAAATGGAAAATATCAATCATTTTCTGATTGAGTGATAGATTCCATTTTGAATTAATATAGCCAGATAAACTGTAAATTCCTGCTCCCAAAGGAATAGCAATAATTGGACTGAGTAATAAAGGCAAAATAAAAGAAGTTCCCAAAGCTGCAAAATTAACTTTGAGTCCGATCGCAACTAATCCAGCGCCAACCAGCGCACCTGTTAAACTGTGAGTTGTGGAAATGGGAAACCCCATGAAGGTGGCTATCAGTACAGTTAAACCAGCTGCGATCGCAACTGCCAGATGAAACTCTGGTGAATTAGCGATCGCATCAGGTACTAGTCCCTTTCCAGAGAAGTTTGTAATTAGTGTATTTGCCAAAAAAGTCGCGGCAACAGCACCAGCTAAAGTTGTAAAAGTTGCCCACAAAATTGCTGTTTGATAGCTGCTGGTTCGGCTACCAAACAACGTTGCTACCCCTTTAAAGTTGTCATTTGCACCATTGGAATATGCTAAAAAAAGCGTGGCGATAAATAGACTAATTAACAACATTTTAGGGTTTATAAAGAAGAAATCAGAATCCAAAATCCAGAATCCAGAATCCAGAATCCAGAATTCAGAATGCAATTTGTGAAATATTCAAATTATGCATTCATTCCCCAGTCGCACAGAATTATTCTGAATTTTGGCTCCTGACACCTGAATTCTTAATAAATTAACAGCAACCACCACCGCTATAGTGCCAGGTTGAATTGGTAACAATTATTTCTGCTGGCTTGATAGCCGCAAGTTTAGCAGCAGTTTTATCACACACGGCTGCGGGAATCCCACGCTGGAGTAGATGACCTGCTGAGTCATCGAAAAAGGGTTCCAAGCCAGCATAAACTGCTGTTTTTCCTGTAAAGATACATGCACCATCTTCTGGAATATCAACTTTAAATGAGACGGAATCCAGACTTTCTAAAAGTAGGTGTTCGTCTAAATCATAAGTCTGGGAATCTAGTAGACGGTAAGGACGACGGGCGCGAATTTCAACTTGACCAAAACCAGCATTTGTAATCCGTTCAGTATACTCTTGATATGTGAGTGCGCCTGATAAACACATGGCTCTGAGTCGTTCATCTTGTTGAAGATGTGCTGGAATTTGACTAGTGGCAATTGGATCGCTCATCTGCAAGCGTCCGCCTGGTTTTAATACCCGATAGGCTTCTTTTAAAGCACGGGTTAAATCTTCTGGTTCAAAGATGTTGAAAAGGCAATTTTGCGCCACGATATCGACGCGAAGATCAGCAACGGGTAAGTTAAAAGCATCGCCTTCGCGGATTTCTACAAAACTGGTGTCGAACCACGGGTTTTCTTGAGCAGCAATTTCCAGATTGCGTGCAGCAGCTTCCCGCATGGCCCCAACCGGTTCAACGGCAATTACAGCACCTGCATGGCGGGAAAAATAAGCGAATTGCAACGCTTCTAAGCCGCCGCCAACACCGACATACAGCACAGTAGGTTGGTTTCCTAGTTCGGTGGGGTGAACGGTAGTGCCACAACCATAGTTCATTTCCTGCATTGGCAAAGGAATTTTCAATCCTGGTAGTTGCAGGGGTGTACTTTGCACGCAACAAAGTCCAACTTGCGGGGTTTCGGCAACTTCGCGGTAGAATTGCGCTGCTGTTTCTAGATAAGTCATGCAGTTTTAGATTTTATATGATGACAGCTTTGTGCATCCTAATATAATTAACCCGGAGTTGGATGAGTTCTTGCTCAGATTGCCAAAAACCCCAAATCTTCCTAGAATAGAAAACTTTGGGGTTTTACCGTTATTTGACACTGGAAGGGAGATGAGGGAGCAGGGGGAGTAGGGGGAGAAAGAATAACTAATGCCCAATCCCCCATGCCCAATGCCCCATCCCAAATTCAATCACGCAATGTGTAGCCGACACCAGTCACAGTTTGAATGAGACACTTTTGGTTATTGGCTTCAAGTTTCAGACGCAGGTAGCGCATGGGAAGTTCGATGATGTTGGCATCGCCGATGAAGTTGTAACCCCAGACTTCTTCTATAATGCGATCGCAGGTAATTACCTGTCGCGGATGGGCAAGTAAATATTCTAGTAAATCAAATTCCTTAGCAGTTAACTCAATTAACCGTTGACCTCGGTACACTTGGCGTGTGCGACGATTTAAAGTTAGGTCTTTAAATTCTAAAACATCTGCACCGTCTACTTGCTGGCTTCTTCGCAAGTGAGCGCCGACTCTGGCTAATAATTCATCAACGCTGAAGGGTTTAACGAGGTAATCATCAGCACCAGCATCTAAGCCTGCAATGCGATCGCTCACTTCATCTTTGACGGTTAATAAGATTATCGGCACTTTATCAGCAATACTTCGCAGGCAGCGACAAATTTCCAACCCCGATAAACCAGGCAACATCCAGTCTAAAATTACTAAATCAAGATGTAACTTACGCACTGCGGTAAGTGCAGTTAATCCATCGTAGGCAATACTGACTTGATAGCCTTCATAATTCAATTCTAATTCGACAAATCGTGCCAGTTTGACTTCATCTTCAACCAGTAAGATGTGCGTCATGATAATGTTAATGATTTCAGCAGGGTACGGTAAGTAAAAATACTGTCTGGAAACACTGTCTTCGAGGTGTTAGCTACTTAAATAGCTAAACATCTAAAATTGAGTGTACGTTAGCTTAGTATAAACCTGAGTAAGTAACAACCGTAAATCTACAATTACCGATCGCTGCTTGATCAAATAACGATTCAACTGGCTATTAGCAATAGGCTGTGACATCTTCACCGCATTCATCGGCAAGATAACACAGCGCTTTAAAACGCAAACCAACCACTTCCTCGTATAGGGGATTTAATTTACACATTGGAGGAATGTGAAACAGCTTCCGGCTAAAGAGCGTGATGTCTCGCTCAAAGGGACACTGAGCAGGAATAGCTTTGCACAGGAAATGAGCCAATTTAGAGTTATGAATTTCTATCGTTTCCAACCATTGGCGGACTGGATGCAGTAGATCGTTGTGTAACCGGGTTTGAATAAAAGTTGTCATAATTTTTCACCTTTATAATTTCAAGCTAGATGAGTTGGCTGTTTGTTGTATTTGAACCTCTATAAATACATACACTTCGGTTCTATAGTTTTATGCACTGATTCCTCGTTCTGTGGTTCTCTACAGAGATAGAATGAGTCTCTAGGCCACTGTTAACTACAGATTCAATTGCCAAAATTCCGGATGATTTGCCAAGGTGAGCATACTAGATATTGCCGGACTGCAAAACTATAGTTAACCAACTTATTGGAGGCGCAGCTACTTACCCTAAAAAAGCATTCAGCTTCAGATTAACTGCGAAAACTAATGACTAATGACTTTTTTAGTAACAAAAAGTTCCTTTTTGACCGATGGGCACCAAGTTACGACTGGCTCCTTCCTTCAGTGTTTTATCGAGCCGTTCACAAACGGTTGCTGGAGTACGTCGATTTACCAGAGTCAGCAAATGTACTTGATATCGGCTGTGGTACTGGACGCTTACTTGAGCGCCTTGCGACTCAGTTTTCCGACCTGCAAGCGATCGGATTGGATTTATCTGCTAATATGTTGCGGATAGCAAGACAGAGCAACCGCCACCGTCCACGGTTAATTTATATCGAGGGCAAAGCTGAGTCTCTTCCCTTTGCTGATGGCCAATTTGATGCTGTTTTCAGCACTATCAGCTTTTTGCACTATTTGGAACCTAAACAGGTGGTTAGTGAGATAGAGCGGGTACTTTCTGCCGGTGGACGCTTCTACTTGGTTGACATTACCTCCAAAAAAGAGACAGAACCTCAATTCTTGCCAGTTTCTCCCCTTGGAATTAGACTCTACAGCCCTAATCAACGTCAACTTCTTGGCTCCTCTGCTGGGTTATTGTGTTTGAATCACCACTATTTACTAGGGCCAGTCTTGCTAACAATTTTTGCTAAACCTCCGATTTGAAAATAGGGAATGGGGAATGGAAAGTGGGGAATGGGGAATGGACGAAATTGACATACTCCCCCGAATTGAATTCGGGGGATTCTAGGCTCAAACAGCGATTGCAGTTTCACACCGTCTTACGTCGCCTAACCCAACCATTGATGCCCCAACAGTGTAAAGGGTTGGAAACAGCTTGTATCAAGCCCTTTTCTGCGTATCTTAATTAGGACTTACGCAAAATATCTCTCAAACTCTTATTTCTCCGTGTCGCGCCAGTTGCTAAAGAGCGGGAACGCGCTTGAGCGTAGCTTGCTTAAGGTAGGGGTACAAGTCTAGACCTCTTGCATAAATCAAAAATAAAGAACCCCACCCCGCATTTGCTAACGCAAACGCTCCCCTCCCCGCTTGCGGGGAGGGGTTGGGGGTGGGGTGTTAGGCAATACCGTTCGGTTAAGGAATTTTTTGGTTGAGGCAGGCTGTTCTTGAGCAGGGGGAGAAGAGAAGCTGTTCTTGAGAGAAGAATTGCTGAACAATAACCTTCTTTCCTCAAGAGCCTCAAGAGCCTCAAGAGCCTCCCCTGCTTATCCGAACGGTATTGGGGGAGAAGAGAAGCTGTTCTTGAGAGAAGAATTGCTGAACAATAACCTTCTTTCCTCAAGAGCCTCAAGAGCCTCAAGAGCCTCCCCTGCTTATCCGAACGGTATTGGGGTGTTAGGGACTTTTGCAAGAGGTCTTCTCTTAACCGCAAGGGCGCACTGGCTTCTCTGTGCCTCTGTGGTAGCCTGCGGCAAGCCCTCCAGGTTCGGGGGTGACGCTACGCACAGTCGCTACCGCTAGCGCTAACGCAAGACGCTCGTTGCGCTAAAGCGTCTCCCCTTGGGAGAAGACTGCGATCCCCTCACCGCTTTGCGTCTACGTTATTCCGTAATTCTTGCGTAAGTCCTATTAATTACGAATTACGAATTACAAATTACCTCGATGTTCCATAAACACCACAGGAACTCTGAGCCACCTTTTAGCTAATTCCGAGAATCTAAATTTCTCCTTGAGCGAAGACTTGCCTCTTGTCCTGGGAAATTGTGGCAAGTCTTCAAAAGATATTGCCACAAAACCAAAGCGACTGTAAAACTGCGCCAATCGTTCACCTAAACATTCAAGATAAAGTGGTTGCGTTGCTGTATTAATCAAATGCTGCGTTAGCAAAGTACCCAAACCGCGACCTCTCCAAGCTGATGCAACGACCAAACTACCAAGTTCTTGTGTCCCTGAAAAATTACGTAGCTGTCCACAAGCTACCAGATTGCGTAGGCTTTGCCCGCCGTAGGCATCGCATTCAATTACCCAAAATTGCTGCCAATTTAATTGGGTTGGGTCGAGTTTCGCTGAAAACACCAGCAATCGAATCGACCACTGATCCGCAGAGGTTGCCTTGCGAAGCATACACCCAGATGGTAACGATAGATTGCTCTGGTTCATTAATGACACAATGATTAGTTTGTATCACAATCATCACACCATATTATTCAGCTAGTACAGGTCGGCGTAAATAAACCTACCTTAACCATAGAAAGCCTTGTAAGGTTAAAAAACTCTACATTTCTGGATTTTTTTCAGTATACATGAGTAGTACTAAACAATACTTTCGATAGAGGTAGAAATCAGCCATAACTATATCTGGATAGATGCACTCACACTCCTAATCTTCTTAAGATAATACCAACAATAAAATTATTAGGAATGTAATAATGTCTGAACAACAAAAATCTGGTAGTCAAGAAACTACGCCCAGTTCTTCTAGTGATTACGAAACCACTCTTGACGAAAGTAAGCGCCAAACTGGCGATCCTGAAAAGAGTGATGCTAAACCCACTGCTACACCAGAAGCACCAGAAAATGATTCTGTAGCAGGTAGCCCCAATCAGGGAACTGAGTCACGTTAATTGGTTTGAACTTTCCCAAGTTTCAATAATCTAATTAAGTTTTTTCTAGTAACCCGGATTTAGTAAACTTTGAGTGGATAGTTGTGGTTTATATCACGATTATCCATTCATTTTTGTTGTGTGAGAATCTTTTTTAGGGCAATACAGTTCAGTTAAGCTTTTTTCTCTGCCCCTGCAACGCCAGCCTCCCCTGCTCAAGAACAGCCTGCTTTAACAGATAAATTTGCTTAACCCAAGCGTATTGGTTTTTAGGGAGGGTAGGACTGGTGTGGTAAGTGCGTAAGCGCAGCTAGGCTATCGCTTTAGTACAATAGACCTCTTGCAAAAGTCCTAGATGTGTGGGACAAGTAGGTTAGAGTTGGGTAGCATTGATGACGTTGGAAAAAAGAGAGAGAGTACCGTACCTACTTCCAAACAAGTAAATGTGATCGCTCAACAAGCAAATGCGATCGCTCAACAAGCAAATGCTGTTGCTCAACAAGCAAATGCTGTCGCTCAACAAACAAATGCTGTCGCTCAACAAGTAAATGCTGTCGCTCAACAAGTAAATGCTGTTGCTCAACAAGTAAATGCTGTTGCTCAACAAGCAAATGCTGTCGCTCAACCTGACTTTTGACGGGATGTGGAAAAGGGGATAGACTTTTGCAAGAGGTCTAATATCTGAAGTTTGTCAGCACAACTCATCTATCTTTGAAAATCTGCTAAACTTCACGATTCTTAATCATGCCAGCTTCCTCCTGTGGCTGACAGAAGTCACACAATCTAATAGGCTGATCTTAAAGTGGTGATTTTTCACAAAGCTTATCTGCACAAAAAGGTAGGCTTCGTTGTCCAGCACTTTTGGATTGTTGCCTATCCTCTATCATCACTTAGTCGTTAATCTGACAATTCAGGTCATGTGGAAAAGCCCACGAAAACCTAACCCCCTAACCCCCTTACCGACCTCTCCCTAACCCTCTCCTACGAGGAGAGGGAAGCGGAAAAACTTTTGTTACTGGAAGGGGGAAAATTCAAAGTCTTTGACGCCAGATGCAACCCTGCCTTAACCCTAAGAGCAAACAAGTCGGCACAGCCGCAAGGGCGCACTAGCTCCTCCTTAAAGGAAGAGAGAAATAGAAGTGAGGTTTTTCAGATACCGTGAAAAATTAGAGTCGTTAATAGCTACCTATACAGAAAATGCCCCTTAAAATCGTCCAGAACTTTGATAGCAGTTTCACTCTTGAAGCACAAGCTCAAGAAACTTTATTCAATTTATTGACCAGCGAGGCTTTTTTAAACCAAATTTGTCAACAGTTGCGGTGTCAGCAAGTTAAATTTACAGAATTACTTTTCCAGCCAGTTCCTTACAGCTTAACTACCATTAAAGGAATGCCAGCAGAATTTGAAAAGTATCATAAATCTGATGAATATGCCATCATCAACGTACCGCCAAATTTCATGTTTAGTGCTAAGATTTTTAAACCCAGTCGCCTTTGTGCAATTTACCAAAAAGTGAGTGCATAAGGGTAATTTTAAAGATAGTTTTTCCCTAATTAGCAATTCTTAATTCTGAAGGCAAATAGTAAGTTTAATATTTGATGTATGGCTATTGAAACGAATCTTTCTTCTTTGGCAACCCTGGAATACCTTCCTTATATTGACGATCGCGGTCAATTACCCGAACAATTTCAAAGTAAAATCGGGGTATATGCTATCTTTGACCAAGAAAAAGTGCTGCAATTTGTAGGATACTCTCGTGATGTTTACCTCAGCCTCAAACAGCATTTAGTCCGTCAGCCACAGCAATGCTATTGGGTCAAAGTTCAAACTATTGAACGCCCTAGTCGCACAATTTTAGAAAATACTGAAAATGCTTGGATTGCTGAAAATGGCAGTGTGCCTTGGGGAAATGGGGATCAAAAAGAAAAATGGACTCATCCCCTTGATGTCAAAGTCGTAATGACACCTGAAGAACAGGCAAATTATCAAAATCCAGCTAATGATGAATTAGCACAAATAAAAATTATTAAAAATGTGGCGCGGAGAGTAGAAGCAGAAATTTCAACGCAATTATTAGAAGTGCGTGGTTTGCAAATGCAAATTCGCTTCAATCCGAAATTGAAAGAAGAAGGTTTACTAGATTTGAAGTGAAGGTAGTTTTAGGGAAAACTATCTTTAAGAATATTGCTTCTAATCTCCCATGACAATACAGCTGCTGAACGATCGCTATCAAGTTATCCGCACACTGGGCGCTGGTGGGTTTGGTGAAACCTATCTAGCAGAAGATACCTATATGCCTTCAAAGCGCCGTTGTGTGGTTAAACAGCTAAGACCAATTCACAACAATCCCCAAATTTACCAGTTAGTGCAAGAGAGGTTTCAACGGGAAGCAGCTATTTTAGAAGAACTCGGTGGCGCAAAAGTCATGTTAGCCCAATTATGGCAAGAGTAATTGATCAAGCGATCGCTTATCATCCGCGCGATCGCTATCCCACAGCCAGAGCAATGCTGGATACTTTGCAGAGCATAGCAAATCCAATTCCACCGACGCAACCCCTGTTGACTCAACCGACTGTAGTCTCTGCACCGCCACCTCAAACAGTGCCTGTCAAACCACAGCCTACCCCTCAAAGTAATAATCAGATTGACACTCTCCTGGCCTTTAGACGAGGAGATTCTTAAGACCTTACAATCTTAATATCCTGCTTGCACAGGTTCTCAGACTCAACACGTTTGCACAAAAGTGCGTATGGAAAATTATTGCAATGGAAATTATGCCCGACCATGTTCACTTATTTTTAAATGTAAAACCAACAGACAACCCATCCCAAATCATGAATAGAATTAAAGGACGGGCTTCTCACCACTTAAAGATTAGAGTTTCCAGAATTGCTTAAACTCCCAACTTTATGGACACCAAGCTATTTTGTCTCAACTGCTGGGAATATTTCTACAAAAAATGTAATAGACTATATAGCACACCAAAAAGATTAAATCAGAACACCCTTTAGGGTGTTGCCAGCCTTCATCCCCTGCCTAAAGTACGAGATACGGTGCTTACGCACCTGTCTCTCAGGGGTTTTCAGCATTTTCCTTATAAGCAACCTTGGTATCGACCTATATATTCACCGAAAGCATTTCCACCTAAATTACTGTCAAAATTAGAGCAACAGAATGTAGAGTATATCAGCAAATATCAAGATCGTTACGGCTTGAGATATTTTAAGAAATAAGATTTTTGTAATTATACCATTTTTTTGTAATTAAACCATTTCACAAAATATCAGATATATGTATAACGGTTCTCCTTTGCATAAACTACTTTTTTAAACCTCACCCCTAACCCCTCTCCTTAGCAAAGAGAGGGGAGTATTTGCACGCCTCAAATACGGGGTGAGATTCAGACTGTATTGCGCCCAAGTGAGAAGCGCTATATTGGTAGGGGCATACTGCTGTACGCCCTTACACGCAATGCATTTATTGCAAAATATTCTTGTAAATGGTATAAGTTCTAAGTATATTAGCTTGGACTTATCAAAGGATTTCTTGCTACTTATTAGATAATATCTAGGCTAGCTAGTGTAACATAGTAGACAGATTACTAGATATTTAATAGCATAAAATCGCTAGATATTAGAGGCTAATCCTAGCCAAGTCTATATGGACTCAGAGCTAAACTGTTTTTTCTTTCCCAAAGTCCATCTCTAGATACTAGGCAGTTTGAGAACCAGGCATTTATATTTAATATATAAAATTGCTATCTCCAAGATTAGCAATCCATAAGTTAAAGAAATGCCATTTTTATATTTTCTTTGTTATTTTGTATTTAACGGGACAGTTCTTCCCGATTTGGTGGGCTTAAATAACAATTAGTTAAACAATTTCCCCCCAAAGATGCATGTAAATTGTTTGCCTTGTGCTTCTTTTCCTTCCGAATTTCCAAGCATAATGCAAATTGGTTAACAGATTACATGTTAATATTCCCAATCGGCAAATAGTTCATCTACACAAGGAAAACCTTGCCTACGACTATGCTTAAAACACTTAATCAGCGTATTTTTCTGCCTGTTTTTGTTAGCCCTTTAGAAGAAAAGAATCAAACAGGTAGTAAAAAGCGATTTGCTAGACCTAAATTAGATTTACTGCAACCATTACGTCAATGGCTGGACAAATTTGAGATTCAGAATCGGAAATTAGCCAAACTTATTGCTAAACTCATTCCTGCCCAGTGTCCATTCGAGCGCGATCTCATGCTTTTTGGTCGCAAAATAGGGCACATTCCGCCAATGTGCAAACTTAATCCGCTTTATAACGAACTTGTCTACTTGCGTTTTCGCGCTTTGTGTTATTTAGTAGATCAGTGTGGAGAGGATATTCAATCCTACTGCTGAACATAACTAGATAAAACACAATATGGAAATCAAAATTGAGCATCAACCCAGGCAAGAACGCCTCAATGAATTGGATGTCTCTAAATGGGGAATTTGGAAAAAGGAAGTTTCCAAATTTCCTTGGACTTATGATTCTCAAGAAACTTGCTACTTTTTGGAAGGTGATGTTGTTGTTACTCCTGATGGTGGACAGCCAGTGCAAATGGGTAAAGGCGATTTGGTGACTTTTCCTGCTGGCATGTCCTGCACCTGGGAAATTACAAAGGATGTGAAAAAACATTATTACTTTGAGTAGTAAACAGAAAAGATTGATCCCCATTATCTAGTTGATGATCCTGAAGAAAACATCTCATAAGAAAATTTAGATTTTTATGATGCGGAGGTTCGTAGCAATTGTCGTAGGATAAAGTGGCAGAATCAGTAAATTGCTTAATCCACATCTGTCGAAACTGCTTACAACTCCATCCTCTAAACAATATTCATAGAAATAAATAGTTTATTTCCTCCAAATTTTGCAGAAAATTATTGCAAGATTAGTCACTGATAAGTAAAAATGTGAAAGCCATAGATCCCCGACTAGTTTGAGAAGTCGGGGATCTTATTATTGAAATTTATCGTAGCGATGTCTACGACAAGCCGCTTCTCTACGAGAGGCTACGTCACCACAGACAATCTAGAGAGTTCATAATCATGTTAGTGGGGTTTTAACAGAGAAAGGTTTCGTCCCACCGCAATTTTATTGAGGAAAATCATCAAAAATGTTACTGCATTTAAGTACTTGGCAAGAAGTCGAAGCTTATTTACAGCAGTCAAAGGGGATTATTTTCCCTATTGGTTCCACAGAACAACATGGGCCAACGGGGTTAATTGGTACTGATGCCATTTGTGCAGAAGCGATCGCAGCTGGTGTAGGTGATGCAACTCAAGCGATCGTTGGCCCTACAATCAATGTGGGGATGGCACTGCACCATACTGCCTTTCCTGGCTCAATCAGTCTGCGTTCCAGCACTTTAATTCAAGTAGTGCGAGATTATATAACTTGTTTAGCCAAAGCTGGTTTTAGCAAGTTCTACTTTATTAACGGACATGGTGGTAATATCGCCACCCTGAAAGCTGCTTTTTCAGAAACTTACGCGCATTTAGAAGATTTGCAGATTCCCAATGCTCAACAGGTGCAATGTCAAGTGGCAAACTGGTTTATGTGCGGTTCTGTATATAAGCTAGCTAAAGAATTATATGGGGATCAAGAAGGTTCTCATGCAACCCCAAGTGAAGTAGCACTCACCCAGTACGTTTATCCAGAGGCGATTAAGCAAGCATATCTTTCACCAGAAGTTGCAAGCGGACATAGGATTTACAGCGCAGCTGACTTTCGAGTGCGTTATCCAGATGGACGCATGGGATCAAATCCGGCTTTAGCAACGCCTGAACATGGTAAGCAATTTTATGACTTGGCGGTGAAAGAACTTAGCAGTGGGTATTTGGAATTTGTGAACGCACAATAAAAGTCAATGGAAAGAGATTGTGGAGATGCGAGTGAAATTGCGTCTCTGCACAAAATATCTTGAGAAGAGTTATTTGATAAGGGTTTTTCAAAAACGAATCTAGTAAAGATGTGGCGTTTTTATCTAAAATGGCAAATTCCAGGCATCGTCTGGCAAATCTAATTTCTTTAGCTCAAGGATTTCCTTTAGTTTCAGGCTTTTTGCTCGGATGTTCAAGTTCTGAGGTTGGATGATGAGCATTGGAAGGCGATCGCTGCTGTAAAAAAACTGATCTGTAAAATGACTATCCCCATCAATTCCTATCACTACTTTTAAAATAGGACAGTAGAAATCAACGATGAAATGATTAATTGTCCGTTGTCTTAAAACCCACATTCCGCACTTCAAAATGCAATACATTGATGTTTCAAATAATATTACCAATATCAACCAGACTACTTAGTATTAATACTGAGAATAATTGGGAGGTGTGCGATCGCTACAATTAGAGAAAAGTTACCGTTTTTGGTAGATTTGACTACCGAAGAACGGCGAACAATGTTGAAGATGGGAGATAAAAGTCGGGCTTTTGTCAGCAAAGCGTTAGAAGTAGCGACACAGAATCCTAACTTTTTGCCCCGTTCTTTTGATTTAGAAGAAATGCGTCGAGATTTAGCCCTGTTTGAAGCGTTGTATCCAGTACTTTTGTCTCTAACGCAACTGCAAGAACTGGTGGATGATACCTGTATAGCCTCTGCTAGCGAAGCGTATGCAGCAGCATTAGCAGTTTATAGCTATGCCAAAGCTAGCGGTGATGTCACAGGTTTAGATGCAGTAATTGATGAGATGGGACGCAGGTTCAACCGCCGTTCTAAGAAAAAGCAACCCGAAACCGCAGCTAGCTAAAACTTGCAATAGGCAAGTATAGCAGTTGTCAAGTTGGTAAAATACAGGTCATTTGTAGGGGCATAACAATGTTATGCCCTTTTCGCGTTTTGAATCCAAAGATTTTTGAAACCTGCCAAGGGAGGTTTTGTTTGTATAGTTGCGATTTCTATAGCGCAATACGGTTCAGTTAGCGCCAAAAACCTTTCAGGACTTATGCAAAAACTCTCTGAAACTCTTATTCCTTTGTGTCCTTTGCGCCCTTTGTGGTTCGTTTTTTATTAATTTTGGATAAGTCTTGTCCTTAACTGAACCGTATTGTTCTATAGCGCATCTCGTTTATCTAAAATACACTTTGACCTCTCTCCAAACCTCTCTCCTTGTAGAGAAGGGGCTGGGGGTTAGGTCTGTATTGAACTCCATTGAGAAGCGCTAAGTCGCCAGGGCATTTTTGAGCCTCAGAAGGTCAACGTCGAGCCTCAGAAGGTCAACGTCGAGCCTCAGAAGGTCAACGTCGAGCCTCAAAAGGTCAACGTCGAGCCTCAGAAGGTGAACATTGAGCCTCAGAAGGTCAACGTCGAGCCTCAAAAGGTCAACGTCGAGCCTCAGAAGGTGAACATTGAGCCTCAGAAGGTCAACGTCGAGCCTCAGAAGGTCAACGCATAAAAATTACCTAGAAAAAGTTTGATAAATTCCGAAATACACCTTGTATATTTAGTAGTTATCCTGTAAACATTAAGCATCTCAAAATTGAATCTTGTAATGAACCCGCAAAACAAGCCCAAGAGTCTACAAGATATTCTTAAGCAGCGCCAGCAATCAGGTTTTGTGGGTCGTGAAGACCAAGTAAACCAATTTCGCCAAAATCTAGCATTACCCCCAGAAGACGATCGCCGTCGTTTTCTGTATAACATTTGGGGTCAAGGCGGGGTGGGTAAAAGTACGCTGTTACGGCAGTTTCGTAAAATTGCTGACGAAGCAAAAATTATCTCCGCTTACATCGATGAAGCTGAAAAAACTATACCAGAAGTCATGGGTCGTCTAGCTGAAGAGTTAGAACGGCAAGGTCACAAACTAACGCAGTTTACAGAACGCTACAAAGTTTACCGTCAAAAGCGCCAAGAATTAGAAACTGATCCAGAAGCTCCTCAAGGCTTTTCCGCTTTTGTAGGGAAAACTATGGTAAAAACTGGTGTGCGTCTGGCGCGTCGAGTTCCCGTTGGCGGTGCTGTATTTGACTTTGTAGATGAGGATGCTTTCGCTACCCAAGCCGGAGAATGGGCATCTTATGTTGCAAAGAAAATAACAAATAAAGACGATGTGCTATTAGTTCAAGAGCCTGAAGAAGTGCTGACGCCGCTATTTTTGCAAGATATTTTTAAAATTGCTAAAGAAACTGCTGTTGTTCTGTTTCTTGATACCTATGAACGCACGGGAGAATTCCTAGATAACTGGCTACGCGAAATTCTAGAGGGTCGCCACGGTGAAGTATCTCTCAATATATTGATAGCGATCGCCGGTCGCCATGAATTAGATAAAAATCATTGGGCACCTTACGAAGGGTTAATTGTTCGTTTTCCCCTAGAACCGTTTACAGAAGAAGAAGCCCAACATTATCTAACTCGGAAAGGCATTACGGACAATCGCATTATTGAAGTGATTTTACGCCTTTCTGGAAATTTACCCCTGCTAGTGGGAATGCTAGCAGATGCTCATCCTAACGACCCTAACCAGGTAATTGAGCCTAGTAGCAGTGCTGTAGAACGCTTTTTAAAATGGGTTGATGATCCCAAACGGCAACAAGTGGCGCTTGATGCTGCCATTCCTCGGTGTTTGAATCGGGATGTTATCGCCAAATTAAGAGGAGAAAAAGAAGCTGATGAGCTATTTACTTGGCTAAAAGAAACATCCTTTGTCAATGAACGCTCTGATGGCTGGGCTTATCATGATGTGGTTAAAACGCAAATGTTACGCCACAAGCGCCTTTCATCGCCGCAAGGTTGGGCTGACATACATGGTAAGTTGGCAGAATATTATGACAGTCTGCGGAATGATCTGCAATTGGAAGAAGAGGAAAAACAGCGCGATCCTAGCTGGCAAAGTCACACTTTAAATGTCTTGTACCACAGGTTATGTCAGTCACCCCAAAAGAATTTATCTGTAGCTCTCAATGAATTTCTCGCTGCACTCAAAAATCAACGCAAATTTGCCCAACAATATGCAGAAGTAATGTTTCAGGCTGGTAAAGATGCGGATTCCTCTGAAGTTCAGCGTTGGGGTGAGCAATTAGCGAATGGGTTAAAAGCTTATGAGGAAAACCTTTATCAAGTTACATTGGAAATGTTTACCGCAGTTATACAGAGTTCTAAGATTGAGATTAAATGGCAATCAATTGCTCTAGGTTGGCGCGGTGAGATTTACCGTTTAATGAAGCGTTACGAAGAAGCTCTCCCAGATTTTGACCGAGCTATTGAACTTGACTCTAAATATGCCTGGGCGCTCGCAAATCGTGGTGTAACTTACCATTTAATGAAGCGTTATACGGAAGCCCTAGAAGATTTTGACCGTTTAATTGAACTTAACCCAAAATATGACTGGGCGATCACAATTCGTGGTGTAACTTACCGTTTAATTGAACTTAACCCAAAATATGAGTGGGTGATCGCAAGTAGAGGTGAAACTTACCGTTTAATGGAGCGTTATACGCAAGCCCTCGAAGATTTTGATCGCGCGATTGAACTTAACCCTAAACTTGACTGGGCGATCGCAAGTCGCGGTCAAACTTTCCTCCAGCTTAAGCGGTACAATGAAGCTCTTGCAGATTTCAACTGCGCTATTGGCTTAAAATCTCACGATGATTGGTACTTGTATGATCGCGCTTTAAGCTACCTAGCTCTTAACCAAGCAAACAAAGCACAAATTGACTTAGCACTTGCTATCAAGCTTGCTAAACAGCATTACGAAAAAGATACTAAAGACTGGCGTAACACCTTTAATTTAGCCCTTTATTATTTGGCTGCTCATTACACTCAACCAGCAGAGCAATTATATCGGTATACCTTATCTCAAGGTGCTTCCTTAGAGCGTATCCATGTAGCTATCCAAGACCTAAATTACTTTTTAACCGTGTTCCCTGACCATGTGCAGGCTACATCCATGCGACAGTTGTTGCAGTCTTCTCTAACTTAGATCATGTAATTTCCAACCTAGCCACCAGAAAACCCACAAGTCCCAACAACCGCCTGGGAATCAATTCCCTCTCTTACACCTAAAGTCTTCTAAACAAAACTGGAAAAGGGTTTCAGTCCACTTGAGTGGACTTGCGCTATGAGCCTGAGATTTCAATCTCTGGCGGACGCACGGGTAAGCGCAATATCTGAGTTAACTTACCTTCGGGAGACTGGCGGCTAAACCTAATTGCGTCTAAATATTAAGCGATTTTAGCTAACTAATGACAAACAGCTTTGCAATCGCTAAACCCAATTGCATACAAATATTAAGCGATCGCCTTTACAACTGTCCCCTTCTAATGAGAGGGTTGAGGCGATCGCTAGTCAAATTTCTTGATACGCTGAAATAAGAATTTAGAAAAACTAATCCAGTTTTCCGGTAATTAACGATGCCAAAACTGACATTGAGCAATGAACAAGTAATTGAATTAGTTAAGCAACTACCGCCAGAGAGTAAACGAGTAGTATTATTAGCCCTAGCAAAAGAAAGTGAGCAAGAGCGGGATTCTCGTATGGAGTATGCCCAAAACCAATTACGGAACTTGTGTGCTGAACGTGGTTTAGATTGGGATAGTATGTCAGAAGATGAACGTGAGTCATTTATAGATGACTTAGTGCATGAGGACAGACAGTGCTACCAGTAGTAGTGTTTGATACAAATGTTTTACTCTCTGCTATTGGCTGGAAAGGTAGTCCTTATCACTGTATTGATTTGGCACGCCAAGGCCGGGTAAAAGGTTTAATCTGTCCAGAAATACTTGATGAACTGACCGAAAAATTAGAACAGAAGTTGAAATTTACGCCTATTCAAGTAATTGAGACAATAGCTGATTTGCTTAGTTTTCTACGCCTAATCACAATTGCCAACACTTTAAATTTTCTCACTACTGACCCAAACGATAACATGGTACTAGAATGCGCCATTGTTGGGAATGCAACTCACATTGTTACAGGCGACAAGCGGCATTTGTTACCTCTGGGCAGTTATCAAGGTATTGCAATTGTTAGTGCTAGAGATTTTCTGACTTTGGTTATACCTGAATAATCAAGTCAACTTAACACTGAGGTTGAAAACTCTGCACATCCCCTGCACTGCGTTGTTAGGCTGTGGGTAAGCGATCGTAAGATTCCGGTTCAATATCTGGTACTTTAGCTAAAACTGCGTCGTATTTTTCTCGACTGCCTCGCTTTGCTAACTCACCTAGATAAATTTCAGTTGTTAGTGCAGCGATTTTCTCTGCAACTGCTGTCGCCACAAACTGATCCATAGAAATGCTGTCTTGTTTGGCAAGTTCCTGGAAACTTTTGTACAAAGAGTCAGGAAGCTGGACGCTGAGGTTGTTCATGACAATGCTGCCATTTGAAAATGATTGCGAGGGATTTTACTTTTTGGACGACAAGCTGCTTTGCTTCGGCTTCTTGAACCGCAGGCATCGCTAAACTCAATTGCATACAAATATTAAGCGATCGCCACTACTACTTTGCCTTGCTGATGACAAATCGTAGGCGATCGCTTAATTTGAAACTCTTGGAAATACTTGGCAAAAACCGAATGCCGAGTATTAATGGAACACACTTAATGAAGATATTATTAAGCTTTCTCATTCAAATGTCAAGATTTCGCTATTTTTTTCAGCAAAACTTAGCATTAAATATCGCCGCTTCTCTTAAATTATCAGGCTGTGCTTCTGAATTCTTGTCACCAAAATGCTTATCCATCAACGCCGGAACCTGTGTAGCTTGAATTCGGCTATGGCGCGTTTTATCTGGCATAACTAGGTTAGGCCCAGCTTTACAGTTCTTCATACAACCAGTGCCCTTGATTGTAACTTGGTCTTCTAAACCGCGATCGCTTAAAGCCGCCTCCAACGCCTGACAAACTGCTTTACCACCGCGTTTCATGCAATCAGATTTTTGACACACCAAAATCGTGGCTTTAGTTTTAGCTGGTTTTACCTTGGCATTATCAATAGATGGGGGTTCTTGTGGTGCAGCGATGGTTTGAACTGTCGCCATTTCAGAACGCGCCGCCATCACACGTTCAGCTTTCAGTGTAACTTTGTCTTTTTTTATATCGTATTCTTTATAACCAACAACTTGCAGCCAAGTCCCTGGTGGTAAGCGCAAGTCAAAAGCAGCCCGTAAATGTTTAGCGAGTTTAATATAAGACTCACCCTCATGAGTCCCCAGCATTAAGCCTTTAAGCTTATAGCCATCTTTAATAACAAAATCTATAAATCTGCCCTCAAGGCAAAACTGCGATACTTCCATACTGTGAGATGCACCCATTTTTTAACCTCCTTTTAATTAATACAACCTATCAAGCGAGATATTCTCAGCAGCTAAAGATTAGAACTGTTGGTAGCGATTTTTCCAGCAACACTCAAGAGTCCAAATTTGGTCTTGACGGGAGGCTGTTAATCGCCGTATCACACTCCAAAGTTGAACAGCTGTCATAGGAGAGCCAATTTCAACTTTCAATGGCTGGTTAGCCGTACAACTACAGGGAATGTCTAACTCCTTTAGGCGTTGATAGACTTGCCAGCGATCTGCCCAATTCACCTCTACAAGGTGGTTGCTTTCTATTTCTGAACTAAACGATTTCAAGAGAATTGCCCTCAAAGTGCAACAAACTTGCAGTAACTACCGCCATTTAACTCTCTGCTTTTTGAAAGTCTGAGGAGTTTAACCTCTTAAAACCAGCATACCTTAAGTGCAAACAATTCTCAGTAATTTTGGAAAAAAAGTCAAATTTTTGCAGCCATCCCATATTCAGAGGGGGAACAGGCAGAGGGGTACAAAGCTTGGAGCAGAGGGGAAAGAGGTAATTTTTATTTTTTATTCTCTCTTTTGCCCCCTGCCCCCTGCTTTTCTTGATAAATATGCACATTTAAGCTGGGATGTCAATGATAATGAGAAAATTATGCAATTTGATGAGCGTGCCATCATCCAGCCGACAATAAACTTGAGATTTTTAGTAAGCAAAAATACAAAATATTGTGATGGCGAATTGGCTTGCTGTTCTTATTAAAATGTTAATATGTAAGCAATAAGCAGTTAAAATCTATAACTGTGAAAAAGAGAGGAACACAATGTCTGAAACGCAAACTTTGTTACGGAATTTTGGTAATGTATATGACAACCCTGTGTTGTTGGATCACAGCGTAACTGCTCCAGTGACAGAAGGATTCAACGTTGTATTAGCTAGTTTCCAGGCACTATACTTGCAGTACCAAAAGCATCATTTTGTAGTTGAAGGCTCAGAATTTTACTCTCTGCATGAGTTTTTTAACGAAAGCTACAACCAAGTACAAGACCACGTTCATGAAATTGGAGAACGTTTGGATGGACTGGGTGGCGTGCCAGTAGCGACCTTCAGCAAGTTAGCAGAATTAACCTGTTTTGAACAAGAATCTGAAGGTGTATATTCCTCTCGCCAAATGGTGGAAAATGACCTAGCTGCCGAACAAGCAATCATTGGCGTGATTCGTCGTCAAGCTGCTCAAGCAGAGAGTTTAGGCGATCGGGGTACACGCTATCTGTACGAAAAGATTTTGTTGAAAACTGAGGAACGTGCATATCATTTGTCTCACTTCCTCGCTAAAGACAGCTTAACTTTAGGGTTTGTCCAAGCTGCTCAAAGCTAAAACTCTTATAATCTAGATTTGTCTACCTAGACTGAAAGAAAAAGTTAGCAGCACTAACTCTTAAAATATTATAAAAAATGGCAGAGGATGGTATTCGTATCTCTCTGCCATTTTTAATCTAAGTAAACATATTTTCATAATATTTAACGTTGCAAATATTTAGCAATTAGATAGTTAATAAATATTTTTAGCTAAGAAATTTATTTATATTTAATAATTAGATAGGTATATGCCAGAATAAATAACCATCTGTTGCCAAATCTCACCAACTTAAATAATAAAGATTCGCAAAAACTTTAAAAATTTTAGCATCGTAATTAAATAAAATTAGAAATACAAAATAATCATTGGGCATGGGGCATTGAAAAGAGGGACAGGGGCAGGGAGCTGCTCTTGCTGAGGGGAAAGAGGTAATTTTTATTCTCCCCCCTGCCTCCCCTACTCCCCACAGACGCGATTAATCGCGTCTCTACCCGCCCCCTTTGTCATCAAACTTAGAAAACTTAATAATAAAAAGCACGAGAGGGGATAAAGACCCTTAAAATAATCAGGATTTGTATTCTCGTATTTCAAGGCAACGACTATGCCCCGCCGTGATGACCTCCGGAAGATTCTACTGTTAGGCTCTGGCCCAATTGTGATTGGACAAGCCTGTGAGTTTGACTACTCTGGCACTCAAGCCTGCAAAGCGCTGCGAGAAGAAGGCTATGAAGTGGTTTTGGTCAACTCCAACCCTGCAACAATTATGACCGACCCGGAAACGGCCGATCGCACTTACATTGAGCCGTTGACACCGGAATTGGTCGAAAAAGTCATTGAGAAAGAACGCCCTGATGCTCTCCTACCAACGATGGGAGGACAAACCGCCCTCAACCTCGCCGTTACTTTAGCTAAAAATGGGGTCTTGGAAAAGTACGGCGTTGAGTTAATCGGCGCTAAACTACCAGCCATCGAAAAAGCCGAAGATCGAAAACTTTTTGGTGAGGCAATGGCAAGGATTGGGGTAGCCGTATGTCCCAGCGACACAGCCGAATCTTTAGAAGAAGCCAAAGCTGTCGCCCGCAAAATTGGTACTTATCCCCTAATTATTCGTCCAGCTTTCACAATGGGTGGAAGTGGCGGCGGTATTGCTTACAACCAAGAAGAATTTGAAGAAATGGCACAGGTAGGTATAGATGCCAGCCCCGTTTCGCAAATTCTCATTGACCAGTCTTTACTCGGCTGGAAAGAATATGAACTCGAAGTGATGCGTGATTTGGCAGATAACGTGGTGATTATCTGCTCCATCGAAAACCTTGACCCTATGGGCATCCACACCGGAGACTCCATTACCGTCGCTCCCGCGCAAACCCTCACTGATAAAGAATATCAAAGGCTGCGGGATATGGCAATTAAAATCATCCGCGAGATAGGGGTGGAAACTGGCGGTTCTAATATCCAGTTTGCTGTTAATCCGGTTAATGGGGATGTGGTTGTAATTGAGATGAACCCCCGCGTTTCCCGCAGTTCAGCTTTATCTTCCAAAGCCACGGGTTTTCCCATCGCCAAAATGGCAGCAAAATTGGCTGTGGGCTACACCTTGGATGAAATTAAAAATGACATCACCAAGAAAACTCCCGCGTCCTTTGAGCCGACAATTGACTATGTGGTGACAAAAATTCCTCGCTTCGCCTTTGAAAAATTCCCCGGTTCTGACCCAGTGCTGACAACCCAAATGAAATCAGTCGGGGAAGTAATGGCAATTGGGCGTACATTCAACGAATCCTTCCAAAAGGCGCTGCGATCGCTCGAAACCGGACGCGCTGGTTGGGGTTGCGACAAAGCCGAAAAATTACCCAGTGGTGAACAAATCCGCGCCCAACTGCGAACACCTAACCCCGATCGCATTTTCTCCGTGCGCCATGCCTTGCAACTAGGGATTAGTGCTGAGGAAATCTACGAACTGACTGGTATTGACCCGTGGTTCCTAGATAAATTTCAGCAACTGCTAGATGTTGAGAAATTCCTCAAGCGGACACCCTTGCAGCAATTGACAAAAGAGCAACTTTATGAAGTGAAGCGGGACGGATATAGCGATCGCCAGATTGCTTATGCCACCAAAACCACCGAAGATGAAGTTCGCGCTTACCGCAAGTCACTAGGGATTATCCCAGTTTATAAAACCGTAGATACCTGCGCTGCTGAGTTTGAAGCGTTTACCCCTTACTATTATTCTACCTACGAAGAAGAAACAGAGGTTTTGCCAGCAACCAAGCCAAAAGTATTGATTTTGGGTGGTGGCCCCAACCGCATTGGACAGGGAATTGAGTTTGATTATTGTTGTTGTCACGCCGCATACGCTTTGAAAAAAGCGGGGTATGAGACGATTATGGTCAACTCTAACCCAGAGACAGTTTCGACCGACTACGATACTAGCGATCGCCTTTACTTTGAGCCTTTAACAAAAGAAGATGTTATTAACATCATTGAAACTGAAAATCCAGTCGGGGTAATAATCCAGTTTGGCGGACAAACACCACTGAAATTAGCATTACCTTTGCAAGAGTTTTTGAATCGCAGGAGTCAGGAGTCAGAAGTAGCGGATGATTCCTCCCCAATTTGTACAGACGCGATTAATCGCGTCTCTACCCACTCCCCACTCCTCACTAAAATTTGGGGTACATCGCCAGATTCCATCGACATGGCAGAAAACCGGGAGCGGTTTGAAAAGATTCTCCAACAGTTGAATATTGCCCAACCGCCTAATGGTATCGCTCGGAGTTACGAAGACGCGCTGATTGTCGCCAAACGCATTGGCTATCCGGTAGTGGTGCGTCCCAGCTATGTGTTGGGGGGACGGGCGATGGAAATCGTCTATTCTGATACTGAATTGGAACGCTACATGACCTTTGCGGTACTAGTGGAACCAGAACATCCGATTTTGATTGATAAGTTTTTGGAAAATGCGATCGAAGTCGATGTAGATGCGATCGCCGATCATACCGGACGCGTGGTGATTGGTGGCATCATGGAACACATAGAACAAGCGGGGATTCACTCAGGAGATTCCGCTTGTTCCTTACCCTCCATTTCCCTATCACCAGCAGTTCTTAATCAAATTCGCACTTGGACGGTGCAGCTAGCGCAAGCGCTGTCAGTCGTGGGGTTGATGAATATTCAATTTGCCGTTGTCGGTGCAAGCAGTTATTCTCCCCAAGTTTACATTTTGGAAGCCAACCCCCGCGCCTCGCGTACAGTGCCCTTTGTTTCTAAAGCAACAGGCGTACAGTTAGCGAAACTAGCATCCTTAATTATGTCAGGTAAAACCTTAGAGGAGCTACATTTTACCGAGGAAGTCATTCCCACACATATTGCTGTAAAAGAAGCAGTATTACCCTTTAATAAATTCCCAGGAACTGATACAATATTGGGCCCAGAAATGCGGTCTACTGGTGAGGTGATGGGGATTGACAGCGACTTTGGCCGTGCCTTTGCCAAAGCGGAAATGGGTGCTGGGGAGCGTTTACCACTAAGTGGAACTGTATTTGTATCAATGAGCGATCGCGATAAAGCGTCTGCCGGTGGTGTGGTGAAAGAGTTTATCGATTTGGGCTTTACAGTGATGGCTACCCTTGGTACACGGCGAGTTCTTCTCGAACAAGGTTTAAATATTGAATTAGTACTTAAACTCCATGAAGGCCGTCCCCACGTCCTAGATGCAATCAAAAACCAGAAAATCCAACTTATTATCAACACACCTTCAGGGGAAGAAGCCCATACTGATGCTAGGTTAATCCGTCGCACAGCCTTAGCTTACAAAATTCCCATCATTACTACCATCGCTGGCGCGAAAGCTACCGTCGCCGCCATTCGTTCCTTACAAAATACGACTTTGGACGTAAAAACCATTCAAGAGTATTGCCCGATTGCGAGGGAGTAGGGAGTGGGTAGAGACGCGATTAATCGCGTCTGTACAAAGTAATCGCGTCTGTACAAAGTGGGGAGGTAGGGGGAGAAGAACTATTAATTGTTGTCCAATTCCCCATTCCCCATTCCCCCCCACTCCCAGCAAAAATTAAGTAATTGTTATAAGAGAATGACTATAGTTCTCATTAGAGATACTTTAACAAATATGAGGAAAATTATTTGAACCTGAGAATTTCTTAAATTGACTTCTAGTCAGCCTGGAGAGAAAGGGCGACGTTGCATGAACTGGAACAACCAGGAAATTTAATGTCGCCATATAGCCAAAATATTCTCATAAATGTTACAATTGTTAATATGCCTCCAATAGAAAAATGTTTAAAAAGCGATCTTTTATCTAACTGTAGATACTTGTACAAAGTAGGAAATAGCTGTAACTTTTAGCAGTTAAGAAGCCTAAATTTGATTATTATGAGCAGCCGAGTTTCTCGGATGCGTAAGTTGCAAACCATAGCATAGGTTCCCAGTCTGACTGGGTAGCACCCTAAAAAAGCATCTATCCCTTAATGACCCTACCGCCAAACCCATCATTACCAAAGAGTAGCGCCATGAAGACCGCTCAGACAGCCACAGACCTCGTGCGGACTTACCTGCGTGAGATTGGCCGTGTGCCACTCTTAACACACGAGGAAGAGATTTTCTATGGTAAACAGGTGCAACGTTCCTGCACTTTGCACGAATCAAGAGAATCTCTTGCCACCCAGTTAGGTCGTCAACCGACTTTAGAAGAATGGGCCAAAGCGACAAAGCTAGAACCAGCAGAGTTGAACGAAGCGATCGCTGATGGTGAGATTGCCAAGCGTAAGATGGTAGAAGCCAATTTGCGGCTGGTAGTCTCCGTTGCCAAAAAGTACATAAAGCGCAACGTCGATTTACTGGACTTGATCCAAGAAGGTAGTATTGGTATGCAACGGGGCGTAGAAAAGTTTGACCCTACCAAAGGGTATAGATTTTCTACATACGCCTATTGGTGGATTCGGCAAGCTATCACCCGTGCCATAGCCGAAAAAGCTCGCACCATTCGGCTGCCTATCCATATCACTGAAAAATTAAATAAAATTAAAAAGGCACAGCGCCAATTGTCTCAAAAATTGGGACGCGCTCCGACAGCTGGTGAGCTAGCTGAAGAATTAGAATTGACTCCCAAACAAGTACGAGAGTATCTAGAAAAGGCGCGTTTGCCCCTTTCCTTGGATTTGCGCTTGGGTGATAATTACGACACCGAACTTGGAGAAATGCTGGAAGATCCAGGAGCATCTCCAGAAGAGTTTGTCATGCAATCTTCCTTATCTTATGACTTAGATCGCCTGATGGGTGACCTGACGCCGCAACAGAAGGAAGTGATTACGCTGCGCTTTGGCTTAACTGATGGGCAAGCCCTGACGCTGGCTAGAATTGGTGAAATCCTGAACATCAGCCGAGAACGAGTCCGGCAAATTGAGCGGGAAGCTTTAACCAAACTTCGCAAGTCTAAAGCCAACATGGGTGAATATTTAGCAAGTTAGTGATTAGTGAGCCAGCGCGGTCTTGGGGGTTTCCCCCATGAGCGACTGGCGTTAGCGCAGCGCTAGCGAGGCACGAGCGTCACCCGTAAGGGTCATTAGTCCTTTGTTATGAGTTATTTACAAAGGACGAATGACCAATGGGTGAGAAAATACGCTGACTTTGGTACGGTTACGCCTACTTCCACTCTTAAGCTAGCTTGTTACATTAGTTGACAGGAAGACGGAATAGCTAGCTAAGTCTAATCCAAAACAGACATTTAATATTCAAATCACAAGCACCGCAGCTAGCAGTGGTAGTTAAGGAGCTAATATAATGAATAACCCATCCAATCGTGTCTCAGAATTTTTCAATAGCGAATCAGAAACTAGCGATTTACTATGGCAGTATGTTAAATCCTTGAGTCCAGAAACAGTTACCCAACTATCTAAACCCACGTCTGCCGAAGTTTTTCAGGTGATGGAACGGAATATTACAGGACTATTGGGTAATCTACCTTCAGAAAGCTTTGGCGTTACTGTAAGTACCAGTCGAGAAAGTCTGGGTCGGCTTCTGGCTTCTGCTATGATTAGTGGTTATTTCTTGCGTAACGCTGAACAGAGAATGGATTTTGAAATCGCCCTACAAGGATCTGAAACCAATAGCAGCGAAATTGACTAGAAATATAATGGTAAATTCAATATTGTTGTTGGGTTTATAGCTAGTCACAGTCATGGCGATACGAATTTAAAATAAGCCTCTGCGAAATCTTTGCCCCTAATTCCCAATTATGCATCAGCTAAATATTTTTAAAATATCCAAAACAGTGACAAATTAAGATTGCAATTTAAACGCATAGGCGCTTTGCCGAACTGCATATTAGGAGTGCAGAGGTTATCGCAGAGGTTTGGAATGTGGTTCTCTATGAACTTATTTAGTTTGGTAATCAGTTCAGCTAGAGGTGTATCTCTAAATGATTAATACACACGCGTGGGTAAACTAACGACAATAAATCATATTCGCATTGACACTCCCCATCTTAGGAGTACCTTGAAGATGGGGATTCTACATTCATCCTAGTTACTTGCTCAACCAGGGTTCCCCCAAGTAGAGTAGAGGTCGCTAGTCCTGTAGCGTTACTTCCGGTCTGCCCGACCGTAGTTTGTTTACCAATATTCAGAATGTTAATGCTTGCATTATGATCTCTCTGCAAAACACAGCCACATTTACAAACATGGGTGCGATGATACAAAGATTTTTTAACAATCACACCACAACTGCTGCATTTTTGGCTTGTATATTGCGGAGGAACAACAACTACAACAGTTCCAAACTTAGTCGCAAAATGTTCTATCCATTGGCGAAATAGAGTCCATCAAGGAATACTCCGAGAAAAAACAATTATCTATGGCTGAAATTCTTAGAGATTATATTAAAACTCTGGCGTTACCTTCTAAGAAATAGCTCATTCCTCATACATCTGTTCTCTGTCTTGCCTGCGGCAAAAATTGATTACAGATGTAATCGTCAATCGCCACCTTACATCCCCAAGAGTGTAGAGGGATGGGGTATTACGGTGTTCTGATAAATCCAAACTCGGCAGAGTTCACACTAATCTGCCGAGTTTTATTATGAGTCAACAGCGGACTTTGAATCAAGGGGTCGAATCCCATAAGTGAATTGCTCCTCCTGCCACCTGCCTCCTTCAACTCTGCCCATCTCCCCATAAACTATGAGTACAATCAACTCTCTCCCACCCCATAAAATCATTGGTGTTGCAGTAATTTGGAACGATCAAGAACAAATTTTAATTGATCGCCGTCGTCCAGAAGGAGCAATGGGTGGTTTGTGGGAATTTCCTGGTGGTAAAATTGAGCCTGGTGAAACTATCAGCGAGTGTATTCAACGAGAAATTTCCGAAGAACTGGGAATAGTAATTGAAGTAGGAGAGCATCTGATTACTATTGAGCATACTTATACAGACTTGCGCGTTACCCTCACAGTACATCACTGCCGCCATGTTACAGGTGTTCCCCAACCTTTGGAATCCGATGAAATTCGCTGGGTAACCTTGGAAGAACTGGAGGAGTTTACTTTTCCTAAAGCAAATATTCAAATTATTGCTGCTTTAAAAGGGATGGGGAGTAGGGAGTAGGGAGTGGGGAGTAGGGGGAGGCAGGGGAGGATGAAGAAAAAATCAATTCAAAATTCAAAATTAAAGAACTTCTACCTTCTGCCTCCTCTTGCCAATGCCCAATAGCGTAACAATCTATTAATTGCATCAGGTTGAGTCCCGCAATTTTCTACAATAAGCGCAGGGACTTTGATTAAAGGTGTCAATAAATAAATGCCTAAAACCGTTGCCGATGTGATGAGCCGCGATCCTATTGTCGTCCGGGTGGAAACTCCACTGAATGAAGCTATCCAAATTCTCGCAGAACGGCACATCAGCGGACTACCTGTTGTGGATGATGTCGGTAAATTGGTGGGTATTATATCAGAAACCGATTTGATGTGGCAAGAAACTGGTGTTACTCCACCTGCGTACATCATGTTTCTTGATAGCGTTATCTATTTAAAAAATCCTGCTACTTATGAACGTGACTTGCACAAGGCTTTAGGGCAAACCGTTGGGGAGGTAATGAGTAAAAACCCGATCGCTATTTCCCCTGATAAAACTTTAAGGGAAGCCGCTACAATCATGCACGATCGCAGCGTTCACCGATTGCCAGTACTTGACGGCACGGATCAAGTAATTGGTATCCTCACTCGTGGTGATATTATTCGGGCAATGGCAGCAAGTCAAGATTAGTCATTTGTCATTTGTCCAGAGTTTTTTGACTGTTGACTAATGACTGTTTTTTACACCTATGAAAATCAAGGATAACTAAATGAGTATTACTCCGGAGTCTGTTAAGGAATTGCTCAGTTCTGAGAATTTAGGCGATCGCTTACGCGCAGTAAATCAAATCCGCGAACTGGAACCTGCGATCGGCTTTGAATTAATTCAAAGTGCTATTGGCGATAGCAATTCCCGTGTGCGTTACTCGGCAGTGAGTCAAATGGATACACTCGGAACACAAGATTTACAGTTATCCTTAGATATCTTGCGCGATCGCTTGCTTCATGACTCCGAAGTAGATGTACAAGCAGCAGCAGCAGACTGTTTGGGCGCTCTGAAGTTACGTGAAGCTTTTGAAGACTTGCAGCACCTTTACCATACAACCGGTGAATGGTTAATACAATTCAGTATTATCGCCACATTAGGAGAGTTAGGCGATCCACGAGCCTTTGAACTACTCAAAGAGGCGCTTTCATCAGAAAACGAATTAGTCCAAACTGCTGCTATTAGTTCTTTGGGTGACTTGGGAGATTTACAAGCAGTTCCTTTGTTGGCTCCCTATGCTACCAATCCAGATTGGCAAATTCGTTACAGAGTTGTACAAGCCTTGGATCGTTTGGGTAGTGCAGAAGCCAAATCTATATTAGAAACTCTGGCTGATGATGAAGTAGATGCGATCGCCAATGAAGCGAAACAATCTTTGCAGTCAGTTTAAGTCTATCTCAGATTAAAAAATTCACCTTTAAATAGATTTGTGTGACAAAAGAAAAAATTCGACTTGGTTGGAAAAATTTTGCATTCCAACCAAATCGAATTGATAAATTAGAGTTACTTTTAGTTGCTAAAAGTAACTTTTTTATATTCAGAATTAGGTCTATTGAACGAAACTTTTGCGGCGGCGAGATATAGACATAACCATCCCAGCACCAACTAAACCTAAGCCTAGCATTGTGGTTGGCTCAGGAACTGATTTAGCGGAGAGAGTTAACTGGTAATCGCTTGAACCCCCAGAAACAGAAGCGCTCAGAACACCCGTCCCAATAGTTTGTCCATTGAAATTAAATTTCCCCGTAATCCCTGTGGCCGTTATGTCACTAATGGTAGTATCAAATATCCGAGTTCTGGTAACTACAGAATCATCTAGGTCAAAGGTAAGAAGGGCAGTAATGTTATCAAGGGTTCGTGATCCGAAATTAATGAATGGAGTGTAAATGCCTGTAGAGTATGTAGCTGTTGTAATTGCTCCGCTTGATACTACATCAGTTATCTTGGTTAAATTTAGAGTGTTAATGCTAATACCTATGCCTGAGTTTAAGTTTGGTAAGAAGGTTGCAAAATCACCGTCACCCTTAACACCATCAACATCGACAAATGTAATAGTAGTAGTAGGTGGATTGATTCCCTCATTAGGAACGATAGATGTACCATTAAGACCAATACTCCCGCTCAAGGTTACAGCTTGAGATGAACCAGCAGATATAAACATCCCAGCAGTAGCTAAGGGGATGGCAGCAGTAACGGCTAGAGTTGCATTTAGTAATCTAGATTTAAAATTAATCATTATCGTTTTAGGCTCCTAGTAATAACCTTAAATCAGAGCAATTGCTTTACTTTTAATCTCAGTAATTTATCGAAAATACTGTCAGTGAAAGCGAAACTTGCGTGATGTATTTCTTATCTCCATAAAATCACATAGACTTAGAGCCTGCAATATTTACTGAGTGGTCTTCATCACATCTTTAAGGCATTATTATCCTTCATGAAATTTTAATTTCTTATATATGTGCGCTTCGTATATTTCAGACTCCGTAAGGTTTAGATTGTTGGCAATAGCTCTGACTTTAAAAAAAGCTGTTTACATAGTATCAACAAAATAGTAATTTTATATACTTATAATTACCCAAACATATTTTAAATAAATGGAGTATACAGTCTATCTATAATCTCTTTAGTTACAAATATTTAGTGAAACGGTTACTCTCGTAGAATAAATGGGAGGAACCACTGTATTTGTTTACTATGGATAGTCTTTGTTATCAAATTGAATGTTTGTAATAAGTAGCTAACTGCTAGCTATAATTACTGTTTTCAAATGTGTCAGGCCTTTGAAATGCTAAGACGTTGTTTGAAAAGTGTTTCCCTGTGACTTTAGGTACTTTTAGATCTCCCCTAACCCCCCGATAAATTGGGGGGAACCGGAGTCAAAGTCCCCCAATTTATCGGGGAGCCAGTGCGGTCTTGGGGGTTTCCCCCATGAGCAACTGGCGTGGATTTAGGAGGATCTAAAACTTTTGATACCAACAAGAGGACTTTTCAAACATCCTCTAAGAGCCAAATACTTGTGGCCAAGTTGTCACAACGAAAACTACAACTGCTGCGATCGCTAACAACCCTTGAATCAAATTTCCAACCAAAGAGCCGACTACAATTCCTATACCCGCCTTAACCGCTAACCCGAATTCACGTCGGTAAAGATACTCACCGATAATTGCTCCCAAAAGCGGGCCTAGTAAAATTCCTAATAGTGGGCCACCAAAAGGCAACGTTGGCAATAATCCCAAAAATCCCACCACCAAACCGACAATTGCGCCAATTTGACCCCACTTGCTAGCTCCAGCTTGTTTTGCTCCCACATAACTAGCTAAAAAATCCACTCCGACACTCAGCAGTAAAACGATAATTGTCACAATTAGGGGAATCTTGATAGCTGCAAAGGAACTACTAACGATTCCCCAGACGATAATTGCAATTAAAATTAAGCTGCTACCAGGAATGGCAGGAACTACAGCACCAATGATACCCACAAGCATTACAGCCAGTAATAGCCAATAAATAATTTGCATAAATAGAATTGTAAATTTCTAAATTTCCCAGTCGTAGGGGCGCACAGCAAGCCATTGGTGTCAACTTAAGTTCAAAAGCTTTTCCCACAGGCATTTTACCCCACCCCCAACCCCTCCCCAAAGCATCGGGGAGGGGAGGTTTTGGCTTTAGACAAAACCGGGGTGGGGTGACGCGTCGAGTGATGGTAAGTGAGTGGACTCAATATCATTCCTTGACAAGGGTTTCACGTTAAGTTGATACCAATGACAGCAAGCTCACAAGTGTCAACAAAAGCCTAGAAATAGCAAAACTTTCGGCTTGACTCGCCCGCCTCGAACTAAAGTTCTTTGGCTTTTAGCTAAAGTCTACTCAAGTAGACTAAAGATTTTTGGCTATATTTAGTCATCAAGAGATGACTTTCGCTAAAAGCCAAGGAACTGAAGTTCCTTGCGGGACATGACTCTTACGTTAAGTTAACACCAATTACAGCAAGCTATACCCCCCTACTGCATATTGTATCTGGGCAAGATGGTAATAAATACTTAAGACTTTCAACCTGAACCAAATATGATTTTCTAGTTCAATCTGGTAAAATCTCTCTCTAGATATTCTTGGCTCGTCTTAGTAATTATCGGTTGTGGGGACTAATTAATTTGCTAGCTAAGAGTAACGGCTAATTTATCAGCAATTCCGGCAATCCAGTTTTCATCTTGTTTGGTGTAACTGCGAGGAGCATTCGCGCCCAAAATTAGGGCACCTTGGTTACCAATAGGTTGACAAATTACACCTTGAGTATTTTCTGGTAAATAATCAAATTCAAGCCTACCTGGATATACTTTTAGCGCAACTAGATAAATCGGTTTTTGTTTTTCCAGTACCTGTTTTAAGATTACTCCTGGTATAACTTCAGATTTAGTACCTAGAATCCCGCGACGCAACAAAACTTTACCTTGATAATAAACCACCAGCGATCGCGTTACTGTATTAGTCAACAATAAATGAGATGCCCAAGCTAGCTCTGTTTTCACGGCTTCAGGTAAATCTGCTGCTAGTACAAAACCTTCTTCTCCAATTAGTTCTACAGTATCAGGCGATCGCGGCTGAACTTGCTGCCAAATTAAACCCGTCAAAATTAACACTGCACTCAAAATCACGCCCACCACATCACCACGCGATTGAGACTGGGTTAATTGCGGTGTCAATAAACGGTTAATCAGCAAAAGTACAGCGCCTAACCCACCCACAACAATGGGTAGACGCCGCAAAACTTTATTAGTCATTAGTCATTAGTCATTAGTCATTAGTCATTGGGAATTGGGCATTGATTATTTGCCTAGTCTCCCTCATCTCCCTCATCCTCCCCTGCTCCCCCTGCCCCCTGCCCCTGCCTCATCTCCTCACTCCTCCCCTGCTTCAATAATTCGCTGGAAAAGATAACCAGTACCTCGTGCTGTAAGAATCAATTCTGGATTGCTAGGATCATCTTCTAACTTTGCCCGCAAACGGGATATATGCACATCTACTACGCGGGTATCAACATGGCGCTCTGGTGTATAACCCCAAACCTCCTGCAAAATTTCCGAACGAGAAAAAGGTTCTCCAGAGCGACTAACTACCAACTCTAACAAGCTGAACTCCATACCCGTCAATCGAATCCGCTCATCGCCTTTGTAGACTTGTCGCTTATTCGTATCGATTTTAATGTTAGCGACATGGATCACCCCAGAACTGGGAATGCCAGATCCACCGGTTTTGTCTACCCGCCGCAACACTGAGCGAATTCGAGCTTCTAGCTCTTTGGGGGAAAATGGTTTAACTACGTAGTCATCAGCACCCAATTCTAGACCGGTGATGCGATCGGCTACATCCCCCAAGGCTGTTAGCATAATAATGGGGACATCTGATTCTTTTCGTAATTCTTGACATACACCATAGCCGTCTAGCTTTGGCATCATTACATCCAAAACTACCAGGTCAGGATCAGTTTTGCGAAAAATATCTAATGCTTCTTCCCCGTCGCCAGCCGTCACTACATCGTAGCCAATCATCGAAAGGCGCGTTTCCAAAATCCGGCGAATGCTGGCTTCGTCGTCTACCACCAAGATTTTTTCTTTATGGCTTTCCAAGTTTCTCAACGCTCCTTCACTAAAAATTTACATGATTAATTTTTAATACCATAATATTAAGATATCATTCCATCAATTGATTTGGAAAAAGCTCTAAATACTACTATTATTGGTTTTTAGTTTTTTTCAAGAATTAAGTAAATATTAAGATTATTTAATAAGATTTAAGAATGGCAAAGGCAAAAACCTTTTTTGTGTGTAATGAATGTGGAGCAGAATCGCCCCAATGGTTTGGTAAATGTCCTGCTTGTGGCACTTACAACTCTCTAGAAGAACAAATTTCTATTCAATCCTCAGTAGATGTACCCAGTCGGGGGGGAGTGAGTGGTTGGCAATCAACTCAAACTAATGGCAAATCTCACGCTAAACCAGCTAAAGCGCGAGCCTCCTTAACATTTAACCAAATTACCGATCGCCAAATTGCCCGGTGGGAGTCTGGTTATGGAGAATTGGATCGAGTGCTTGGGGGTGGGGTTGTCCCTGGCTCTATGGTGCTGATTGGCGGCGATCCGGGTATTGGTAAATCGACTTTATTACTGCAAGTATCAAATCAATTAGCACAGAAATATCGCATCCTTTACGTAACTGGTGAAGAATCGGGACAGCAGGTAAAATTACGAGCTTCTCGTTTGGGAGTATCAAAAAACGTAAGTGTGGTTAATGATGAGAATACCACTGTGGTGGTAGATGCGACACTTCCCATAGACCCTGACAGTATAGGTGCAGATTTATATGTACTGCCAGAAACAGATTTAGAAGAAATTTTACGAGAAATAGACTCTTTAAAGCCAAACGTAGCGGTGATTGATAGTATCCAAACGGTGTTTTTTCCAGCGCTGACTTCTGCACCAGGTTCGGTAGCTCAGGTACGGGAATGTACAGCAGCATTGATGAAGGTGGCGAAGCACGAAGATGTCACTATGCTGATTGTGGGACACGTTACTAAAGAAGGAGCGATCGCAGGGCCAAAAGTTTTAGAACATTTAGTAGATACGGTGTTGTATTTTGAAGGCGATCGCTTTGCCTCCCATCGGTTATTACGGACAGTCAAAAACCGTTTTGGCGCAACTCACGAAATCGGCATCTTTGAAATGGTGACAGATGGACTGCGGGAAGTTGCCAACCCCTCAGAGCTATTTTTAGGCAACCGTGACGATCCTGCACCTGGTACTGCAATTGTCGTTGCTTGCGAAGGGACTCGCCCGATAGTTGTGGAATTGCAAGCTTTGGTGAGTCCCACCAGCTACCCCTCACCCCGTCGTGCTGGTACTGGCGTAGATTACAACCGCTTGGTGCAAATTCTCGCCGTCTTAGAAAAACGGGTGGGAATTCCCATGTCGAAATTGGATTCCTACGTTGCTTCTGCGGGTGGGTTGAATGTGGAAGAACCTGCGGTAGATTTGGGAATTGCGATCGCAATTGTAGCTAGTTTCCGCGATCGCATAGTTGATCCCGGTACAGTATTAATCGGTGAAGTTGGGTTAGGCGGACAAGTGCGATCGGTTTCCCAAATGGAACTGCGGTTGAAAGAAGCTGCTAAGTTGGGATTTAAACGAGCGATCGTGCCAAAAGGGACAAAATTTCCCGACCTTAATATTGAAATATTACCAGTATCCAAAGTAATAGATGCGATTATCGCCGCCATCCCCCATCAGGAATTGACAGCCGACGATTTAGAACCCGATGAAGATGAGTAACTACTGGGTACTGGGAAATTGTTCCAAAACTTGGAAGTGATTAAAGCAAATTCCATAATTTTTACGAGTGAAAACCGAGTCCCCAGTCCCTTTTACACACCAAAGGAAAACCGATTATGACAACCCTCACCCAAGACTACCAAATCACTTGGGAAAAACTACCCGATGATTACAAACTCCCAGATGATCCAGTGGACAATATCAACCAACCAGCTTTAGCTGCTGCACTCACAGAAAGCCTACAATTAGCCGGAAAAATTTCAGCTAACACCCTAACAACAACTAATTACGGCATTTGTGCCACCCTAAACAACAAAATGGTCATTAAAGCCCCTGATTGGGCTTTTATTGCCAAAATTAATGTTAGTAGAGAAGAAGTAACACGCAGTTACACCCCTCAACTACAAGGTGAAATTCCCCTGATTGTGATGGAATTTATTTCCGATACACAGGAGACAGAGTATTCTATCAAAGCGACATATCCCCCAGGAAAATGGTTTTTCTACGAGCGCATCTTAAAAGTACCAAACTACATCATCTTTGAGCCAGATAACGGCAGTGTAGAAATGTATCGCTTTAATAACACAGAACAGTACATTTTGCAAGAGCCTGATGAAAATCAACGCTACTGGATAGCAGAAATGAATCTTTACCTTGGGGTGTGGCAAGGTACCCGTGAAAACCGCACAAGAAAGTGGTTACGGTGGTGGGATGAACAAGGAAATGTTTTGCCTTGGGGTTCGGAGTTAGCCGAACAGGAACGCCAACGTGCCGAACAAGAACGCCAACGTGCTGAACGACTAGCAGCACAATTGCGGGCGGCGGGCATTGAGCCAGAAGTATGATCAAATGTTTTAGGAAAAATTGAAAGCCACTGATCCCCGAATTGTTTGATAAGCCAGGGATCTTATTTCTCACAAATCATTAGGTAGGGCTGAATACTAGTTGTTAGACAAGATGAGGGTTTAACAACTGCGATGTCTACGACGGGCTACGCCTACGCCATAGGTTTATTACGATTGAATATACTGCTATTGTAGGCTCCATCAAAATCGCCTAAAATTTACCTTGCCAAATGCCCTAGTAATGAAACAAATCAAAATTATTGTAGAAAAACATTCTGACGGTTATGTTGCATATCCTCTTGGCATTAAAGGGGCCATAGTTGGTCAAGGTGACACCTATGAAGAAGCCTTAACCGATGTCAAGTCAGCTATTCGCTGCTACATTGAGATATTTGGCAAAGAAATGCTCGAAGATGAATCACCAGTAATCGAAGCTTTTTTGACAGAAGCAGAGGTGGCTATTTAATGCCGAAGTTTCCTATCGATGCTCCGAAGAAGAGAGTTATCAAAGCATTTGAGTTGTTGGGGTTTCGCATTGTTCGGGAACGTGAACATATTGTCATGGCGCGAGAAAATGAAGATGGATCACAGACACCATTAGTAATGCCTAACCAATCTCAAATTAAATCAGGGACGTTAAGAGCAATTTGCACTCAAATAAGTATCTCGCGGGAAGAATTCTTAACAGCTTATGAGCAAAGTTGAGTAAACAACCCAATTTAGAAACTCAGAGCATTTTCTGTGGTCAGAAAATGTATCCAGAAGATGACTCCATTCGCAGTGCGCGGGGTTTTTGGATTCAAGCTGGCTTACATCCTCCTAATGAAGATCCAAGGGCAAAGTAATCAATAAAAATAATAGCTGAAAAATATCAAACCCAATTTTTATTATGACTTCTTCCCCCCACTATATTCCTCAATCTGATCCGCCGCTTCCCCCTTGGGAAACTTTACCAACGATGTATGATTTACCAAGTGACAACCCAGAGGAACCCGGTTTGCCAGACGATTTTCACTTTTTACAACCCTTACTTTTATACTTAACTTTTCAGCCCATTAACTGGAATCCCGAACTAGTTTACAGTGCGGCTGACCTTAATCTCTACTATGATTTACAGCATCCTTTGTGGTATAAGCGCCCAGATTGGTTTGGTGTAGTAGGTGTAGAAAAATTATACAAAGGGCAAGACTTACGGTTAAGTTATGTAACTTGGCAAGAACCAGCAAACCCCTTCGTGGTTGTTGAGTTATTATCTCCAGGTACGGAAGACGAAGATTTAGGCACAAGAAGAGAAAGTGCAGCAGATAAACCTCCTAGCAAATGGGAAGTTTATGAGCGAATTTTGCGGATTCCATACTATGTTGTTTTTAGTCGCTATACTAATGAACTTCGCGCTTTTCAGTTAGTCGGCGGTCACTATGAACCGATGAATTTGACCGAAGGGCGCTTACTAATGCCAGAGATAGATTTAAGTTTAGGCTTATGGCAAGGTTCATTTCGAGATATTGAAAGGTTGTGGTTAAGGTGGTTCACTTTAGCAGGAGAATTAATTCCCGTACCCACAGAGGAAGCTGCTGCTGCAACTGAACGAGCTATCATTGCAGAACAAGAAGCTATAGAAGCTAAAGAAGAAGCTGCTCAAGCCAAACGAAAAGCAGAACAATTAGCAGAACGTTTGCGTCAGTTAGGCGTGAATCCTGATGAACTAGATGAATTATTGTAGCTTCAAGAGTATCTTATTATACGCGACATAATTTTATGCTGTTGAGGAATCACCTATACTAAAAAATTTTATAGCCGATGCCGAAGCAGTTATTTGATAACGATATTGGCTCTCAGAAAGATTAATTTTTGAGAGCGATCGCATATTTCTCACTTGAAATACATATAATAATTTCTTCGGCAAGTCTATAGCAAACCTCAGTTTTTCTGAGAAACTATGATATCACGCTATATCCTTAACTTAGTGTACCAAAGCTCGTGCCAATTGAGTTACTAGGGGTAAGATGTGGTGAGGATGCGAATCTAAAAAGCGATGTCCAGAGCAGTCGCAGAGATTACCGCAGACACTGGTTATGTTCCGGCTGCTAAAATACGTAAGTATGAGTAGTATGATCGAACTACTCAGGTAAAAATTGTCTATTTGGTCACACAAGACCGTCGATAGATTGTAGAAAAGCGTATTTCCTTGTCTTGACAGTGATGCTAATCTCAATTTTAGGGATGTTATAAGCCTTTATCTGCTAGAGTTTCTCACTTTCAGCAAACTGAATAATTTATCAATAATAAAATCGCAAGGAGTGCGATGAGATGTCACAGTCCTTTATGACAAGACCAGAAATAGCTGCTGGAACTCTAATCGATAACCGCTATATTATCCAAAAACTTCTGGGACAGGGAGGATTGGGACGAACTTACTTGGCCTTTGACACTCGTCGGTTTAATGAAGCTTGTGTTCTCAAAGAGTTTGCGCCCATTGGCACAGGGGAGAGTGGGCTGGAACAATATCGCAACTTATTTAAAAGAGAGGCAAAAATTCTTCATCAATTGCAACATCCTCAAATTCCCAAGTTTTTAGCTTGCTTTGAAGGAGATGGTCGGTTATTCCTAGTACAAGAGTATGTTGACGGTAAAACATATTCTAGGCTGCTAGGAGAACTTCAACGTCAAGGAAGAAACTTTTCCCAAGAAGAAGTTATAGAGTGGCTAAAAAATCTGCTGCCTGTTTTGGAATATGTTCACCAGCACAACATCATCCATAGAGATATTTCGCCTGATAACATCATGTTACCTGATGGCAAGGATCTGCCAGTGCTGATTGATTTCGGTGTAGGCAAGCAAATTGCTGACATGAATGAAGCGAGAAGTTCTAACCACCAGGTGACCTTTGTTGGCAAAATGTCCCTTGTCGGCAAAGTGGGGTATGCTCCCCGCGAACAGATTAGCTTGGGTTTATGTTCCCCCTCTAGTGACCTTTATGCTTTGGGGGTAACAGCTATTGTACTACTTACAGGTAGAGATCCATCCTTACTAATGGATCAATATTCCTTGGAATGGAACTGGCGTTATTATACCTATGTTACTGATGGGTTCGCTCAAATACTCGATCAAATGTTGGCAGATAGACCTAACAAGCGATACCAAACAGCTAGGGAAGTTGTTATAGATTTAGAGCGGATTGGAGAACCAGAAGTGGTAATGTCTCCTGCAATCATGCTTGATGATTTGCCCCCCACCGTATTTAATCCTGAATTTCAGGCTATGTCGGCAATATCGCAGTCATACAACCAACCTGGAGAAACAATTTTTAGTTCACCTACTTCACCGACTATTCCGCAAAATGGGCGAATTAAAGAACAACAACCTTCGCTCCAACGAGCATTTCTCAAACATTGTCAGCAAGAGTTAGCTTACCACATCGGGCCAATGGCAAATCTAGTTATGGAAGAAATATTAGATGAAAATCCTTACATTTCACCTGACCAATTTGTTGAACTCATAGCCAGGGAAATTCCTGACTTTCAAGCAGCTTTTGAATTCAAAAAAAGCTTATTCTCATAAATATTTAGGCCACTGTTCATTTAGAGATAATTTTGAATTGTTTAACTAATTCTCAAAGTTTAAGTTGCATAGCAACTAAGCGCAGCCAGTTTTGTGGTTAAGTCTAAATCTCCGTTGCAAAGCTGAATTACGAATTACGAATTACGAATTACGAATTATTTTAGTCCCCTACACCTCCCTGAGTGCGTTTGATTCTTTTCATTGCCATTTCTAAACTTAACTGCATCCGTTTAAAGGCTTTAGCTAAATTACCGATTTCATCATTAGACATCTGCTCGAATTCAACATCCATATGTCCAGTACTAACTTCTTCCGCGATGCGAGTCATGCGTTTGAGAGGCATAACAACTTGTCGATTCAAGAAAAAGTTTACTAACAGGATAGTAGCTATAAAAATAGTTGATACAATTAGAATAATTAATAAGGAAGACTGATGGGCTTTGTTGATGACGTTATTTGCTGGTACTGTAATAATCTGAGCGCCGACAATTTCATTCAGCTTCCACCCAAATCCATTAGCTGTACCATAAAGATTAATCATACTTGGAGGTGCAGCTTCGGGTACACTATGACAGACCAGACAACTTTGTTCAGAAACTGGTAAGGGACGAGCAATATAAAAGATATCCCCACCAGGAATTGAGCGAAATCCACTCACTTCTTTCAGGTCTGATTTATTTCTGAACCTTTCTACAATTTCCGTCTCAAAAGCGTCAGCTTTATCCCGAAGATTTGTAGGATTGAGAGTTGCTTCTTTATAAAAGAAGTCACGGTAGTCTGGTGTTTTCCGTAAAATCTCAAATACCTCCCGTGCTGAGTATGCAGGCACACTTTGCGGCAAAAACTCAGTTTCCAATTTATCAGCTAACTCTGGATTAACTTGAGTATTGGTGTATTTACGAATAGAACTCATGGTTTGCATGAGCATAAGACCTGTTGAGCTAATATCTTGTTTAGCATTCTCTCTAAGCAGAGAAGAAAGAGCAAATCCACTCAAGCTCAAACCGAATGTCAGAATTACCAGTAGTAAAATTGTAAACTTTTGTTTCAGGTTCAGATTCTTTAGCATAATTTTACATTACCTACAAGTCAAATAATTATGACCAAATATCGCTAAAGCCATCGTTTACTCTAGCATGAGTAATCAAATAAAATTTTGGTGTAAAGGTATAGTTTAGCTAAAACTATTAGGGTATACCCAACTTTATATTAGTAATTATTGAGATGAAAATGTTCTCTAAGTAACTAATTAAAAAAGCTACAACACTAATGAAAATTGAATTTCCAAAAATTCGTGTTGGCTGAACTGAATACCGTGCCAAAATAAATACCAGGAATTGTCAAATATTACTAATGGTGTGGAATGCAGGAAAGTCTTTATTCGGTGGACGCTACATTATTGAAAGCCAACTAGGCGAAGGCGGAATTGGCATTACTTATCTTGCCAGAAATCAACGGAATCAACTGCGAGTGATTAAAACCCTCAAAGAAGAAATCCTGAATCACCCTGCCTGGATACTCCACCGAAACAAGTTACGGCAAGACTTCCGTGATGAAGTAGTTCGGCTGGCTGTGTGTCACCATCCTCATATAGTACAGATAGAAACCATCTTTGATGAGGGAAATTTGCCCTGCATGGTGATGGAGTACATCGAAGGCGAAGACTTAGGACAGCGCCTGAGACGGATGGGGGTGCTATCAGAAGCAGAAGCGCTACTGTATATCAGGCAAATTGGGGACGCTTTAACGCTAATTCACTCTAAAGGCCTCCTGCATCGGGATCTCAAACCACGTAATATTATGATCCGCATTGATAAATCAGAAGCAGTGCTGATAGACTTTGGCATCGCTAGAGAATTTATTCCCAATATGATTCAAAGGCATACAGTATATCGTACTCCTGGTTTTGCCCCACCTGAGCAGTATGAATCAGAAGCGCCACGAGGAGAATATATTGATATCTACGCCTTAGCTGCTACTTTGTATAATTTGCTTACCGCAGTTATACCGACGAGTGCAGATGATAGACGTCACAATATTAATTTAGAACCACCACAATATTTTAATCCTAAGATCAGCGACAGGGTAAATCAGGCTATTATGTGCGGCATGGATTTGGAGTCAACCTATCGTCCCCAGTCTGTGCAGGAGTGGTTGGATTTATTGGCCCCTGATACTGGCGATAAGATAGCACCAATATCATCTAACTTGGTGATAACGCCTAAACTTAAACCACCTCCACCTGTTGTATTAGCTCAACAGAAGTGGCAATGTGTACAGACCCTCAAAGGTCATTCTAGTATGGTTCATGCGATCGCCATTAGCTCAGACGGGCAATTGATTGCTAGCGGCAGTAATGACCATACTATTAAACTTTGGCAACTGGCTACTGGCAAGCTAGTGCGTCAACTGGGTCGTTGGTCTTCTGGTCATTCCAGTATGGTTCATTCCGTCGCCTTTAGCCCAATCTCTCCAAACCTTTCTTATCAAGGGGAGTCTGGCAAATCTGCGGGAGTTGCAGACCAGAACCGGGAAATCTTAGCTAGCGGTAGTTGGGATAACACCATCAAATTGTGGGATGTAAACACAGGCAAAGAAATTCGTACTCTCCAGGGTCATGCTAATTGGGTGAATTCCGTTGCCTTTAGTCCAGATGGCAAATTTCTGGCTAGTGGTAGTGTTGACTGCACAATTAAACTGTGGCAAGTACACACAGGCATAGAAACCCAAACTCTCATAGGCCATTCTGACTCAGTTTCCTCAGTCGCCTACTCTCCAAGAACGCCTGCAACGAATAGCAAGGATAGGCAGCTTGTGGCTAGTGGCAGTACTGATTACACCATCAAATTATGGCAAGTATACACAGGCAGAAACATTTGCACATTATCAGGCCATTCCTTCTTCGTCAACGGTATTGCCTTTAGCAAGGATGGGGAAATTATCGCCAGTGGCAGTGGTGACAACACAATTAAACTGTGGCACGTAAATACAGGCAGAGAAATTCGTACTCTCATTGGTCATTCGGATTCAGTTTGGTCAGTTACCTTTAGCCATGATGGGCAATTTCTCGCTAGTGGCAGTTGGGACAATACTATTAAACTGTGGCACGTACACAGTGGCAGAGAAATCAGCACACTTATAGGGCATTCTAGCTATGTTCGATGCGTCGCCTTCAGTCCCAATGGTCAAACCCTAGTTAGCGGTGGTGATGACGATACTATAAAGATTTGGCGACGGGGATAATAAATAATTCGTAATTTATACCGTTGAGGATGACGTGGAAGAAAGTAGTTAAAATATTTTTAAAAGTAATACGTAACGCGGTGTGCAACTTTCTCTCAAACCTAATTCCTAAACCCTTTGTTAAGAAGCAAAGGCAGGGTAGTTTCATACGAAAAAATAAAAATACATAAATCTTGATTTCTCGTTTTGTGGCATAGCTTTTTACCCCAGTTCCATTCCTCTCTCCCACGGGCGGAGAAGCTTTGAAACCCAGATTCTGCAGGTGCGAGCGTAAAGTTTATTCTCTGGGACAAAGGGCACTGCGTCAAGCTCTGGATTCAGCTAAACAGACCATCCACAATCAGGTGGATAAGCCTACTGCCACTCCCACTATGCGTTGGGTGTTTCAGTGTTTTATGTCGATTCATCTAGTAACGATCGCCAACGTTAAACAAATTGCCAATCTTACGGATGAACGACGTTGGATTCTTCAGTTTCTCGGTGCCCCTTGCCGAAAATATTATTTACTTACCTGAGAGTATTGGTATTATAAGCAGGTCGGTAGCGCTCTACTAGCCCTTGCTCAATCAGTTGGGTAATCTTAGGTCGCCAATGGTACAGTAGAAAGTTATGGTTATTTATGACACAGCCCTCTAGGCTAGTAAATACCTGATCGGTTGGTTGCCCTCTGGTTAGCCCTTGGAGTAGCCTAACCAACTGAGGGTTACAGGGTACTTGGCGGGTCTTCTTAGTTTTAGTTGGCTTCCTGACCCTTAACTCCAGGTAATATGTAGCAACCATTAAAGTTAATTGATGGATAAACAACTTTATCTATATCAGGCAGATAAACAGCATAAAAGTCAAAGTCATTTACTTTATACTTCTTCTGATGAGTACCATTTTTATCTACCCAAATAGTTTTATTGACTACTCTATTATCTCCCGCATATTTAGCTTGTATTTTGTAAAATTTATCGTCTTTGTAAGCAACAAAATCAAAAGGTAAATGCTCACAAACAACTGGTGTGAGAATCAAGTATCCTTTAAGTGTTAGATCGGCGATCGCTTTCGTAGCAGCAATATCGCCCTTGTTCTTAGTATGATGCAGCAATAACGAACCCTTAATCGATTAAATCATCATATCAGTTCACAGTGCTTGAGGGTTCATATTAAGTTAAAACGAGCGCGGCAGGGTTCGAACCTGCGGCCGATTGCTTAGAAGGCAATTGCTCTATCCACTGAGCTACGCGCCCAAAACAAAATAATGGCTCCCAAAGGAGTCACCTACACTATTATATCGTCTTCGCCTACCAAGAAGCAATCGAAAATTGCAGATTTACCACTAGCAAGGCTAAGATGCTAGTCGCTAGTTAGTCAATCTACACCGAAAACGAAACAGATGGAGTATTAGTTTAGATATATTGAGTTGTCAAAGGGTTATTTGCCTGTTAACGCCACCGTCCTCTGGGCGGCTACCTTCGGGAAAGAACTGGCGATCGCTAGGCCGATTCCCACAGTATGCTAGGTAATTTCAGCCTTGGCGATGCTGCCAAATGCCATTATATATTCCATATTAAGAGTGCCCCTGTGAGGAGTTATTTGCTAGTGCCATGTTTATTCTCAAACGGCAGGATGTTGAAATATCAAGCATTCAGCACCCAAAAAAGGATCAGCAGGTGCCGATCCTCAGTTATCAAGGGCAGACTTTTCGTTTGATTAGTGTCTTCAAAGCTAGTCAAGAAGAAGAAGCTAGAGCCTTATGGAGAGAATTAACGGATAACCGAGGTAAAGCCTGTGTTTTACTGGAAGAACCCGAACGCTTTAGTGTTTGGGGTAAAATCCGTTTAGAGCAACTAGATAGTGACACAGGTGGTCATGGCAAAACGGCGATTTTAATCCAAGCCAGTATTTTGCTGTTGCAGGGTGTTTCTATCGATATTGAAGAGTTTTTAGGTGCTAGGCAAGCTGCATTATTTGAAAAAGATATTGCCGAGGTGTTCAAGCAGAAACAATTTCCCCAAGCATCTTCCCTAGAAGCAGTTAAATATTTGGTATCTACTAATCCCTTACCGACAGCCAAAATACCTGATTGGCAAGAAAATCATGTAGTTATCCTGTTACAAGAACTGCATCGATTAGGAAAGGGCTATTTTGGCAACGCTAATTTTACCAAACAAGTGATTTATAAGCTAGAAGATATGCCAGAAGCCGAGCGATCGCTATTTCTCACTTGGCTAAATCAATCGCCACTGGGTAAACTATGGCAGTAACAAAATTCCTGCCACTGGCACTTGCTTTTGGTGTCCGATTGTGCATTACTTAGCAGACACACTGCTAGATATACAGTCCTTTAACTCAAAATACTGCCAGAGTGCATCTACATAGTCAAGTCTTATGAATAACTCTTACGAGAATTCGTTCCTTTCTAAATCCATTTTCACCACTCAGAACATTGTCTTAGCTAATATTGGCTGGGCCGTACTGGCACTGCTATACTTTTTGTTGTTTAGTGCCAAAGTTCCCGGAGCAGATGGCATGGAAAGCCGCGCCGAGTGGTATGTGATTGGCACAAATATTTTTGAAGCTTTCGCTTATTTGGCTGCCGGTATCTTATGCTTGAGGAACTGGCTGAGTCCGCAAATCGTCAGTGGTCGAAATGTTTGGCTCTTGATTGGCTTAGGTATGCTTTCCTATTTCGTCGGGGGGATAATTTTCGGCTATACCGAAATAGTTTTAAAAGATGAACCGGATGTGTCTGTAGGCGATATATTTTTTGTACTTAGTTATCTATTACTTGGCGCAGGGATGATTTTAGCTGTGGCTTCCAGGCGAATTAATCTGGAAAAATGGCAGTGGCTAATTGTGTTAGCAATTGCAGCGTTCGGTAGTATGTTGGCATGGTGGATTTCTATGCAACAGGAAAAACCCACAGAACTGCTAGTCGCTATCTTGAACTGGTTTTACGTAGTTAGCGATGTAGTTTTGTTAATTATTGCTACCACTCTGCTGTTAGCCTTTTGGGGGGGAAGAGTTTCCCAGTCTTGGCGAATGATTGCAGCGGCGGCCTTTTCGCTTTACATTGCAGATATGTGGTTTAAATACGCCCAAGGCCCCAATTATCAAAGTGGGGAGATATTAGAAGTGTTTTGGGTGTTTAGTGGAGTGTTATTTGGCATGGGCGCTGTCTTAGAATATGACGCATCACTAAGACGAACGCGCCGTACCAGTGGACGAAAACGAGCTTAGTAAAGATTTTTGGTATCTACCGTGAGAAAATTAACAGACTCTGACAAGCAAGAAATTCTTAAGTTATATCGAGAGACTGCCGAAACAACCTCAACTTTGGCAGACCGCTATGGTGTGAGTAATTCGACAATTAGTCGTCTGCTCAAAAGCACTTTGCCAGAAGATGAGTATGAATACTTAGTCTCCTTAAAGCGGGCTGCGAGGACTCCTGAGGGTAGGGCGCAGGTAAGCTACGAGCAGTTACCTCTGCTGACTCAACCAGAGCCGGAGATAGAAGTTCTACCCATCATCGAAAGCCCACCTGTGGAAGTACCAAAGGTTGAGCCACTACCACGTCGGGTAATTCATGTAGAGCAGGAACTTTACTCAGAGGAAACGGCGGAGTCAATCGCCGCTAGTAGACGGGTGCGGCGACGCCCCTCGGCGACGGAAAAACCAAAGCTCCGAGTCACAGAGAAATTAGAAACTCCAGAGCCAAAGCCGCCGGAAATAGTCAGCATCCCCATCCCACCGCTAAAGAATGAGCATCCAGGAGCGGCTGTCATCGCGCAGATGCTGGGCGAAGATTTGCTAGACGAATCGGAGGATTTGGACGATTTAGAAGATGATGATTTAGAAGATGATGACTTTGAGGAAGAAGACTTTGATGACGATGACCTGGATGACCAAAGACCTTTAGTCACAAAACGTAGACCAGGTGAAGCATCAGTTCAAGTTTTACCTCTGTCGATAGCGAATTTGCCGAAAACTTGCTATTTGGTGATTGACCGTTCTTCGGAATTAATTACCCGTCCTCTCAAAGACTTTGGTGATTTGGGGCAAATTCCTAGCCTGGAAACCCAGCAAAGAACTCTGCCGGTGTTTGATAATCATCGCGTCGCCAAGCGTTTTTCTACGAAGCGCGATCGCGTGATTAAAGTTCCTGATAGTAAAATGCTCCATAAGGCTCGGACTCATTTGCAAGCTAAGGGCATCACACGACTGCTGATTGATGGTCAGGTCTATTCTTTGTCTGCGACGGTTTAGAGGTCATGGAGACACCTGCTGGCTATGGTGTGGTATTGGTGACAGCTGGCAGGCAACATGCAGGAGGCAGAAGCAATTGCAAATGCCCTTGTAGAAGCTAAACTCGCTGCTTGTGTGAGTCTGTTACCAATCCACTCAATTTACACCTGGCAAGGGGAACTGCATAAAGAGCAAGAATGGCAATTACTGATTAAAACTGATTTGGCGCAATTTCCTGCAATGGAGGCCAAAATTAAGGAACTGCACTCCTTTGACATCCTCACCGCCCTAAAAGTGCGGTGATTCCTAAGCCTCACGACTTAGGTTTCTGCTTCTTTCCCTTACGGGGATTCCGCAACTGCCCTTCAACCATTAGATTGTCGGGTCTTATGTTCGCTCCACAGACTGACACGGCAAGCCCTGCCGCCAAAATGTTCTTACTTGCGTTGATATCTCGGTCATGGTT
>NZ_JAIVFQ010000139.1 GCF_020829495.1 Nostoc favosum CHAB5714 | reverse complement strand
TCCAAACTCCAAACTCCAAACTCCAAACTCCAAACTCCAAACTCCAAACTCCAAACTCCAAACTCCAAACTCCAAACTCCAAACTCCAAACTCCTAACTCCTAACTCCAAACTCCAAACTCCAAACTCCAAACTCCTAACTTCTAACTCCCCAAATATGCTTCCCGTCATCTCCATCCAGAATCTCGACCACCATTTTGGTCAAGGCTCACTCCGTAAGCAAGTTTTATCTAACATCAACTTGGAGATTAACGCCGGTGAAATTATTATTATGACTGGGCCCTCTGGTTCTGGAAAGACAACCTTGCTGACCTTAGTGGGTGGATTGCGTTCTACACAATCTGGTAGTTTGCGGGTATTGGGACGAGAACTTTGTGGCTCTAGTACTGAACAACTAGTGCAGGCGCGACGCCGTAACGGTTATATTTTCCAATCACATAACTTGCATAGTAGTTTGACGGCACTCCAAAACGTCAAAATGGCTTTGGAATTGCACAAACATCTTGGCTTAAAAAAGATGCTAGCTAAGTCAGCCCAAATGCTAGAGCAAGTAGGATTAGGAAATCATTTGCATTACTATCCTGATAAACTGTCTGGGGGACAAAAACAAAGAGTAGCGATCGCTCGTGCCTTAGTTAGTCATCCTCAAATAATCCTAGCGGATGAACCCACAGCCGCCCTTGACAGTCAATCGGGACGAGATGTAGTCAATCTCATGCATAAACTGGCAAAAGAACAAGGCTGTACCATCTTGATGGTTACTCATGACAACCGCATCCTAGATATAGCCGATCGCATCGTTCACATGGAAGATGGCAAACTCAAGCCAAAAGTAAAACTATCAGCTTAGAGTTGATAAGCCTTTATTAATCGAGCTTCTCAACTCGGAATGAGAAAATTTTAGGTAAAATCACTGTTATTTTACACCCGACACCCCATATAGCAGTCCTAAATCATTTGTGAAAATTATATATCTCTTTCTTCTTTCTTCCCTTTGCGCCCAAAGCCAATACTTTGCGGTTCGTTTTCAAATTTTATATTTTTCACGAATAAAATAGGACTGCTATATCAACATTAGTAACATCTGTTACGAGGTATAAACGAGCATTAACAATTAGATAAACTGAAAATCCTAGAAATAATTTATACCATATATCAATAAAATCTATGATAGGGGGAGCAAGATGCCCACCCTAGTTGTGAAAATTAAATGCTCAACAGCTAACTAAATCTAGCTTCTCCCAAATTTTTTAGGTTATTTCTCACACTTTCCCCTTACCCTTGGTTTACCTGGGTTGGGTGATTTACCTACACCAACTTTAACCTAACAGTGTAGTATGAGTGTCCAGTTGAACAAGTGTCCAGTTGATTCCAAGAATTTCTTCAAGTATTATTATCTAATGCTTAAAGCCCAACAGGTCTCTTTTGTTGCCTAAGAAATGATACCTATGGCAAGTCATAAAAGCATCTTTGCCATTAATCTAGTTAAATTTTAAGCTCATTACCAATGTAATACACCTTGATTATTAAAGTTAATACCAATTCACTCGATTACAGTTACAAATCATTCTCCCTTATCTCTTACCCCCTGCCTTTGTCCTATCCATAAGTCACGGATTTCCCAATATTTATGGTTTTCAACAACATCTACTTCAAACAGGAAACACTAGTAGAAATAAGCTAGTCTATTTGGCAATACAAGCAAGGGATTTTTGTAGCTCTATGATGATTGAGAATAGCGCTAGTAGTTCAAACAAGAAGTTGCTCGGTTTTGATGTCAAGAGTTTGACAGCCAATCGCCGTGCAATAAATATGTTAAAGGGAATATTTGCTGTTCTCCCTCTCACCTTCGCATTGCCTGTAGAAGCTTTACAAGTAAAGGTGACTCCAACTAATCCTAAACTAGGGGATACGCTTTCGGTAGAGATTAATCTAGATAATCCCGATAATAGTACAAATCCAACAGTAGCTAGTGGTAAGAATACGTACCCAGCCTTTGAAATTGCCCCCAATCAGTATCGGGCTTTTGTTCCCACAACTCCGCTAGAAAAAGCTGGAACTAGAACACTTCGGGTTACAGGGGATGGTCAAGTACAAAACTTGGCAGTGAATGTGCTTAATCGCAAGTTCCCCGTACAACGCATTACTTTGCCACCTGGCAAAGCCGGAGTGGATGCCACAGAGCATGAACTTAAGCGTGTGGCAGCTTTCAAGGCACTACAAACACCACAAAAGTATTGGAATGGAGTATTTCTGAAGCCAAATGCAGGGCGGATGAGTACAACCTATGGTGTACGTCGCTACTATAATGGTACATTTGCAAAGGACTACTATCATCGTGGTCTTGACTACGCTGGTGGTGCCGGTTCATCCGTAATTGCCCCAGCCCCTGGGCGAGTTGCTTTGGTAGGTAGGGTATCCCAAGGGTTTAGGGTACACGGTAACGTAGTTGGCATTGACCACGGTCAAGGAGTAACCAGTATTTTCATGCACCTAAGTCGTATTAACGTCAAAGAAGGTGATTTTGTGAAAGCTGGTCAACTAATTGGCGCAGTAGGTTCAACAGGTGCTTCTACGGGGCCGCACTTGCACTGGGGTCTGTATGTCAACGGACAATCTGTTGATCCAACACCTTGGCGAACTAAGGTCGTTAAGTAGTAGAGGCGGACTTAATCGCGTCTGTGCATAATTTGTGTTTTTTTTGCTGAGAATTACACAAAATAAATTGGATTGATACCGTCCCTACCTTCCTTGGCTAACATAAATGATGATAAGCATTATGAGTATCGAAAAAATTGTAGAACAAGCTCTCCAGGATGGTTATTTGACACCAGCAATGGAAGCAGAAGTCGGTAGAATCTGTGACAACGTCTCGGAACTCTCAATTGAAGAGTATATGGCGTTGGATCGGCTGATGGGTTCGCTATTGACTGGTGAGGTAGTGGCGGTACCTCGCAAACAATTTATTAACGTTATGGAAGAATTGGTACTGACGGAAGCGATCGCACGAGTCGCAGAAATCGAAGCTACCAGCGAAAGTTCTCTAGATGTCGGCGATATTGCTGCTTACGCCCTCAACAGGCTACCACCTTTATATGCTACTACAGAAGAAGGTGCTAACTTCCAGCGCCAAACGGCTCAGGCACAACTGCAAGACTTAATTTCTCAGCAAGTAAGTGAGGCGATTAACCGTTACCTCGATCGACCCAATTTCTTCCCAGAACGGCAAGCTTTGGGTAAAAACACTGGAAATGAGGTTGTACGCCAAGTTAGTGCTTTACTCCAGACATACGCACCTAACTTTGAGCAAAAATTATAATTTTAAGAGTCATTGGTCATTAGTCATTGGTCATTTGTTTAAAACAAACGACAAAGGACTAATGACTAATGACTCTATAATTAATCACGCACTAACACTGTTGTCCCTAAACTGACTTGCTCATATAACAATCGAACATCAGAATTACGCATTCTTAAGCAGCCGTGGGATACAGCCGTTCCTACCAGGTCAATTTCCGGCGTGCCATGAAAGCCAATTTCATTCCGTCCATCTGACCAAAAACCAATCCATCTGTCTCCCAAGGGACTATCCGTACCAGCCTCAAATACTTTGCCTGTAATCGGGTGACGCCAAATTGGATAGTGTCGCATGTGAATCACCTGGAAAGAACCTGTGGGCGTTTCCCAACCTTTCTTACCTACAGCGATTGGATAACTGGCTATCACCTCATCTCCTGCGTATACGTATGTACGGCGATCGCTTAAATCAACCACCACTTGCGTCTTGGCATCTGCTACCCTATTAGATGGTACTTGTTGGGCTGAAGCCTGAGACCATAGACCTTTTGGCCAACTCTCTGCAACTGGATTTTGTCTTTCTGCTTGCGCCACCAGCCGCGTCTTAGTTGGTAGTTCGGTTGCTTTAGCTACATTATTCTTAATGTTTTTTTGGGGCTGCGTTTGAGGCTTAATAGTAGAAGGCTTGAGTGTAGAAGCCCTCCGAATAGTTGCCTTCGCTGTATTCTTCTTAATTATTTTCGACTTAGTTTGAGACTTCAGAGCAGAATACTTGAGTGTAGAAGCCCTCCGAGTAGTTGCCTTCGCTGTATTCTTCTTAATTATTTTCGACTTAGTTTGAGGCTTAATAGCAGAGGACTTTGGTGTAAACTCCTTTTGGGCAGTTGAGCCTTGGGTGGCTTCATCAGGTGGCACAGATGCACCCAGTGCAATTTCCCCTAAACTCACTTGGGAAAGATTCTTGTAGACTCCCTCTGAGCGGCTTCCCTTAGGATTGGTTAGGGTAGAATCTCGCCGCATCGCAGTAGATGCAGACTTATAAGACTGCCGTTCTGCCGTAGTAATGCGCCAATGGACAGCTAAAGATAAAAATGCTGTGCCAAAACAGAGCAACATTACCATCCGCCCTACAGATTCATTTCTTACCATTGCCATCGCCTATTGTTTATCCCTGACATATCCAGCCGAGCAATTGGATGAGTTCATCATCCGATTATCAAAAATTTATCAATACTTATCATTTCCGTTATAAATCTGCCAACACCTCTGGGCAAACTAAGACTATGCATGTCCCAGCAGCAAAACTCCAAGTGACCAACCTCATTTCTCCAAAGTTCTGGGGGTTGTAAGCCAATACTTGGACTTTCTGATGCAACTTTTGAAATGTAGCAATTAATTATTAGTGTTGTGGGTAGGAGAAAAACCATGTTTGAAAAACTATTGCTAGCAGTCACAATTACATTTTCCCTCAATTTTATTTTTCAAGTTCGCGTACCAGAGCAACATAATGGTGCTATCTACGGGTCACAACCAGAACAATCAGCAACTATTCTGGTAACAAAATCAAAAAAATAAATCACCATTATAGTCACCACAGCAACCCAACTTCCAGAAATTAATACCTGAATTTTAAAGGTAGCAAGAAGTTAGAATTACAAAATTTTTATCAAGAAAGGCAGAAGGCAGTTCTTGCTGAAGGCTTTTATGGAATTCTGATTCCAGCGCTGAAGCTCGTGACCGTAGCGAACTTGGGTTTAAGACCCCCACCAAATTTATAATTTGGTGGCCCCAATTTAGGAGGGGTTTGAATCCCCTTCTAAATTGAACCTTCTGCCCTCTGCCCTCTGCCTTCTGCCTTCTTCAACTTCATCCTTATAACCAAATTTAATTATTTTTATCAAGCGTATATACCCAGTTGCGAAAAGTACCAAAATGTGCATCTTGCTGCGGCTTTATTTGTTAATGGGTCTTGGGCAGCTATGCGAGCAGTATAAGGAAAAAGTGGCTCTCCTTATTGCTATAAATGTATCCAAAATTATCTGCCTCAGTGTTCCAGTCATAAATCCGTCACCTTAGCATGGAACTTCTGTCCCATTAGCAGGTCTAATAGATAGGGATGATTTAGAGCCAGTACGATCTATGAGCCAGTCGATCTCTGTATCCTGGTCAACGGTTGATGCAAAGTATCCAGAAGCATCAGTGCAAGTTGACAAACTCCCTAACCACGATTTAATTTTGCGCTGTCAAGCGGGACTGCGACCAGATCGTGTTGCGTTTGCAGAACTATTACGCCGCTATCAAAGTCAAGTTGATAGAGTTCTATACCACCTGGCTCCAGATTGGGCTGACAGAGCCGATTTGGCTCAAGAAGTTTGGATTCGAGTCTATCGGAATATTAACCGATTACAAGAGCCTGCCAAATTTCGGGGCTGGTTAAGCCGCATTGCCACCAACTTGTTTTACGACGAGTTGCGGAAACGCAAGCGGGTTATGAGTCCTTTGTCGCTGGATGCTCCCCGTTCCTTAGAGGACGGCGAGATGGATTGGGAAATCGCTGGCGATACTCCCGGCCCTGAAGAAGAACTGACAACTAGAGAATTTTACGAGCAACTGCGAGAAGCGATCGCGGATTTACCAGAGGTGTTTCGTACTACCATTGTCCTTAGAGAAATCGAAGGCATGGCTTATGAAGAAATTGCCGAAATCACTGGAGTTTCCTTAGGAACTGTGAAGTCAAGAATAGCCAGAGCTAGAACGAGGCTGCAAGCTCACTTGCAGAATTATCTAGATTCCTAATTTACAGTATCTTGCCTCTGCCCAATGGCAGAATTTAAGCATAGATTAAGAATTCCCACAACGTAGATCGCTTCTGCCCTGAGGAGGAAAATTGGCTAATTTCTCTGAATTTCCCGCCCAGTTTACCCGTGTATGAATTGGTAATAATGTTAAGATGACTACTGATTCTCAGTTTTACGACCGTTCTCCTTTGCAACTTCCTCAAGATTTGTCAGATGGAATGGCCAATCATACCAATGAATCAACGGGTCTTATGGATATGGTGAAGCGCGATCGCTTCGAGTTATTGAGTGCTTATCTTGATGGTGAAGTCACAGCCCCCGAACGCAGGCAAGTAGAAGAATGGCTGGCAAATGATGCCTCAGTTCAATGCTTGTATGCTCGACTTTTAAAGCTGCGCCAAGGCTTGCGGACTCTCCCAGTACCAACAGCCCAACAGTCACCAGAAGCAACAGTTCAGCAAGTTTTGACACGTTTGCGCCGCCGTTCCCGTTTAAACTGGATGGCGGGAGGTGCAGCCGTTGCTGCTTGTGTAATCGGTGCAGTATCTGGTTTAGTACCTATTGGTTCGAGAGCGCCGCAACTGGCACAACGACCACAAACAGAACCGATACAAACATCCTCAGCTTCTATAATTCCACCTTCCCCGTTGATGGTGGGACTAAATAACCCGGTAATTGAAATTCCTAAAGCAGCAGTAGCTTCTCCAGAAAATCCAATCTATCCGGTGCAGCCGCAACGCCACGACTCCAAACAGGACATAAACTAATCGCATTAACAGTTCAAAGATGATAACTGTACTTTGCGGTTAAACCACAGCCACTCCACCAGCCGTCAGGTTGGAGGAAGCCTCCTAGTTGGTCAACTTGGTCTAGAGTCATTAAATAAACCCAAGCCCAACCCAGAGAGAGCGACTGTGGTTCATAAACCTCAATAATTTGTCGATTATAGAGGTTTTCTGGTGGTTGTCTATTGGGCTGGTAATTTTCCAGCACATCTAGCTCATTTAAAATCCTTGGGTTGGAAAAAGAGAGTAAATATCCGTGAACTTGGCTATCCCCTAGCGTCATCGCTGGGTAGCCCATTGGCAAAGCAAACAATTTGCCTTGTACAAAGGCTCTTTTAAAATCAACTACTTTGCCAGCACAGTATTTTTTATAGTTAGCTTCACCTGGTTTGAGCGTGCCGTAGACAAAAACCCGCACCAAATCAGAAAATTTTATATTTGATTCAGCCATCGCTTATTTTTACCATCTGAATCGACAGTAATAAAAACCTATCATAGTGAATACCTTTAGATATTAATTCTAGAGGTATTTTTATTTACTCAGATTAATAGTTAAGCAATTAAGTACTACTCTTGCCCTTATTCCTGTCTAACTTTTCTTGAATAGCTTCTCTACAAAATTCAGGAGGGTTATCTTGTTGCTGCACTTCCTCTTTCATTGTCTTAGTCATGCGTATATTCATTTTCTCGGTCAGTGGCTCCTCTCGTTCAGACTTAATTGGTTTTAAATTTTCAGGAGTTCCTTTAGGATTAGGCATTGTTGAGAAATATAAATAACGCTTGAATCTTTTGGAAGCTAAACATTAGAGTTTTAAATCGGTGGTGCTGTCATCCTTGGAAATGGTTCACCACCGATACCACTTTTACAAATGGGTAATTCTATTTTATGTTCACAAGGTCAGAACTCGAAATCAAAACCACTGCTGAGTTAAGAGACTTATGTAGGCGTTACGGACTAAAACCTACTGGGAATGGAGGCTACAAGACTAGTTGGATTGTCACCTTGATGGCATTCCCACAGATAGCACTCAGCCAACTAAGACAGGGAAGAGGATTAAAGTCACCAGGCTTCAGCGTTATTCAATTCCTTGAAGGGGTGGTAGATGAGATGAATTCACCCACTGATGAGCAAGCAGCACTGATCAAGCTGACGATGGAAGGCAAAGCTATGAGCTATCCTGACAGATACGACCAAGAAAATTTGCTTAACTTCCACAAGGCTAAGATGCACCTTGAAATGGCGATCGGGCTGCTAACCCAGTAAATCAGTTTAGAACCATAACACATATAGTCCCCAGCATCCTAAGCTTAGGGACTTTTTTTATGTCCTATATACCTCAACTTGTTGAACTTTAAGCATATAAGATAGATAGAAATAGGGGGTAGAAAGAAATAGTAAATTGATTTTGTAAATTAAATTAGAAAATTACTATAGCAGTCCTATTTGATTCGTGAAAAATATAAAATTTGAAAACGAACCGCAAAGTATTGGCTTTGGGCGCAAAGGGAAGAAAGAAAAAAGAGATATATAATTTTCACAAATGATTTAGGACTGCTATAGACAGATAATTCCCTTAAGATAGTAGCTCAAATGTACTAGTAAGGGTCAAATACTAGACAATTAGTAGAAGTAAAGTGTAACAGGCATGAAACCATTGGAAATACGTGATTCTGTTGATTCTCGATATAACCCAACAGCGATTGAGGAAAAATGGCAAAAAACATGGGTAGAACTTGGCTTAGATAAAACATCGACAGCTAGCAACAAGCCAAAATTCTACGCTTTATCCATGTTCCCTTATCCATCGGGCAGCCTACACATGGGTCACGTCCGTAATTATACGATTACCGATGTGATTGCCCGTCTTAAACGAATGCAAGGGTATCGAGTAATACATCCAATGGGTTGGGATGCCTTTGGCTTGCCAGCAGAAAACGCCGCCATTGACCGTGGCGTACCGCCAGCAAAGTGGACTTATCAGAATATGGCCCAGATGCGGCAACAATTGCAGCATCTTGGTTTATCCATTGATTGGGAATGTGAACTTGCTACTTGTTCACCAGATTATTACAAGTGGACACAATGGATTTTCTTGCAATTTTTACAAGCGGGGTTAGCTTACCAAAAAGAAGCAGCAGTAAACTGGGACCCTATTGACCAAACTGTATTGGCGAATGAGCAAGTTGATAACGAAGGACGTTCTTGGCGCAGTGGGGCAATAGTTGAGCGCAAATTGTTGCGGCAGTGGTTTTTCAAGATTACCGATTACGCCGAAGAATTACTCAATGACTTGGATAAGTTAACAGGTTGGCCGGAACGTGTTAAATTGATGCAGGCAAACTGGATTGGCAAATCCACAGGCGCTTACTTGGAATTTCCTATCATTGGAATAGATGAAAAAATCGCCGTGTACACCACACGTCCAGATACCGTTTATGGTGTCAGCTACCTGGTATTAGCACCAGAACATCCCTTAACAAAGCGTGTCACCACAAAAGAACAACAAGCAGCCGTAGAAGCTTTTATTAAAGAGGTTTCCAATCAAAGTGAGTTGGAACGTACTGCTGAAGACAAACCTAAGCGGGGTATCTCCACAGGTGGGGTGGCAATTAACCCATTTTCAGGGGAAGAAGTGCCGATTTGGATTGCTGACTATGTACTGTATGAGTATGGTACTGGGGCAGTGATGGGTGTACCAGCGCACGATGTCCGAGATTTTAAGTTTGCCAAAAATTACGATTTGCCAGTTGATTTTGTCATCGCTTCCCCGGATGATGTTGCCGGTTTTGACTTAACTCCAGCATCAGAGATTGATGAAGTTACACAACTCATCCAAATTGAATATAACCAGGCATACACTGAACCAGGAATTTTAATTAATTCTGGGGTTTTTACTGGCATGGCTTCCACAGATGCTAAACAAGCGATAATTGAATACGCCGAACAACAAGGTTTTGGTAAAGTGCGGGTGCAATATCGCTTGCGGGATTGGTTAATTTCGCGGCAGCGTTACTGGGGCGCACCAATACCTGTAATTCACTGTCCCAACTGTGGGATAGTGCCAGTGCCTGATAAAGATTTACCAGTCCAGTTGCCGGAAGAGGTAGAATTTACTGGACGTGGCGGTTCACCTTTAACTCAGTTGGAAAGCTGGGTAAATGTGGCTTGTCCAACTTGCGGCACTCCTGCAAAGCGGGAAACCGACACGATGGATACTTTTATTGATTCCTCGTGGTATTTCTTGCGCTTCCCTGATGCTAAAAATGAACAACAGGTTTTTGATTCCAGTAAAATTAACGACTGGATGCCAGTAGATCAGTATGTAGGTGGGATTGAACACGCGATTTTACATTTGTTGTATTCGCGGTTCTTTACTAAGGTACTACGCGATCGCGGTTTGTTAAACTTTGATGAACCCTTCCAACGCCTGTTAACTCAAGGTATGGTACAGGGTCTAACTTACCTAAATCCCAACAAGGGCGGCAAAGATAAATGGATTCCTTCTAATCTGGTAAATTCTGCTGACCCTCGTGACCCCCAGACAGGTGAACCACTGCAACGTCTCTACGCCACCATGTCTAAATCAAAGGGCAACGGTGTAGCACCAGAAGATGTAATTGCCAAATATGGTGTAGACACAGCGCGAATGTTCATCTTATTCAAAGCGCCGCCAGAAAAAGACCTGGAATGGGACGAAGCCGATGTGGAAGGACAATTCCGCTTTTTAAATCGGGTTTGGCGTTTGGTGACAGATTATGTTGCAGCTGGGGTATCCCGTAAGCAAGCCCAACTTGCTGATTTAACTAAGGCAGAAAAAGAATTGCGGCGGGCGATTCACACGGCTATTCAAGCGGTGACAGAAGACGTTGAAGACGAATATCAATTCAACACAGCTATTTCAGAATTGATGAAGTTGAGTAACGCCCTAACTGATGCTGACGGGAAAAATTCACCAATTTACGCAGAAGGTATTCGGACTTTGGTGGTATTACTAGCACCCTTTGCACCACATATTGCTGATGAATTGTGGCATTTATTAGGTGAAAGTAATTCAGTTCACACTCAAACTTGGCCATCATTTGACCCGGCTGCTTTGGTAGCTGATGAAATTACTTTAGTAATTCAAATTATGGGCAAAACTCGCGGCTCGATTCAAGTACCAGCACAAGCAGATAAAGCAGCGTTGGAGAAATATGCCCGTGAATCAGAAATTGCCCAACGTTACATCGAAGGTAAGGAAATTAAAAAGGTAATTGTGGTGCCTAGAAAGTTGGTGAATTTTGTAGTTAGCTAAGTACAGCTTTGCCTAAAATCGTGGCGAATTGAGGGTTGAAATTTCAATGCAGATGCACTTCGCCTTCCCGCAGGGTAGGCACGCAGATAATTCGCTACGAATTATTAATGAAATGTTGTACTTAGCAATCGATAAAATTGTAAATATAGCCTGATAAAACATCAGAGGATTTACATCCGTGACACTCAAAGAGTTAGAACAACAACTTCTTGCCCTCAGTTCTGGTGAAAAATTGCAGGCTATACATTTACTTGCTCAAAGTCTCGTCAACAATTGGCAAGGAATTGAAAAAACTCCTAGAGTCTGTGGTGGAGAGGCTTGCATCGCTAAAACTCGTATTCCCGTTTGGGTACTTGTGGAAGCTCGCCGTCTTGGATATAGTGATGCTGACCTTTTGACGAGCTATCCACCCATTACAGCTACAGATTTAGCTAATGCTTGGGTATATGCAGAAGCTCATCCCGATGAAATCGAATTGGCAATTGAGCGTAATGAGGTTGCCTAGTTGATGGTACGGTTTTATGCAGACGAGCAGTTTCCGTTTCCAGTTGTGCAATTATTACGCGCTTTGGGGCATAATGTTTTGACAGTTCAAGAAGCAGAAAATGCAGACTAAGGTATACCTGATGAGGAAGTACTAGCATTTGCTATAAGTCAAGAACGCTCAATATTAACTATCAACAGAGTTGATTTTATCCGTTTGCATCGTCGTGATTCTAACCACTTCGGTATTATTGTTTGCACGAACAATCGTAATTGGGAACAGTTTGCAGCACGGATAGATGAAGCTGTGACAGCAGAACAACCGTTGCAAGGAAAACTAATTCGTGTGGTACGTTCAGTCACTTAAAATAATTCGTAATATCATGTCCGCTAGATTACTTATTAAACCCGAAGAACCCCACCCCGACAATCGTCGCTTTGTCTCCCCTCCCCGCCTGCGGGGAGGGGTTGGGGGTGGGGTGCAATGACTGTGGAAATCATAACTAATTATACGGACATGAGATAATTCGTAATTCGTAATTAAGTTTTGGAACAGGGATTTATACCCTGCCTAACATACTTGCGGCTTGTTAGAAGCGGGGGATTTAAACCCACAGAATTGGTTAAAAAGTTTTGGTGGAATGCACAAATGCTAAAGTCATCAAGTATGTGTTGCAACAATTTTTATAACAGTAGTTTACCTCTCTGGTACATGTGTATTTAAAAACATCTGTATTATCTTCCAGAGAGTTGGAATATTTTATTTATACACGAAAAAACGCTTGAGAGTTTTGCTCACTCAAGCGTTTCCCCGTAAAAGCTTATACCAACTCACTCGTTTGATGCAACATTTGAAATCTGCAACGCCCCCTTATCAGGGAGCATTGCGAGGATAACTTGTGACAAACATGTGGTGAAATGGTATCACTCCTTGCACTAACTAAGAATATCTCTTTTGCAAGAATACCGGGGATCTGGTGAGTGACAGTTTATGAACTGAACACTAGTTAAAAACGACTCATCATGAATGGTAACTAACAAGACTAAGCACGATTGTAGCAATTTTGTAAGTATAGTATAAAAACTTATAGTTTATTAGCTATCGCCTACCACTGAGTACAGTTTGAAAATGTGCAGCAATTAGCAGCATATTTGTCTCAAAATTGGCAGCAAATGAACTGGAAAGCATCAGTAGAAAATCGCCATTGTGTAAGCCAGATAAGCTTTTGATATTGACATCGAAGCGATTTGGAGAGGAATAAATTATCAGATCCTCAATGGATAAAAGTATTCTTTAGAGGATGGCAAACCAAGAACAAATGCTCGACCCAAGCAGACTGAAAAGTTTGGGTTAGGTATCTTCTATCTCTTAGCAAACGGCGACATCCAACCCTTCCGCATAGTGCAATACGCTTGGGTTAAGGCTGAAAGTCGTGTAAATTAAGCATTGTCCCAAGAATGAAAATGAGCGTGTGGTGCATCTCAAAGATTTCTTATTGGTGTCTCCAGATATACAAAGTAGTGACGTACT
>NZ_JAIVFQ010000138.1 GCF_020829495.1 Nostoc favosum CHAB5714 | reverse complement strand
CTTTTGTTCTCCTAGTTAGTACAGTCAAGTATCTCAGTACATGGCTAAAACCTTGATTTATCGTCGAAGTTAACCCAAGTGAGAACAGCAAAATTATACCTTCTGGGGCTTTTAAAACATCCTCTAAAAGTGAAGCTCATATTACTTTTCATTATTGGAGAAAAATACTCCGAGATATCCTGCCATCCAGTTTACTAGAACAACTTGAGGATAAAGAAGGAGATTTAATGATTGTACAAGAAATATTGACGAATTTTAAACTCTTAGTAGATAGCCTATAACAGCCTATCAATAGACCATCTGACAACGAAAAGCAAAAAAAGTTTTATTCAGGAAAGAAAAAACAGCATACTTTAAAAAGTCAATTAGTAGGTCTGCCCGATGGCAAAGATATTATTGATGTAGAAGTAGGATTTCCTGGTCCAACATCAGACATCAATTTATTTAGAGGACAACAGAAAAAATTTGATGCCGAACAAGAATTTGAGGGAGATAAAGGATATCAAGGAGGTAAAAATATTACGACTCCTCATAAGAAAAAAAGAAACCAGCAATTAAACGAGCAACAAATAGCTGAAAATAAAATTCTGTCAAGCAAACGGATATTTATAGAACATTTAATCAGGCTTATGAGAATTTTCCAAATAACTTCACAAAAATTTAAGCTGAAATCGAATGTCTATAAAGAAATAATTTTAACAGTTTGTGGTTTAGTTAGACTACGAATTGGTACTTTAGTTTTAAGGAGCTAATTAAAATTAATAAAAATTAGCGATCGCCTTGAATGCATAACTTCATTTTTCGACTCTAAACTATCAGTAACGATATCAAACCCTAATTGTTACGTTTAAAGAGAATTTGCAAGGATTGGTCTCAAAGCCTTGTAAATATTGGCTTGCAAGTTTTAGGACGGGTCTAGTAGTTGCACTTGCTACTCACGTCAAATAGTGTAACTATCTTCCCTCAGTTACACCTATATTTGCAAAGGTGAGATGCTCCCGAACGAATCACACCTCAAATTATGATTCAAAGCACAATTAACATAAATGAATTCAAGAATTAAGTCTGCTGAAATCGACAAGATAAACTTGCGACCATAATCAATAGCTCATCTGGATCAAATAGCTTGGACAAATACATTTGAAAGCCTGTCAGTGGCCCCCGCCTTCGATCTTCTTCCTTATCCCTCTTCTAAGAAACAGAAATGTTTCTTTACATCCATTGGGAATGCGATTGCGAAGCGTGCCGCAGGCAATCGCTTTCCTCGGACGCTTTTGTCACTCTGGGGAAATAAAATTTGGGGCTAAATGATGAAACCTAGATTTAGTGGGAAGATTAACGATCGCAAGCTAATATAAACCTTCAAACAATTACGAATAATTGCTGCAAACTCATCTCGGTCTACTGGCTGTTCTGGTCGAAATGTACCATCAGGATATCCAGTTACAATATTTCTTGTAGCCAAACCTCGAATAAATGGCTGTGCCCAGTAATTAGGTTGAACATCACTAAAGGTAGTTATAAGGGAAGATTGAGCAGATGTTTCTAATGCTCCAACTGCAAGTACTGTTAAATTTAAAGTTAGTAAAGATACACCTGCTGACACTAACTTAGTTAACTGTGTCATGATCCATGCCCCTTATTTTTTCAATTATTCATTCTTTCTAATACTTCAATAGTTATTAACAAATAGTGGAGATTTAGTGGAGAAATTTATCCCACAGCTTGAAATACTACAAAAGACTGACTATGCTTATTACTTTAGGTATAGATAACGCAACAATGAAAATATTAAAAACGTCAATGTTTTAGTAACGGCTTATGTTAATAGAAAAATTTTAAATCTAAGTATTGAAGAAGAATTCAGAAGTCAGAATTCAGGAGTCAGAATGAAGACGCTCTCTACGAGACGCTAAAAGCGTAGCTTGCTTCTCTGTAAGAGTACGCGGACTCGCTCTAAGCGTAGCCATGCCGCAGGCTTTACGCTGCGCTATCAGTGGGGGATTCAGACCTGCCAGTGATTGTTCGCGCTTGCGTCTCGTAGAGAAGACCACTAAATATGCAGATTTAGTGGGGTCTTAAACCCCTGGATTCATCCACTCTTTCGTTCAAAATTCATTCTGTTAGCGGATAGCTAAGGTTTAGCCCATTCTGGCTCCAGAAGGACTGAATTCTATTTCGATAAAATCTAAAGCTTGCTTTTGAGAAGAAAAATATAGCGGAGTTCTCCACGGCTTTTCCACTATTTAGATTTAATCTAAGTCTCAAACGATAAATTAATGAAATTTTCCTTATATAACTTTTTTGCTACCTTAAGTAGCAATTATTTTACTATGTATCAATTTTATGAACAAAAATCAAGTGTTAATTGAGTATGAGATACATTTTTCAAAAAATCTTTCTATGGGTAGTAGAGTTGTTGTCTGAAAAAGCAAGATGGTTAGCGGCAGGAGGGTAAAATGCGTCAACTCATTATCCAAGTACCACGGGGAAATGGAAAAGCTGTCATCGATATTGCCAAATCTCATAACGGCATAAATCTGGCTCGATTTGAAGGAAATGCAGAAGAACCGATTGATGTAGTGATTATTCACCTTTCTAATCGAGAAGTTGGCAAAGTTCTGGAGAAGTTGCAAGACTTGCCCAAAGTACAAATTACGCTAATACCAACTGGTGTGATGACTCTGCAACCCCCTGCATCGGAAGCGCCACAACAAGTTGTAGATGTGGAAGAACGCAGTCCGATTGAGATTTTTCTTTCTGGTTTGCAAAGTGTTGGCTCTTGGCGAGGTTTTCTTGCTTATGCAGCACTGGCAGGCTTTGTAGTCTGGATTGGCTTGTATACTAATACAGCTTACTTGCTGGTGGCGGCAATGCTGATAGCACCGTTTGCAGGCCCAGCAATGAATACAGCGATCGCCCCATGCAGTAGCGATCGCAAACTCCTGGGGCGGAGTATTTTCCGATATTTTGCCGCTTTAGCAGTCACAATTGCCACTACTTGGCTACTTAGCCTGATATTACGGCAAGAAATTCCCACCAGTTTAATGGTAGAAAGTAGCCAGGTTTCAGCAGTAGCAGTGATTTTGCCATTGGCAGCCGGAGCCGCAGGGGCGCTCAACTTGGTGCAGTCAGAACGGAGTAGTTTAGTATCTGGGGCAGCAACGGGGATGTTAGTTGCCGCTTCCTTAGCTCCACCTGCGGGAATTGTGGGTATGGCAAGTGCAATTGGCAGATGGGACATGGTAATTTCGGAGCTATTCTTACTGTTTTTGCAACTATGCGGCATTAATTTTTCAGCATCCCTCTTGTTCCGAATATTCGGGCTGTCTGCTCAAGGAACTCGCTATCAGCGTGGTAAAAAACGGGTATTCGGTATTGCCTTAATGATAACTGTCATCGCATTGGCTCTTTTGCTGACTTGGCAGTTTTCTCATTCTCCCAATTTACAACGCTCTAGCCTTGCCCAACGTGCTAACGCCCAAGTTCAGAAAACTGTGGAACAAGTTGGTTTAGCAAAATTAGTCGAGTCGAATGTGCGCTTTACCCGATCCAATATTGAAGGTCAAGATACCCTGCTATCTGTTGTTTATGTGCAGCGTCAACCGGGAATTACAGCGTCTAGTGAAGAAATTCGCGATCGCCTCACCCAATCAATTCAAACTCAATTACTGAAACAGGACTTTAATGTGACATCTTTAGTTGATGTCAAAGTGCTAGAAACACCTGCTAGTAAACAATAAAACCAATTCTCTAAAATTCGACATTAAATTACGAATTACGAATTACGAATTACGAATTAATACTATGAGTAGTTCAAAGCTTTCAGAAAAACAAGCCCTAGAAAAAGAACGTAATGAAGTCTTGCAACAGTTGGAAGATTGGCTAGAAATTCCAATGCTGGTGCTGGGCTTTGTATGGCTAGCACTATTCATCATCGAGATCATCTGGGGGCTAAATCCTTTACTGGAAGCCTTTAGCATCACTATTTGGATTATTTTTATATTAGATTTTCTACTTAAACTAGCGATCGCTCCTCATAAACCTTCCTATATCAAAAGCAACTGGCTAACAGCTATTTCTTTAGTGTTACCAGCGCTGCGTACTTTTCGGATTATACGGGTGGTACGGATATTAAGAACAGCACGGGCTGTGCGAGGGCTACAACTGTTGCGAGTTATGACTCGTGCTAACCGAGGGATGCGGGTTTTAGCAGCAAGTATTAGCCGTCGAGGGTTTGGTTATGTTGTGGCGTTAACAATGATCGTTACTGTAGTAGGAGCAGCAGGGATGTATACATTTGAAAACGAAGTTCCTGTGGAATCAGGGCTGCACAGCTACAGCACTGCTTTTTGGTGGACAGCAATGCTAATGACAACGATGGGTTCTGACTATTCGCCCAAAACACCTGAAGGTCGGGTGCTTTGTTTTTTCTTAGCGTTATATGCATTTGCCGTGTTTGGCTACGTTACTGCGACTCTAGCAACATTTTTTATTGGTCGTGATGCCGATGATGACGAAGCAGAGTTAGCTGGAGCGAAATCGATTCAAATGCTTCACACAGAAATCGCAGCATTGCGAAGGGAAATTCAAGAATTATTGCATCAAAATTCTGAGCGTTGACGTTAGCAAAAATTAATTAGTGAGGAAACTTCATGAATGCAGAAATAGGTAAAGGTGAAGTACCGAAGCCTCGCCGCATCAGCGATTCACTTCTTTTACTTGCTCAAGCACGCTCCTCGCAAGATAACAACGGTAAAGTAGATTCTCAAACCAACGAACAATGAGAAATGTCAAGATCAGCAAACTGTGGGATCAGCTCCACTCAAGTTACTGGTTCATACCGGCAGTTATGGCAGTAGTAGCTACTGCTTTAGCTTTCATAATGCTTAATCTTGACCGTACAGGTAAGGTAGAAATTGATTATTGGTGGGTTTACACTGGTGGAGCAGATGGAGCGCGATCGCTCTTAGGATCGGTTGCAGGTTCGATGATTAGCGTTGCTGCTACAGCCTTTTCAATTACAATTGTGGCACTTCAGTTGGCTGCTTCTAATTTCGGGCCGCGACTTCTGCGTAATTTTATGCAGGATACAGGTAATCAAGTTGTACTAGGCACATTTCTTGGTACGTTCATCTACTGCTTGCTTGTACTGCGGACAATTCATGGAGAAGGAGATGGATACGAACAGTATGTGCCACAACTTTCAGTTACAGTCGGCACTTTCCTGGCAATTATTAGCATTAGTGTTTTGATTTATTTTATCCATCATGCTTCAACAATAATTCAGGCATCTCACGTAATCGAAAATGTTAGTGAGGATTTACATTCAGCAATTGAGCGGCTATTCCCTCAAAAAATTGGGCGTGGTGAACCAGAAGATAGCCTTGGAGTTGAAGAAATTCCAATATCTTTTGAGGAGGAAGCTTTACCAATTCGAGCGAATGGTACTGGTTATTTACAAGCAATTGATGACGAAGAATTGATGAAAATTGCTTGTAAACATAATTTGCTAGTACGCCTTAAGGTTAGACCGGGGAAATTTCTAATTCAAGGTAGCGATTTAGCATTGGTTTTTCCTGGAAAAAATGTAAATAAAAAACTTACCAAACAAATCAATGATGCTTTTATTTTGGACAAAGAACGTACAGAGCAACAGGATGTAGAGTTTCCAATTGATCAATTAGTAGAAATTGCTCTGCGTGCCATTTCCCCTGGAATAAATGATCCATTTACTGCAATTCGCTGTATTGACCGAATTAGCGCAGGGCTGTGCCACTTAGTTCAAAGAGATTTCCCTTCGCCCTACCGCTACGATAAAAATAACAAATTGCGCTTCATTGCCAAAGGAGTAGATTTTCAAGGATTGGTTGATCGTGCTTTTAACCAAATTCGGCAGTATGGAAAGTCGGATGCAGGAGTAACTATTCGTTTGTTAGAAGCTATAGCTGTAATTGCTACTTACACCAATAATTCTAAATATCAAGCAAGCCTGCGCCATCATGCTGACATGATTTTACAAGATAGCCGTGAAGGACTATCACAACAACAAGACCGCAAAGATGTAGAAGAGAGGTATTACCAGGTTATTAAAAATTTCAATAATGATGACACTAATAAGGATTGGGATTAACCAGAAAAATGGCGTTTTAAATTAATATTTTTGAGGTAATAATTATGAAAAGTCTGAATTGGAAAGGTTATCGAATTATCGCATGGATAGGACAGGCTCTACTAACAATTTTTGTCATAGCCGCAGCAGTTCAAGGTAAATGGTCAAATGCCTTGGGTCTTGCATTATTTCTTGTTGTATCCTTTGTGTTTGTCATCCGAGATGATAAATTACCCACTTTATTTGATTTTTTGTTTGTATTGGCTGCATTGCTTAATGCTACTGGTTGGGTATGGGATTTATTTGGTATGCCAGGCCCCTATGACGAAATTGTTCATGCTTATACGACTTATGCAATTACCCTAGCACTTAGTTTTTTAGTCTATGGTTCAATGTTGAATATATTTCGGAATCATACACTTTTGTATTTAGTGACAATTACTAGTTTTGGGATTGCTATTGGTGCTTTGTGGGAAGTCACGGAATGGTCTGCTGGTAAAATTCTCAGCACTAAAGTAATTGAAAGCTTGGATGACACCATTATTGATTTAGTTATGGACACTCTCGGCGCTGGATTAGCAGCTTTAATTAGTCTTTGGGCGCTGCGAGATTGGACAAGTCGTAATGCAGAGGCAAATCATTCGCAAACTGAGACATACATTTAAACTACATAATATTTAATACTTGAAATAAGTATGAAGACATCAAAAAATAATTTTTTGACTCGGAAACTAACAACTCATCTGCTGCTACCTTTTATCGGAATAACGACAGGATTTTTGAGTAGCTGTTCAACAGATTTTTCTGGAAAAGTTCGTCCTTCAATTCTTCCTTCTCCGACAGTTAAGGAGACACAGAATCAAAGTTCGCGCCCTCTAACACCAACTGCTGAGGACAACAATTTTGTGGTTGAAGTTGTCGAAAAAGTAGAACCAGCTGTAGTTCAAATTAATACTTCCCGAACTATCAGAACCCAAGTGCCACAATTGCCAGATACATTAAATGACCCATTTTTTCGGCGCTTTTTTGGTGAAACTGTACCAACACAGCCTCAAGAACGAGTAGTGCGAGGTCTAGGCTCTGGTTTTGTTATCGACCCCAATGGGCGAATTCTCACCAATGCTCACGTTGTCAACGATGCGGATACAGTAACGGTATCATTTTCTGACGGTCTTACTGTTGAAGGCAAAGTGCTGGGGAAAGACTCTGTAAGTGATGTCGCAGTTGTGCAAATTCCTGGTAATAACTTACCAGCAGTAGAAATAGCAAATCCTGATTCTGCAAAACCAGGACAATGGGCGATTGCGATCGGTAATCCTTTAGGTTTACAACAAACGGTAACAGTAGGTGTTATTAGTGCGATCAATCGCTCCTTAAATCTTTCCACCAGACCTAGTAGTTATATTCAAACCGACGCAGCAATTAACCCCGGAAATTCAGGCGGGCCACTCTTAAATGCTCGCGGTCAAGTCATAGGCGTTAACACTGCAATTATTCAAGGTGCTGAAGGTATCGGCTTTGCTATTCCTATAGATACAGCTCAACGAATTGCCCAGCAATTAATTACTCAAGGCAAAGTTGAATATCCTTACTTAGGTCTTCAGATGCTGACACTAACACCCCAAGTGAAGCAAAGAATCAACAATTATCCAAACAGTAACGTTCGCATTTTAGCAGACCAAGGAATTCTGATTGTTCGCGTTATTCCTAATTCTCCTGCTGCCAGAATCGGATTGCGCCCAGGAGATGTTATTCAAACAATCAACAATCAACCCGTTACCACATCTGAAGGAGTTCAGCAGATTCTCGAAAAGAATGGCTTAAATAACTTACAAATCCAAGTCCTACGCAATGCACAAAACTTACAATTCACAGTACAACCTGAACCACTGCCATCCCCAAATAATATCCAGTCATAAGTTTGTCAGGTAGGTAATACCTACCTGACTTTTCAAATTTTTTCAACAGATGATTCAGACTTGCCATTTACCACAGCTAATACTTCTTGTTCTTGATTATCTTTTTTATTTTCTTGCCAGTTGTTGAGTACATCCTCGACTAAAACTTCTTTTATCCATGTTTGAAACACAATTACTAATGGAACAGCGAGAAATACACCCAAAAATCCGAAAAAGCTGCCAAAAAACACCACTGCTACCAAAGTAACTGCTGGTAGTAGAGATGCTTGGCTTTTCATCACTAAAGGCACTATAACTAGGCTTTCAACCTGCTGAATTCCAAAGTACAAAGCTATAACAGCGGCGATTTTCCAAGGTTCTTCATTTAATGCTAGCAGTGCAGGCGGAATCACACTCAAGGTTGGTCCAACATTTGGGATAAATTCTAATAATCCTGCCAAAATAGCATTAACTAATGGCAATGGTATTCCCAAAATCAACAGTCCAACATAGCTCAATGTAGCAATGACCAGCATAGTTAGGAGCGTGCCTTTTATCCAGCCAGTCAACGAGACTGCACACTTATTTAGAATGTCATCAACTCGCCGACGATAAAAGGCAGGAAATAGCATTATAAATCCCTGCCGATAGGGCGAGGGATTGGCTAATAACATGATGGTAAGAGCTACAAAAAGCAGCAAACCTAAAATAATAGAAAGGGAGCTACTGACCAAGCTAAAAAAGTTATTTATTAACCGATTTAACCAATCTTGTAAACCTTGAGTCAGATACCTAGGTACTACTAAACGCCGAATCGGTCTTGCAGCTCGTACCGCAGCAGAAATAAAGCCATTGGGAGATTACTTGGCTGAGTATATGCCACCCGTTGTCTGGCAGCCCGGTAAACTCTACAGCTACTCCAGTCATAGTACAGCTTTATTAGGATATTTGGTAGAAAAAGTTTCCGGTATCCCCTTTATTGAATACATTGATAAAAATATTTTGCAGCCATTAGAGATGGGCCGCAGTACCTTTCTCCAGCCACCCCCGCCGCCTTTAGCTGATGATTTGGCTGTGGGTTATCAGTATCAAAATGGTAAGTTCAAAGCTGTTCCATATCTATATTTAAATATCGCTCCAGCTGCGTCTATGAGTACAACAGCTACAGATATGGCTAATTTTATGATTGCCCATCTACAATACGGTCGCTACGAAAATTCCCGCATTTTGGAAGAAGATACTGTGCGACTAATGCACGAACAGCACTTCACCCATCATCCTAAATTGCCGGGTACTGGTTATGGTTTTCGTGAACGTTTAGAAAACAATATTCGGATGATTGGACATTTGGGAAGTTTACTGGGTTATTCTAGCTCTCTTACTTTAATGCCTGAGCAAAATATTGGCATTTTTATTGCCACTAATAGCTTTAGTGGGGTGGCTGGCAAATTCCTAACTCAGTTTCTAGACCGCTATTTTCCTGTTACCAATAAATCCACACCTATTAAACCTTTTGCTCTTACCGAGGAGCAACTTAATCGCTTGACTGGTACTTACCGAGATTTGGAGTATCCCCGCGACACCTTTGCTAAGGTAACTGCACCGTTTAAACATATTAATATCAAAAAAGGCGAAAATGGGACTTTAACGATTAGTACCCCTGATTTGTTCTTTTTGGGAAATATTCCAAAGTATACGTTAGTTCCTGTGGAACCACTGTTATTTAAGCGAGTTGAGGATGATGCGTTTACTGCGTTTGGGGAAGACAGCAGTGGGAATATTGCATTTGCTTTTAATCCACTATGGCCTAAGATTGGAGCTTATGAACGGATATCGTGGTATGAAACTATTTGGGTACAGTTAGGAATTATTGGCTTTTGTGCAATTGTTTTTCTGTCAGCCTTTATTGTTGGGTTGATACGCCCTCTAGTACGTCGCTTAAGAGGGAAACCTTTTATAGTTGAGCAGAAGTTTAGCAGGTCTTGGGTAATAGCTGGTATTGTTGGTACTCTTAATTTATTGTTTTTGATTGGCTTGCCTTTGTCGTTGTGGCTTATAGATGTATGGAAACTTGTGTATGGTGTACCTGGCATTGTAGTGGCATTACTTTGCCTACCATTGATAACTACCGTTCTAGCACTTGTACTAACTTTGTTTACTGGATTAGCTTGGGTAAATAATAGCTGGTTTTTTATTAAGCGATTACATTACTCTTTGATTACTCTAGCTGGATTGATTTTTATTCCCTTGTTATCTTACTGGAATTTATTAGGGTTTAAATTTTGATTCAGTATCAAAGATTACCTCTTATGCTTTGCGTAGAGTTTAGCCAAGGGTACAGCAGTGCAACCGTGGACGAGGATTGAAGCACAAATAACTAAACTACCTATAATCCAGGGTTCTTCCACACCCGCCTGACGCAGTGAAAGGAAAGCATAGAAGAGCGCCGCTACACCAATAGGGCCGAACCAACCTAAAAACAGGGCATCCTGCATCCCTCGCAGACGACCAAGAAGGGGACACAGTAACAGTACTGCTGGTAGTCGGCGTAGCAACAAAATCGCTACCGCCAACAGCAGACCCTTCCAACCTAACTCGAACCATTGCTGCCAGGGTAGATATAAACCCATCGGCAACTTTTCCTGTAACAACGGAAGTAGAAACGACCGGATCGGTAGGAGCAATCACAGCCCCAACCAGCATGGCTACCCAAAAGGATAGACCTAACAGCAGATATACCAGCAGTCCACTAATCAACCACATCAAGGGCATCAACAATCCTAGCAACACGGACAGGATGCGCCAATGTTTGAATGGGTAAGCCTTTGGTAGCCGTAACCCCACTCCCATCACTTGGATAGCGATCGCTAATCTTGCCCCCTGCTCTAAAATCATCTCTGGCTTACCCCAGTGAGCGAGATCAATTAAGCCAAACACAGATGGACTCAATAACACCCCAACTACCAAAGCTATGAGAGGGTCTGAAAGAAACAACCGCTCTTTGAGCCAGCCAGACAACAGCCCTAGTCCTAGCACTAGCCCACCAAGGGTCATTATGGCTATATTTATCTCACTTGAGGTTAACTGGCTCATAGTTTTATTCCTTTAGTGACTCAACAATTCTTTTAAGCTGATAATCTAGAGTAGAGAAATTAAATACAAAAACTTATTTAGCAGCTGTAGGCATTCTTAATTAGTTGACTTCGCTCCAGACGGTTCAAAATATGGGTGATTAGTTTTGAATATACGATAGGCTTGCCCACACAATCATCAGCACCGATCGCAAATATTTGCTCAACAATATCTGCTGATAAATTATCAACCAGAAACATTACTGGCACGAATTTCCAGTACGGATCGTTACGTACTACCTGACAAAGTTCAATGCCATTAATATGAGGCATTTCCACATCTAAAATTAGTAAATCTGGAGAAAATTCTGTCAGAGTATCCCAGAAGCCTTCTGGGTCTTCAAGAGTTTTTAGAGTAAGTCCCAATGGTTCTAAGGATTGTTGTATAACAGTTAATGTCTGTGGGTCATCGTCTACAACCATTACTCTGGATTCGTTAATACGAGTTTGTTGTAATATTTGACTCACTGACTCCAAAATTTGGCTAGGAGGCATGGATTTTTGCAAAAAAGCACGACCGCCAGATCGTGCAACCTCTAGGCGATCGCTAAAATTATTTCGCTCTGTAAAAATTAACACAGGTATTTGTGGTGTTCGCTGGGATAATTCTGTTATTAATTTCAAGCTATCTTTCACCACACTATCAAGATCAAGTAGCACCACATCGGGGTTTAAAGATGGGATTATACTTCTGGCGGCGGCGATATTAGTAGCAATCTTAACTTGTAGTTCCTGATTCTCAGCCTCCTTTATCAATTCCTCAACCACTTGTTGATCATTACTAATTATTAATAGTAGATTTTGGGTTTGTTCAACTGGAGTTTTTTCTAGCTCTCGTTGCAACTCCATCAAGAGCTTATCTAAATAAAAACATTTAGCTTGGCTAATAGATTTTTGATTTTGAAGTAAATCTTCAATCTCATTAGCTAATAGCGAGCCTTTTGGAAAGCCAAAGCTACCCAAGGAACCAGCTAGCTTGTGAGCTTCTTGCTCTGCTTTTTGCCGCACTTGAGCGTCAAGTGTACCTTTTCTTAAAGCATCAGCTGCTAGTTTCAATACTGCAATGCGCGAACCAACCTTAGCTTTGAAATTTTCCCGCTCTTGAGCAATGGCTGTTAGTAGAATTTGCTGCTGCTTTAAATCTATTTCCGGCTTAGGTTTCGGGCAACTTTGCTCATGATATAGAGCTTTTAAACGATAACCCATTCCATAGACAGTTTCTATAAAATCATAGTTAGCACCTGCTGCTTTTAGCTTTTGCCGTAAACTTTTGATATGAGATTTAATCGTATTTTCTTCAGGTGGATCTTTTTCAGCATTCCAAAGTTGATCTACAATGGCACTCCGGCTAAAGATGCGCTGGTTGTTGCGTAAAAAAAGGTCTAAAAGGCTAAATTCTTTTGCTGTTAAATTTAGAGAAATGTCTGCATAAGTCACTTCACAAGTACTAGGATCAAGACGCAAGGCTCCCCATTCCAAAACTGGAGGTAAAGAAGTATTTCCCCGACGTAATAAAGCACGAATACGAGCTGATAACTCTTGAAAATCAAATGGTTTGACTACATAATCATCTGCTCCGGCATCTAAACCGATAACTTTATCAGTTTTAGTCTCTTTTGCCGTTAAAAGAAGAATTAGCATTTGATAACCTGACTGCCGTAATTGCCGGCAAAGACTTATGCCATCTAGCTTTGGCAGAACAATATCTAACAAAATCAGGTCATAGTTACAGACATTAACCAATTCCCAACCGGCTTCACCATCAGCAGCAATATCAACCACATAATTTTGTTTGGTAAGATATCTTGCTACAGCTTGAGCAAGCAAATCATCGTCTTCAACCAACAGAATTCTCATGAAAATGTTTGCTTGTAGAAGTAACCCTGAGCGCTGTAATCAAATTTATATAACTTAGGTTATGCCCTTTTCAGTTTTATATGGCATCTATCAAAGGCAAGGTTTAAGCAACAATTCGCTCCGTCTAACCTATCTTGATAAAACTTTGTACTTGGGGCTGTTACAAGTCAGGACAGTAGAAAACCTGGTAGTAATGTAGCATTAATAGAGCGATACTGATACAGACTAGAGCGAAAACATGACGAACTTGCGATAGTTGAGCAGTTATTCACCTCAAGAGTTAAGTAAACCGAATTAAGGCGTTGCATAAATGCGGGATGAATCAGTTAAGGACGGGTATTTCTCTATACTTGAAATAGTGAAGTAACAAGCGAATTGAGTATTTAAGCATATCTACTGATTTGGAATAGCATAATGTTTTTCG
>NZ_JAIVFQ010000137.1 GCF_020829495.1 Nostoc favosum CHAB5714 | reverse complement strand
TCTCGGCGTTTTTTTGTGAGTTTTTTACCGATTCTCAATTAATCTTAGCGATCGCTTCCGCCTGCCCACTTGAGTAAATTCATATATAGCAACCTTTTTGGGCTTTCCTATCCGTCGAACTCACGTTTAATTAATATCATGTCCGCCAAATTACCCATAATAAAAGAACCCCACCCGCAACCCCTCCTCGCTTGCGGGGAGGGGAGACAAAGCATAGCTTTGGCTCTTTGGGGTTCTTCGGGCTTAATAAGCAATCAAGCGAACCTGATATAACTCTTTGTCAAAGTCAATTTTTTTAACGAACCGCAAAGGACGCAAAGGACGCAAAGGAAGAGAAGGAAGAGAAGGAAGAAATGCTTAACCCAAGTGTATTGGTTTATATACCGCCCTTTCTATAAAGCCCGTAGATGACGATTTCGCACCCGTTCAGCACTACCAGTAGGAATCGCAGCAATTAATTTTTGTGTATATTCCTCTTTGGGTTCTTGGTAAATGCTTTCGGCTGTGCCTTCTTCAACAATTTGACCGCGATTCATGACTAAAATGCGATCGCTCATAAATTTCACCACACTTAAATCATGAGAAATAAAGATATAAGTAAGCTGAAAGTCTGACTGTAATTCTTTGAGAAGATTTAATACCTGCGCCTGTACTGAAACATCCAGCGCTGAAACTGATTCATCGCAGATGATAAACTTAGGATTTAATGCCAAAGAACGAGCTATGCAAATCCGTTGCCGTTGACCACCAGAAAACTGATGAGGATAGCGGTTAATTGCATCTGCACTCAACCCCACCCGTTCTAAGAGTTCGGCTACACGTTGTCGTCGTTGTTGCTTGGTCTTACCCACGGCGTGAATTAACAATGGTTCCATCACCGCATCCCCAACCTTCATCCGTGGATCGAGGGAACTGAAAGGATTTTGGAAGACTATTTGCATTTCCCGTCGTAGTTTTTGCAACGGTTCTCCTTTGAGGTTAGTAATATCTTGTTTCTCAAAGATAATCTGACCACTCATCGGTTCAATTAATCGCAGCAAGGTTCTGCCAAGGGTGGTTTTACCGCAACCAGATTCTCCCACTAAACCTAGTGTTTCTCCTGGTTTGACATCAAAAGAAACGCCATTAACTGCCATGTTGTAGCGTTTTGTACCACCGAACACCCCGCGCACTGGAAAACCAACTTTCAGGTTGCGGATTTGCAACAGGGGTTCCTTCTGATTGAAGTTTGCCAATCTTGCAGTAATCTCTTCGGTGGTAACTTCTGTAGGTTGTGCTGGTTCTTTCGCCTGAATTACTATTTGTCCCGTTGCTGTCTCTTCTGCACTCATGTAATCAGAAACAGTGAGTAATTTTTGGGGACGGCGGTTGAGTGTGGGGCGACAAGCTATCAAGCCTTTAGTATATGGATGCTGGGGACTGCTGAAAATTTGCCGAGAAGTACCAGATTCGACAACTTTACCTTTATACATCACCGCTACTTCGTCAGCAATTTCTGAAATTAGCCCCAAGTCGTGGGTGATGAAAATCATTGCCATGTCACGGCTTTGCTGCAATTCTCGCAACAAGTCCAAAATAGTCGCTTGCACCGTCACATCCAAGGCTGTAGTTGGTTCATCAGCAATTAAAATTAATGGGTTGCAAGAAATTGCCATTGCAATCATTACCCGTTGCAACTGACCCCCAGATAGTTCATGAGGGTAGCGTTCCAGCATGGCTTCTTTGTGTTCTTTTACCAACTGTGCCAACTTTGACCCATCTGGTTTAGATGAATTGGCGTTGGTTTTATGCCAAGTTTCGATATACTGCTGCTGGATCTCTTCATCGCTAGGTAGAAGTTTAACTTCTTGTAGACCTGCGATCGCAATTTGTCGTGCTTGGACTGCTGACACATTTTGATGTCGCACAATAGCTTCTGTTAGCTGAAACCCAATGTTATAAACCGGATTAAGCGAACTCATCGGTTCTTGAAAAATCATGGCGATGTCGCCACCCCGGTGTAGCTGCATTTGCTCAGGAGGCAATTTTACCAAATCGATGGCGTTGGCATTCTCCTGCGGACGAAACCAGATTTCACCGCCAGTAACTATACCGGGAGTTTGCAACAAACCCATCACAGCTAGAGCTGTCACTGATTTACCACTCCCCGATTCTCCTACTATTCCTAGAGTTTCACCTCGATGCAGCCCAAAGGAAATACCATCCAAAGCTCTAACGATGTTGCCATCACCGGGAAATTCAACTTGTATATTGCGAACCTCTAGGACAGTTTCTCTCATAGGAGTTGGGTAGAAATTCTAACTTAAAATTATCTGGATTTTAACAAGAGTTTTGATCTATTATGTCGCTAAATATGGTTTTTACGTTTGAATCGGATCGTCCATTGATGGATGCCGACCGATTTCTTTATCAGCCGCACGAATATTAATAACCCGTTCCCGATTCAAGGTTAGTACAGTGACGGTCGCTCGTCCAATAGCTGTCAAACCAATAATTAACAGTCCATCCGCAGACCAGATAAAATGCTCACTCCAAATGTGCGATCGCGGATTAAACAGTAAAACTTCTTCTTGAGAGTAAGCCGATTTGTCTTCCTGCGATTGCAGTGAAAGCAAGCCAACGCCAGATTTTCCAAAAAATCTGTTCCACCCAATGACAATGGCATAGTATGATCTACTGTGAATTGCACATACTGCCATTGTTCAGATGCATGACAGTACTCACACAGGTAGTTGGCGCGTTGACGTACCTGCTTTTGTATAGATTCAGGAATTTTGCTACGAGAGGACACAATTTATAGAGCTTGCTGAGTTTGAGCAAGAGACACATTACGAATTGTGCGATTTACAAAGCTTAGGTAGTCATCAATTTCTTCGTACCAATCAAGTTCTTTTTCTTCTTCTGCACTAAGCGGGGCGTTTTGCTGTTTCACCAATAGTTCTTCAATGCGACTTTGAACAGTGCTGGATGCTCGAAAAACTAGAATACCTTCCTCTAAATCAATCCGAACCGCGCCCTCAATGGGTAGTGTTTTTGGAAGGCTATTAAGTTTCGGTGGTAGAGAAATGGTCATGGCAGTGCCAGGAAATTAATCGATGAGTAATTTTGATTGTAGCTTAATGTGCGATCGCGGATTAAACAGTAAAACATATCCCAAAAAGTACCGAGGCTTTTGTCAGAGAATTGAATTGGTGAAATCAGAGTAGGTAAGCGATGTCTCACGACAAGACGCAAAGCGTCAACGCAGACAAAAAAATAGCACATCATAAAGGATGGCTATTTGTAGAAATTGTCTAATCGTAATGTTTTTTGCTAAGTAGAGTTAGCAAATTGAATACACGCTCAACTACCAACTTTAGAACGGAATATCATCTGGATCTGGTTCTTCCGCTTTCACTGCTGGATAAGTGGTTCGCTCATAATTTGTGGGTTGGGGTACGGGTTCGTAAGTTTTCGCTTGGGGAGCAACGCCAACAGGATTTGTAGCCGGGGTAGGCGCTGGACGTGGTGACTCGTAACTGGGAACGTCTTTCTGTGCAGGACGAGATGCTGCTGGTTGTCGTGGAGCAGTTTCAGTAAATGATGGAGTTACGGTTGCTGAGGGCAATGGATCAGTATTAAAACTACCTCCAACAGGTTGAATTTGTTGCACCGTCAATTCAGCGCGTTTTTCTTTAAAACCTTCTTGACGCTCAACAGTATTCATGCTTAAACGTCCTACCAGGATGACGCGATCGCCTTGGTGGTAGTTTTGCTGAATTTCTGTCGCTAAATTTCCCCAGCCGACAACCTTCAGGGTAGCTGGCGGATCTTCTGGTTTCTGGGAATTGGGAAACTGCACCAGCATTTCCGTGACTCCCAGATTATCGGCTGTATAGCGGAGTTGCGGTTCGTTAATAATTTCCGCCATCAAAACGCAGCTGTTCATTAAAATTACTCCTGACTGCAAAAAGTACTGATTCAAAAAGAGAAGGTTTTTCTATGTAGTGCCAATTAATATCTAGATAGGTTTAATCTTTTGCATTTTTTAATAATGTTTGAACAAATTTTCTACATCTACTCTTAGATCAGAATTCAGGAGTCAGAATTCAGGAGTCAGGAGAACACTTGATGAATCAATATACCAATCATACTAAACTCCTTATCAATTCTGACTTCTGACTCCTGGGTGCTGAATTCTTCCACTCTGAGTTTTTAGTCCTTTCTAGCATAAAAGCCAAGCGATCGCTTTAAACAGCATTAAGTATGCCGCCCGCCACCCTCGCTTGACTAAATGAGCATTGAATTCTGTCTGGAGTAGTATAATTGTACCATCCATTGATTAAATAGAAAAAATTTTTGGCAAAAATTAAGTCTTGACGTGAACTGGAAAAACACCCAAGGCAATCAACCTGGCTGGAAGGTCGCCCAAGATGGGTTTTAAACCTAATTTGGCGCATTTTAGCATGGGGAAGTTTTAGCAAGCGATCGCTAAGTCCCAATTCTTCCATAATTTCCATCACCGACGGATGAATCGTATCGCCGCGAAAATCGCGGTCAAAGTCTTTGTGTGCTTCCAGCAGCATCACAGAAATGCCTTGACGCGCTAACAACAGCGCTAAAACTGCTCCTGCCGGCCCCCCACCCACAATGCAACAATCTGTGGTTTGTCCGTCTACAATGTCATGGACAGGGTTAATTTTTGGTTGTTGGGAAAGATTTTTAGGTACATCGGTAGTCATAACAACACCTCCTGATAGCCCTAAAATTCAGGATAGTTTGCTTTTTATGATGCAAGCTGTTTTTTTAACTTTTCGTATTTACATACAACGTCTATTATGATTGGCGCTAAACTGTCATTGATCATTGGTCATTAGTTATTAGTCATTAGTCCAATGCCCAATGCCCCATGCCCAATCCCCAATGACAATAATTAGTTGTGTCCCAAGTTGTTTTAGAAAACGTTTATAAAAGTTTTTCCCCGCGTAAAGGGGAAGGTGTGACCTCACAAACCCAATCTCCCCTCACGTCTGGGGAGAAAACTGATGCAGCGCAAGAACGTGCGGGAAGTGTTAACGTCTTGCGACGGATTAATCTGACGATCGCAGATGGCGAGTTTATGGTGCTGGTGGGCCCTTCTGGTTGTGGTAAAAGCACCCTGCTGCGCTTAATCGCTGGTTTGGAAGTGATGACTGGCGGTAATATCTGGATAGGCGATCGCTTGATCAATGACCTACCACCCAAAGAACGCGACATCGCAATGGTGTTTCAAAATTACGCCCTCTATCCCCACATGACGGTGTACGACAACATCGCCTTTGGGTTACGCCGTCGTTTTAGAGCAGGGGGAGCAATTACTCCCTCATCCCCCTCATCCCCCTCATCCCCTTATCTTCGGACGTGGGCAGAAAATCTCTTCGTGGGTGCGACCAGAAATTTACCTAAAGGACTGCGCTACATTTCTGACAAAGAAAGGGCGGTGGATGTACAGGTGCGTAGTGTTGCCCAACTGTTGCAAATCGAAACATTGCTGAATCGCTTACCCAAACAGCTATCTGGGGGACAAAGACAACGGGTTGCATTGGGGAGAGCGATCGCGCGTGATCCCCAAGTATTCTTAATGGATGAGCCGCTTTCTAACTTAGATGCCAAACTGCGGGCAGAAACCCGCGCTCAAATTGTCAAATTGCAGCGCCAATTGGGGACAACGACAATTTACGTTACTCACGATCAAACAGAAGCGATGACAATGGGCGATCGCATTGCGATTATGTCTGAGGGTAAAATTCAGCAAGTTGCTTCTCCCTTAGAACTTTACAACCGTCCTGCCAACCTTTTTGTAGCAGAGTTCATTGGTTCACCACCGATGAATTTTATTCCTGTAGAATTTCATGCCCCACAGTTGATTACTCATTCCCATTTTCGTTTCACCCTCCCAGAAGTTTGGGGAAGAGCTTTACAAAAATATGATCGGAAAGCTTTAATTTTAGGCATTCGCCCAGAACACTTGAACTTGAGTATGCCTGCTACCAAAAATCTACCAGTGCAAGTAGATTTGGTAGAGAATCTCGGCAACGATTCCTTTCTCGCTGTTAAGATTGCCGAACCTGGATCTCAAGGAGCCACTACCAATTACTTACAAGTGCGAATACCACCAGACCGATTTGTACAAGTTGGGGAGCAACTATGGCTATCTCTGACTACAGAGAAAATTCACTTTTTTGACCCGGAAACTGAGCTAGCAATATTTCCCTTGTAGAGTGGGAGCGGGGTTATGGAATACCAATATACCAGCTTTTCTGGTCTGACCGGATGGTGCGATCGCTTGAGATCGAGATTGTAATCTCAACGCAGAGCATCACAACTTTTATAATAAATTCAATTTATCCTTTCAAAAAATAAGACTATTTGCTTTTATTGCATAAGCCGTTTTATCCTGAAATTAGTAGAGATTTGTACTTTGAACAAATACAAACTTGGCTTGCGATTAATACAAGCCTTTGGCTAAGTCAGGGCTTACGCAAAACTATACGCGGTAGGGGCAATACCCTGCCTTAAGCCGCTTCTCTACATTCCCTGCGGGACGCTTACGCGCAGCTTGCTTCGACCTAGGAGTATGCTTCTACATGAATTACCCTAAGAAGAAAATCAAGTTTTTGGCCATTGTTTGCGTAAGTCCTGTGAGTAATTAACTTTGCAAATCTCTAGTGCTATCAAATTTAGGTGTCTTACCAGCATTCAAAGAGTAAACTAATGCTAACTAAATTGCCCAAAGAACTTTTAAAGTACATAACTTTTCACTTTGAGAAAACAAAGGAGAATAATAATTAAATGCTAGATCAGCAGATTGATTATCCTACCAGACCCAAGACAAGTGCAATGATCATGAAACTTTTCCAAATCACTCTAGTGGTGTTAGTACTTTTGATCAACTTAGCAATTGCTTTCCCCTCTTGGGCAGAAAAACCGCCTTCTTTAACTAGTAAGCCTGACTACTTTCAAGTAGGGCAAAAAGTCATTTGGCTTTACAGTCCTCGCGCAGATTCTAGCGAAGTCCAAAGAATTCCTGCCGAAGTAGTCAAGTTAAGTTCCAAACAAGTGCAAATCAAAGTGTACAAACATAATCACGAATTTGTCAATCGTTGGGTGAATCCAAACAAGCTTGAGAATTCGCAAAAAGTTAAAGAGTCAGTATTCTAAAATTGAGTTATATGGAAGTAAATCTAGTACAGCACTGCGTAAATTCAGCTACGATGTCAATTAACCAGACAATAAGGGGCAAAATCCCCTTGTTAAAGGTAGGGAAACTTTCCCCAAAGTCTACTAGTCATCAACTATTTTATTTTTTGTAAATCAAAAAAACTGAACCTATCGGGCCAAGGTTTTCTACATAAGTTTTCTGGTTATAATACAATCCTGGCGACATACCTCCATCAAATAATATCCCTTCTTGAATCTTACCTAAACAGTTATTGCTAGCAATACCTTCTAGGAGATTATCAAACAGATCTGGCAGTAACTCTTGATTAAGTTGAGATAATTCAATATCTGAATTAGCTTTTAAGTCATTAACTAATAGGATTACATAGCCTTGATTAGTGATAGCTGCCATAGAGCGATTTTTAGCATTTTTACAAGCAAATTCTCCTAAATCTTGACAAATATCTTTAAATTTACCCTGACGATAGAATCTGCCATTACCACCCACTAAATTGTAATTGAGAATATCACTTTTTCTTCTACCAGCTTGGATAGTAGCCTGTCGCTGGTTGGGTGTACCTCCTGATATCCCAAAGGAAGAACGCTTAGTTTTAAATGCTCCCGAATACTCGACACCACGAGAAACATTTAAGCCTTGTGGTTTATCATCAGTACCTATATAGTCAGCATTAATTGCAGCAATGGGTAGCTGTCCATTTAATTTGGCATTCTCATCGCCGATGAGTTCACGAAACTGTTTTGGTACATATTCTTTACGCAGTTTCCCCCTAGCATCTTTGGCGTAGAGTTTATGAGATAGACCAACATTAACTTTGAAATCTAATTCTGCTGATTTGGGATTAAAAATAATCACATTGTTAATACCTCTTTCATTTCTTTTACCTTGATTATTGGTTTTAAAAAAATCAATGCTGAACTTAGCATCTTTGCCAGGGCAAGTTTTAGATGCTTTTGGGATTGAATTTGCTTCAATCTCTTGACAACCTGATAATAAGGTTGCAGCAATTATCAAGATAAATAACAAAAATAATTTTTTCGTAGACATACTAATGCAAAAAAAACCGCTACAGAATTACTATAGCGGGGAATAATTTAAAATTTAAGTCTGGAGTTTATCTCGGAACCAAAACTTAAGAGAACCATTCTAAAACAGCTTCTTCTTTGGTGTTGGTATTTCGAGATGGTGTCTCACGGTTAAATTTCATCTGAATTGACCGGGTTTGCTCACCATCAGCAGCTACAGCCAAAATTGGATAGTCAATTAAACCATCCTGGAAGGACATCTGGAAGCGGAATGTTCCATCTGGATTTAGCTGAATTGGGCGGCCACCAATGGTTACGGTAGCATCGGGTTCGGTTGCACCGTAGACTATCAACTCAGCATCGGCAATTAACCAGAACTGGCGCGGACGCACTGGTACGGCGGAAGCCGAGAAGCCAACACCTGACATTCCTGCACCGGAAGCGGTTAAGCCTGACACGGTAGGAACTGCCCACATACCCACACCAGATGGGAAAATGTAGGAGCTAATAGCTTGTTCAGGACGCGCTGAACCTGGTACTTGGTGCTGGGAACCGAAGATAGAACCAGCTACCCGTAGTGCTTCGGCAGATTCGGCTAAACCAAAGATTTGGTCGTAGATGGGGTTGCCGTTACCATTGACAACAGCAGCATTACCATTGGCGGTAGCTGCAATCTTCTTGGCAGGTGGCACGAGTTCGTATTGAGTCTTACCACGCAAATCTTCTTCAAAGTTAACAGTGATGAAGACATCCTCAATCCAGTCAGAAGGATAAACGGGAGGAATGTGTACTCTAGCAGAACGAGCAAGTACCAACCAGCGTCCATCAGCAGCACGATAGCCGATATCGATCACATAATCGCGATCGCTAACTGGAACTGGTAGATACCATTCTCTAGCTAGTTCATCAGCAGGATATTCTTGAATGCTGTGGGGGCTTTGGTATTCAATATTGATGTCGGTGACATCATAAATCCGTAGTGCAAGTTGTTGTCCCCCTTGTCGGCGCAGTTCCTCTTTATGTTCATTGGGAATATCCCAGTAAGTGTAAGCCCACTGAGGATCGCGTGGTAAGAGTACAATCCGGCTTTCACCATAGCCAGAGGGTAAATCTGCGAGTCCTTCATCAACATCAGCCAAAGATCCACCAGTCCGATCTTCCTGACCTAATTCAAACTTTGCAGCTTCCACGGTTTCCTGTGCCTCCAATGAACGAGATGGACTAAGTAAATTTTTACTGCGCTGGACTTCTTGAATTGATGCCAGTAATTGTGATTTACGCATTCGGCTATACCGAGAGATGCTATATTCGCTAGCAACTTTGCGTAGTTGGCGTAAGGTCATCTCCTCTAGTGGCGGGCGTTCTTTTGCCATTATTTTGGCCTCCAGTAGTTTAAGCGGTAAATGATTTCCCCTGGTTAAAGAATGCTATATAAAATGTCATCCACTCCAGATGAATTTCTTATCCTGACTCCTGGTTTTGCCCAGTTTTTAAGTTTTTTAGTCTGTTTTTAAATTGGGGTCACTTCCAATCAATTCCTTAGTTATGCCAAAATTAGCATTTCTTTGGGATCGGGGAAGTTCTATCTGTTAAGTCAATATTAACCACTAAGCATATCTAGGGATCAAGGGGTAATAAGTAGGTTTTTTGCCTGTTTCACGAATTTACAAGCCCTTCTGGGATCGTATTGTCATGATTTCATAACATTGGCAGGTAGTTACATGTTGAGCAAAGGCAATAATGTCAATTTTTCATGACATTGTGTTTTGAGGATTGAACCCACCACTATAGGGCTTCTGGGTTGAGTCCAATATAGACCTAACCCCCAGCCCCTTCCCTGCAAGGGAAGGGGAGTAAGATTCCATTTTTCTCTCCTAAAAAGAGAGGTCGGAGTGTATTGCATACAAACGGAAAGCGCGATCGCTATGATTCAGTGAACATCCTCCCAGCAATCTGAATCATAGCGATCGCATCAGCAAGCTATTCAGGATCGAGTCAAATATGACATCGAATTTCGAGTTATTTTACCTGATGAGAGAATTCGTTTTTTAGCAAGCAAAGGAGTTGTCTTTGGGGATGCTGGGATGGCTGTGCAAATGTCTGGGTTATACATGGACATCACCAAGCGCAAGCAAGCAAAGGAGACGCTAGAAGTTCATGCTAACCAGCAAGCAATGGTGGCAGAACTAAGTCAAATGGCCCTAGCTAGTACAGACTTGACTACACTGATGAACTCATGTGTAACAATCGTTGCCCAATATCTAAAAGTTCAGTCTTGCAAAATTTTGGAATTACTGCCAGATGAGCAGAAATTGCTGCTACGCGCCTTCGTCGGTTAGCAACCTGAACATGAGATTTCCACTTCCTTAGACGAATGGGCAACACGAGTACATCCAGATGATATTGGATTTGTCAGACAAGCGATCGCTGATCACTTTGCTAAAATTACCCCGTTTTTTACTAGCGAACATCGAGTCCGGTGTAAGTATGACACCTATAAATGGGTTTTGGATCGCAATCAGGCAGTATGGGATGAAGATGATAATGTAGTGCGGATCTGATCCTTTACAAATGCGTCAATTGCTGCAAAACCTCATTGGTAACGCCCTCAAATTCCACCGCCCACAGATACCACCTATTATCAAAATCTATAGTCTATTTTTAAACAATCAAGCAGATAACATCTTTGCCAATTCTGAACTTTGTCAAATCATCGTAGAAGATAATGGTATTGGTTTTGAAGAAAAATATCTTAATCGAATTTCCAATGTTTTTCAACGATTGCATAGTAGCATTGAGTACGAAGGTACTGGCATAGGTTTAGCTATCTGTCGGAAAATTATTGAGCGTCATCACGGAAATATCACAGCCCAAAGCGCAGTTTACCGCATCCCGATTTGATTTTATTAGATTTGAATATGCCCAGAATTGGCGGTCTGGAGGCGCTAAAAGAGATAAAAACTGACCCACAATTGCGGCGAATTCCAGTTGTCATACTGTCAACATCACGAAGAGAAGAAGATATATATAATACTTACGAGTTGGGTGCGAACTCTTTCATCACTAAGCCAGTGACTTTTGCTTCATTAGTTGAGGTCATGAAGACTCTAGTTAAATACTGGTTTGAAATTGTGAAACTGCCACTAGAAGCCGTGGGAAATAAACATGGACAACAGCCCTATCAAAGTTCTGTTCATTGATGATGACGAAGACGACTATATTTTGACTCGTTATTGGTTCAGTGAATTTCAGGTAGCAAACTGCGAGTTGGAGTGGGTAAATAATTATGAAGCAGCAAGGAATGCGATCGCTTGTGACCAACATGACATTTATCTTGTAGACTACCGTTTGGGGCCAGAGAGTGGACTGGAACTTTTGCGCGAAGCAATTGCCAACGGCTGTTGTTCTCCGATAATTTTGCTGACTGGCCAAGGCGACTGGGAAATAGATATCGAAGCAATAAAAGCCGGAGCCGCAGATTATCTCGAAAAAAGCCAGTTGACTGCACCTTTGTTAGAACGCTCTATTCGTTATGCTATTGAGCGCAAACAAACAGAACACAAAATCCGCGAACAAGCCGCTTTACTAGATGTTGCCACCGATGCAATTTTTGTCTGTGATTTAGACGATAAAATTTTATTTTGGAACAAAGCTGCCCAGAGCCTGTACAGTTGGAAAAAAGAAGAAGCTATCAATAAAAAGACACGAGTTCTCTGGCATGAAAAGCATGTGTCTCAAGTTGAAAAAGCACTCAGTATTCTGATGAAACATGGTTCTTGGCAGGGTGAGTTACATCAAAAAACAAAATCAGGTAAAGAAATTATTGTTGAAAGTCGTTGGACACTGGTGCATGAATTCGGTAATAAAGCACAATCTATTCTCATTGTTAACACTGACGTCACACACAAAAAACAACTGGAAGCGCAATTTCTCCGCGCCCAGCGATTGGAAAGTATTGGCACCTTAGCCAGTGGTATCGCCCATGACCTGAATAATATTCTTGCCCCGATTCTGATGACAGCCCAACTATTCGAGACACAAGTCCATGATGAGCGTTCTCGGCGACTGTTGCAAATATTGATTACAAACGCTAAACGTGGGGCTACTTTAGTTAAGCAAGTGTTATCTTTTACTCGCGGAATTGAGGGCGATCGCACAATATTGCAATTAAAGCATTTAATAGTAGAAATTCAGCAAATTATTAAAGAAACTTTTCCCAAATCCATTGAAGTTTCCACTCAAATTCCGCAAAATCTTTGGCCTGTATGCGGCGATGCTACCCAATTGCATCAAGTACTAATGAATCTGTGTGTCAATGCTCGTGACGCCATGCCGAATGGTGGAACTTTAAAAATATTAGCGGAAAATCTCTTAATTGACGAAAATTACGCCAAGATGCATATTGACGCTAAAGTTGGTCACCACATTGTTATTACTGTTAGTGATGGCGGAATTGGTATTCAAACAGAAATATTAGATCGGATATTTGAGCCATTTTTTACTACTAAAGAACTTGGTAAAGGTACTGGTCTTGGACTTTCTACAGTACTTGGCATTATTAAAAGCCACGGCGGTTTTATCGACGTAGTAAGCGTTCAGGGAAAAGGCAGCCAATTTAAGGTGTATTTGCCAGCACAAGAGGCGGTGGAAACTATAGAAGAACCAGAACAGGGATTACCTTCAGGACAAGGAGAATTAATTTTAGTAGTAGATGACGAAGCTGCCATTCGAGATGTGACAAAAACATCTCTAGAAAGCCATAACTACAAAGCAATTACAGCTAGTGATGGCATTGAAGCAATAGCCTTATATGCAGAACATCGAGATGAAATATCTCTTGTATTAACTGATATGGTAATGCCGTCAATGGATGGAATAACTACTATCCGCACCTTGCGAAAAATTAACCCAGATGTCAAAATCATTGCTGTCAGTGGACTAACCTCGCAGGATAAAGTTAATACAGCTTATGACATGGGTATCAAAGCCTTTTTATCCAAACCTTATACAGCTAGTCAATTATTGCAAACTATAAGCACAGTCAAAAATAATTAGGAGTTGGGCATTGGGAATTACTAATTTATTTGTCAAACTTGAGAGTTATAATTTAATAATATAAAGTCAGCATAATTAGTTGCGATTCCCACAGTCATTGCACCCCAGATCGCATAATTAGTTATGATTTCCACAGTCATTGCACCCCACCCCTTAATCCCCTCCCCGCAAGCGGGGAGGGGAGACGAAGCGTAGCTTTGGCGGGGTGGGGTTCTTCGGGTTTAATAAGTAATCAA
>NZ_JAIVFQ010000136.1 GCF_020829495.1 Nostoc favosum CHAB5714 | reverse complement strand
GGAGTTTGGAGTTTGGAGTTTGGAGTTTGGAGTTTGGAGTTTGGAGTTTGGAGTTTGGAGTTTGGAGTTTGGAGTTTGGAGTTTGGAGTTTGGAGTTTGGAGTTTGGAGTTTGGAGTTTGGAGTTTGGAGTTGTAAAAATTCTTCCCTACTCCTTTAGTTCTAAAACATATCAGCGGGGTCGGTGGCTTGGAGTTTGCGGGTTGCGATCGCACCGGAAATTGCACACATAATGATAGTCAGCACTAATACCTGCAATGCTCGAATCGCAGTCATGTACATGGGCAAATTTGTAGCACTGCGAGTCAGTTGATAAAGTGCTAAGGATACTCCTAATCCGGGGAAGAAGCCCAGTGCTGCCAATATCAACGATTCTTCAAGTACCACACCTAGCAGGTAGTAATTGCGATATCCCATTGCTTTGAAGGTGGCGTATTCCCGAACGTGGGCATTAACATCGGTGGAAAGGACTTGATAGACGATAATCACGCCCACCACAAAGCCCATCGATACACCCAGGCTGAAAATAAACCCAATTGGGGAATTTGTTCTCCAGAAGTTGTTTTCAAATTCAATAAATTCGGCGTGGGTTAAGACTTTGACATCATCTTTTAGGTAGGCTTTCAATGTTGCTGCTACCTTTTTCGGGTCATAGCCTGGTTTTACCTTTATCAAACCTAAACTGACACTGCTGGACTGTCGCCCAGAAAATAGCCGCAAAAAGTTTTGATCGCTGGTAATCAAATTGCCATCAGAGCCAAAGGAAGCCCCGACTTGAAATAAGCCACTAATGGTAATTGTGCGCCGTTCTATTTCGGTGGTTAGGGTTTTACCTTGGTCAATTTGAGCGATCGCTTTTTGATAATCTCCTCTAGCACCACGATCGAACAAGACAGCACCTGGTAGCTTGATTGTCTGCAATTGCTGGTTAACATCGGGTAAGTTAAAGGCTGGCTTATCTGGATTAAACCCAATAACTAACACCCCCGTCTCACGGTGTGTTTGGGGATTTTTCCAGATTGTGTTGTTGAAATACATTGCTTCTGCTGACTTCACCCCTGGTATATCCATTGCTTGGTAAAGTCGCCGACGAGAAAATGTAGACAAGCTTGGCAAGTTACGGGCTTGAGGACTGGTTAAAACAATGTCTGCCTGTAAACTGCGATGCAGTCTAGTGTTACTGTCATACAGCGCAGTCTGAAAGCCCAGTTGCATGAACATGAGAAGATCCGCAAAGGCAATCCCTGACAATGCCACTAAAAGACGGCTTTTTTCATGATTCAGTTGCAGCCATCCAAGAGGGGTTCGCCGTCGCAGTTGTTTAATCACATTATAAGAAGGGGGGAGTGGGGAGTGGGGAGTGGGGAGTGGGGAGTGGGGGAGGCAGGGGGAGCAGGGGGAGCGGGGGGAGCAGGGGAATGGAGTTCAAAGACTCGTCAGCGAGTATCAAAGACTCATTCACGAGTATTAAAGACTCGTCAGCGAGTATCAAAGACTCGTCAGCGAGTATTAAAGACTCATTCACGAGTATTAAAGACTCGTCAGCGAGTATCAAAGACTCATTCACGAGTATTAAAGACTCATTCACGAGTATTAAAGACTCATTCACGAGTATTAAAGACTCATTCACGAGTATTAAAGACTCGTCAGCGAGTATCAAAGACTCATTCACGAGTATTAAAGACTCGTCAGCGAGTATTAAAGACTCATGCCCAATGCCCAATTCCCAATTCCCAATGCCCAATGCCCCATGCCCAATTCCCCATGCCCTATTCATAATTCAATTACTGCCTTAACTTGCATATTGGTTAAGGTGGCGGCTTTTCGGCTGGAGGCTTCATCTAGTCGGATATGGACTTCCACTACTCTGTTATCGATATTGTTAGCAGGATCTGTGTTAATGACATTCTGCCGCCGCACTTGTAAGCCTTTGCGATCTACGATTCCCTGGAATTCAATGGAGAGGGAATCACCAAATACTCGCACTTGCTGCCCTGAACGCACTTTGTCGATATCGCTTTCGTAGACTTCGGCTATGACATACATCTGGTTGGTTTGTCCGATATCAGCAATGCCATCATTTGATATTAATTCGCCAGGATGGGTATGGATCTCAAATACCTGTCCATTTTGAGGCGATCGCACCTCGGCCTGTTTTAAATTTACTTTTGCCAGATTCATGGCTGCTATGGCACGATTGACTTCTGCTTGGGCAGCTTTTATATCCACTTTGGGCACTTCGGCGATTTCATCGAGTGTTGCTGTGGCTTCTTTAATCTTTTGCTGGCTAGTTGATTGAGTCCGATTTAACTGTGCTTGTGCTTCTTGCAGGCTTTTTTGAGCGGTTTCCAAGTTTAAACGCTTGTTATCTCGTTGGGAGGCGGAAATTGCGCCCTGTTGATATAGTTTCTGATAGCGTTCATCTTCTGCTTGGGCGTTACGCACTTCGGCTTGGAATCGCTCAATTGTCACTGCTTGGGCATTAATATCACCTTGGCGTTCTGCTTCTAAGCGAGCGATCGCGGCTTTTTGAGCGGCAATTTCACCGGGTTTAGCACCTGCTTGGATGCGGTTTAGGTTTGCCTGGGCTACTTTTACTTGTTCCTGTGCCTGTTCTAATTCTGCTTGCAAGCGATCGCGGCTGTTCAAAATCGCAATCACCTGTCCTGCTTTTACCCTATCCCCCTCTTTCACTAACAACTTTTCTACCCGACTTCCTTCCGCAGATACCGCAGCAGAGAGTTTAATTACCTTTCCCTGTGGTTCAATCCGCCCTAAAGCTGTTACCGTTTTTAACTGTGGCAATTGTGTTGCTGGCACTTGTGTCTCTGAATTTGCATAATTTTGCCAGCTTTTTAGTATATAAAAACTTATTCCGCCAATCGATAAAAATGCAATTATACCTATACCAACGGATAGACGCAGAAGAGACTTAGGGAACGTTCTGTACCCTAGCTTTGAGTTTCGCACCATAGATTACCTCTTAACTAGTGGCGCAGAAAAAATTAAATAGTTATTGTTATACCAATTCTGTATGAAGATGCGCTAAACCATATTAGGACTGAAGTATAAGGAAGAAAAACGAACCGCAAAGGGCGCAAAGGACACAAAGAAAGAAAGAAAGAAAGAAAGAAAGAAAGAAAGAAAGAAAGAAAGAAAGAAAGAAAATTTGGCGCAGCCTCACAAAGAAATGGTATTAATCTTTCGATTCCAAGTTCATTAAAAATGGTAATTGTTGAGAATTTACCAACCTACTGCGATTTAGCTGGGATAACAACAAGTCACTCTCCAGTATTAATAGACTTATGTTTTTGATGAAATACTTTTGTTTTTTTAAAGTACTCAGGTATAGTAAATGTTTTCAAACTCGCGGGTTGTAACAGCGCCAACAATTAGAGACAAATTAAATCAAATAAACCTTTTTATCAGAGAATACAAATAAAGTTTACTTTCTAAAAAATATCTTTAAATTTGATATTTATATAATTTTTAGTGATATATTTACCTCCGAAAATTTATTTTCTTGAGTTGTCTTTTAAATAGACCAATCCATTTGCTACCAATAACCTCACTGCGCGATCGCAACTGTGTTGATAACCTCTTGGCATTTCATAATTGTTATATTAAGCCCGGGTAATTAGTTATGATTCCCACAGTCATTGTACCCCACCCCCAGCCCAGGGCTATTTCATTCTCATCTAGCCCGCCTCAGAATGAATTCACCTCTCTTATAGCGAAAGTCATCTAAAGATGACTGAGAAAAGGTTCTAGTCCGTTTTAACGGACTTTAGCTATTAGCCTAGAACTTTAGTTCTGGGCGGTTTATGTATAGAATGATATCATGTCCGCTTGATTACTTATTAAACCCGAAGAACCCCACCCCGCCAAAGCATAGCTTTGTCTCCCCTCCCCGCTCTTCGGGAGGGGTTGGGGGTGGGGTGTAATGACTGTGGTTAGCGTAACTATTTATGCGGACATGATATGAAATGTCTATACAAAAAAACCCGCCTGCGCGGGTTATAACAAGAGGCTTAATTGACTGAAACTTTAGCTTTTTGTTACTTCCAGTGTTTGGGTATTTTAAAGTTTTCTGGTAGCATTGTTGTGCGATCGCCAATCGCCTGTTCAATCTGCTGTAATTCAAGGTTTTCACATCCGCTCAAGTTTGCTCTAGAGAGGTTAGCTTCTTGGAAGTTAGCATCTTGCAGGTTGGCTGTACTGAGTAACACAGCTTCTAAGTTGGCTCCAACAAGTTTTGCGTTTTGCAAGTTACTACCAATCAAGTTTGCATCTTGAAGGTTGCTATCCTCAAAGTTTACTCCTTCCAAGTTAGCATCACAAAGGACTGCTCCTTCTAAGTTGGCACCACAAAGGATTGCTCCTTGTAATTTGGCATCACAAAGGATTGCCCCTTCCAAGTTGGCATCGTAAAGGATTGCCTTTGAGAGGTTCGCTTTTCTGAGGACTACGCCTTGGAGATTGGCTTCTGGGAGCATTGCTTTTTGTAGATTGGCTTCATACAAGATTGATCCACAAAGATAGGTTATTGATAAGTCTGCCTCTGAGAGATTTGCTCGTGTAAAATTGACCCATTGCAAGTTAGCTCCTACGAGAATTGCCTTAGAGAGGTTAGCTTCGGTTAAGTCTGCATTACTGAGGTCTGTATTGCGTAAATCTAGTTTCTGATTTACCGGATCTTTATATGAATCGCGTCGTCCAATGACAGTCAAGGCTGTTTGAATATCTGTAGGAAGTTTTGATAAGTTCTGTGAGTCCTCATATTTCTGATTTACTGGGGCATTCTCGCGGATAAACGCAGCGAGAATTTCCATAATTGTCCAATGGTCTTTGTGAGAATCTCTGGCAATTCGCTCTAAAGCATAAATTGCAGCAAACCGTGTTTCAATCTTTTCATTTCCCAACTGTTCAATTGCTTTAGAAAAACGTTCTGGAACAATTTCTTCTAGAGTTTCTTGGGTATTCTTAATGTCAGTTACCATGTTGTTATCCCAAGCTAGTGTCCGATAAAGGAGTTTGGTTAACACACTCTGATTTTCACCAAAAGAGAGTCTGGAAGTATAGTAAGCATTAATTATTAATGCTAATCCTCCAATGATTATGGCAACAGTTGTTAATGCTTGATTAATATATTGTATTTTTTGTTGATTTGAAAATACTGCAAGGGTTTCAAATAATGAAAAAATTAGAGTTAATGTGAAAATAAATATAATTAAGATAAATACTAACAAAGTCGTGAGTCCATTTGTCTTAATGAGAGACATGTCATAAGTCTTCATATCTGACCCCTTACGTAAATAATTTTAGGTTGATTTTAAGAGGATATGCAAGGTTATGATAGAGTACAAACACGTAACTACTTGACAGATTCTTAAATCTACTTCATAGAAATCATCTATGAAATCTTTGATAACTTATTTTTCAACGAAAATCGGCGGGAATCCCATCCCTTCAAGGGGTGTCCGGGATAGCCGCCCGCCGATTTAGTCATTAGTTATTAGTCATGAGTCATTGGTGCTAATGACTAATGACTAATGACTAATGACTTCGATTTCCCCCCGGCTTGAAGCCGGGGGATGAGTTAAACATCCCCTGAACTGCGGTGGTTATATCATGTCCGGGTAATTCGTTATGATTCCATAGTCATTGCACCCCACACGCCAGATGCTCCACTTGGGGAGACCCCAAGACCGCACTGGCTCCCCTTAATCTCCTCCCCAAAGCATCGGGGAACTCGGGGCGCCCCCTCTGGGGATTAGGGGCAGGGAGACAAAGCGCAGCTTTGGCGGGGTGGGGTGATTCGGGTTTAATAAGTAATCAAGCAAACATGATATTAGTGGTAAAGACACAACATTGCTCTGCCTGAAACGAAGCTATGCCACGCAATTGAAACGCTTGTATTAGCTTTGAAAAATAATTTAAAAATTTTAACATTAATGAGGTTCATCTAATTACTCAGGTTGATCGCAAACACCTAATACCAATTCTGTATGAAGATGCGCTAAACCATATTTAAGTACAAGAAAGAAGAAAGAGAAACGAACCGCAAAGGACGCAAAGGACACAAAGAAAGAAAGAAGTTAAAAGGGTTTGGCGCAGCCTCACAAAGAAATGGTATAAGTACAGTTTTGCGTAAAAGCGTAGCGTTTCCAATGCAGGGGAACGCATTGACATTGCATTGAGATGCATTAACAAGGCCGCCGACACATTAACAATGCAAGCCGACGCATTAACAAGGCCGCCGACGCATTAACAAGGCCGCCGACGCATTAACAAGGCCGCTGGCGCATTAACAAGGCCGCTGGCGCATTAACAAGGCCGCCGACGCATTAACAAGGCCGCTGGCGCATTAACAAGGCCGCCGACGCATTCATTGCCATTGCAGGGTATTGCCAAATTTAATTCGCTACGAATTAAGGAAATGCTGTACTAAGTAGATTGGACTAGATTAGAAATCGCCGTGAGCAATTCCTCTGGTGCTACAGGTTTAACGATGTAGTGTTGAAAGCCTGCTTTTAGTGCTTGCTGCTGATTGATTTCGCCTGCATAAGCAGTCAGAGCGATCGCTGGAATCTGTTTTTCCCCTATTTCTGCTTCTAGAGTCCGCACCTGTTTGATCAGCATATAGCCGTTCATCTCTGGCATCCCAATATCGCTGAGTAAGATATCTGGCTTTGACTGTGTTAGCGCTTGTAATGCTTCATCTCCTGATGCTACTGTGGTGACGATCGCTCCAAACTGTTCCAGCACAAAGCTGAAAAAGTCGCGGGTATCAGCATTGTCATCTACAATCAGAACTTGTAAACCCATCAGGGGAGAAGAAGGAAAAACGGCAGTTGAGGAATCAGCATTCGTGTCATCCTTGATTGTTGCACTTTCCTTGAGCAAAGGTAATCTAACTGTAAAGATAGCTCCTTTGTCCTCGCCAAGACTTTCAGCCAAAATCGTTCCACCGTGCATTTCCACCAAGTGACGAGCGATCGCTAAACCTAACCCTAGCCCACCAAACTTTCTAGTTGTTGTACCATCACCTTGACGGAAATAGTCAAACACATGAGGTAGAAAATCAGGATCAATACCTTTACCTGTATCGCTGACAGTAATCTGCACATGAGCGTCGATGCACTCCAATTGCACATTTACTTTTCCCCCAGTCGCTGTAAACTTGACGGCATTCGATAACAAATTCCAGAAGACTTGCTGTAAGCGGGCTAAATCACCCAAAACTTTCCCCTGCGGATCAAGCGCCGTCTCAATCTGAATGGTTTTTGCCTCTGCTGCTAAACGCACTGTTTCCATTGCGGCTTCAATGGTGAATGCCAGATTGACTGGCATCATGTTGAGATTGAGTTTGCCTTGAAGGATGCGAGAAACATCCAGCAAGTCTTCAATTAGTTGAGCTTGTAACTTGGCATTGCGTTCAATGGTTTCAAGAGCTTTTTTAAGTGATATCTCATCAAATTTACGGCTCTGCAACAGTTTTGCCCAGCCGATAATTGGATTCAGGGGCGATCGCAATTCATGGGAAAGTACTGCTAGAAACTCATCTTTGATCCGGTTAGCAGCCTCTGCTTCCGCCCTGGCTCTTTGCTCAAGTTGCAAAAGGCGATCGCGTTCTGATTCGGTGCGCTTGCGATCGGTGATATCAGTTAGCATAGCGATCGCGCCCAAGAACTCATTTTGTTCATTCAAAATCGCTCTAGCAGAAATCAGTGTCCAAATGTACGAACCATCCTTGCAGCGCAATCGACCTTCTTTTAGATCGCTCCCTTGTCGCTTCAGCCACTCCAGTTTCTGTTCGGCTGATGGGATAGCAGCCCGATCCATAAAATCAAACATAGAACGACCAAGCATTTCTTGAGCCGGATAGCCTAACATTTCACAGAAGCGTTGATTTACAAACTCTGTTCGTGCTTGAGAGTCAATCATCCAGATTCCCTCATAAGAGGTATCAACAATTCGGCGATACTTGGCTTCACTCTTCTGTAACGACTCTTGTGCTTGCTGGCGCTCACGCCGATCCTTGGCTTCCCGCAATGCCCGTTGCACTGAGGGAACTAACCGCCCTAATCGTTGCTTTAATATATAATCGGTTGCACCATTCTTCAGGGCTTCGATCGCTAATTCTTCACCCAGCGCGGCAGAAACAAAGATAAAAGGAACCTGTGGACAGTGATTTCGGGCAATTTCTAAAGCTGAAATTCCATCAAAAGAGGGTAGGGCATAATCGGCAAGAATTAGATCAAAAGTCTCTGCTTCCAAAGCAGCCAGGAAATCAGCGCCAGTTTCAACTCGTATTAGTTCGCAATTAATTCCGCCTTCACTTAACATCGCTTCGGCAAGCTCTGCATCTAACAAACTATCTTCCAAAAGCAGGAAACGGAGTATATTCATCAGTTCCTCTCCTGTTGACGATGAGGTGCTGGAGGTAGAGCGCCAATAGGGGGCTGATTAATGACTGCCCAAAACAGTCCCACACCCTTGATAGCATCGGCAAACTCATGGTAATCAAGAGGCTTGACGACATAGGCATTAACACCTAACTCGTAGCATCGAAGTAAGTCTGGCTCCTCACGGGAAGAAGTTAGCACTACGACTGGAATCACTCGCATTATTGGGTCAGATTTTAGTTCTGTCAGCACTTCTAATCCATCGATTTTAGGTAGTTTTAAATCGAGCAGCACCACAACCGGATGCCCTTCCATCCGCAACCGGAACAGCCCCCGGCGATAGAGATAATCTAGTGCTTCCTCTCCATCACGCAGTACCACCACTTCGTTGGCGAGATGATTTTCTGATAAGGCGGCCAATATTAATTCTGCATCGTTGGCACTGTCTTCAATCAGCAGAATTCGCTTGAGTTCTTTCATTCGCCCTCCTTCTTCGGCAACTTAGGTAGTGAGAAATAGAAGGTGGCTCCATTGTCAACTACAGACTCTGCCCAGACTCGACCATTATGCCGATGAATAATGCGTTGCACGTTTGCCAATCCAACACCAGTGCCTTCAAATTTTGGGTCGCTATGCAGGCGTTGAAATACTCCGAATAGCTTGTGTACATATTGCATATTAAAGCCTACGCCGTTATCTTGTACAAAAAAGACAACTTCGTTTTCATTGTCAATACTGCCAACAGTAATTTCTGCTGGGTTTCGAGTCTGCGTATATTTTACGGCATTGTCTATGAGGTTGCGAAGCACGAGCCGCATCATGGAGGGGTCACCTTGCACTTCTGGCAATGACTCTATGTGCCAATTGATTGTGCGTCCTGGGGTTTGGATTTGCAAATCGCGTTTTATATCTTCCACTAGTTGCTCCATATTGATGTTGATGTAGCGCATCTCGGTGCGCCCCATGCGAGAAAATGTGAGCAACTCATCTATTAGTATTCCTGCCTGTTTGCTAGTTTCTGCAATTATTTTTAAATAACGCTGACTTGTTTCATCTAATGTAGTTGTTGAGCTATGCCGTTTCTGAAGCAATTCTATAAATCCGGCGATGTGGCGAAGCGGCGATCGCAAGTCGTGAGAGACTGAATAGGAGAAAGATTCGAGTTCTTTGTTGGCGGCTTCGAGTTGGGCTGTGCGCTCTTGAATCCGTTGCTCTAGCATTTCGTTGAGTTGTTGCAGGGCGGCTTCGGCAATTTTGCGATCGTGAATGTCGCTGGCGATGCCCACCCACTTGATAATCTGTCCGGCTGCATCTCGAAATGGCAAACCCCGCACAATATGCCAACGATAGCTACCATCAGAAACTCGACGGAAGCGAATTTCTATTTCGTAGTTTGTAGCATTAGCAACAGCCTCCATCGAAGTTTTAAAAACGCGATCGCGGTCATCGGGGTGAATGATATAAATCCAGCCATACCCAGCAGTCTGCTCCATTGTCAGTCCACTGTAATCAAACCAGTATTGATTGCAATAAGTAATACCACCATCCCTATCGCCCATCCAAATAGCCTGGGGCGACACTTCTGTTAAAATTCGGTATCGCTCCTCGCTGTCACGTAGCGTTGCTTCTGCCAGATTGCGATCGTGGATATCAACACAAGAGCCGATATAGCCGAGAAACTCTCCTGTTGGTGCAAACCGAGGCACACCAGTATCGAAAACCCAACGGTATTCGCCATCATTGTGTCTGAGGCGATATTCCATTTTAAATTTTTGTCGGGCATCAAAGGCATTGATGTATGTATCTAAGCAACGTTGAAAATCATCAGGATGAATACCTTCAGCCCACCCATTGCCCATTTCTTGCTCTAGAGTCCGCCCAGTAAAATCTAGCCAGGGTTTATTAAAATAGTTACAAAGTTTGTCAGTACCGGACATCCAGATTAGTACGGGAGCGGTGTCTGCCATCTGGCGAAAGCGGGCTTCACTTTCACGCAACGCTGCTTCGGCAAGTTTACGATCGCTAATGTCGGCGATCAGTCCCAGCATCCGCACTGCTTTCCCTTGAGCATTATGATAAGTATGACCCCGTGCCCAGATCCAGCGTAATTCTCCATCAACACGGCGAATGCGGCACTCAAAATCCCAGGTATCCTGATTAATTAGAGCGGTCTGAAATTTGGCATCAACCAAAGCGCGATCTTCAGGTAAGACATGCTCCAGGAACATGTCGTAAGTCCATTCGGGTAGAAGAGACTCGTAGCCAAAGATTTGGTCGTGTCGTAGGGAACGGTGAGCAGACTGGTTGCTCAAGTCCAGATCCCAGTCACCCAATTCTGCGGTTTGCAGCGCAAAGTTTAGCCGCTCATTGCTCTCGCGCAACGCCTCCTCTGCCTGATTGCGATCGCGCAGCGCAGCTTGCTGTTCGCTAATGTCAGTAATTAATGCCGCATACCCTTCAACGGTTCCCTGTTGATTAAACTGGGGAACATAAATAGCATTAATGTAGCGTGTTCCACCTTCTTTATAAGGAACTTCACTTTCAAAAGTGACCTGCTCTCCTGCAAGTACTTGTTCCACATAGGGACGAACTACTTTATAGGCGGGTTCACCCAAAACTTCCCAAATATGCTTTCCATAAACTTCGGTCGTCGAATGCCCAAACCATTCTTGATATGCTCGGTTATTGAAGCGGTAGCGTTGTTCTGAATCTACAAAGGAAATCAGAACTGGCAACGTATCTGTAATCAAGCGAAGTTCTGTTTCTCGTTGCCGCAGTGCCTCTTCCATCTGCTTGCGGTTGGTGATGTCACGCCAGCAATCGATTGCACCGATAATCTGACTTTGGGAATCCCGAACTGGTACTACATTAGCGATCGCTGTAATCCGGGTTCCATCAGGACGTTCAATGATGCATTCTTCATCGCGGATTGTTTCACCGTAGCGCGTAGCACGGTATAAAGGCAATTGCTCTAGGGTGGGGCGCGTTACACCATCAGCTAAAAACAGACCGATGGATTGAACGTACTCGCCAGAAGTCATACCAACGAGGGATTCACCAGTTCTGCCCAAAAGCTCTTGCGCGAGTTTGCTATTGGCGATAATTGGGAAATCAGGAGGGCCGTCGGTGATCGTAATTCCCTCTGGGACGTGTTCTAAGAGCATTTGCAGGATGCTTTGGGCAATTTCGGCTTGTTTGCGATCGCGTAGCGCAGCTTGCTGTTCGCGTAGCGCAGCTTGCCGTTGGCTCAAGTCAAGAACAAAACCAATAATTGTCCTATCTCCTTGCTTGGCAAAGCCAATTAAGACGGGAACTTGAGAGCCATCTTTGCGGATGTATTCTTGCTCAAAGGGCTTACAACTCCCAGTAATTCTAAGTTCTTCAATTGCTCGCTCACTCACCTCAATGTATTCGGCTGGAGTAATCTCGCCCCAGCGAATTCTACCAGAGCGCAAATCCTCGCGTGTATAATTGAGCATTTGTAGAAAGGCATCATTGGCTTCAATGATTAAGCCGTTCAGATCAGCCACAATTACCCCAATAATATTAGACTCTGTTAAGCGACCAAACCTTGCCTCGCTTTCACGTAGAGACTTCAGACTTGCCTCAGCTTTCCGTTGCGCTGTGCGCCGTGATTCGTTGAGCGAACTGATTAACCCTGCTGCCAGAATGAACACGACCAGAGGTACTAAACTTAGATTTGTAATGTTATGGGAATAGAGTGGCTTAAAAAAGAAGTAGTTAATTGCCAAAGTAGACAAAACGGTAGCAAGTAACCCCGGGCCCAAGCCACCGTACCAGGCACTCACCATCACTGCAACATAAAATAGCGCCGCAGGCGTTGACGTGAGATATGGGTTGAGCAGCAGAGTTGCCCCCAGTGCTAAGGCAACGGATAGCAAAGCAATACCATAATGCAGCAGTTGCTCTCTACTGCCAGTAAAAATGTTTTTAGGTTTCGATGCCCTCACTTTATGAGCCATAACCCTACTCTGCTTCTGGAAAATACTGGTTTAGCAGCCTTTTGCCGGGTTTACTCATCTGCCGTAACATTTCTTTTATTCGTTTTAGCGTTATCCGTGAAGGCACTGTATGCTCATTTTCTCAATGATTGACTGTTTTGAATGAAACTTTTAATCTAGCAGCAAACTGTTTCTGAGAAAAATTGAGTTGCTACCGAAACTCCCGAATTAAATCTAAAATCTCCAGCCGCTTTCTTACAGACATCTCCTTTTTCTATCCCCATAGCAATGACTAGGATAGGACAGGTGTCTTATTGTTTATCTCCTGCTGAGGGAATATTTCTCAGGTTATACCAGTAAGTTGGGTTTCGCTGTCACTCTAGCTAATCTTCTATTTTAAAAGGCTTAACGTTGGAGTTAAAAGGCTTAACGTTGGAGCTAAAAGGCTTAACGTTGGAGCTAAAAGGCTTAACGTTGGAGTTAAAAGGCTTAACGTTGGAGCTAAAAGGCTTAACGTTGGAGCTAAAAGGCTTAACGTTGGAGCTAAAAGGCTTAACGTTGGAGTTAAAAGGCTTAACGTTGGAGCTAAAAGGCTTAACGTTGGAGTTCAAAGGGTGAAACTTAAGCTTTCCAATGTTTGGGTGGTTGAAGATTTTCCGGTAAGATTGTTGTGCGATCGCCTTTTGCCGATTCAATCTGGGTTCCATAATCTAACCTTTGCTCGGTTGATAAACCTTCAACATTCACAAAGGCTAAAAAAAACAGCAATTAAAAAAAGAATAAATATAAAAGAGACGCGATAAATCGCCGTCTCTACTCTTAATATCATGTTCGCATAATTAGTTATGATTTCCACAGTCATTGCACCCCACACGCCAGATGCTCCACGCAGGTGAACCCCAAGACCGCACTGGCTCCCCTTAATCCCCTCCCCGCAAGCAGGAGGGGAGGCGAAGCGTAGCTTTGGCGGGGTGGGGTTCTTTGGGTTTAATAAGTAATCAAGCGAACATGATATAATCTATCCATCAATTATTTATTGACAGACTACTATTAACCAATTTCTCAGAGAGTCTGTGTTGTTATCAGACATATAGCAATCTTAAACGATTTATTTTTTTAACGAACCGCAAAGGACGCAAAGAGCGCAAAGTAAGAGAATTGTAAAGGGTTTTTGCTTTAGTCCCGTGAGTAGCCCTGTCAAGGTGACTTTTTTGCAGTCGCTAAAAGTTTGGCAGTGGAAACATGTGGATGCTGAGGGTCATACTTTGGAGGATCTTTCTTCTTCTTTGGAGCACGGGTATGTTTGAGAAAAG
>NZ_JAIVFQ010000135.1 GCF_020829495.1 Nostoc favosum CHAB5714 | reverse complement strand
CGACCAACATTGCTCACTGAGCTACGCTCAATATTGCTCGTTGGTCAATTCGTCATTGCCCGGAATTCATCCCAACACTGAACGGAGTACCGTTACAGTGTGGGGCTTCTTCCGCTTTAAGCTAAAAGGGCGGTTAGAAACCGCCTCTACACAGGCAAAACCCGCCTGCGCGGGTTAAAAACCTTAATTTTCTATTATCTTAGCCCACGGAGGTGGGCTTTGTTTGTGTAGCCGCGAATTCCATTCGCCGAGGCTTAACTTGACACCCATGCACATCTGTGCGTCCTTACTACAATCAAGCCTTTCCGCCAATACTTTTTTGAAATGCTGGACGCTCAGATAAATGCTTGATATAGTTCAACACCTCTGGGTAGGAACTGAGGTCTAGCTTCAGCATGATGGGAATGTAACTCAGAATAGATCCCACTGCCACATCAGCAACAGTGAACTCATCGCCAAGCAAAAAAGGTTGCTTACTGAAAATTTCATTTAACGGAGTCAACAAGCGGGGCATTTCCCGTTCCCGACTTGCTTCTACAAAAATTCCTGGTCCAAGGGTAGCATTGGCAAACAAAACCCATTGGTAAAATACAGCACGTTCCTCTGGTGAAAGTGAAGTTTTACTGTACTTATCGGCAAGATACAGCAAAATTGCTCCAGATTCCCAAAGTTTAAAATCCCCATCAACAATTGCTGGAACTTTACCAACTGGGTTAATTGCCAAATATTCAGGTTTGAGGTGAACACCTGCCTGCATATCAAGCTTGACAAATTCGTAGGGAACTTTTAGTTCCTCTAAATACCAGTGAACAATTGACGCTCGACTACGAGCGCCGCCGTAAAGTTTGAGCATAATTACTTAAAGAACTTTGTGAGTATGAGAATGCTGTTTAACGTTGTCTTCTTTGGTGACAACTCTAGCGGCGTTTAATACTCGCTTGCGCTCAATGGAATACTTAAATTCGCTGTAGTTTGTACCTAAAGGAATCAGAGATTTTGCAGATTCACGACGCTTGTAGGTACGAGCTGCTGCAAATGCCCGTGGCACAAATTCCTCTCCAAACTGAGCCGACTCTGGGAAGCCATCTGGCAACACTTGTGAATCGCCATCCAGCAGAGATCCTAAAGTTGTTGCATGAGCCAGCTTATAGGAGGTAGGAATGCCCTTTAAGAGCGCTTCCAAAGCCGCAGAGGGAATCGGTTCTATAACTTCGATTTGATAAACTTCTCCATCTTCTTTGACGAAGCAGGTTGCCAAGCCGATAACAATGTAATCATCGGTTGCTAAATCAGGGGCATTGGGATAGGAAATTGCAGTTGTCATCGGAAAATTTCTCAAAATTTAAAAATTGGATTTAGGGAATGGGGAATGGGACATTGGGCATTAATTATTCTCCCCCTGCTTCCTCATCCCCCTCATCCCCTCTTTAATGAACGGCTTGTTGGCATTCTACCAATTTGTAGCTCTCACTACTTGACTAGCCTTTGAGATTGACATCTGGTATTTCTGGAATTCACCCTGGGGATGAAGTATTCATGATTAGGTTTGAGGATCAATTGTTTATCTAGGGCGTAGATTTCTCTTGTGCGGCTAGGTTAAGTTCTCTCTTGAGTTGCTTTACTGTAACCCTAAATACTTTAAAAATAGACATAGTAGTAAAACCACTAGCAAACGAAAACTAGAATTTGATTCCACAAAACACGGATTTAGTATAGGTAAATATGAATATTCACTCATTTTTAGCTGATGGTGACCAGCAAAATAGCAAATGCAGCATTGTTTCCAATGTTACACATAAAGTCCAAGCACAGAGGAAAAATGACAGGGGCGAATGTGTTTTAGGCGATCGCTATTTACGCTCTTGTGCTTTGAGGTCGGCTCAACAAGGAGATTATACTGAGGCGATCGCACTTTTAAGCCAACTAATTTCCCGCCATCCCCACAATGCCATTGATTACAACAACCGGGGGCTAATTTATTTCCAAAGTGGTGAAAGGCAAAAAGCGCTTTCCGACTATAATACCGCTCTCAAGCTTAATCCCTATTTGGCTAGTGCTTATAATAATCGGGCAAATTACTACGCGGCTTGTGGAGAATTAGCAGCAGCACTTGCCGACTACGATCAAGCGATTGATTTCAATCCTCGCCATGTCCGGGCGTGGATAAACCGAGGCATTACCTGGCGTGATTTGGGGCAATATGAGGAGGCAATTGAGAATTTTGAGGTAGCACAGCTTTTTGGTCAACTAGAAGGTCATATCTGGGCTGAACGCGGCAGGACTTACCATCTTTGGGGCGACTGGAATTGTGCGATCGCTGATTATCGTCGCGCCCTCACTCAACTGCCCTCTTTCGACAACAGTAAGGATATTACTGGTTGTCGCTTGCGTTTACAACTCGAAAATTGGCTAAACGAGCTGCTATCTCAATCAGCGTCCTAATTGGTAGATTAGTTCTTCTGGGTGATTCAAAATTCAAAATAAATGATTAAATTTTGAATGAGATTTTAGTGACGCTGTATCGCTAATGACTAATAGATGATAGCTACATAGCTATTCAAAAATTAGCTATTAACCATTATTTATTAGCAATAATATAAATTAACACCCGGTTTATACGTAGCCTGAATCACAAGAAACTTAAATAATCCCAAATTCGCCATTTGTCTTAGGGTGATGACTCTGTTTGTTGATCTTCTAGGCGATCGGGATTCATCAACACGACCCGACGCTGGCTAGGATCAAATCGGTATCCTTGTTCTTGCATAATACTTTTAGTTTGCTGAGGATCGAAATTACGGCTAAATTGCGTTTGCAAATCATTGACATGTCCTTCTATCAGCTTGACTTCAGTACTAATTTCGCGCAACTTTTCTTGCTGTGACCAATGATAAGGCAAAAGTTGTGATAAGGCAGATGCTGCAACGGCTGTAATCACAAGATTAACCGCTATTTTGGCTGTGCTTTCCAGTGCCATCACCTGGTAAGAACGTTGACGAAGATGCCGCTTTGGTCGAGGAATGACCCGGCGTTTTTGTATAGGTTGCAACGGTGGTCTGGAGGGTTGAATCGCGTTCATGATGCTAAAAAATAACCTCGCTGAGTGAAGGGAAGCACTGTAAAAGCTCTCTGGCGCTAATTACTGCTTGATTTAGCTGTCATATTACTTCATTTTTTTGAAATAGCTACAAGTGTTGCACCAGTTAAAAAATAACCTGGCTTACGTAAGTGCAAGGTTTCTAGATACTTATGGCTTTACACCATAAGGTCTGGAAATTGCACCCCGTACTGCCAGGATTATTAGCTTTTTAACTGTGTCACATCGGAGCCTTATTTGTAAAGTTCTGTGGCTAATCGCCAAGCTAGAACTCCGGGGATCAAGGCCACAACTAGAGCGATGTAGACTTGAGTATCTGAGATGGAAGATATCTGAGCGATGTACAGAGTATCTAAGATAGGCATGGCTGAAAACCTCCTAACCTGAATAGATTTTGAACAGTTCGTTTACTACTTTTCCTTGTTTTGCCAAGATTGGGGAATATCTTGTTACAAGATGCAACAAAAGCAGTTATTAGTCAGTAGTCCTTAGTGATTCTTTATTAAAAAAATTCATAAAACTATGGATTTGTATTTGGGTATCGACTTTGGCACCTCTGGCGCACGCGGTATGGTGATTGACGAGGAATCTAGCATCCAGGCACAGGTGCGATATCCCTTCCAAGACTCACCAGTCGCCGTTATGCCCAAAATTTGGCAGGAGGCTTTGTTTGTGCTGGTGGAACAAATACCTGACCAATTGCGGCGAGAAATTAAAGCGATCGCAATTAATGGTACTTCTTCCACCGTCTTACTAGTCGATGCTGCTGGCAATCCAACAGATGCACCATTGCTGTACAACGATGCGCGGGGATCATTGGTGTTAGAGCATTTGAGGAGTATCGCACCCCCTAATCATACCGTGTTGAGTGCCACCTCCAGCCTAGCCAAACTTTTGTGGATGAGGCAATTACCCTCTTTTAGTGAAGCTAGATATTTCCTGCATCAAGCAGATTGGCTGGCGTTTCTCCTACATGGACAGTTGGGTATTAGCGATTACCATAATGCTTTAAAGCTGGGTTATGACGTGGAAGAGTTGAAATACCCAGAATGGCAAGAATTGTTGCAAATACCGATTCAGCTACCCAAAGTTTTACCTCCTGGGACTCCGATTGCCGAATTGCGTCCTGAAATTGCAGATAAGTTGGGTTTGCGCCGTGATTGTTTTGTGTGTGCAGGTACAACTGATAGTATTGCTGCTTTTATCGCTAGTGGGGCAAAATTACCTGGTGAAGCCGTGACTTCCCTTGGTTCAACGTTGGTACTAAAGTTGTTAAGTCGTACCCGTGTAGAAGATGCCAGATATGGGATTTACAGCCATCGGTTGGGTGATTTGTGGCTGACTGGTGGTGCTTCTAATACTGGAGGTGCAGTACTAAAGCAATTTTTCACAAACGCTGAGTTAGAAAGCCTTAGTCGGGAGATTGATGCATCAAAAGCCAGCGAGTTAGATTATTATCCGTTATTGAAGGTAGGCGATCGCTTTCCGATTAACGATCCCAATTTACCCCCACGATTGGAACCACGCCCAGATAATCCAGTGGAATTTTTGCATGGGTTGTTAGAAAGTATTGCCCGCATAGAAGCGCGGGGGTATGAATTATTACAACAAATGGGCGCAGACAAGTTGACCTGTGTTTATACTGCTGGAGGCGGCGCGGCGAATGATACTTGGGCTGCGATTAGGGCGCGTCATTTGCAGGTTCCTGTAGTAGCGTCAGTGTACACAGAAGCTGCTTACGGAACGGCGCTGTTGGCGATGGGGGAAGGGAGAAGGGGTGAACAAGAGTAATTGTGTAACTATCTTTTCGTAGGTATTTCGTAAATCAGTATCTATCCTAGTGACAATCTACATATCTCGGCCGATACTGGGATGATTAGATACCGGACTATAGATTCCAGGTTCATGATCTGGGCAGCTATTCGGGGATGGGTGCTTCGCAGCAAGCGAATGTCATCTATCCCCTTTATTAATTATTGGTGTGGGTTTTAACTAGCCTACCGTCGCTAAGGTAACGGGTGTATTGAGGCGATCACAACAAACTTTTACTGGGGATATTAAGCGATCGCAGTGATGGTAAAAGAACGCCAAATTGTGGGTTGAAAGTAACCGGATGCTGCGGCGCTACAGTGTAGAAGCTAATGACAGCAAGCGTAACACGGAGACACAAAAATGCAAATCACTAAGCGCAATGTTGAGTTAAGAGTAGATGGCAGCTTAATGCGTGTTTATGTTGCGGCTCCCAAAGCAGCAGGAAAATACCCTGGTATTGTCTTCTACAGTGATATTTATCAGTTAGGTGATGCAATGATTCGTTTAGCTAACTACTTAGCAGGATACGGCTATGTAGTAGCAGCCCCAGAAATTTTTCACCGAATTGAGCCAGTTGGTTTAGTAATTGAGCCAGACGATCTTGGACGGATGCGGGGTAATGACGATGCTCGTCGAACCTCCGTAGCTGATTATGATGCCGATTGCCTTGCTGTGATTGAATTTCTGAAAACAGAGAGTGCGGTTTCTCCAAATCGAATAGGCACTCTAGGCTTTTGTATTGGTGGACATTTAGCCTTCCGCGCAGCATTTCAAAACGAAATTCGGGCTGGTGTTTGCTGTTACCCTACTGGTATTCCCAGTGGTAAACTGGGTAAAGAGGTAGCCGATACAATCCAGAGAGTAAGTGAAATCAAAGGCGAAATGCTTATGGTGTTTGGTACTCTTGACCCTCATATACCAGATAGCGATCGCCAAACCATAATAAAAGCAATTGAGAATGCTAACATACCTCACCAAGTCTTCTTGTATGAAGCAGAACATACCTTCATGCGCGACGACGGTTATCGTTATGATTCTAGTGCTACCACCGCAGCTTGGTCTGAAATAATAACTTTCTTAGGGCGCATATTTGCAGACTGAAAACTCCTATTTATTTAGTAGCCCGTCAAATTTGAGTTGTCTGCAACGCTAACAAACCAGCACCATAAGCAGGTTCATACCTCGGAAAAATCACCTTTACATTAGGAAACTTCTTAACAAGAGATGCTGCAAATCTTTCATGGATCTTGCATCTACCGTGCCATACACTTCCCGTTGTGACTACCTCTAAAATTGAGTCAGCACTAAAAATCGCATCAATTACTGTAGATGTAGCTTTTACTAACTCTTTTACAGCATCATCAATTATGATATTCGCTACTATATCACCTGACGCTGCTGCAAAATCTACAACTGGTGCTAAAGCAGCTACCTGTTTAACTCCCCATTCTCGCCGATATACTACTTCTATTAAATCTTCTATACTTTTCAAATCAAGATGCTGTTTGAAACCCTCTAGCAAACTCGTTGACATTTCCCGTCCATCATAAGATTTTAATGCTGCGTTCATCCCTGCGATCGCAATTTTATAGGCGCTACCTTCATCTCCTAGAATATACCCCCAGCCACCGACTCGCTTCCGAGTTTTTTGTAAAAGATTACGGAAACTGTGTTGATGATGATGTAAGGTATGCCGGAGGTGAAATATAGGGTGGGTATGAATGTCCAAGGGGAGGTTGTTTGGTGTTTCATGGGTTTGGGGAACGAACCGTAAAGGACGCAAAGAGCGCAAAGAAGATTAAGAAGATTAAGAAGAGAGTATGATGCGTTTGATGCCGTCTTTGAGGAGAGGGACGTTAAAGTTGATTAGGAGAGCGAGGGGGTAATGAGTCATTTTAAGGTAGGAGAGGACTTGGGCTTCGTGAATGGGGGTTAAGTTTTGGACAGCTTTCAATTCAACAATTAGAGAGTCTCCAACCAAAAAATCTAATTTGCCTTCGCCTACTGAACGACCTTTGTAGTGTACTTTTACTGGATGCTCAAACTCATAAGGTATTCCGCGAATAAGAAATTCTTCTCTCAACGCCTTGTGATAAACCTCCTCTAAAAACCCCGCTCCTAATACCTGATGTACCTCAATCGCCGCCCTAATCACCCTATAAGCTAATTTCTCTAACTGAGCACTAGGTTGCCTCATCTTACCTTCCTCCTCTTCCTTTGCGTACTTTGCGTCCTTTGCGGTTCGTTTCCATATAAACCCTCTCTCCAACCCTGTGGCAAAATTTATTAGAGTCCTTCCTTAGTTTTCCCGCATGACCGCAACCATTCCCAATCTCCCCAGCCTCTACGACCCCTTTTCCACCGAAGCCAAATGGCAAAAATTCTGGGAAGACAACCAAGTTTACAAAGCTGACCCCAACAATGGCGGCGAACCCTACTGCATCGTCATTCCGCCACCGAATGTCACCGGCAGCTTACACATGGGTCACGCTTTTGAAAGTGCCTTAATTGATACCCTCGTGCGCTACCACCGGATGCAGGGACGTAATACCCTATGGCTACCGGGAACTGACCACGCCAGCATCGCTGTCCATAGTATGCTAGAAAAGCAACTCAAGACAGAGGGTAAAACTCGCTACGAGTTGGGGCGCGAAAAATTCCTAGAACGCGCTTGGCAATGGAAGGCGGAGTCTGAGGGAACAATTCTTAATCAGCTACGACGCTTGGGTGTCTCGGTGGACTGGTCACGGGAAAGGTTTACTCTGGATGAGGGTTTATCTAAAGCTGTTGTCGAGGCGTTTACTCGTCTCTACGAGGAAGGCTTAATTTATCGTGGTGAATATTTAGTTAACTGGTGTCCCGCTTCCCAGTCGGCTGTGTCTGATGTGGAAGTGGAAAATCAAGAGGTTAATGGAAATCTCTGGCACTTCCGTTATCCCCTCACCGATGGTTCCGGTTTTGTAGAGGTGGCGACAACTAGACCAGAAACGATGCTGGGTGATACGGCTGTAGCGGTTAATCCCAATGACGATCGCTACAAACATCTCATTGGCAAAACTCTAACTCTGCCCATTCTACAACGAGAAATTCCCATCATTGGCGATGAATTTGTTGACCCCACTTTCGGCACAGGTTGCGTGAAGGTAACTCCCGCCCATGACCCGAACGATTTTGACATGGGTAAGCGTCACAATCTGCCGTTAATCAACATTATGAACAAAGATGGGACTCTCAATGCCAATGCCGGGGAGTTTCAAGGACAAGACCGCTTTGTTGCTAGAAAGAATGTGGTTTCTCGCTTAGAAGCAGATGGCTTTCTGGTGAAGATCGAAGATTATAAGCATACCGTTCCCTACAGCGATCGCGGTAAAGTACCTATTGAACCTCTCCTCTCAACTCAGTGGTTTGTCAAAATTCGCCCCCTAGCTGACAACACTCTCGAATTCCTCGACCAGCAAACTTCTCCAGAGTTTGTCCCCCAACGCTGGACAAAGGTCTATCGTGATTGGTTAGTAAAACTCAAAGACTGGTGTATCTCTCGCCAATTATGGTGGGGACACCAAATTCCGGCTTGGTATGCTGTCAGTGAAACCGATGGGCAAATAACTGATAACACGCCCTTTGTGGTAGCAAAATCGGAAACTGAAGCTTGGGAAAAAGCTAAATCACAATTTGGCGAAAATGTCAAGTTAGAACAAGACCCAGATGTGCTAGATACTTGGTTTTCTTCTGGACTGTGGCCGTTTTCGACTTTGGGCTGGCCGGAACAAACTCAGGATTTAGCAACTTACTACCCAACTACTACTTTGGTAACAGGCTTTGACATCATCTTTTTCTGGGTAGCCAGAATGACCATGATGGCTGGGCATTTTACGGGGCAAATGCCTTTCCAAACAGTTTATATCCACGGCTTAGTGCTGGATGAAAAAGGTCAGAAGATGTCTAAGAGCAAAGGTAATGGTATTGACCCATTGTTATTAATTGACAAATATGGTACTGATGCCCTGCGGTATACCTTAATTAGAGAAGTGGCTGGCGCAGGTCAAGATATTCGGTTGGAGTACGATCGCAAAAAGGATGAATCAGCATCAGTAGAGGCATCCCGCAACTTTGCAAACAAGTTGTGGAATGCAGCTCGGTTTGTGATGATGAATTTGGATGGACAGACACCGCAACAATTGGGGAATCCAGTAGCTATCGAATTGAGCGATCGCTGGATTCTCTCGCGGTATCATCAAGTTGTCAAACAAACCACCAATTACATCGATAATTACGGTTTAGGGGAAGCAGCAAAAGGACTCTACGAATTCATCTGGGGTGATTTCTGCGACCAATATATTGAACTGGTGAAATCCAGATTGCAAGCAGATGCCGATGCAGCATCGCGGCGGGTAGCACAGCAAACCCTTGGCTACGTGCAAGAAGGGATTATGAAACTGCTTCATCCCTTCATGCCTCATATTACCGAAGAAATTTGGCAAACTCTCACCCAACAACCAGCAGATTCACCGCAAACTTTACCATTACAAATCTATCCCCAGGTAGATGCAAAGTTGATTGATCAAGCTTTAGAAGAACAGTTTGAATTACTGATTGCTACTATCCGCACAATTCGGAATTTGCGGGCTGAAGCGGATATTAAGCCAGGGGTAAAAGTGACAGCGAATTTGCAAACTGAAAGTGAGAAGGAGCGGGAAATTCTCACTGCTGGACAAGATTACATTAAAGATTTGGCGAAGGTTGAGACTTTAACAATTACTGACAAGCAAGAAAACCAAACTGTTGCTGCGAAAAAACCTGAAAGGGGTTTGAAGACAATTGGCTTAATTATTGTGGCGATTGTCTTTGGTAGATTGGGTTTAGCTGCGGGAAATGCCATTGATGACATTCCCATCGTCGGAACTTTCTTTGAACTAGTTGGTTTTGGTTACACAGCGTGGTTTGTTAGCCAAAATTTACTCACTGCTCAAGCGAGACTTAGGTTATGGAGCCGATTTTTTCCGCAGAGAGAATTAGAACAATCACAAGAACCAGAAAATGCGATTGCAGGTGTAATTGGTACAATACAAGTGCTAATTCCTCTAAGCGGTGTGGTAGATATTGAAGCTGTGCGTGCCAAGCTAGAAAAAAGCTTGAGTAAAGCTGAAGCCGAAGTTCAATCCCTGAGTACCAGATTAAACAATCCCAGTTTCGTAGATAGAGCTAGGGCCGACGTGGTACAAGCGGCGCGTGATGCCTTAGCAGAAGCACAGAAGCAAGCTGAAATTTTGCGCGATCGCCTCAAGGGGTTGTCGTAGCGATCGCCTGCGTGGCTTAGGATAACTGTAATGGGTAATCGGATTATTAATTCCCAATTACCCATTACCAATTAAATTTATTCCAAATACCAATTTTGTCCTTGTTTTTTATTAAAAATCATTTTTTGAATTTTGAGCGGAGCCGGAGACGTTTGCGTTACTCCAGAGAAGTTGAAGCTAAGGCTTCCTTAGATGGCTTTGCCATCCCCAACGGGGTACAGAACTTCTCCTTTCAAAGACGCTGCGCTAACGGTGATTTTGAATTTTGAATTGGAGCAAAGCGACTCTCATGCTATATCTAGCCCAGGTGCGTAAAAACGATTTTTTAGACCAGCACCAGTTACGCTTGTTGGCGCGTCAAGAAGCTGATAACTTGTGGGCGATAATTCCAGAAGAGGCTTTCATTCTGCTAGGAAAGGGAAAAATTATGAGTGAAAACTTGCTTGTTTTAGTAGAACTTTCCCCTACAGGCGACATTGAAAGACTAGAAGATGCCACAAACTGGGTACTCCATCTGGTACAAAGCTACCTCACCATAGGCATTACCCCGGAATTTTTGCAGCACGAAGCCGAACGAGCAGAACATTGGCGACAATCCCTGACGTTGCAAAACCAAGACTTAGCAAGGCGTTCCTTAGAATTGGAAGCTCGTCGTGAACAAATTCAAGCCTTAGAAGAAAGCCTCAAACGCGAGAAAAACGCTTATCCCCAAGAGGAAAGTTAAAAGTTTGCAATTGTATTGCCCACCGAATTTTAGATTTTAAATCAATCTAAAATCTAAAATCTAAAATCCAAAATTGTGTAACAAAGCCACAACATGCTCAAGTGTGTATTTATTGACCTGAAATTACCCAAAAAAGCATTTTTTTGGTGTGCCATTTGAAGTGTACGACAGAGGTAGGATGAGACAACAAGAGTATGGCGTGACAGTATGGTTTACTGGTTTAAGTGGTGCAGGTAAAACTACTATCTGTAAATTCGTGGAGAAGGAACTGCGGATACAGGGATACAGAGTTGAAGTTCTGGATGGCGATGCGGTACGTCAAAACCTATGTAAAGGATTGGGTTTCAGTAAAGAGGATCGAGAAGAGAATATTCGGCGCATTGGCTTTGTGGCTCATCTTCTTGCCAGAAATAATGTAATTGTATTGGTTTCGGCCATTTCACCATACCGCGAAATTCGGGAACAAGTACGCCAAAGTATTCCACATTTCATTGAAGTTTACGTCAATGCATCATTAGAAGTTTGTGAACAGCGAGACGTAAAAGGTTTATATAAAAAAGCCAGATCCGGCGAGATTAAGCACTTCACTGGTATTGATGATCCTTATGAAATACCACTCCGTCCTGAAGTCGAATGCAAAACTAACCAAGAAAGCATTGCCCAAAGTGCAACTAAGGTCTTAGAAAAGCTCCAAGAGTTGGGTTATATAGTTGCTAAAATGAATCACTTATGAGTTAAAGAAAGTTTTTAACTCATAACTTTTGCTACGATGCCAATAATTGCCGAATTAACCTGGCTACAGCCTTTTGCGTGAAGCGGTTGGCAATTTGTTGACCTAAACGTTGTACATCTGAATTTACCAATAATTGGGCAATTTGGGGCGCAAGTTGTAGTGGGTCAAAGCCTTTTGTTTCTCGGAGAATACCTAATATACGTTTGATATGCTCCAAGGTTTGTTGTTGCTCAACTGTCGCCGCCGGAGTTTCATTAACTGCTGTCAACCCAACGCGTTCCCGCAGCAAATAGGTGAAGTTATGCAAAACATTTTTACCTAAAGCATCGAGTCCGTTAACAGATTCATCTACTAGCTTGTCACGAATGAAAGCACCACGTTCAGATGATAAAAATTCTATCCCCTGATTCAGTACTAAATTAAAGTCGTAGTCTTGACTATTACGCGCATTTTTTAACAAGTTTTCTAAGCGGTTCCAGCGAAATCTACCATCTTTAAATAGCAAATCTTGCAATGATGCTCTTAATTGCGGTGCTGGATCGGTTAACAGGCGTTTAGAAACGTAGGGATAAGCTTCACTGAGAACTTTAAAGTTGGGATCTATATATATTGCAATACCTTCCAGCGTCACGAGGGAGCGAATAATTAAGGCGTAGTAGGGCGGTACGCGGAAAGGATACTCATACATCAAAGCCGATAGTTCATCGGTGATACTTTTAATATTAAGTTCAGCAACGCTGGCTCCTTGGGCATCAGCAAAAACTCTGGCAAAAGCTGGAATAATTGGTGTTAAATCGGTTTCTGGTGATAAGAAATCTAACTTAACGTAGTCTTTTGCTAATCCTTCAAAGTCGCGGTTGACGACGTGGACGATCGCTTCAATCAAACCATAACGCTGTGCTGGCTTAATCTCGCTCATCATCCCAAAGTCAAGATAAGCTAATTTGCCATCGGTTGTTGCTAACAAATTACCAGGGTGGGGATCTGCATGAAAAAATCCATGTTCTAGCAACTGGCGCAGTGAACACTGCACACCCACTTCAATTAGATAACGAGCATCTATGCCTTGGGCGCTAATTTCTTCTGTCTGCGTTAATTTAGTGCCGTTAATCCACTCCATCGTCAAGACGCGGCGATTGGTGTATTCCCAGTAAATTTTCGGTACATATACGTCTTTCATGTGACCGTATAACTCGAAAAATCGCTCCGCATTTTCACCTTCGTGGATGTAATCCATCTCTTCAAAAATGCGATCGCCTAATTCATCGAGAATCCCAACTAAGTCACTTCTTACCCGTTTAACCTTTTTCTGCACCCAAGCTGCGAGGTTACGCAAGATATACAAGTCAATGGTAATCCCCTCTCTTAAGTCGGGGCGTTGAACTTTAACAGCGACTTCTTCGCCAGTTTTTAGCTTACCTTTATAGACTTGCCCCAACGAAGCCGCAGCAATTGGCTGGGCCGAGAGTTCGGCGTAAACCTCTTCTGGAGGTGCGCCTAGTTCTTCTTTGATAAACTGGTAAGCAATTTCGTTGGGAAAAGGCGGTAATTGGTCTTGTAGCTTAGTTAATTCTTCTAGGTATACGGGAGGAACCAGATCCGGTCTAGTAGATAAAGCTTGTCCAATTTTGATGTAAGCAGGCCCCAGTTGGGTCAGCAATACTCGTAGCTGAGTGGCTCTGCGGCGGTCATTTTTGACGACAATTCCCCGTTTACTATCCGACCACAACCCAAAAGCAAAGGATAGAGCCGGCCCCAACACGGCGAAAATCCGCCGTACAACTTGTAGGGGCCTGTTTTGGTAATGCGCCGCTATGACAACAGGATCGTAAAGCGTCTCAGGTTGGGCTGTTGTCCTCAACTGTTGGGCTGCTAAGAGTCTTGGCGAGCGCACAACTAAGCTTGATGTACCATCTTCTGGCACTACATCAATAACGTCCAGTTCGCCTCGGCGATTTGTGCCGTTGCTACTGTCCTCCTGAATCGGTCGGGAACTAGGGGGAAGTGTCTTAACAATCATGAAGAAGGCCACCAGTCAGAACGATCACATTAAGTATTGTAACAATATGTTGAGGGATTGGGGATTGGGGATTGGGGAATAGGAAGTTCAAAGGTCGAAGTTCCGAGTTCAAAGGTCGAAGTTCCGAGTTCAAAGGTCGAAGTTCCGAGTTCAAAGGTCGAAGTTCCGAGTTCAAAGGTCGAAGTTCCGAGTTCAAAGGTCGAAGTTCCGAGTTCAAAGGTCGAAGTTCCGA
>NZ_JAIVFQ010000134.1 GCF_020829495.1 Nostoc favosum CHAB5714 | reverse complement strand
TTTGGAGTTTGGAGTTTGGAGTTTGGAGTTTGGAGTTTGGAGTTTGGAGTTTGGAGTTTGGAGTTTGGAGTTTGGAGTTTGGAGTTTGGAGTTTGGAGTTTGGAGTTTGGAGTTTGGAGTTTGGAGTCAGGAGAGAAGAACTTTCTGTTTGCCCCAATGCCCAATGGCCAATGACTAAAACTCACGTTGTGAGAAGATAAAAATAGCGATCGCTAACAACATGGCACTATAAAGTAAGCCATAGCCAGCATTTGTAATCAGTGCGGTTGTGTCAGGTAGTGCTTGCAGACCATAAACGGCATTATTTTTCAAATCTAATCGAGATAAATCTGGCAAGATGAGAAACAAACCTTGAGTTAGACGTTCCATACCAGGGTTGCGGCTCAGACGACCAAGTTGTACTAAATCTTGAGTAATATTGCCGATTAAATATACCGCAAAGGTTAAAACAGTCGCCAGTAAAGAAGCAGTAAAAACACCAAAGGTAATAGCCACAGAGGTGATTAATGACAACTGCAAAAATAAGAAAATTGCAGCAATTAGAATGCTCGTCGTTGGATGAGGAATGTTACCAAATTGCAGAAATACCAGATAAATTGCTGTCATTGTGGCGATAAGCACAGCTAATACTGCGGATAAACCTAAGTATTTGCCGACGATAATTTCGCTGCGGCTGACAGGTTTAGCAATTAATACCAAAATAGTGCGTTTTTCAATTTCTTTATTAACCAGTCCCGTACCAATAAATATCGTCACAATTAACCCGATGGCGTTCATCGCCGCCATGCCAAAATCTAAAAACATTTTGTCTTCAGTCGTAGCTGCAAATTCAGGAAGGACGCGGAAGGCAGTGGCGAGCATTAGCGCATAAAAACCAATAATATATAGGATGCGATCGCGTACCACTTCCTGAAACACATTCTTTGCCAATACAAAAATTCTGTTGATAGTCATTTGTCATTAGTCATTGGTCATTAGTCATTGGTCATTAGTCATTAGTCAAGAGTTAGAAATTCTTCCCCTGCTCCCCCTATTCCCCACTCCCCACTCCCCATTCCCTACCTTCACTGTTGCGGAGGCGGTGAGCCAGGAATCAATTTACTGGCGCGATCGCATTCAATTTCTGCAATTGTAATCTTATTGTCTGAGTTGGTAGTTGCTGCAACTGGTTCAATGCGACAAGATTTTTTCAAGTAATAGCCCCGTGGGTTAGAACTCGGGCCCATCCAAATACTTAATAAATCTAATATATATCCAGACTTAGCATTAGCTACGTGCGGTTCAATGCGCCATAGTTCCTTTTCTTCATATTTGCCCAGGTTTTTTTGTATTACTTCCCTACCCAGACTTCCTACCCGTTGTTTCGCATCTAGCAACCATTTCTCTACTTCCGACCAAGGTCTTTGGGCTATTTGTTCTACTACTATTGGTTGAACTTTCTCTAGAATTATAGCGCCGTTTCGTGGGATTTTTAGTCGTTCTTCTGTTCTGACAACAACGGTACTACTTCTAAAAGTATCTGCCTGCAAACTAGGATATTCTTGGAACCAATTATTCATCACAAAGTGAAACTGAATCCAGCAACTTAGCAGCATACTACTAGCAACTAAAATTATGATTCTTTGGCGGTCTTCTGGTTTAGGAATTCGAGCTTTTGCATCGGTATCATTTCCTTCAATAAATTCTGGTATAGCGGTAATTAGCGCTGAAATTGTCGGCCAAAAAACGATTGTTCTTGGTGTAATGACATCCTGTTGATTTCCAAATGCAAAAACACTCACTAAGAATCCAGTGATCACTGCCCCGACTGGCATAAAAGTACCAGGAACCCTCAAAGGGTCTTCAGTTGTATACCAAGCTGTACCAGCAATTAAAAATAACCAACCGAAAAAGGCAATTATATCTTTGATATAACCTATAGCAAAATATGAAACTACCCAAGAAAAAACACTCAAATAAATAAATGTTTGCCAAGAATAAGCTTTGGGTGGAACTAATACCTTTCTAATTCCTGCATAAAGCCCTTCAGCAAATTTAAAAACCCCAAATACATCTTTAAGTAGCGTATTCATATTCTTACCTCCACCTGATTAATTAACTAGTTCCGTGGGTTTAAGTCCCCCGGTTCAATAAAAATTTTGTTTTGTGTTGGGGTTAAATCCCCATTAGAAAACAAAATTTACTGTCTTCGTAGCGGTAGCGAGTCTGCGTTCGCGCAGCGTCTCGTAGAGAGCGTCATTACGAATTACGTTAGCGTAGCGGGGCGTTCGCGTTTAGCGTCTCGAAGAGAAGCCCATTACGAATTATTTAATCACTAGTCTTCCTTTAAATGAAGTAAGTTTTTCCTACTTTGAGCGAAATATTAAAATAATGGTTATAGCACTATAACTCAGAGAATTCGCTATTAATGTAGTAATCACTAAATTGGTATTTTGTAATTTAGCAGTGCTAAAACTACGCCATCGCCGCCGTTGAGATGTTTGAGGCTCCTCTTGTTTTTTAGCAACTGGTTCCCTCAATGATAGTAGTAATACTCTTAAAATGAAAAACTTCATTATAAAAGTAGCAAAGAAAATTATAAAAGCAGTTAAAATTAATAAACTTTGTGTATTCGCTGATTTAAAATTATTAAAAAACATATAGTTAATTAATTCTGATTTCAGTTGTATCGACAACATTGGTTCTGCTACAAAAAATATGAACCAACCAATTACACTAGAAAACAGATTCATAGAGATAGCATAAAAAATGCTAGTTTTTTTGTCAAATTTTAGTCGATTGTGCAAAACATACGCTTCAATCGGGATGGCAATCAGTACAAATAAAAAGTCAAACAGAATTCCACCAATAGGAAAAATCCTGGGAAGCATCCAATTTTCAGGCATAAATGGTGAAGGGTTAGGGTTAACTGTAGAGAGTATAACTGGGATAGTGAGGGTGATGGGGGAAATTATCTGATTGTTATTGTCTTTTACTATGTTGGTGTGCTAGCATTCCATTTTTGATATTATTTATACATGATACTGATGCATCAGAGGAGCAGTTTCTCTACCTAAGAGTACAAGACGTTAGGTAAGATTAAAGACTGCCACTTATAGCTTTTGAGAAATGACAAGGAACGGTATTGGTATTCGCACGGCGCAAGTGCGACAGGAACGGCTCGTTGGTCAAATTCACGTCTACGATGGCGTGGGTAAAGGTAAGTCCCAAGCGGCTTTGGGGGTGGTTTTACGCTCTATTGGCTTGGGGATAAATACGCCTAGCAATTCTAACCGCGTTTTACTGCTGCGGTTTTTAAAAGGGCCTGAACGTGATTATGACGAAGATGGCGCGATCGCAGCTTTGCAACGCGGGTTTCCTCATTTAATTGACCAGGTTCGCACTGGAAGAGCCGAATTTTTTGGTCATGACGAAATTACCACTTTTGACCGAGATGAAGCGATGCGGGGTTGGGATGTAGCCAAAGGCGCGATCGCTAGTGGTTTATATTCAGTTGTCGTCTTGGATGAAATTAACCCAGTTCTGGATTTGGGTTTGCTACCAGTGGATGAAGTGGTAAAGACATTAAAATCCAAACCCCAAGAATTGGAAATCATTGCTACCGGACGCGCCGCACCGCAAAAGTTGCTCGATATTGCAGATTTGCACTCAGAAATGAAACCTCATCACCACCCAACAGCTAAAGCTCTCTTCCTTGAAGGGATTGAAATTTATACTGGTGCTGGTAAAGGCAAGTCTACTAGTGCTTTGGGCAAAGCCTTACAAGCCATTGGTAGGGGAATTAATCATCCAGGGTCTACCCGTGTGCTGATTATGCAGTGGCTTAAAGGTGGTACTGGTTACACAGAAGACGCTGCGATCGCCGCCTTGCAGCAGTCATATCCAGAAGTGGTGGATCATCAGCGCTGCGGTGGAGATGCGATCGTCTGGCGAAATTCCCGGCAAGAATTAGACTATGTAGAAGCCGAACGGGGTTGGGAAATCGCTAAAGTTGCGATCGCCTCTGGTCTATATAAAACTATTATTCTTGATGAACTCAATCCCACCGTTGATTTAGAATTGCTCCCCGTTGAACCCATTGTCCAAGCTTTACTCCGCAAACCCCGTGACACCGAAATCATTATTACTGGTCGCTGCCAAAACCCACCAGCGTACTTCGACTTGGCTAGCGTCCACTCAGAGGTTTATTGCCACAAACACTATGCTAATCAAGGTGTAGAACTTAAACGAGGGGTAGATTTTTAGGCGTCGCGGATTAGTTGATATCCTAGATTCTCTGTGAAAATAACAAATTTATTTACCAAAATGGTAAACTTATATTAGTCTGGTAACGCATGGAAATCACCTTCGCTGACGGCAAACTGCAAAAGCTATGCGAACAACAAAACCTAGCGCAAAGAAAATTGGGTGCAAACTGTGCCAAGAAATTGACAGCCCGATTGGCTGACCTTGCAGCTGTTAGCTGTCTCAAGGAATTGTTTGCAGGTCATCCCCATCCCTTAAAAGGAGATAGGGCAGGTGAATTTGCAGTAAACCTAGAAGGTGGTAAACGACTTGTATTTAAACCAGACAACGACCCCATCCCCCTTACCGAGGATGGAAGCATTGATCGGTCAAAAGTTACTGCTGTTTGTATTGTTTCCATTGAAGATTACCATGATTGAGACAACCCGTACCTTTACTCCAGATTGGGTATCTCCTCCCGGTGATACCATCGCTGATATATTAGAAGAGCGTGATTGGACACAAGTACAGTTAGCAGAGCGGTTAGGCTACACTACCAAACATATCAGCCTACTCATCAACGGCAAAGCACCCATCAACGAAGAAACAGCCCTAAAGCTAGAACGAGTTTTAGGGAGTACAACAGCATTTTGGCTTAATCGTGAAGCCCAATATCGCGCTGGTTTAGCACGGATAGAAGAAGAAAACCGCTTAAAGGGGTGGACATCTTGGTTAGATCAATTACCAGTCAAAGAATTGATGAACCAAGGTGTAATTCCTAAGTGCCGTTTAATTGCCAAGAATAAGCCTGGTTTGGTAAAAAAGTTACTGCAATTTTTCGGTGTTGCCTCGCCGGAAGATTGGCAGAATTATTATGCAGGTATGGAAGTTGCTTTTCGTCGTACACGCGAAGAGCAAAGTGATGTTGGTGCTATTTCCACTTGGTTGCGCTTGGGGGAAATAAAAGCAGAACAACTAGACTCTCCCAAGTACACTAAACCAAAATTTGAAAAGGCAGTGCGGCAAATTCGCACTTTGACGGTGTTACCGCCAGAGGAGTTTGAACCACAGATGCAAAAGTTGTGCTGGGAAGCAGGGGTTGTGCTTGTTTTAATACCATCAATAAAGAGAGCGCACGTCAGTGGTGTCGCACGGTGGTTAAACCCGCATAAGGCACTGATTCAACTTTCGCTTTACGGTAAAACCAATGAGCGCTTCTGGTTTAATTTTTTCCATGAAGCAGCGCATATTTTGCTACATGATAAAGAAAATATTTTTCTCGATGAATGGAATAGTGGGGAAAGTTTGAAATCAAAGCAGGAACGCCAAGCAGATAAATGGTCGCGGGAATTTTTGATCCCACCTGAGTATGAAGGGGAATTAACGAAGCTTAAATCTGAAAATGATGTGATTGATTTTGCGGAACGTATCAGTATTCATCCTGGTATAGTTGTAGGTCGGCTGCAACATGATCATCTAATTGATCCGTCTTGGATGAATGGTTTAAAGTTGAGGAAGAGCATTTTCAAGGCATAGAATAAGCAGACAATAATCCAAGCCGATACGTTTAAAACAGGCTGGAAATGTGTCGATTTTGGCGCACTAGCGGAAATTTTTACTTTGGGGTAGTAGAATATTTTGCACAAAGCGATCGCGTCCTGCTGCCTTTGCTTGATACAACGCCCGATCTGCGGCATAAATCATTTCTTCTAAGTTAGAATCTGGCTCAGGAATTTCTGTCGTAAACCCAGCACTAATGGTTACATGAGGACTAACTTGGGAATTTTTATGAGGAATTGCTAGTGTTCGCACAGCATGACAAATGTTGTTGGCAACATGAGTCGCACCCTCGGTGTCTGTGTTAGGTAAAATCACAGCAAATTCTTCCCCACCATAACGGGCAACTAAATCACCGGGACGCTTAATAATATCTTTGAGCGCTTTAGCAATTTCTTGAAGACAGCGATCGCCTATCCGATGACCATAAGTATCGTTATATAATTTGAAGAAATCAACATCGCAAAGAATCAGGGAAAGGGGGCATTTATCCCGTTTCATGCGCTGCCATTCTTGGTTAAAATACTCTTCAAACCCTCGGCGGTTAGCAACTTGAGTTAATCCATCGATAGTAACTAATCGCTGCAATTCCACATTAACGGCTTCCAGTTTTTGCTGTAACTGAGATTGCTCAATCAAGCGTTTTACCCGTTGTCGCAAAACTGCCCAGTGGACTGGTTTGGTAACATAATCCATTGCCCCCACTTCAAATGCGCGGTCAACTGACTCTTGATCCTCAAGTCCTGTAACCATTAAAACTGGAGTGTACTTGCTAGAATCAAAATTCTGTAACTGAGTGCAGCACTCGAACCCATCCATATCTGGCATCATGGCATCAAGAAGTACTATATCAGGATGCAATTGGTTAAAAACATTTATTGCCTCTATGCCATTTTGAGCTTCTGCTATTTGATAGCCTTCCCGCTCTAAGAAATGCCGCAGTATCAGGCGGATAAAAGGTTCATCATCAACAATTAGAACTAAAGATTGGCTTTCTTGAGCATCGGCTTTCATGGTAATTCCTTCGCAAGTTCTTGTTCTAAAGCAGTTTTAACTTGTTCATATTCCTGATATAGTTGTGAGATTAATTCTAGGCTGTTTTCTAATTTACTGCTGCATCCCTGTGTTTCTAACACCTTGCAAAGCTGTGCCAGGGCGATCGCTCCAACAGAAGCACTGCTAGACTTAAGTTGGTGGGCTGTGTACCATAGAGTCTGGGCATCCTGAGTTGTGATAGCTGTGCTGATATCTTGTACCAGTCTGGGTGTCTCTGTAAGATAACACTCAATCAGTTCAACAAATGCCACACGATCTCCTCTGAGCATATTCTGCAAGGATTGGAGAATTTTGGCATCGATTTTAGCGGTTTTTAATGTCTGGTTTTGCTCTGACTGGATGATATTTTGCAAAGGTTGCAATTCTAAGGACATCACTTTACCTTGTTTTCCTCTCGAAGTAAATTCAGAACTTCTTTGAGGTGGGCATTTGCTGAGTGCCTCGGCTAACTCTTGAAGCTGAATCGGTTTACTAATGTAGTCATCCATACCAGCAGCAAGACAGACTTCGCGATCGCCCCGCATTGCATTGGCAGTTATCGCAATGATATGGGGACGAAAGCCCACTCCCCATTCTTGATAGATTCTCCGAGTTGCTTCTAACCCAATACAGTTCAGTTAAGCATTTCTTTCTTCTCTTCCTTTGCGTTCTTTGCGTCCTTTGCGGTTCGTTAAACAAATTGACTTTGACTAATATTTAAGCCTTAACTGAACCGTATTGGCTTCTAACCCATCCATTTTGGGCATGTGGACATCCATCAACACTACGTCGAATGGCTTTTTTTGCAAAGCCTTTAGCACTTCTACCCCATTGCTTACGACATCCGCCTTGCGGTACTAGGCTTCTGTATGAGACGCGATCGCTAATGTGGTGCTGACGCGAATAAACTTAAAGTTACTGGCTTACCAACACCCTACGCGCAAAGGCTTACTGTCTGGTGAATTGGCAAGGGCGGCTCGGAAACTCGGATTTGAAAACGTAAAATACAAAGGTCGATATGCCAATACGCTTGGCTTTGTGAAAAATTGCTTTGTTGGGTTAAGCAAAGCGCAACCCAACAAAGCCCCGGAAATGTTGGGTTACCCTGCGGGATCTTGCTACGTTCCTCAACCCAACCTACACAGTTTAAGGTTTTTAGCGTTAACTCAACTGTATTGGTCGATATGCTCGTTGACAACATCCAGAATTTTTAAGTGAAGCGTGAATTGTAATCTGGAGTTGTAAGCGATGTCTTTGATGGGCTACGCCTACACATTTTTAATTTTTTTATCGAGGAAGGCAGAGGGCAGTTCGAGCTTACGAAAAACTGCCCTCTTTATAAGATAGGTCTATTGCCTATACTTATACCTTAAATCACAACTTCTTGGCGTTGACAATCAAAAACAACCATGTAGGAAGCATTTGCTCTTTCCTGGGGGAGGTGCCGCATATAGCCTTCGGCATCAGAACGGCTGCGGAAGCGAGCAACAATCTCGCGTTGCGTATTAGGAAGTAGACGCGCGATCGCCCAAGAATTGAGGCGTTCTTTATAGGCAATAGCTTGATTGTCTGATTTGGAAGCTTTGTAATCCGTATTTTCTGGCATAATTATGTTAACCGTATGAAGTTTAATGAAGGGCGTTAATTAGTTTCTAGGTAGGAATGCACTAACGCTTTTTTTTAATGCTGCTGCCACCTTGTTATTCGATTATTGAAAAATTGTCAACACTGAGCGCTATATTTTAGACCACTGAAGTTGGAATTTTCAGGTGGCAATGAATCTCAAAGCCTTAATTTGTAATTGTTTCCAGGCAGAACAATGCTCAAGCAGAAAGTTTGGTAAATATTGGGTTTGTCTGATTTGTATCCATACACACAAGTAAAATCTTCATCAGTGTTAAAATTAACGTCAACGTCTTAAAAAATACTATTAAAAAATTTATATCTCAAAGCTCTCAAAGCACTTGAAAACGAGAACAACAGAAAAAAGTGTGCATTCTGACTTAAGGCGGAGCAAGAGTTGCTCCGCCCCTGAATTCTTTTTCAATTTTACCTATCTCTTCACCACTCCTTATCTAGTAGAGATTCAAATTCAGCTTGTAAGGCGGTTATATCCGCCAATCTTGCGACTAGTAAATTATCCTTACCAGCATCAGTTAAACGTACTTTCCAATAACGAATGCTGTCTGAGTTATTCAACCAAAACTGAATCACGGTATCTACCACTTGATCCAGATTCCAATCCCACTTTGCTGGAACTGATTCCACTGATTCTAGAAACGTATCTAGTGTACAGGTATGCATTCCCAAGTATTCCACACCTTGGTGGGGTGGTTTTTGCCCATTTTGCTGTTGGTGATTAAAAAACTGCAAAAGTGGAGATACTCCGACAATATCAAAAGTGTATTTCATGCTAGCACTCCCAATTTTATATTATTTGCAGTAAAGCTTTAGTTTTTTCTAACATAACGTCTAAAAAGTAGCTAAAGCATCTAGAAAAAGTATATTTTATATCTATATCATAGGCATTAAATCTCAGTCAACAATTAGCACTAACAAGCTTTGAGTGCTAATTTTATTTAATAATTTGATTTATTCTTAAAGAGTTTAAATAATTAATTAATGAGTGTATATAGGAATCGCAAATTGTTTTTGAAAAATTTTAAGTAGTCTTGTAGGGTGTGTTAGACGAAAGTACGGCATCAAAAGCTTAAAATGGCGCGTTATGCTATCGCTAACACACCCTACGTGGATTTCAAAAATCAAATCGGAGTTCTATATATTTTTAAGAATTATATAATTAATTTCCTTACGACTTGTAAAGGCTTGATCTTCCCTAACCCTCCTTAAAAAGGAGGTAATTAGAGCAAGCTTTTTTAGAGGAGTCAGCCGTGTGCATATTTCCCCCCGTTGAGCGAAATGGCGTAGGTTGGGGGTATCTTCGTGGATAATTATCACTAACCCAAGCGTATTGCTTTAGGTGTAGGGTTGAATTTCATATTTTTACTTCCAGTTAAAGATACGAATATTGTTAAAGTTAATCACGTCAACTTCTACACTCTAAAGATAACTTGCTAGCTTGAAGTCATCAGTTAGTACAAGATACTTTCCTTTAGATAAAGTCAGGATTCCAATACCAAGCATCCAAGTGAATCACTTCTAAGCCTAAGATGGTTCCCAGTTCGCGGGCTAGGGTAGATTTACCAGCACCCCCAGAACCAATAATTAAGATTTTCTTCACCTTGTGTTTGCATCTCCCTTTTCAAGCTCATGAGGATAAGCAATTGCTCACCCAAATAACCGTCTTCAGGGCAACTCAATACGCCGCTACAATAGTACCACTACAAGGATTATGCCCAAATATTGATATTATGACCATTGCTACGACCGTAAAAACTGAGTATGAAGCGATTATTGGCCTAGAAACCCATTGTCAGCTGAGTACTAACACCAAGATTTTCTCTAATAGCTCTACAGCATTCGGTGCTGACCCAAATACTAACATTGATCCGGTTTGTATGGGTTTACCTGGGGTCTTACCTGTACTCAATGAAAAAGTATTAGAATACGCCGTCAAGGCTGGTTTGGCACTGAATTGTCAAATCGCTAGATATAGCAAATTTGACCGTAAACAGTATTTTTATCCTGACTTACCCAAAAATTACCAAATTTCTCAATATGATCTACCGATCGCAGAACATGGTTGGTTAGAAATTGAGTTGGTAGATGCTGAGGGGAATCCGACTCGTAAGCGGATTGGGATCACACGTCTGCACATGGAAGAAGATGCTGGAAAATTGGTACACGCAGGTAGCGATCGCCTCTCCGGTTCTTCCTATTCTTTGGTAGACTACAATCGCGCAGGTGTACCGTTAGTAGAAATTGTCTCGGAACCTGACTTGCGTTCTGGATTAGAAGCAGCTGAATATGCTGAAGAATTGCGCCGGATTGTGCGCTATCTCGGCGTGAGTGACGGTAATATGCAAGAAGGATCTCTGCGCTGCGATGTCAACATTTCTGTGCGTCCAGTGGGACGAAAGGAATTTGGCACTAAGGTAGAAATTAAAAACATGAACTCGTTCAGCGCCATCCAACGAGCGATTGACTACGAAATTGAACGTCAAATTGCAGCCATTGAAGCAGGCGATCGCATTATTCAAGAAACTCGGCTGTGGGAAGAAGGCGCTCAACGCACAAGTAGTATGCGGGTGAAGGAAGGTTCTAGCGATTACCGTTACTTCCCCGAACCAGATTTAGCACCAATTGAGGTGACAGATGAACAATTAGAGCAATGGCGCAGCGAACTACCAGAATTACCAGCCCAAAAACGCCATCATTATGAAAGTGAGTTGGGGCTTTCGGCTTACGATGCGCGAGTGCTGACAGAAGATCGTTCAATAGCAGAATATTTTGAAACTGCGATCGCATCTGGAGCAAATCCGAAAGCTGCTGCAAACTGGATTACTCAAGATATCGCAGCTCACCTCAATAAGCAAAAACTCAGTATTACTGAAATCGGCCTAACTCCCACCAATCTAGCTGATATCATCACTCGCATTGAAACGGGCAAAATTAGCAATGCTCAAGCTAAAGAAAAGTTGCCAGATTTGCTCAGTGGTATTTCTCCTGAAAAAGCCTTTGCCGGTCAAGAGTTAATCACCGATCCTAGTGTACTAGAACCCATCGTTGATGAAGTCATAGCTGCCAATCCCAAAGAACTAGAAAAGTATCGCAACGGGAACACCAACCTCAAAGGCTTCTTTGTCGGACAAGTTCTGAAAAAGACAGGTAAACGTGCTGATCCTAAGCTGACTAACGAATTGGTGGAGAAAAAACTGAACGCCTAATACCGCAAGGCCCAAGGCGGAAGTCAAAAGTCAAAAGTTTTGTATATTAAGGCTTTTGCAAGTTTTAAAATAGTAGCTTGATTTACGTCCTGCTGTACTAATGGTTTGTCTCATTAAATTTGCTGGGTTCGTAGTAAGCACTAAACTGCTCACTATAAACTCATCATAATTAATGCGACAGACTACTAGTACTCTGTCAAGTCAAGTTTGCTGAGTGAGGGATGCAGAGGGGAATTGCAGTAAGTCTTTCCTCAATTCCCAAGTAAGTAGGACTTACGCACTGTACAAATGCATCGTGATGTCCATTACCTATCTTGAGGAAGTTTTCAGGCTTTTCTTAATTATCCTGCGATCGTCAATAGACCATGCTGTAGGGGCTAAGCTTTTGCTGTGCCCTTACAAAAGATATGGTTTTTAACCTTAATCCATATTTGGTATTTATTGTCAATGCGTAAGTCCTAGTAAGTATTTTCCCGGTGATTCTTCACAAAATCTTCATATAAAAACTGGTGACAGCCCGCATACCTAAAATGCTATGCTGTGCTAAGTAGATGCACCCTGATGATCTGGAGAGCTGCCTAAGTGGCTCTCTTTTTTATTTGATTTATGTGGTATTTACGTAAAAGCTTCATCAACTTTTTAGAAATAATTGGAATAGATAAGTATTAACCCTTGCATAAGGAGTGATATGTTGTAGTAAAAGATGCACCGTAATGATCTGGAGAGCGACCCAAGTGGCTCTCCTTTTTTGCTTTTGTCTTTCGTCATAAGAAAGGTAAAAACAATTATGCTAATTGCCAACTAGTGCATTATTATTGCCATCAGCAAATAAACTCACAATAAAAGGGAGTGGGGAGTACAGGAAGCAGGGGAAGTAGGGGAAACGAATAACTCTTAACTTCTAACTCCTAACTCAGCACTTTTCCAAAGCACTTTTCAAAAGTACAAATTGACCTATCCAACCTGATAGTTGTAAGGAAGAATAATGGCAGATTGGCAAAAAATCACAGGTGGCATCACAGCACCAAGGGGGTATCAAGCGGCGGGAATTACCGCAGGGTTGAAACCTTCGGGGTTGCCAGATTTAGCTTTGATATTCTCAGAGGTGGAAGCGATCGCAGCTGGTGTGTTCACCACTAGCCAAGTTAAAGCTGCCTGCGTAGAATATTGTCGCCAACGCTTGCAAGCTAAACAGAGCGCTCGTGCCATCCTCTGCAACGCCGGACAAGCAAATGCTGCTACAGGGACTCAAGGCTACCTTGATACTTTAGAATCTGCTATGGCAGTAGGTCAAGCACTAAACATCCCATCTGAATCTGTGTTAGTGGCTTCCACTGGCGTGATTGGTCAAAGAATTAAGATGGATGCTTTGCGAAGCGGGATTCCCAAGGTAGTAGCAGCACTATCAGAAACAGGCTCAGATGCCGCCGCCGGAGCGATTATCACTACAGACTTGGTAACTAAATCCATCGCCCTGGAGACAACTATAAGCGAACGCCCAGTACGAATTGGCGGCATTGCCAAGGGTTCCGGTATGATTCACCCCAACATGGCAACCATGCTGGCATTTGTTACTTGTGATGCCGTGGTTTCGCCTCACCTTTGGCAGCAGATGTTAGCAAGGGCAGCTGATAGAAGCTTTAATTCCATTACTGTGGATGGCGATACCAGCACCAACGACAGCTTAATCGCCTTGGCAAACGGTCAATCTCGTACCCCAGCAATTATAGAATTGGGCGCAGAAGCAGAGAAATTAGAGGCGATGTTAACAGCAGTTTGTCAGCATTTAGCTAAAGCGATCGCTCGTGATGGTGAAGGCGCAACCTGTCTCATTGAAGTGGAAGTAACAGGGGCCCATGATGAACTCTCAGCCCGACAAATAGCCAAAACCATCGCTGGTTCATCCTTAGTTAAATCTGCAATCTTTGGACGTGACCCCAACTGGGGACGCATCGCCGCCGCCGCCGGACGTGCAGGTGTGCCCTTTGAGCAAGAAAACCTGCAAATTAAGCTAGGTCATTTCTTAATGTTGGAAAATGGGCAACCTCTACAATTTGACCGTGCAGCAGCGAGTGCTTATTTGAAAAAAGCAGTGGCGGGTGCTTATCTCCAACAGGATACTGTATTAATCTCCGTTAACGTTGGCAATGGTCATGGTTCAGGTAGAGCTTGGGGTTGTGATTTGAGTTACGACTACGTGAGGATTAACGCCGAATACACTACTTAAAATCTCTTTTACAGGTATACGGTTTTTACTTTCAGCTTGATACAAATGCGTTTTTAGGGTAGTACAGCTAGCTGTGCTACCCTAAATCATAGTGCCAACATAATAGTCTTCATAAATAAGAGTTTATATATTAGAAAATACTACTAATAATATGATGTCCGGGCAATTAAATAATTCCTAATTCGTAATGACGCTCGTTCCGACGCTCGTTCCGACGCTCGTTCCGACGCTCGTTCCGACGCTCGTTCCGACGCTCGTTCCGACGCTCGTTCCGACGCTCGTTCCGACGCTCGTTCCGACGCTC
>NZ_JAIVFQ010000133.1 GCF_020829495.1 Nostoc favosum CHAB5714 | reverse complement strand
GTCTCGGCGTTTTTTTGTGAGTTTTTTACCGATTCTCAATTAATCTTAGCGATCGCTTCCGCCTGCCCACTTGAGTAAATTCATATATAGCAACCTTTTTGGGCTTTCCTATCCGTCGAACTCACGTAGGATTAAGGTTCTTGTCAGCTTTTGGTGATGATGAAATGTTACGCGCTTTAAGGCAGAAGGCAGAAGGGAATACTGCTTCCTGCCCTCTGCCTGTGACCAAAGGGAACAAGGGTCTAAAACCCCGCCGTCTACACGGCGCTTACAATTGGGCGGGGATTCAGACCCCGCCCAATTGTTCCTTCTGCCTTCTGACTTGAAAATGCTATTTAGATGAGTATCTATATAGCTCAGTCCCACACCACATTTTCATGCTTGGCTGTGAAACTTGTTTCATCGGGACTGCCCTCTGCCTCCTGCCTTCTTCAACCCAACGTCAATTCACCCGACTGTATATTAACGACTAACCGACGATTTGTTAACCATTGACGACCGAGTAAAACTTCTGTTAAATCTTTGCCAACATGTACAGGGATGTCAAACTCTTGACCATCAAATAGTACTTGACCAACATAGATGTCAAATTTTACATCTCCCCGTGCAGTTCGCATTGTTTGCTCTCGTAAACGCTCCCAACCAAGTGCATCTATATCTTGGTCATTAATCGCTAACCAATACGAAAAACCTGTATCAAACATCGCCTCAACAGGTAATTCTAATCCATCTGATGTTATTAAATTAATTTCAAAAAGTAGTGCATCCTCATCACCAAAAAAACCGGAAATCGTCATATCGTGCCGCAAGCCCCAGACTCATTAATCCGAAAAGTATAGTGGATTTTGCCTGGATGCTGTTGGCGACACTGTAATGAGACTACTTCTAAATCTTTATCAACAAAATATTCTCCACTATCTGGTTCAACTGCAACAAACCAGTTGTAGTGAGTTTCAATTAATTCTGATTTTACTCGCTCAAAAATAGGTTGACAACGTTGGTAAAAAGCCTCGCGTTCGGCTTCACGTCGTGCTTTTTGTGACTCATTCCATTGGATTTCGGGAAATATTCTCCCCCTACGGACAACACGGGTAGACTTGGTTTCTGTCATGCTTTTACCTATAAACCAATATCTATTATTTTAACGGTAAAGCTATCAAAGAGTGAACCTGGATTTCCGCCTCAGCTGCGTTTATTAAAATAATCATCGCTGTCGGGTTCAAGTAATTGGATGATACAATCCCGTTTTCTGATTAAATTAAGAGCCAATACCATTCGTATCCTTGCGCTTAGACCATGCGAAAAAAAGCGGCGCGGGTTGACTTTCTCTTTCCTTACGAATAGTTTCTGGAGTTACCCCTAACCTTGAAGCCAAACTTTCTTCTGTAATTGGCTGAAACTTAACAGGTTGCCCTTGATTATAAGAATTGCCGTAGTATGACTTACCCCGCCTTGGTTGATTATTAATATTACTTTGAAGCTGCATAATTACCTCGGCAAATTGTGCTAGCCGATTATTTATAGAGTCGATTTTTTGTTCTAAATCGGTGAGATGCTGGTTACTGGATGCATCGCTACTAATATCACCCGACAAACGTAATTCTAGATTATCCAGACGAGAGCAAATCGTCGATATGTTTTGGGAGAGGTGATTGTGGGGACTACCCCTGCCATTATCTAACGCTGCTATCAAATCATCTGCATAGTGAAGCACCTCGCTTGAGAGTCCTTGTCGGTGCAGCCGGGATAACTCCCTAACTGCTGGAATCAGGGGAGTGGGTACGCGGATCATCTCGCGCTTGTTTGTTCTCGTCAGGCATAGTGATATCGCAATTGATAGCAACAGCTATCGATATCAAGTAGATAGCATTGCTATCAACATATCAGGAATTGGATCAAGAAAGCATTGTTCGCTCGACCATTTTTAATGCAGAGCAAGGCGCGAGAGAATTGCATTCGTACCAAGTGACTTACAGCACTTTAAAACAATTAAAGTCCAAATCATAACGACTGCGGATTAATGACGATGAAAAAGCCAAAGGATCGGGAAAATAAAGTTAATCGTAATGTAAAGTGGTTGTGAGAATGCACTTTTAACAAGCACTTAACGCGCACAAGCCTTATAAATCAACGATTTTCTCCTATGTCTGGTATCATCACACTCCGCTCTATCACATCTTTAAGTGCAATTACACAGAGCGATAGTAAACAAATTCTCGAAGTGTTACTGACGCAAAAACGCTCCGAACACACCCGCAGGGCTTATTCTCATGACTTGCGAAATTTCTTTAATCTCATTGCTCCCGGTCGTGAATTAACATCCGACCTGGCCCGCGAATTTTTATCGCTGTCCAAAACGCAGGCGATCTCGGTAGTGGTCGCCTACCGCAACCATCTTTTCGAGCAAGGTTTAGCGCCAGCAACGATTAACCGCAGAATTAGCGCGATAAAATCTTTGGTGGAAATGGGGCAGATTTTTGACATCTGCGATTACGACCTGGAAGTGATTAAAAATGAGAAAGTTAGACCCTATCGGGATACTAAGGGGATTGATGTTCCGGAGGTGATTAAGTTATTTGAGGCAATCGATACTTCGACTCTAGGGGGGAAGCGCGATTATTCCATCATGCGGCTGCTTTGGAGTAATGCCCTACGGCGCGGGGAGATTCCCAGTTTAGATGTGAAGCATTTTAAATATGCCAGATGTCAAATCGAGGTTAGCGGTAAGGGACGCAATGGGGAACGGGAGTTGGTGACAATTTCTCAAAAAACTGCTGCTTCAATTTCTGATTGGTTGCAAGCATCTAATGCTGCTGATAAGCCCAACGAACCAATTTTTATTTCCCTTGACCCAGTAAGGTTTGGTAATAGGTTAACTGGGGAAGCGATACGTCTAATTGTTATCAAATATTGCAAGTTGGCGGGGATTGAAAAGCAGATGAGTCCCCACCGGGTAAGGCATAGCGCTATTACTGAAGCGCTGAACCAAAATAATGGCAATATTCGGGCTACTCAAAAATTAAGCCGCCACTCCGACCCCAGAACTGTGATTATTTACGATGATAACCGCGTCGATTTGCAAGGTGTTTTGACCAGGCAGCTTGATGACTTGATTTAACAATTTACAAAGATAACCCAAGTTCACAACTTGGGTTATCTACATATAAGCGTGTTTGGTAATTGAGACAACTTCGCTTGCGAGTAGCGATACAATATAACGTAAGCTAAACAGAGGTTGCATGGCTTCTACACCCCTGTTATGTCTATTATTCAATTTAGAATAATAGAAGAATTCTAGCTAGAATACCAGTTACGCTACAGGTGTTAAAAATAGTTCAGCCTCAGCCTGCCTTCGTGCCAAAAGTCCTTCCTCAACATTCGTTCCAGGGTTACGGTATTTGATGAAAGTCTCTTTGATTTCAGACCAATTGCGACTTTCTAAAACTCTGGTAATGGAATTAAAGCCAGGGGCACCAAAGAATTTACTTCCCAAGTTGTAGCCAAAGCTAAGTAACGCTCCTTGTTGGTTAGTATTTAGTTGATGCCAACAAGGTATTTTTTCTAAATCAGGTAAGTAATTATTTTCCAACTGATAAATCAAAAGCTCCAAAGCTTCTTCTTGAGAAATACTCTCCCCAAGATACCACGGGCTGCCATCGCGTTTCTTGGTTGACCCCCACCCAATTGTGATCGGTTCGCATCTTGTGTAAGGGTCAGGATATGCATCAAGAAAGCAGCTTTCAAAATATTTGATTAACTCAATTCCGCATTGAGGTAGTTTTGCGGAAATTTGAACCGAGAGATTAGGAACTTCCTTAACTTCAATCAGTTTGACAGCAAATTCCGCGTTCAAAATATCGAGTAAGTCAAAAGCACGGGCAAAGTTTTCTAAAGAAGCTTTAGTGCGAGGTCCATAGAGTCCATCAGCAACTCCTGAAAGTAATTTTAGATCAATCAGGCGGATTTGAACTTGCTTTGCTAACTCTTGGTCTTGACGCAAATAGTCAAACTCAAGAGATTTATCAAGCTTTATAATATCTTGGAGTTTCATACTTATTTTCTCCTAATAAGTATAGCCAACGAGAAGTTTGACCGTATTTTGCCCTTGACAATGTTTTTGAAAAACTTCCTCAAAATCTGTGAATTCTGATTCAGGTAACACAATGCAGCCCATACTTCCTGGCACATTTGCATCTTTATGAATTAGCAGGTCAGAACGGGTTCCTCCACCAATGGTTGTGACTTCAAATGGTGTAATGGCGTAACCATTACCTTCTACTCCTTTGACGTTTCTGAGGTCTACAGGGTTAACTGTAACGGAGTAAAAAGGTAATGGTGAGCTTAATTCATAAGTAGGAGGTATTACACCACCACGAACATTCCAATCTTTTACCCCTTGTTTATCCGCAGTGCTACTTATCGCAACCCATCTGCCAACAATTCCTTCGGTTTCATCTACTAGAAATAATCTACCTCTATTGAGTTCTGAGGTTTCATCTAGTGCCATTGTAAAAAATAAAAGCATATTGTTCCTTTTGTTTGTTTCTAAAGAGTTTGCTTATAGAAGTTCTTGTTTTGACGAAATGTATAAGGGTAGGGAATATATACCTCATAAGAGATATACAAATCTCATCTCCACCTGACTCGACTGAGAACTCCTAAAAAATGTTTTGTCCAATTACATTTCCATCTGGATGAAAATGCAACATTGAGCTTGTTTGCTAACCATGAAGCTCTTTGTTAATATCAATACTATTCTTTCTTGATTGGATTGATAATTAACTATCTTTCGAGACTCATAGAAGCGATGATTAATTATTTTTAGATAGTGACAATTTATTTATCTCTATATATACAAGCTGTAGTTGATTCAGTCAGGAGAAATATATGAATGTGAAAAAAGTGGTAAAAAAGCAGCAGTGAGCAACTGCCGAAACAATTACTCACTGCTGTAATAATTCACAACACAGGTAAATCTCAAATTTAGTGCTTGATAATTGAGGTAATTTGGCAAAGCAAATCGAAACTTTTGAAGGCATCGAATATGAACGATCGCCTTTAGGTCAGGTTGAACCAGCAAATAATGGCGCGATTGCACTGTTGAGAACAAACATCGCACCCTGATAACCTTCATCAAAAGAGCGATCGCATTCTTTTCAACACAGTCTCGACAAAATTAGCGATCGCACTGTTGAGAACAGACATCGCACCCTGATTAAGCTTATCAAAAGAGCGATCGCATGACTTTTAAGACTGTCTCTACAAAAATAGGACTTACGCAAACTCTACGATTCTTGGCGTTCTTGGCGTTCTTGGCGGTTCGATAAATTAAGCTTTTTAGCACTTTTTGCGTAAGTCCTAAAAAAGAGCGATCACACTTAAAATCGAATTTGATTGAAAGTTGAGTCTATTTTTGGCACAATTAAAGCTTTTGATTCAATGGCAATATACTTTCTTATTGTTTGTTAAGGGTATAGTTTTCTTTTTCCCATCCAAATTCTACCTGTTGTGGATAAGTACCGTCAGGGTTATTAAAAGCAGCAACAATTGCGTTGGCAGCTGCCCTGTAAAATCTAGCCTGCCTGTCATTGTTGTATGCTCTATTATTGTGGGGATTTGGTGAAATGCTATAGGTGGTCAAATCATTCGCTCTTCTTTTTCTCGATATCCTGATACTGCGTGGACCTGGGCCACTTCCTCCGTGCCGTATTTCGCCATAGTCAACATCGTTTATGCTCAGAGGAGGAGGGCTAGGGCTGCGGCTAGGGCTGCGGCTAGGGCTGCCACCACGACCACCACGAGCGCCACCACGAGCGCCACCACGACCACCACGAGCGCCACCACCACGACCACGCGCTTCCAACCCTGCCTCTTCAACATCTCCCTCGAAGTAAGCTTCCAGGTCTTTAGCCACTTCCTCCAAAGATATACTTTCCAAATTAGGATATAGCTCAGATTCAATGTTTTCTAATTCCTCTGGTAGGAATTCCAGAGCTTCTAGTTGAGCTTCTGAGAACAATTCCAAGTTTTCGACTATCTGTGTAGCCATAATTTACTCCTTAAAAAATTGAGTTTCAATGTCAGCCGAGTTTGCGAAATCTACCAAAAAATTGACCTTAACAAGGGTGGTATTTACTTAAGCCTGTTTAAACAGAACCTTGTTAGCAGCAAGTTGGGGAATTGTAATTATCTGGTATGGGTGCGTAATCACCTCTGGAACAATGTCTCCAGGCTTAGGCTGGCGATAGGCAACTGTAATTACCAACGATGCCAGGTTTTCTTTCTCAGAGCTTTTGGTCTCAACTGAGAGAATTTCCACCGAATAACCGCCAGTACGTTTCTCCCCCATAAAGACAGCGGCTACCAAGTTAGTTGTAAAATCCACCTTGGGAATAGGTGGCGGTGGTATAATATCAGAGGCGTGTTGCTGCCAAATGTCTGCCCATTCTTTTGGGTTATCAATTACCATCTGGCTGGCTGTTTGGTATGAGCTGTTAGCGCCCCGTGCAATGGTGTGGAAGTTAACTTTCATCTTTTTGCAATCTTCTTACTTATTTTCAGTCTGCTGAAGCAATCTCTATTTAGCCAGACTTGGGATTTGATGTTTAGTCTGATACGATTCGGTCTTTTTTTTGCCTGTAGGTGTGGTGTAACTCAGGTTTAAAATCAGATTGTATTGGCTCGGCTTGTAATTGGAAGAGACTTCAATTTCAAAATTGCGTATAATTTCTGTCCCAGTCCGCAAATTACCATAGTTTTGTTCGGCAGTCGTGACTTTAATGTCATCAATATCTGATACCAAGCTAGCTTTTACCCCTTGCATAACTTCCTTGCTAGTATTCCTCACGGAAATGTTGAGTTGCTCTAGTAACTTCCTTTGCTTGACTACCGATGTGTAGGTAATCTGTTTCTCTTCTGATACAGGTTGCGTTGCCATCTGCAAAGCTTTAACGACATCGACTAAACCTTTGCCTTGGACATTGGGATCGCTGGTTGACTCCAGTGGTTTTGCAGATTCCATGAGAATTTTTTTAATCTGCCAAGGTTCGAGTTTGGGGTTACGCTCTAATAACAGGGCAGCTATACCTGCAATATGAGGTGCTGCCATACTAGTACCACTCATCTTTTGGTAGCTACCACCAGGTACGGCAGAAACAATTTGTTCGCCAGGTGCTAAAATATCCGGCTTGGGTCGGTTATCGGCAGTTGGGCCACGACTGCTAAAAGACGTTACTTGAGAACCATCACGGCTGGATGCCCCAACAACAATTACATCACCAAAGGCATCTGCGGGAGAGGTAAGGGTTCCGGGTTCAGGCCCATTATTACCTGCGCTCTTAACCAAGACTAAGCCTAATTTTGTGGCTCGTTCCGCAGTTTTTGCCCAAACATTAGTACCATCTAGCTCTGTCGGAACACCCCAGCTACAGTTAGCTATCTTGACACCTTCTTTCATGTCTTTAATTACATCTTCGATTGCATCTGCACCTTTAAAACCTTGCCCTGAGTTCGTTGCTTCGGAAGGTAGTAACTTATAGCTCCAAATAACTGCCTCTGGTGCCATACCTTTGTACTGTAAGCCATTGCCAGCAATAATACCCGCCACATGAGTTCCATGTGGGTGAGGATTTCCCCAAGGTTCACTAGTATAATTCCGCTTATGGACGACACGACCTTTCAAGTCAGGATGGTTGATATCCACTTCACCATCAAGAACAGCGATAATCACTCCTTTGCCAGTACCAACTATTCCTTGAGTTCTAGCATTGACTAACCCCACAGTTACAGAACTTTGGTCTAGTTCTAATCTCAAGGGTTTATCAGCTTCCAAGCGGACTATATTGCTTTGCTGTGCGAATTTTTGAATTTGGGCAGGAGTTAAGTTAGCAACGACAGCTTCACCTAATGTTAAGTGTTCCACCAAAGCTTGCTCTTGTTTTAAATCTTCTATGAGTGATTCAATATCTTGATTTACTAAGCTTTCAAACTCGGCGAATTCTTCAACTTCAAATTCTTCATTGCGTTTTTCGTAAATTTCCTCCAGTTGCTCAAACTCTTCATGGTACTGCTCAAAGCACTTGGTCGGTTTGTAATAAATCATCACCCGTTGACGTGTTGTTGAATTCACATCGTCAACTTCATTCATAATTTGATACCCTAAAGAGCCTTCAAGTTTGGCTTCAATTTCGGCTCCCCATTTCTCACGAATTTCTAGTCCTGCTTTTTCTAGTTGCTGTTCTGTGAGTTCAAAATCTTCTTCTGAAATCATGATTTACTCCTTGAAAATAAGAGGGTGGAAACTGCTTACATAGAGGCTAAAATCTTGATTTTTACCTTGTAATTAGTGCCACCCTACGGTTATTGAGAATGTTGCAAAATATCAGTTAGACAGCTTGGTTATCTTCATCCTCGGTTACCCCACAAATGCCCTACCAGAGCACCCATGCCCCACGCCGCCCAAGCAAATTCAGCTGCTGCTGGTACTTCATCTGATTTCAACCCAGCATCTTTGCAAATAGCAGGGAAAAGGCGAGCCACAATTGGCGGAATGAAGATGGCAGACATCCATCTGAAATAAGTTGGCAATGTTTTAGTAATGATTGAAGTTAAGAGTATAGCAACAGCATCAGGACCTTTGCGACAAGCAGCTTGCAGCTTGGCACGAGTTCTAGGATTACTGGTGATTTTTTTCACGGTATTTTTGACTAAAGCGGTAAAAATTTTCGTCAACCGTTTAATCACCAAACTGCTAGGAGGACGACGTTCTAAGTCTCCTTCAATGTAAGCTTCTACATCTTCAGCTACACTCTCAAAAGATACACTTTCTAAGTTTTCCTCTAACTGAGATTCAATCCCTGCTTCAGCTGAACCGTATTCTAAGCTTTCGATATCAGCTTCAGAAAATGATTCAAATGTTTCAGTTGCACCATTTGTTGTTGCTGTATAAGTTGCCATGAGTTTATCCTTTCAGAATTTGATTTTTGTTGTTTATAAGGTTTCGTTGAAGGAAAGTTTTTAGTGAAAAATCATAGAAATAATATTTTAATTTCCAGATTTTTAAGAGCTTACAAGCTTGTTTGTTAGCTCTGCTTTGCTTTCCATACACATATATTATCTTGAGAAAATTTGATTGATAATTAACTATTTTTCGATAAAGTTCTAATGAAACATTCAGTATTTTTAGATTCTCCTCAAAAAGTAGCTCAAATATTTAATATTTTCTAATCGCCCCCTAATTTTGGGAGTTGATGATTTCCATAAATCTTTAAATAAAAAAATACTAGATTAGTAAATAACATAATCTAGTATCGCATTGAGATAATATATTAGTTGATTAATTAGCAGTTAATAGGTAATATTTTTTGTGCCGTTATAACAATGCATGAGAACGCTGTCTCTCTCTCCAAGCACGGGGAGTATTTTTATAGTAATCACGAAACTGACAGTAGAAATGATTGATATTTTGATAGCCTACATCTAAAGCAATCTGCTCAACAGAATCATTAGTTTCTAAAAGTAAGGAGCTTGCAGCTGCTAGTCGGCGCTCAATAATCCAATTATTGACAGTTTTTCCCGTAATTCTTCGCACTAAGTCGGTTAAATAAGCTGAAGAATAACCAACTGCTTGAGCTACTTCTTTCAGACTAATACTTTGATGATAATTCAATTCAATGAACTCGAAAACTTCACTCAGTCGGGGAATAGATGGAAATATGGACTGTTGAATATTTGATTTTATACTTTCGGTGGTAGTAGAGAATTTCTCATGTGCTAACTGAACATTAACAAGACCATTTTCTGTGATAATCACCTCAAATCCTGCTGTCTCCAAGCATTTCATTAAGAGGTTTTTGGTCTTGGTTTCAGCATCATTTACTAAAATATTGGTCATTTTATCTCCTAATACTTAATATAGTTATCGCCTGATCAGATTTCATCACCCGTAACCCCTTATACTTAGGGTTGTATTGCCAAAGATTCTGGAGAATAATGCTTACTTACCTTTGGTTTGAACCTGATATATTCATCAAACCCCACTGCATACTGGCTTATCGTCTGAGGATTACTGACTTGTTTCTGACTTGTGACTGACTTTTAGTGTGTTACTGGTAAAATTCATAAAGTCGTAATCAAACGAGCCATGCCAAGATCGCTTAGGGTTCGTCAGGAGTGCATTCAGAAAGTAAAACAAGCAGTCAAGCGTAACGGCTACCCGAGTCAAAGAGTTTTGGCTGAAGATGTAGGCTTGGCTTTAGCCACAGTCAGTAACTTTCTTACAGGTAAACCAGTTGACTATGTGACTTTTGAAGAACTTTGTCAGAAGTTGGCACTCTCGTGGAGAGAAATCGCTGATTTGGATTTTGATCTGCCATCCCAGACTGTAGTTCAAGAGAAAAATACTGGAGGAGGAACCACTAATAATCATCAAGACTGGGGAGAGGCGATTGATGTCTCAGTTTTCTACGGGCGCACTGAAGAATTAGCTACACTAAAACAATGGATTGTTAATGACCATTGCCGACTGATTACTTTAATCGGCATGGGTGGAATTGGTAAAACTGCTTTGTCTGTGAAATTAGCGCAGCTTTTGCAAACCGAATTTCAGTACCTGATTTGGCGAAGTCTGCGTAATGCGCCACCAATTCATGAGCTTTTGACCGACCTAATTAACTTTTTGTCCCATCAGCAAGAAACAACTTTACCAGAGAACTTAGACGGTAAAATCTCCTGTTTAATAGAATATCTGCGTGCCTCGCGTTGTTTGTTAGTCTTAGATAATGTAGAGTCAATTTTATCTAGTGACGAACGCGCAGGAGCATATCGCCAAGGATATGAAGGATATGGACACCTCCTCAGATGTTTGGGAGAGACTAACCATCAAAGTTGTCTAGTGTTGACCAGTAGGGAGAAACCCAGAGGAATTAGGATTAAAGAAGGTATAAACTCTCCGATTCGTTCGCTGAGGTTATCTGGCTTAACAGGGGTACAAGGTGAGAAAATTCTCGCAGAAAAAGGCTTTTGGGTCTCAGAATCCGAATGTCTTGCGCTGGTAGAGTTTTATGCAGGGAATCCTTTGGCGTTGAAGATTGTTGCAACGACTATTCATGAATTATTTGACGGCAATGCTGCTCAGTTTTTAGAACAAGGAACCATTGTCTTTGGTGATATTTCGGATTTACTTGACCAGCAGTTTAATCGCTTGTCAACTTTAGAACAACAGGTAATGTACTGGTTGACAATTAATCGAGAATGGGTATCGTTTAGGGAGTTACAAGAGGACATTGTTCCTGCTGTTTCGCTCAAAGATTTGTTAGAAACTTTAGAATCTCTACAATTGCGCTCACTAATTGAGAAGAATTCTGGTAATTTTACTCAACAACCAGTGGTGATGGAGTATGTTAGCGATCGCTTAATCGAACAGATTTGTCAAGAAATTCAAACGGTCGAAATAGGACTATTTAATCATAGCTGTGCATTAATCAGGGCTACTGCCAAAGATTATGTAATCAATGCCCAAATTCAGTTGCTCCTCAAACCCCTTGCGGATAAATTACTCAACCTCTTAGGGACGCAAGAAAATGTGCAAAACTATTTGAATCAACTTTTATCAAAGCTGAAGTCGGTTGCTCCGCGAAAACCAGGATATGCAGGTGGTAATATTCTCAATTTACTCTGGCAGCTTGATGTTGACCTTAGTGGCTATGATTTTTCTAATTTAACGGTTTGGCAAGCTTACTTACAGGGGATGAATTTGCATCGAGTCAACTTCGCCAATGCAGATTTAAGTAAGTCGGCTTTGACTCGAACATTAGGGGGTGTTTTATCAGCAACTTTCAGCCCAGATGGGAAACTACTGGCAACAAGTACTGACAGTGAGATTAGCTTGTGGTCAGTTGCAAACATCACACAAATTATTACCTACAATGGTCATACTGCTTGGGTACAATCGCTGGCTTTTAGTCCAGACGGGCAAATTTTAGCTAGTGGTAGCAACGACCAAACAGTAAGGTTGTGGAATGTCCACACTGGGCAATGTTTGAAAACACTGCGAGGTCATACAAGTTGGGTGCAATCCCTGGCTTTTAGTCCAAACGGGCAAATTTTAGCCAGTGGTAGCAACGACCAAACGGTAAAATTGTGGAATATTCACACTGGGGAATGTCTGCAAACTTTGTCAGGGCATAGGAATCGAGTATTTTTTACTACCTTTACTCCCAATGGAGAAACCTTGGTAACAGGGGGTGAAGACCAAAGGGTGAGAGTGTGGAATGTAAATACTGGTTCTTGTCTGCGAGTCCTAGAAATCCCCATCAATTGGGTGTTATCTATTGCTCTTAGTCCAGATGGGCAAACACTGGTGACGGGAAGCGATCGCACAACGGTCAAATTTTGGGATTTAGCCAGTGGTGAGTGTATAAAAACATTGCCAGACTACAACAGTCTTGTATGGGCAGTTGCTTTCAGCCCAGATGGTAAAACACTGGTGACGGGGAGCGAGGATAAAACTGTTAAAATATGGGATGTGCTAACAGGGAAATGTCTGCAAACTTTGCATGAGCATAGCAATTCACTTTTAGGTGATAGCTACGCTTCCCGCATTTGGTTAGTTGCTGTTAATCCGGATGGTCAAACCTTGCTGAGTGTTAGTGAAAACCAAACGATGAAGTTATGGGATATCCGCACGGGACAATGTTTGAGAACAGTGGATGGCTATATTAATTGGATATTATCTGTTGCTTTTAGTCCAGATGGTCAAATATTGGCCAGTAGCAGCCAAGACCAACGGGTGAGATTGTGGGATGTTGAGACGGGACAATGCCTGCGAACGTTACAAGGGCATACTAATTTGGTCTCATCAGTGACCTTTGCTCCTAAAGACCGAAATGGTTACACAGATGGGAAAGGCGTAACGTCAAATGAGGATATTGGGAATCCGCGAAAAAGCCCAATTCTGGCAACTAGCAGCGATGACACAACTATCAAACTTTGGGATGCAAACACAGGAGAGTGTTTTCAAACTCTTTGGGGACACGATAGTTGGGTACATTCTGTTAGCTTCAACCCAGATGCACAAATTTTAGCAAGTGGTAGTCGTGACCAAACGGTAAAGCTTTGGGACTGGCATACGGGAGAATGCCTGCATACATTGCCAGAACATATTGGTGAAGTAAAAACAATTACTTTTAGCTCTTGCGGTAAAATTCTAGCAAGTGGTAGCGATGACAACACTATCAAACTTTGGGATGTAAGTACAGGAATTTGTTTACAAACATTGTTAGGTCACAGTGATTGGGTTTTATCTGTTATATTCACTCAGAGCGAGGATATCCTTGCTAGTGCCAGTGGAGACCAAACTATTAAACTGTGGGATGTGAATACGGGGCAATGTCTACAAACGTTGCAAGGTCACACATATCGAGTTAGAACAATTGCTTTTAGTCCAGATGGCAAAATTTTAGCTAGTGGCAGTGACGACCAGACTGTTAAACTGTGGGATATTAGTACAGGTGTTGTTCTCAAAACATTTCAGGGACACCACAAAGCAGTACGGTCAATTGCCTTTAGTCCTAATAGCCCCGTGTTAGTTAGTAGCAGCGAAGATGAGACCATGAAGCTTTGGGATGTTGAAACAGGTGAATGTGTAAAAACAATCAGAATTGACAGACCATACGAAGGTATGAATATTAAAAACGCAATTGGTTTAACAACTCCTCAGAAAAACACATTAAAAGCTCTTGGTGCAGTAGAGAGAGAATAAGATGCTATTATGCCCATGTAATGGTTAATTATTATACAAATTGACTGCAAAAAATGTATGGAAAATCAAGAACCTAAAAAAGCTCCGGAAATAAAAGTAGAATCCGATCGCTCTCCAGGAACAGATAGAGACCCTGACATCAAATCTGATGCATCAAGTCATCAAAATGTCGAAGTAAAAAATCAAAAACCTAAAAAAGCTCCGGAAATAACAGTAGAATCCGATCGCTCTCCAGGAACAGATAGAGACGTATAGCTTGCTCCTGAAGCAATTACTAAAACTAGCATGATAGAGCGATCGCACTTTTGTACCAAGAGTTTTTGAAGGGCGATCGCACTTCCCAAGCTGCTGTAGTAAATCTGCCTACAAGCGATCGCTCTTGTCTACCGATTTTTGACGAGTGGCTGCTACTTTACAACTAACTTAACGTGAGTTCGACGGAACTAAAAAATAGCAGGAGGTAGTGCAGGCAAATCTTTTGGGTAAATATCAATCGAAGGTTTTTTAGGCAAATAGGTATAAGCAGTTAAACCAGCCATCAAATTAACCA
>NZ_JAIVFQ010000132.1 GCF_020829495.1 Nostoc favosum CHAB5714 | reverse complement strand
TCACTGTGCCAACTCCAAAAGAAAATTCGGTACTTTTCAAGGAAGCGTTCATACCAATAAAATTGTCTCTTTTCTAAACTAAACTGTTTAGTTTGCCCCTGGGCGCAGCTTCCGTAACACTACCCCACATAGTGAGAAAACAAGTTATATATTCTTTACCAAGTTATCTAAAGCTGACTTAGCTACTGATTCGGCTCGTGAAGATGTAATTTTCTGGTAGCGTAAGGTAGTTTGGATATTTTCATGCCCCATCAGCGCTCGTAGCTCCTCAATCGCCATTAGTCCCACCCGCTCAGTCGCAAATGTATGGCGGAGGTCATGCAGACGAATGCCTTTCAGTTCATGGCTTTGGTTAATTACTTTTCTCCAATCAGCGCTCACGGCTTCATAACTTACTGGTGTTATGACTTTAGTTGTTGGGTGCTGGGCGGTGAATAATGCCTTGGATGCGGAGTGGCGATAATATTTGATATAGTCTTGTAAAGCAATTTCCGCATCTTCACGCATTAAACACTAGCGTTGTTTGTTACCTTTACCTACAACTTGGAACTTGCGTTGCTCCATATTTATGTGTGCTAGCTCTAAGGAGAGTAATTCTCCAATCCTGGCTCCACTTCGATGCAGTAAGCGGACTATTGTCTCCAGTCTGGCATTAGATTTTTTGACGTTTGTATACAAAATATCTAACTGTGATGGCGTGAGATAGCGTATTATCTCGTCTGTCTTGTGTTCTCCCCGTTCTCGTTCCGGTTTCCTGGGACTTAAACGGCTAGCTGGGTTTGATTGAATGTAGCCGGAATCTACAGCAAAATTAAACAGAGCGCTGATTATCGCTTGATGGCGATTATGGGTTGTGTAGTTTAAGTCATCTAAGCTTTGTAGATAATCCTTAAGTAGTTGACGGTCTACTAATTCTACAGGTGTTCCGCCATGCTCTTTGAGCAAAGATAGTAGCGTTTGCTCCTAAGATTTAAGTGTACTAATAGCTAATCCATCTCGTGAGAGAAATGCTGTAGCAACTTGTGCTAATGTAGTTGTCATATTTTACCTATTTTCGGACTAAAAGCAGTGTATAATTTTCAAAAAACAATATTTAACTAAGATAACTAAGCATATATTTTAATACATACTTCATCATGGATAACACCCCTCAACCCCAAGAATCGCTGGCAGAATACGTTAAAAGAATACGCACCAGTCTTTCGTTAAGTCAAACTGAACTGGCCCTAAAGGCAGGGATTCATCTTCAAAGTTTAGGTAAGATTGAACGAGGGATGACTACTAAGCTCAATAGCACTCATTCAGCGTGGGTTAGCCATCGCATTGCAGATTCCATCTGAGTACCTAGATGCGGTTGTTCGTGGTGTTGCTCTTGGGGCATCAGATGTTCTCAAATTTTGTCCCCACTGTTGGCAGCCTGGAACAACGCTTGAAGATATTTGGTTGTCGCCGCGCTCCAAGTTTTGTTTTTTGTGCGGGACTGGGTTACGTAATAGTTGCGCCTCGTGTAACGAACCGATTACGTCGGTGAAATTCCGCTTCTGTCCTTACTGTGGTTTTCCCTATAAGGAGTCTGTTAGTTCTGATGTGATTTGAAAATTTTAAAAGTCATTATCCGTTCTTGGAACTATAGATGGTGAAAACATTTTCAGTGATGGGTAAAATTCCAACCTTGCTGTATAATCATCTGTTTGAGATACTGATAGTTCAATTGTTTGCTGATTTTTTTCATCAAAAAGCAACTGAATTTGATAATTTGTCCAGAATTGGTCGCCTAGCTCATCTTCTAAATCAAAAAGCCGTTGTTCATCACCCCATATATTCGACCAAAGGACTATCTTATTAGCCCGAAAATGATTTTGACCTGTTGTATCTGTAATGACAAAATATGCTTCGACATTTAAATCAAATCCCAAGTCATCAACCTCTACCTCTGCTATTTGACAGTTAACCACTATCAAGGTATTGGGGTTAACGTTTACTACCTGCTGTTGGCGCTTTAATAATTCTTGAAGCACGAAATCAGGCAACAACTGGGAACTCTCCTCAATTACTTGTTTTTGAGTTTCTGGGGAGTAACGAGTTTTTAATTCTTGGGTGATTAAAGTTAAAATGTCTTCACTAGCTAAATTGACAACTATCTTTTTATCTGCGGGATTAAGGAAACATCCCGGACTAAGCTCAATGCGTTTTTTAATTGGCATAGTTCTCTAAAATCTTTTTGAACAGTTCATACTCATCTACAAATAAAGCGAAGGCAAGGAACAAATATTACCTCAGCTTTAGTGGAGTTTCAAGAGTAGAATGGGATAAAGGTGGGGTTTTTCGAGGCATAGAAGATTTATGCTTTTTTAAAGGTTTAAAAAACTCTTTCCTTCAATTGACACCTCAACGAGGATACACGAATGTCTACTGAGATTAAGTTCCTGGAGACACCTTTGCTTGTAACTGCTGTACTTGCTCCAATGTTAAACCTGTTACCCGTGTAATTACTTCAATAGCTAGACCCTCGTGCAATAAGTTCAATGCAATCTCTTCTCTCGTTTTTTGAGCGCCTTCCTGTTGCCAACTGGTTACAATCTCCATAATTTCCTCCTGTTCATCTAATCCCATTGTACTGATTGCCGCTTGAAAGACCTGTTTCTCAGTATCGTCGAGCCGCAAATACGTATCCACAAAGCCCGAAATCAATTGCATACGTGCTGGCGATAACTTTAACGTCGCCAGCAGTCGCAAACATTCTGCTTTTACCTGGGGACGTTCCTCACGGCGAATATTCATTTTTGACATCAGTGCTGCTGCTACCGGATTTGGCTGTGTGAGAAAATCTCGCCAACTTAAGCGATTTAATTGAATAGCTGCAAACTGAAATTCCAGCACCTTGAATTCGCCAAAGGTGACACGATAATTTTGAGATTGGGCCCGTTTGGGTTCATCAAAAGAAAAAATCACAACGGGATAAATCGCCAAATCATATTTTTCATGGAGACGCGCAAAATACTTAAACATCCGCTTCGCAAAGGCTGTCTCAGTATAGGACTGATTTTCAACGTGAATTAAAAAACAAGTATCTTGCTGCTCGAAGCGGCATTGAGCCAGTAAATCAATTTCCTTCTTTTCCCCAGAGGTGACATCAGTAAACACTTCTTGGGGTAAAAACTGAATGGAATCACGGTCTATTTGACTGACTACTTGAGGCAGGAATAAATCAAGAAACTCAACAAAAAACGTAGATAGTAATTCTTTGAAAAGACGATCGTGGTCAATCATGCTTTTTGTCTTTCCCTCGGATTATAATAATTATTATATAGAAATAGGCATTATTTTAGGCTATTAATTGAATCTACTTATAACAATTAATACCGAATGCCAGATATTAATTATTAAAAATTTATTAACTGGATTCAGAGGGAACTCGATGGATGGGCTGAGGTACGAAGCCCATCCTACCGCGCTTGAGTGCAAACGTCTTATTTCTGTTTGCAGCTTGCGGTAAGTTCTACATTGTAGAAAGTCCCTGGTTTGGGATTAATTGAACGCAACTCCTGGATAAAAGCATTAAATCTTGTATTGCTGATGCCGAAGCCAGCTTCAGCACAAGCAGATAAACCTCCTTCGATGGGAATAGGAAAACCATTCCTGGGACTATATACAATGAATTTATCAACAGTGCCAGTGCCTACCCCAAACCCAATAATCTGACGAACTGTTCTCAAAGCGGCATTATCTAAAGAACCACCAATACTGCCAATACTGATATTAACCGCACGACTTTCAGCAAAAGTCGGCGCAGTAATCGACAATACTGCCCCGACAATCATGAAACAGGTGAACTTCAACATTATCCTCGACTCCAAAAAATTGAAAAACTAATAATTAGGTTTCGACATGATTACTTCAGCATTAGGTCTTTCCTTTTCTGAAGAATGTTAATTTCTTAAAAATTCTTTATAAAATCGCCTTTGCAGACAGACCCCTGGCTGTCTAATCAGTATTTAAGGGCTTGAGACTCAAGCACAGTTAGAACTCAAGGTGTGGACATCTCCAATTTTGATGGAAGTCCCCAAAGCGTCGCCGCGATCTTTGCCAATAATTGCTGTGTTAACGCCAATTACTTGTCCTTGAGCGTTGAGCAAAGGCCCGCCAGAATTACCCAGATTAATTGCCGCATCGGTTTGGATAAAATCAAGGCGGAGGGCAGGGGGAACAACTGAGACTGAGCTTGTACTTTGCCCCAGTTCAAGCTGTATCAATATTGCTCAAGTTGACAAATAAAATCCAATATGAGTGATGTAAATTTCTCAGGATACCAGAGTCCCCATTCGTGGAAACCTTCTTCTACAGTAATTAATTTAGAGTCTGGAATAATTGCCGCCATTTTTTGAGCGTTACTTAATGGTGTAGTTAGGTCTTTTTCTGACCATAATAACAAACAGGGAGCTGGGATTTTTGGTAGCAGATGGTTGATATTTTCGTATAAAGAAATTAGCAATCCTTGAATGACATTTACTGTGTTGAACAACAAGTTGTAGGAGAAAACCAAAGGAATATCAACTAATTTCAACCTGAGTCTTGGGAGAAACAGTTGAGCGGTCATTTCGATTGCCCTTCGCGGGATCATCTCCGGTATAGATGGCGTAGGAATTCCAGTACTATCTATCAGAATTACACTTCTGACTTTTTGTGGAACAAGTGTAGATAAAGTAATGGCAATACCTCCGCCGAATGAGTGTCCTACTAGATGAAATTGTTGTAAATCCAAAACTTCCAGAAACGAAAGGAGACATTTGCTATAGCTAAGGTAATCGGGAAGTAGCCCAGAGTAAGTTGATCTCCTAAAACTAGGTAAGTCAGGAGCAATTATAGTATGGTGCTGTGCTAGTAGTTTCAGTACTTCTTGATAAGGCTCAGTAGAGATTCCCCAACCGTGTAGAAATAGGATAGGGATTGAACTCGACTCCAACCTACTTTGCTGATAAAAAATAGTGCAATCTTGTAAATCGACCCGATGATTAGTTAATTGGGATTTCAAAACCGCACCCTCATTCGCTATGACTTGGTAAATTATTTTTACTGTGATGTAATAGTAGCAATCCCACAGAGTTGAGGAAACTTTCTCAAGGATTATATAGGTATGACTTATACAAAGAAAGGAATTCGCAATTAAGAAATTTAAATTAGTAGCATTTTCAGAAATTGCATCTGTTGCCTAATGAAAGAAGAATTGGTATTACTGAATCATGGGGGAATGGCACGAAGACTCATGTGAAACCTTGTCAGGGCTATCTTGTTGGGGGTAGGGTATAGCTGAGTGTGTTTCAGACAATTAAATGCGAGTACGTCAAGCAGTTCAAGACATTCTTAATTCCCCACACCCGAACCTGCAACCCCGCACCCTTTCATCTAGGAATACCAGGGATATACGCTTTTCACCCTTACCCAAAGGAATAATTGTATCGCCCATCTCTTCTTTTGAGCGATGGCGCTGTTTCGCCCGCCGTAGGCGATCGCCAGCCGCAAGCAGAGGCTAAAAATGCTTTTAAAAACCTCAAACTAGGAAAATTGAGAACTTAGGTTTTTACTTGGGTTGCCATAATGGAGTGATATCAAGGTTTTCAGCAGCAGATACGGCATTTCTAACCTACGCTGGTACGGTTTACACCCCTTTGGTTTTTGTAAAGCTATCGTAACATTTATTTATATAAAGCAATATTTGCTTACATAAGCAAACCCAAATAAAAGAGTAAGTAATAAAAGCGATGAATCAACCCATTGAATTATCTTTAGAACAAGAATTTAGCCTTAGAACTTTCTCTGATCAAGTGCAGCAGATGTCCCGTGAACAAGCTCGCATTGTTTTTGCAGATGCTCTATAAGCAGATGATGATCAGAGAAAAGACTTACCAGGAATTGTTAAAGCAGGAGTTGAAACGAAGTTTAGATGCTCTATCCGGGTTTGAAACAGTAAACTAATTTCTGGACAAAACTATAGGAATCCGATTTGATTACTGAAATTATTTGCGTAGATAGGCAAAAGACAAAACGCAAGAGGCAACAGCATTCTAGAAGATTAGTGTACTGAGTTTTTTTCAAAAATCAAATAGGAGTCCTATACCTATACCTATACTTTACTGTTTTTCCAATTGTTCAATTCGTTTGTCTACATATTTCTTAGCCGTTCTTACCAATTAAGGATGGCAAGCAGCCTTTTTTCTGCCCTAACCGAGCTTAAAAACAGAGCATCGGAGTACTTATGTACAATGCCTAAGTCCTAATCACATCATATTTTCTACGCTTATTAGTCAAGTTTAAATATGTTCAGATGTTGCTGAACAGGCATCTTTATGTAAACTATCAAATTCCCATAAATTCCTACCCGGTAAAAATCTAGCTTTTATACTGATATAAGGCGGCTTGGTAAAGTCTTCAGGCATTGAATTGGGATTATTATTTGGCGAACCAAGAGAATCATCCCATAACAGAGGTACGTGTATGGGCTTCAAAATCGAGTTGCGTTTGAAGACATCCGATTTATTTAGATTTTCCGCCTTATCTTCCATATAATTTTTGAAAACGGTCAGGCATGGGGTTTTGCAACCTGGAATGAATTGCCATAATCCAGAAAGGAGAAATTCCAAATCTTTCAGTTCTCTAAAAAGACCATTTGGTTCATCACTTATCGATGACCAAGCAACAATCTGAAATTGAATATGTGGATCTTCTTTGCTTGGGTTATAGATGATATTTGGATAAACCAACAACCTTAAAATATTACCAGAGTTTTTTATTTCTTTTGCGATTGCTGGTAATGCTTTGCTGGGATTTTTAAAGAACACCTGATAGTTTTTATCCAAAACTGTCAGGGTGTAAGGTTTTTTGTTTAATATTAATTGACCATAAATAATACCGATTGCTTGAAAAAAATTGTCTGAAGTTTCTGTCATCACAATAGAACATTTACTGAGGTTGACTTTATTGAGATATCTGTACCTGTAACTGCTGTACTCACTCCAATGTTAGCCCTGTTACTCGCGCAATTGCATCAGTTGCCATACCCTCGCGCAGTAGATTCACTGCTACCTGTTCCAATGCTCGTTGAGCGCCTTTTTGTTCCCAACTAGTAACAATCTCCATAACTTCTTCCCTCTGTGTTAACCCCATTGTATCGACAACCGTTTGAAAGGCTTGTTCTTCTGTGACATCCAATCGCAAATACGTATCAACGAACCCAGAAATCAGTTGCATCCGCGCTGGATCTAATTTTGTTGAAGTAAGAGAAATGTCTCCAGCAGATAATTGTTCCCACGATATGTTCGTAGAAGTGCGATACGAAGAGGGAACCATTGACGCTATTTTTTCCGCACGTCTATCGGAAATTAACCTCATTGATGTTGACGAAGATTCTGTGACAAAAGTGATAGGGGAGTATAAAAAGCAAATGGTGAATAAAAAATGGGCAGTTAAACGATTGACAGTAAATCTCACGTCAACAGAAAGAGAGAAATTGTCACAATACTGTGCAAGAACAGGAAGACCCTTTAACGATGTAGTTCGGGAATTACTGCGTTCTTTAAAGGTTGATAGTGACGAAGCATCGGAAATTTCGCCAGACTCTGAAGTTTCAGAATTAACTGGGCTTCAAAAATAAGTCAATCAATGAAGCAATAGATATTACAGGACTGTTCACCTACACTCAACACTGAAATGATGCTTGAGGAATTAACAGTCAACTGATCTTATCAAATAGCAAATCACGCCATCCATTCAGTCCATTGCGGCGCATCTGTCACCAATTGAGCAAATTTGTCAGGGTCAAGATCCTCAAACTCCAGCATCACACCGCAACGCTCATCAATTGTCAGGGTACTAAGTAATTCCTTAACCTTGTCAACTCCATCCTCCACCCGCTCAATCGCCAATCGAGCGTAATATTTAACTCGCTCCCACCAAGAATCACTGAGTTCTGCCTCTGTGTCCATACCCCCCGATTATTATCTCCATCTTCATGTTTTGGGGGTGTAGACGGCGGATTAATTCCATACTGAGCCTGTATCCTAGCCGCATAAGCCGCCTGAAGCTCAAGTGATTCTTGCCGCTTCCGTTCCCTATCCTCCCGTTGCCTCTGCCGATAATCCAACACATTCTGGATAAACTCGACATCCTCAGTATTCAGTCGGTAATACCGAACCCTCTGCCCATCCTCCATTGGTCTTCTTGACTCAGTAGACAAACCCAGTTGCCAGAGGTACTGCCCCAAAATCCAAACTGGAGATTCCGATAGCGGGATGGTCAGATTAAGAATGCCTTTAACGTGAGATGCATTGCGTTTTGAGAAGTCAGCCAAAGCCTGAATCATCGCTTCATCGCCTTTAATCTCAACCCCAGCCATCAGATCCATCAGCACAGCCCTGAGTCCAAGCCGATGACGCATAAGCCACGCGGTAGAATGATTGCTCCAGTCAGTGCAAATGGCTAATCGCTCCCGTTCCGATTTATCGCGTTCGGCAACAATAGCCGGCGGTGGAATAAATTCTCGCCCCTGTTCATCAGTAATCATTTCCCCGGTTTGAGCAAGTATCGCCTCAAGTGCCACAATCTTTTTAATTAACCGTCCCCCGTCATCTTTCTCAACCAAATCCGGGGTTACGGACATCCCGTAAGTATCCTGTATGCGGAACTTCTCACACTCCAAAACCTCCTCCGGCTTGAGATAATCCTGATGCTGCCTACTGGTATAAGTTCTTCTATCAATATCTTTGGCATTGGCAACTTTGCGATAATGCTCCGAATCGATAGCAATACCACCCGCCTTCATCCACCGGGAAGTTCCTTCATCACCACCGTCGCCCAAAGGAATAATTGTATTCCCCATTTCTTCCAACAGCGATAACTACGTTAAGCTCCGCTAACGCAAATCAGACCGAAGATTATTGATAGACCAATTGCGCTGTGCTTCAATTTGGCAAGAAGCATCCAATGCCCAATCCTTCTCTGCACCACGTTTCCCTGTCTCGCGGTTAATGCGAATCAGAAAAGCGGTCATTTCATTCGTTTGGAGAATCCTTTCCTTGATGCGTCGCGCATTGGTTTCTGCATAACCAAATGGAGGACGTGGAGCCACCCAAACGTACATGGGAACATCAGGACGATACCGCCATAATTGCTGGGCGCATTCTGTAGCCGATTGCGAAACAGCGTGAAACACGTAACCGTTCACGGCTTAAATTTGAGGCGTGATTAAAATGGGTTGTAAATACAGATAAAATATTATTAATCACTTCAAATTAATTCTTAATAACCCAATTGAATGACTCGATTTGTACATGACGAATTTGCCAAAGATTATCTCGAAGAACTGTTAAAACCTTATGGGTAAGTAAAGTCATCATCAAAAATATCAGGAGAAATCAAAGAAATTGATGTATTATTTACTCCTTTAGCACAGCAAAGCTCTAATTTAGAAGTGCTAGGGCTACTGGGAAGATTTGCCGAATTTCCGGCAATATTAGAACCATTTCGCAATGCAGCTTCTAGTGATGAAATTTGTGATTGTATTCAAAAATTATTAGAAGTAAAAGCTCTCTTACGACGAGACGCTAAAGCGAATAAAACTAGACTCCAAGAGTCAGATATTCCGAAACTATGGGTTCTAACTCCAACTGCATCCCCAGCATTACTATCAAGCTTTAATGTTAATCAGAAATCGGGGTGGTTGCCAGGAGTATACTTTTTAGGTGATGCTCTACGGACAGCAATTGTAGCCATACATCAATTACCACAAACACCAGACACGTTGTGGTTAAGAATTCTTGGCAGGGGAAGTGTGCAGTCACAGGCGATTGTAGAATTATCAAAGCTACCATTGAATCACCCATACAAGCAAGTAACGCTAGAATTAGTTTACAACCTGCGCCAGAATTTAAGAATTAATCAAAATTTAGAATCAGATGATAGGGAGTTAATTATGCGATTAGAACCACTTTATCAGCAAGACCGCGAAAGAGCCAAACAAGAAGGGAAACAAGAAGGGAAACAAGAAGGACAACAGGATTTAATTATACGTCAACTAAATCGTCGTCTTGGTGAAATTGATGCGTCGTTGATTGAACGAGTTCGAGGATTATCTATTGAGCAATTGTCTATTATAGGAGAGGCGTTATTAGATTTTTCTGTAGTGGCGGATTTAGAAGTTTGGTTAAATCAGCAAGCGGGATAACAACATGACCCAGATATCCATTCCATAGAGCATGGTAGTATTTGGGGGTATTTATCCTGGCTTTTAAAATGGCAAGAACCGTGTTTCCATGATCATTTTATTGCGACTGTGGACAGAAATCGTATTTCTTTGAGAATACCGTCTCTGAGATGGGAAAAATGAGCAGAACAAAACTTGTCACTTTAAGCGACTCAGAAGATAACAAACACACAATTGTCTTTTTCAAGGGCAAGGCAATAGAGATTATTTGCTTCCAAAAGAGGAAACTGTACAATAACTGACTCACAATAACGGTTTTGATGGAATAGTGTACTACTCTGACCTACACAGCAAAAAGCCAATCGCACACCACAGACGTACAACCGCTCCCAAAGTTAACCCAAACCTGCCACTTGCCCGACGTATCCATTCCAAAACGGCTCCCCATCAGCCACCCCAATAGCCTCGCCAACCTTGGAGATTAACTCGCTGTAGGAAGAGCCAATACTGTCCAAGCCTTGCTGCAATTTCAGTTTCAGCCCTTTCCAGGTTTGTCCTTGGGGACTGGACACTACCTCTTCTAATATTTGGGAGGTTGTGTCAATGCCTTGTGTCGGTAACACTATATTATTGCTGCCTGACACCGACTCACGATTTAATGCTTCATCCCGATTTAACCACTGCCTAAAAATCGAATCACGCTCATCATCAGGGGTAACAAACTGGTAAACGCACTCCCGATTTTCACGCTTACCCAACCGACCAACGTAGTCCAACTTCAAATCAATCTTCGCAAGTAATTTCTGTGCGATCGCTATCGGTGTGTGCTTTTCAGAAATGGAAACATTCAAGTAATTCTTGATAACGTGCCGATGTGTTACAGCCAGCACTTTAAACTCGAGCATCTTCTCATCAGACCCCCGCAACTGAACGTCTGGTGTAATAAACTGTAACAGATTGAGATTTTCCAGTAACAACACAGCAGGTAATAACTGCCCCTTGTTAAAATCAGGCTTCCAAATCGAATTTTCCCCTGCTTCTAACTGCAATTTCGCCCGTTTAGCATCACGGTTCGTCAGAAATTCCCGCCCCAGTGTCAAATAATAGTGCATCCGCAGTTGAGGATACCACCCATCGTCATCTTTCTCGACAAGCTCAGGCGTAACTTCAACTTCATAGCGACGGGACAATTCAGCCTTGCGCTGCTGATGTCGTTCGGTTTTGGTTTTCGCCCTTTTGTCTTGCAGCTTCTTCAGTTCGGTTGGGGAGACTTCAACAGAATTAGCGATCGCTTTACACTCCGCAGTATACAATTGCTCACTTGCCGCCTTGACCGACTCGATTACTGCCCCGCTCTCATCATCCGATGCATCGTCGGCATCGATAACGGTGTACCCATCTTCGACCAAACCCGCAAGTACAGACTCTCGATAACGCCGCATTTCTACATTAATCACAGAACCACGCTTGCCCCAAGTCTGTAGGGATTCGGGCTGAAAATTTTGGTCAACAAAGCTGTAATCGTCATTGTCCGCCGCCGATAACAGTGCAATGTTCGCTTGTGTGGCGACGTGTTGACTTCTGAGTAATCCTCCTATGGATGTAGAGCCATTCCCTACAACCGACATCCCCCACTCTCTCACCCAAATGTGACGGTCAACTGTCTCCCTAACCCTTGCCAACATCTGCCGCACGGAGTTAACCGGCTGCACTCCCTGAAAAATCCCCCAAACAGCATCAAAGTGTCCTTCAATGTCGATGGATACCCCAGTTTCAAGACTGGGTGAGGCGATAACTAAATCATACTCGGTCAGAATTTCGTTCAGGTGAGAAATACACCCCATAGCAGCATGAGAGGGGTCTGCAACAGATTCGCTGTCAATTCTCAGTATTCGTAAGTGAGGGAATTTGCGACGAAAACGTTCCTCAAGTGCTTGGGTTCCCCATTTGGATTTTGCCTTCTGAGCAGAGCAGCAGAGTAAATGATGCCCACCTTTGGCAATGGCTTTGTCCAATGCTGCAATCAAATTCTTCGGGTTACTGCCAGAATAGTTGTAACAATTTCCAGCTACGTGCCGATAATTGTTGACGATGACGAATGGATTAACTCGATATTCTCCAGCGAGTGATAAAACATACTTTACATCTGTGTCAGAAACATCGGCACTTGATAGGTAAATCTTTCCCTGGCTACTCCCCAAAACATTCTGCACTAACTGCTTGAGGTTTTTTAGAACGGACACACGCCGCTTTTGCACTTCCGTACCAGAGTTAAGCAAATGCCAGAATACTTGGTCGCATTCATCAATAATAATCACATCATTTGACCAGTCATTAGGGTTGAATCGCGCCTGACTTTCCTGATGCAGCGAATCCACACACACCCCGTATCCCAACAATGTGCCTGTTTCATTCGTGCGGACTTCGGTAACATAGTTAACACCGAAGCGATTACACAGCGCCTCACCTAGCTGGATGCGATGGGTGATGATTAATACCCGTCTCCCTTGATCATGTGCTTTCGCCACCTCAGTTGCAAGCCATTCGGTTTTACCAGTACCTTTGGGAGCTTTGAGGATAATCAGTTTTTCACCTTCTCTTACGAGAAGCTGTCCGAGGAATCTTTGGTTAAGTGCGATCGCTGGCGGGTAAGTCAGTAGAGTGAACAGCTTAATCTCCCACAACTCCAGTGCAACGGCAGTGTTGTAGAGTGCGTCAAATGCTGGCTGACCCTTGGCGACGATAAAATCATCAACCCCTTTCTCTTGGCCAAAAGGTAAATCAATCACCCGCAGCGAACAGCCCTCATTTACCAGCAGCCGTCCCATGCGACTGATAGCAGTTCTCACCCGTTGGATAGTCTCAGGTTTATTGTCCTGGTCAAAGCAGATGTTAACCTGTCTCCCCTGTGTTGCGAAATGTTTCAAGTCTGGAATCAGAGAGGGTTTACCAATAGCAGTACCGTACTCATCAGTAGGTGTGCGGTATCCAGCATTGACACCGGGGATAGCGATCGCAGCATAACCCGCAGTCAATAATGCCCCCGCTTTTTTGACACCTTCGACAATTGTCACTGGTACGTTATGTTTCCAGACCCAGTGCCAGAAACCCCCAGGATGTTGTAAGTCCTCTTCGGTGATGGGAATGCCGCAACGTAGGGAAACTTTCACCCAGATGCGATTCGGTACTAAGAGGAAGAAGGCGCGTGTCTCTTCTCTGTATGGGTGTTCGTACTTGATGAACTTGTGGATCTTTTGGCGATCGCGTCGGGGATGGTCGGGTTTGAAGCAGCCCCACATCATTAGGGCGTAGTTGTTGAGGGGGTCAACTCCACTGCACCACCAGCCGCCTAACTCAATGTGCTGGTATTTCTTCAAGTCCCTGTCTCTGAGCCGTCCATCATTGCGACGGGAGATTTTGGGACTGTAGAGCAGATATTCGTAGGGTAACGTCCCGTAGAGCGATCGCCCATTCAGGTGAAAGATTTCTTCGTCAACCCCACTATTTAACCATTCTTGTTGATGTTTGCCTTGAGAATCGGTTTCGATTATATTCATATCCCCTCCAGTATTTTGAAGCAATGCAAAGCTTGGGGTATTGAGTCATACCGCCTTTTAGGTTAGTTACGTAGACACAGATCAAAGAAACGTAGTTTTCAGTTCAGCAATCAACAGGACTTGTATTGGTAGTTGTTTTTTTCGTCCTGTTGACTGCTTTTTAACCGGGACAAGTAGTACACATGAACTAAGAAACTGTCATTTTACATGATCACTGGCCTTGCCAGAATCATCTCCGTCCTTCAGTGTGTGGTCGGAAGGTGAGATTGATACGGGTGCTAACAACTTTGTTGGTCTTGGGAACCTGATGCAGATGTGTAGACTGACAACTCCTGTGCATCACGAGTAAACTGCCGTGTTCCAGCCAGAAATCCGTTGGTCTGCCGCCGATGGGTTTTATCTGAAACTTGCGACATGACCCCAGGCTGACTGATGCAATCGCAGGGTTAAATCCCATCGATGGCTCTTTGTCTGCGTGATTAAACTCAACGGAATTGTCACCAACTCCGTTGGTCTTCAAAACCGTGCATGAGACTTTCACCTCACACGGCTCCTCAATGATTTGACGCTTGTCATGCGTACCTAACACCATCT
>NZ_JAIVFQ010000131.1 GCF_020829495.1 Nostoc favosum CHAB5714 | reverse complement strand
TGACCTGCCCAAGCCGACAGACCTCGAAGTCATAGACCTCGTGTCTGACGTGATGAGATCATACGGGCGTCTTTCGCCCGGCCGACTTGTCGATCTCTCGCACGCGAAGGAATCTCCGTGGTCAGCGGTTGTGGACAAAGCACGAACAGATGTTGCTTTTGGGATGCGGATACCTGAAAATGTGATCCTAGACCGATTCCGCCACCATAAAGTATCGGTCGGCACTAATCCTAGTGCAGGAGAGCCGCCCAGTGACGACACGCCTTTTGCCTGACATTGATCTTGCGCGCATCGCCCCCCAGCGCGATGACATGAAGCGTAAGAGCCTTGAGCAGATGAAGGGCGGTTTCTCAAGCTTCTCCTACAAGCCTGTCCGTTCCTGCTATTCCGACATCTTCAACATCCAGCCTGATTTGGATTTAGGCGCAGCCGATCCTGCGCCTTGGACCGTGATCGAGGCTGAGTTGCGGAAGCGCAGCAGATCGGATGAGGAGTTTACCCACAACCGGCGGGTCGCTCTTGGCTTGCGCGACCTTGCGTCTTCTGGCCGGATATTCGGGCGGCGACAGGAGTTCTTCCCGCTGTCGATGGGCATGGGGCAGAAAGTCACCTTCTGGCTGCCGATGATTGTCGCCATCGACGAGCAGGCGAGCGCCCTGTTCGTAGAGCCACGCCGCACTAGAGGCTTGACCGCCGAGGGCCGAAGGTTCGCATTCTCGATGATGCACGAGCGTATCCGAGCTGCTGACGAGGACTTTGCCGGTGTTCGGTTGACTATTGTGCAGCTTGGCGACCCGTCCAATGATCGGCGCGCGGTTAGGCTCCACACGGACGAGGGTGTCGAACTCTACTCCCGTGAGGAATTAGAACGGATGGTCGCTTCGACCTATGAGATGTGGCGCGAGGTGCTGGAAGATCGCGAGCGTAAGGAGCGTGGTCGGGCGACGGGCACCGGTCCGTTGTTTGACTGACGCCTTAGCGTCCTTCAAGCCGCCGCCTGACAGCCTTCCGCACCCGATAACAATAGGTCTCCTCCGCGCCGTCGCTGCCGTACCATGCACGCTCATGGCGGGCGAAAGCCTCTTGCTCCGGGTCGGGATAGCTATCAATAATACCTTTGGCTACGTGATCAATTTCGGTTGAGGAAATCAATCTCGGTTCGATGGCATCCGTCCAAATCACCCACAATACCAAGCCTATGAATATGAGCAGTTGGCCGCAGAAAAAGGCAAACAAGAGCCAGCATGCAATTTCAAGTATGAGATCAATCATGAAGTTTACAAGAACCTGAGATAATTTTTCTCTTAAAAAAGAACTTATACATCCTATTTTTAGGAATCCATAGTACCTATCTATGGATTTAGCAAGCTGCATATCGCTCTTTCGAGCGCATGGAACTTCAACGCCTCTTCGGCGCGAATGTGCGTCATCACCGTAAAGCAAAGGGCTGGACGCTTGAGCGTCTCGCTGAACTGGTCGGCGTCTCCCAAGAGACAATTGGTAAGATCGAGCGCGGGAAAGCCGCACCGCTTTTTGAAACTGCCGATAAGATTGCGACGGCACTAGACGTACCGGCGTCAATTCTGTTCGGAGCTGACACCGCTCCCGGTACAGGCGAACGAGCAAGAATCCTTACGGATATTCATCGGACTCTTTCGGGCATGAATGAAGAACAGCTTGGCCGTGCTGCAAAAGTGTTAAAAGCTTTTATGGGGTAGCTTTTAAAGCTCGCTACCAAACTGCGCGCTTCAACGGGCCGTCAGAGCGCATAAGGCAGGCAATGCCGGTATTGGCGGCCAAGCCGCCGCCATGCCCGCCTCGGACACGCTCGGAGGCCGTCGGAGCACGTGCGCCGGGCACCTGCACCCAAGCAGCAAGCCCTTGGCCTGTAACCTGTAACTGTAACCTTGGCCTCAAAAGAAATATGGGGTGTAGGGGGGAGTGGCATACCCCCGGTGCCCGGTGCCACACCTTTTGGCAGCCTGGGTTACAGTTACAGGTTACAAGCCCGCTCAAAAGGGCATGTCATTATCGGCGCTCTCGCCAAGGCGAACCAGCACAGCGATGCCGCCATCCACCCGTTTGGCAATCCATTCCACTTTTCGCTCTTCCTCGGTGCCGCGTGCAAAACCCTTGCGTGGCGCGTTCGATGTCTGCCCGAGATCACGCAGCCGATGCGAACCATATTCCCAGCCAAGACGGTCCATGATGCGTTTCTGGCGCTGTGCTTCCGTTGGCAGCATTTTGCCACCTTCGAACCCGAGCAGCAGCTTGATGCTTTCCAATGACACCCGGCCTATCCGGTCGTTGAACCAGCCTTCCAGAACCACCTCAAAGGAGTCCTCCACCATGCGCACGGCCTGCAATTCCGCCGCAGCCTGCCAAAGATGCTGAGACAACGTGATGGGCTCGCCCGCCTGCTCGCACACAACCGCCTCAGCCCAAAGCTGATGGACATCGCGGCTGAACCGTTCGATATCGATGGTCTTCACCCGCACCGGCCAGAACCGGCGATTGCCTGTCAGGTCGCGCAGATAGGTATCCTCATTGGTCGTGCCGATGATGACGCAATGCCGCCGATAGGGTTTGGCGTCGTGATCGTAGGCCTTGCGGTAATTGTCCGTATCCGTGCCGAGAAACTTCTTGAGGCTCTGGCTGGTGGTCTTGTTCATGCCATCCAGTTCCTGGCACTCGACAATCCACGCGCGGGCCAGAAGTTCGGCCTTGGTCTTGTCATCGCTCTTCAGATCGAGACTGCCGCAGAACCATTCACGGCGCACGGCGAGCTTTGCCGCAAGCTGTGACTTGCCGACACCCTGCGGCCCTTCGAGAACCAGCATCGTATCGAACTTGACGCCGGGCTGCTTGATGCGCCTGACGCCGGCGACCAGTAGTTTGGCACCGAACTCGCGATTGAGCTCCGTATCGTCCGCGCCGCAATAATCCCGCAGCCATGTATCGATGCGCGGCGTGCCATCCCATTGCTGACTGTCGAAATAGTCAATCACCGGGTGATAGGCCTGCTCATGGGCAATGGCGATCAGTTCGCGTTTGACGGCGTAGGACGACGCCTTGAAATGCTTGTCCCGCAGCAATTGGCTGGACAGGATTTCGCCGATAGCGTTGAGGTCACGGTCATCGAGACCCTGGCCCGTGATCTCGTCCGCGTTTATGAAGAGATTCCGCCGGGAATCGACTTCCAGCAATGTCAGCACATAGCGGATGTTGTTGGGGTGGTTCTCGACCGGGCGGCCCTCCGCCGTCACGTGCGGCCAATCTTTCCGGCAGGCGGCAATAAACGCCATGGCCCGCGCGACCTGCCGCTGCGCATAGCGCAGGGGGTTGGGGCTCTCCAACACATGCGCGCTGATCTTCAATTCCGGCTCGGTGATAACGGAAATGACATGCCCCGGCGCGACACCCTTTCCCAACAACCAGAGAACACCGGCAAACACCAGCTCGGAGCGTGACCCATAGGATTTGCCGGGTGGCGCCTTGCCGTCCGCCAGCGCTTCCACCCAGTCGGGGTCCGACGGCAATATCTCTGAAAGATCTTCCGGTAGTGGAAGCGGCTGCAAGTCTGCCGGGTCGAGCATGTTGCCAGCCTTCGCGGAGATGGCAGGCATAGTCTCGCGCACGGGCTTCAGCTTGAAATCCGACACCTCATAACAAACCGGCGGTTGCGATAGGTTGATCGGCTCGACGACATAGGCACGCGCAGGCACCCGCCCTGCATCCCGCTTCTTCTGGTTGAGCCAGTTGACTGTAAACGGTACCCGCATCAATTGCGCCGGGCTGTGCGTGTTGCCTTCGCCTCGATAGGCCTGAAGCAACGCCAGGTTGAGTGCTGCCGCCTCCTCAACGCCAATCGGCTCTTTCAATCGCCAGAATGCCTGAAAGCCGCCGCCGGAAAAAATGATCGCTGTCGGCGGTGGCACATTCTTTGGCATGCGCTTTGGATCGGTCAACAACCCGAGAATGGTATCAAGTTGTTCCGCCGGCGAGCCCGGATAATCCTTGCCGTCGAGATCGCAATGCAGAATCCGCACGGCGCTGAGATTGGCCTTCGCCCGTTTACCGGTCAGGAACTCGCCGTTCGGCAGGAAGTAGTTATTTCTCTGGTATTCGTCGCCATTGTTCATGGCGATGAATTTCTCGGCAGAACCAAGCTCGTGCGGTCCATAGGTTTTCTGCAAGGGGATTTCTGGCCCGACGCTGTTCATGCGTTCAAGATGCAATGGCGCGCCCTGCGTCAACCAGGAGAGGAACGCTATGGCACGCTTGGGGTCCGGCTGCAGGTTCTCAGTCATAGCGCATCTCCACCGGAACGCATTCCTTGGAGGTCAGCCAGTTTTCGACATCTTCAGGCCGGTAAAACACCCGGCCTGTGCGCCTGCCGGATTTGATTTGGATGAATTTCGGGCCGTAGCCCAAACGGCGACCCTTGTCGAAAAAGCTCTTACTCAAGCCCGTGATGTCGGGAAGCTCTTTGGTGGTCAGCAGTTTTCTGGTTTGCGTCATTGGTGGCTCCTTTGTTGGGAGCCTCCCAATATTCACATGCGACGCTGGCGAGCCACAGGTTTAAATCGCCGAATTAACACCGCGAAAAACTTCCTTGGGCATGTCGACACGGACGCCCAGCGGCTCCAGCAGTTCAGCAAGCTCGCGCAGCTTCAGTATGAAAACGCTCTCAGCCATGCCTGACTGCCCATAGGCCATTTTCAGCCACTCATCCTTGTTGCGGCAGAACTTCTCCTGAAGGTTGTCGGCCTTGTCATCGCTGTGCGGATGGTAATTCGGATCGGCCGCCTGACGGACCCGGATTGCCTCCCGGGCCAAGACGGTCGGCGGCGTGTGATGGTCGCCGCCATCCGGCCATGCCAACTCGTAATTCTTCCCGATCTGCGGGGTGCCACGTTCGCGGATATAGGCTTCGGTCATGTGCACCAACTCAGGCAGATCATCGTGTACGCTGCGCCCACGCTGGCTCCTGATACCGAACAATGCGCTCTTGGCCTCGTTGAGCCGCCTGTAAGCCTCACGGCCCTTGGTATCGTCAGGATAGGCGCGGATGATGGCCAACAACAGGACATCGATAACGGCGGTTACGGCTTCGGCTGATATGTCGCCGTCAACGGGAATAGGTCTGATCATGCTGCATCTCCTACCAGTTCAAGTATTCTCTCGGCCACCTGTTCCACCGGACCGCGCAGCCGTTCGGCATTGACGACGATATAGCCGCCCGTCACGTCGCCAGTTGCGCGGTGATTGAGCAGCCGCTTGAGCGCGTAATAGGGAACGTCGAGGCTTTCAGCGATAGTAATGAACGTGCGCCTCAGATCATGCAGCGTGAAGCTGACGCCGGAACCCGTGACAACCCGGAGCAGGAATTTCTTCGTTTCAACAAGATGCCCCTGCTCCCCCGGTCCGGGAAACACATAGGGCAATGCGCCCGAACGTTCGAACCTATCCTCAAGCATCTCAACCAGAAATGCCGACAGCGGCAAATGCAGGGGATCGCCGTTCTTGGTTGTCGGCAGATGCAAGGTGCGCGCCTGCAGGTCCACATTTTCCCAGCGCAGTTTCAAGAGCTCTCCCCGGCGCATGCCGGTGAACAAGGCCATTCGCAGGAAATCGCGGGAATATTCCGGCTCGGCCCTGACGGCCTTCCACCACAGCGGCAAATCCTGCGCGGTCACGACGGTCTGCCGCCGCTGCTCCCGGTGCCACGCCCGCGCCTGCGTCAATATCTGCACGGGATTGGGCGGAAAATCGTCATGGGTGGCGGCAGCGAAATTGTAGACGGACCGCAGGTGCCGCATGACGTTGTTGGCGGTGGTCTTGCCCGACTCATTGGAAATATCCTGATGACGCTTGAGCACCATCTGGCGGGAGATCGCCTTGATCGGTTGCTTCCGCCACGTCTTCAGATAAAGCTTTATGGTACGCGAGTAGCCGTCAACCGTATGCGAAGAGAGATGCGGTCTGGCCTCGAAAAAGCGATCAAAGGCATCAACCAGCGTGAGTTTGGCGACAACCTGTTTCCGCTTGGCTGCATTAGGGTCGCGCCCATCGGCCATTTCACCCAGGAGCGCGAGCGCCTTCTTGCGCGCCACCTCGGGCGCAAACACATCGGCCCGCCCGATGCTGACACGACGCGTCCGGCGGTTCACCTGCCCTTCGGCAAAGTAGACCTTGGATTGGGCACCGACGCGCAGACCGAAACCGGTCAGCAGCGTATCGCGATAAAAAATCTGGCCGCTCTCGGGAAATGGAATTTCATCAATCGCACGGCGGGTAAGACGTAAATTAGGCATTGAGACCTCCTTTTGGCCTCAACTCAAAGTAATATGAGTTTTTAAAAATGACAAGTAATATCAGATAGTTATGACATATTATCCTACGATGTGCAACACCGGGAAACAAAAAGAAACGCGATCCTACACCCGCGCACGCGTGAGCGATGCAACATGAGCAACGCAAGTGTCAGGATAGCCGATATGCATCGTAACTTTGAACTCCATTCGACCAATCTCCACTGTGCGGTATGTCAATTATCGACACGCCAGCGATCTTTACGCAGTCGAAGTAACTTGCTCCCGCCTTCTTTGAAGATATTCCGGCCGTGGAGCATAAAGCAAAGGCGCGCTCAACTTCTTCCCATCGTATGCTTTGAGATAACTTCCCAGTGATAAATCATCTCCAACCCTTTCCCAGTCTACAGTAACTGTAAAGTCGTCTTCAATTAAAACATATCCGTTCTCGAACGCTCGATCCATAATCAATGAAAGACATATACCATTCGACGGGTCTAATCGGATGCTCTTGTCTTGACTCCAAGGAACTATATGTGCAGCAACAAGAAAATCCTTGGTATCTATACCAGTTATTGCGCATCGAAAATCGTATATTTTTTTTACTTCTTCGGAAAAAGCCCTCTGAGCACTGCCTCTCGTTTTGGCAGTGGCGTAAGAATCGTCAACTTCATAGTTTTTATTTTTGATCTGTTCGCGGAAAGCCTCTACCTGCTCAGTAGAAACCTCTAGAGTTTCGGCGACCGCATCTCCTTGAGATGGCGGCGAGAAGCGAGCTTTCAGCGCTTCCAAAAGACCATCCACAGATGACACGATTTTCACAGGAAGCGGCAAGGGCTGCGACCACGCGTCATGATTCCGGATTGGGTCAAAAAATAGGCCATAACCGGGATGTTCCAAGTAGGCAGCGAGCGCGAGGCCTGCGTCAGCTTCGAACGTACTGATCATCGACACCGAATTTTCGGATGCTGCGAGATGAGCCAATGCGTCGTTCACCTTGGAGGTAGGTGCCACTCCACCGCTTTGAAACATCGACCAAGCCAGCGCTGACTGCTGCGATGTCTTCGCAACGAGAGTCTGAATATCTTGGGGGACGAGTTGGATGTTGGCCCACGCGAAATCTTCGTTGGGATCCGCAAGATAGGCACGCAGATGCAATGTTGTCGGCTCGTCCCGCAACTTAATTGCCATCAGATATGGCTGCCCGGCCCCCCGACTCTTTAGCAGTGTAAGCTCCTCGTCGGCCTCTGTCGATTTGAAGCGCGTAGGATCACCCGGAATCGTCTCAGCGGTGACTTCACTCGGTGCTGGGGACATTCTCCACGCCTGCGGTGCACCAAGGCTCGTTTCCCATTTGAGGTGAGGTCGGTCCGCAGAACGGAAAACCAGCTCGCCCGGTGCCATTCCAGTTGGCCATTTATATGTGAGTGGAACTGATGTCGCGCCGCTCGCAGGCACCGGAAAGAGGCTTTCCACGGTTTCGATGAACTCATCTTTTCGCGAGAGCTGAATATAATCCTTCGTGTACTGCGTGCCCTCCAGTCGTCCATAGGTCGCACGGTGTGCCGAGGGGCCGTAATATATTACGAGGACCCATTCTACTGGTTGAGCGGTCATTCAACCCTCCCAATGATAATCGCCTCCGGCGACTGGTGCGCTTCGACTTGTCTCCTGCTCTGCGCTGCCAACGCGCGATGAGTAGTGAATCGCACGATTTCCGAATTTGGAAAAAGTTCGCAAACTGCTTCGATGTCTCGATTAGACATTATCCATTTGATGCCTTTCCGCGATAGCTCGGCGCAAATATCTGCGAGTTCGATCAAATCTGGCAATTCAAAGGTTTTAGCCGTGTATTTATTGAACTTCGCTGTGGGCTCTTTTTCAATATCCGGCCGAGAAAATACCGGCAAATAGGGTGGATCGAGGTATACAAAATCTCCGGCAGAGGCTCCGCGGAGTACTTCGCGGAAGTCGGTGGCAATGATGTCTGCCCGCGTGAGGACCTTGCCTACGGTTGTCATGGTGATGTCATCAATGCGTTTGAATTGACGGTCACCCCATGGAACATTCATCGCTCCAGTACGAGAGTTTTCGCGCCAAAGGTGGTTCCAAGAAACGCCATTCAGGTAGAGAAAGCGTCCGGCCTTTTCAACAAGTGAAGTTGGGGCGCTTAAACGAACGGAGTAATAGAATTCCTTGGAGTCATTTGCCAAATACCAGTCCAGCAAAGCACGTAGTTCAGCTTGATGGTCCCGCATCGCAATCCAAGCCGCCACGAGATGACCATTGAGGTCTGTTAAATAAGCTCGACCGGAAACACGCGAAGCGCAAGCCAAAAAGACAGCCCCCCCTCCGAGGAAAGGTTCATAGTAATTTTTTATACTTGCCGGAACGTGGGGAAGGATGCGCGGAAGCAGGCGCGACTTTCCGCCAACCCACCTGATAAAGGGCTTCATTGGTGGATGATCCAAATCGGCTCCCGGAAATTTATCGTCACGCGTTAATCTGGCACTTTGGGCCATTTATCAAGCCTTTTCATTGTCTGGTCGATGGTGCATAAATAAATCCGATTCGCATAGACACCATCTCGTTGTCTGCAAGCTTCTAGCCCGGAAATCAATATGTCTGACGTACAACTCATTTGGCCGAACAAGGACTTAGTGTTGTGTGCCTCGGGGTCCACTGACTATCAGTGGGTACAACCGAATGACCATCGAATGCGAAACTCTCTAAAGTTCGAGACCATTGGAGCGTGCTCGCTTGATGCTAAACCAAACGTTCTAGCGATTGGTGATGGACTAGACGTCTTGGAGTCGCTGAACACAGGTACGTCTCTCTTTGAGGGTGGTATTCGCCTAGTTTACATCGATCCACCTTTCAATACGAATGCGGGTGTCCGTCAATATAACGATACAATGAACCGGTCGATGTGGCTGAGCATGATACGCGATCGCCTTATGGCAATTCGTCCACTTCTAGCGGACGATGCGAGTGTTTGGGTTCACTTGGACGATGCCGAAGTGCATCGTGCTCGGGCTGTAATGGACGAAATCTTCGGCGAGCAAGCCTTTGTTGCATCAGTCGTGTGGCAGAAAAAAAATACTCGAGATTCGCGAGCGGCCTTTTCAACTAACCACGACACCATACTTGTGTATGCGCCGAATGGCCCGAGAAAGTGGAAGACGTCTAGAAACCTACTCGCCAAGGATACCGCTCAACTAGTTAACAAGGACGATGATCCTCGCGGTCCTTGGGTAGATGCACCATTTACCGCCCCGGGCTATCGGAGCGGTCAGCAATACCAAATTGTCACGCCGACCGGGCGAATTTTGCGACCGCCTCGCGGTAGGTCATGGTATGCGACAGAAACAACCTTTCAGACTCTACTTGCTGATGGGCGAATATGGTTTCCGAAGGGAGGTGATGGCTCACCTCGACTTAAACTCTTCAGCCACCAACTCCGCGGCCTTGTGCCATTCACAGTCTGGGGCTCATCAGATACCGGGACCAATGATGATGCCAAGCGACACCTCATGACACTGTTTCCTGACCGAGAAGTTTTCGAGACTCCTAAGCCCGAGTTGCTGCTCGAACGGGTCATTCACATAGCCACGAACCCGGGAGACTTAGTGGTCGATATCTTTGGCGGGAGTGGAACCTCTGCTGCAGTTGCACATAAGATGCGGCGGCGATGGATAGTAGCTGAACGCAACGCTAAGACAGTTTTGGATTTCTTGTTACCACGTCTCCAACATGTGACAAATGGAACGGACCCTGGTGGGATTACCGAAACGACCTCTTGGATAGGGGGGGGCAGCTTTGAAGTCGTTCATGTATCGCCACGGTTTGGGAAGCCGCTTCGTTCTGATACTCTCGGAGCTATCGAACAATGTTTGGCCAACTCAGCAATCCAAAAAGAGTTTTCAAACGTGTGCTGAAGTGAATAGCTCGGTGTTAGGCAGGTCAGCTGATATCTAGGCGGGCGGCTTAGCACAACTAACCGGTGCTAAAAGAGTATTGGCGTTCGCGAATATTTCTCAATCGAAAAGTATTCAAGCCAATCAATCAGCTCTCCAGAAACCGTTTCGGGAGAACATCCGTCAACAAAGTAGTTATTCTGACCACATATCCATCGCAGTGTTTCAGCGTCATCGAATAACGCGTTGGAGAAATCACAATCATTAAAATCGTGATACATCTCGGGTTCTCTTGAAGACCAAAAATTTTGTATTCTGGAAATATGGCATTCGCTAAATTTGCATGTATCAAATTTCCAGCTGAATATAATGTTTTGACAAGCATCAAATTTAACATTGCGAAAATTTTGACTCTCAGCAGCCAAATCAAGCGTGCCATCAAGACCTAGGAAAAACCCGTCAACATAGGTCACACTTTTTACCCCGTGGAGTATCTTCCATCGTGTTTCAGAGTTGCTCGCATCAAATCGTATCTCCCGGTCCGAATGGCGACCGACGGTTTCACCTCTTTTGAGCACGAGAAATGCCTCTTCCTGATGCGTATGATTATGAGCGTTACTCATTTCACGTTGAATCAAATCTGCGATTAAGTTCATCGCTTGCACTGCGAACTCCTCATCGTCGCCCATGATCAATACTGCCAGCGTCGATATTCCTGCCGATACATGCGACGGTTTCCCAATCTCTCCAAGAAGTTTAGCGCCTTCCTGAAGAAGCTTTGCTTTGCTTTCTCGCTCGGAAAGGCGAAGTTGACTTGCGGCCAGATCGGCCTGACGTGTAGTGATCTTACCGCGCCAGTTAGCTGTGCAGTAAGTAACAACAGCAAAGAGCGCCACTCCGAATGGGGTGAATAGCTGAACCTTCCACAGGTCGTCTTGATTAAGTCCTTCTTCGAAGAGCCAGATTGCCGCAATTGAAAAACTGAGCAGAGCAAAAATAGCAGATGAAACCGATAGCGTTTCCCAGTTTCTTTCTGAAAGAGTTGGATACTCCTCAGTTCTACTTGTTTTAGAATGATCACCCTTCATATACCTTCCTAGATCCTAATCGGCGATGATCCGAGCTGCGCTCCGAATGCTCTCGCTGTAGTTTGACAAATAATTTATGGGTTACCCATTTAGTTGCCGCCTGTCGGAAGTTATCGCTAATTTTCGCAATGCAAATAGCGGCTCGGCGAACGATCCTGAATGCTACCATTCCACCAACCGCCCCAAAGAAGACGCATAGCGTGAAAGCACTTGGACCGCGAGACTCCTCCATCTACATGATCATCTTTTCCACCTAGTGTCGAAAGCCGTTAATAAGAGACAGCAGATAATGCCCATCCTGACAAACGGACGTCGGAGAGCAGTTCGACAAGCTTAACTTCACGCGCCAGTTGTTGCATTTTTTGCAATAACTGTCCCCATAGGTGTCTCCTCGCAGCCAATGTGTAAGGAACGCTTACGGGCTGCCGTGAACTTTCTTTAAGAGGGCCACGGCATCGGAAACCTTCGAGACAGTAAGCTCCACTCCCCGGCCTATCTGGTGAAACCCGTTGATGGGGGGAGGTCCGCGCTTGGTTCGCCGGCCTCGTCGGGGGCATCGTCTTTTCCGGCTGGTAGGGCGTTAGTAGGGTCACGGTGTGTGATCGGGAGCAACCGGGTGAGACTGTGTGCAACACCGCAATGGTGAAAACCCTTTTTGATTCAGCATGTTATCCTAAATTGCGCCATCCTGTGCCACGCTGTCCAACCGTCTGAAACGATTGCGGAATATAATTCGTAATGATGGGGTCCTCGGTTCGATTCCGGGAAGCGGCACCATTTCTTTCAAGCGCAATTGGATGTTACCTGTATTTTTACTGTTTTAAAGAAATCAATGTGCACGCCCCTACGAAATTTAATAGTAAAAACTATTGACTTGTACTTGCACGTCGCGTTCTTTCTAGGCAACTTCGTATGTAAAGCGAATAGCCAGAGGAACTGAATGTTTATCAGCCACTTAGTTATAAAGAACTTCAGAGCAATCTCTGACCTTAGTGTATCATTAAGCCAATATATTAACGTGATCGTGGGACCAAATGGTGTCGGCAAGACAACAATCCTTCAAGCAATTCGTGTTGCGAAAGCAATTGCGGCTCCAAGGACCCAGCAGGAGCCCCTACAGGTTCTTATTTCGCTAGGTGCAGCTTCACCTCATTTCCCACAAAGATTGTTCCTCAGCAGCTTAGCAAGAGACCCATCTCAACTGATAGATGTACGTTGCACATACACTTTGACGAGAGAAGAAATACAAATCGCCAAACAGTTTCTCCCCGAGGTCGTTCAAAATCTAGTTGCTTCCAGGGTTGGGCAGAATTTTTCCAATCCAGCAATGCTTGTGCAATTTATGCAATCACCACAAGGGGTTGCTGCAACCATGGCTGCCACATCAGAATTAACGGGTTTGTTGGGCCGATTAGATGCCGAACCAACGCTGACGCTCGGCGTGGCCTTAAATGGGGTGTCGGGACAAATAGCCGTGACTGACCCGCTTGCCGGTCCACTTATCGGCTTTCTTGACCAACGACTCCCACCATCACTTTCAACATTTTCGTATTTTCCGGCAGACCGAGCCTTGCCAATGGGCGAGGCCACTCTTCAGTTGGGAGGTCCCGACGCTCAACAACAACTAGAGATGCACAATTCCCAACCCCAAATAAAATATCAGAGATTAAAAAACCTGATAATCAACTCTCTTGTCATAGACGACGCTGAAAAAGAAACCGTTCGGAATGAATTCGAAATTATCTTTTCTAAACTCCTTAAAGGAAGAAGTTTAAATAGAATACATGTGAATGAACTTGGTCTTCTTTCAGTAATGACAGAAGAAAAATCTACAGGTCGCCTTATAGAGTTAGACAGCTTAAGCAGTGGCGAGAAAAATATCGCCCTCACTTTCCTTATTGTTGCAAAGTCAGTTTCTGATAGTGGAATTGCTTTGTTTGATGAGCCAGAACTGCACTTAAATCCTGCAGTTAGCCGTGATATTTTGACGTTCATGCTCAATCAATATTCAAAACCACGCAATATTCAGTTCATCATGTGCACTCATTCTCCCGAGATATTATCTGGCGCGTTCTCTAGCGACGACTGCGCATTGCTTCATTTAAAGTCGGCATCAGATATTACCAAGGTTGGCAAGAGAGCATTGGACGAATATGCCGACGCCCTCCATAGGCTGGGAACCTCGGTAAGTGAGTCTCTCTTGTATGAAGGCACTGTTCTAGTAGAAGGCGACGATGACGTGGCATTCCTAGAGACGGCCTTTCCTGAGTTGACTAGGAAACTGAAAATTGCCGACCGTGGAGGGAGACGTGAAATCGAAAAGACCATTTCACGTCTACAGGAACTTGAGAAAAAGGGGCAACAAGTCGCACCAATCTATCTCATTTTTGACAAGGATGAAGAACTTACAGATTTGAAAAGCTCGGCGGCGGTTAAAGTAATGCAGTGGAAGCGCCGCTCGATCGAAAACTATATGCTTGATTCAGACGTGATATCGGAAATTCTAAAAGATGAAAGCGCAACTCGGCATCCAATCAATAGTGCAGGTGAGGTCCATAAACTTATTCGTGAGCTTGCTTTTGAGCAGATAGACGCTATCGCAGCAAGAGAGGCATACAATTCACAAGGTTATAAAAACTCCTCTCTAACTAAAGGTGATGTTTCTGACACCGGACTGGATGTTATTGCTGGTAAATTATTTACTCGGATGTCGACTGCGCGCACTTCGATCCCTAATGTGGAGCAATCAGAATGGATAGCAAATTTCATTGAAGCTGCGAAAAAGCGTAAATTGGAGATTTCCTTGAGTTGGGAGGCTAAATGGCGCGACCTCTGCGACGGGAAAAGACTACTTTCTGACCTCTACAAGCGATCAGAAATGAAGATGTCTGAAACTGCATTCAAAACCCGCATCACTCAGAAGATGCGGGATCTAAGTTCGGAAGACTGGCGATTGGTTCGCGCTCTACTAGATGAACTTTTGGCGCACTAGGCTTGGTTAGAATGGGAATGAACATATTTCAGTGATTGCTAAGTG
>NZ_JAIVFQ010000130.1 GCF_020829495.1 Nostoc favosum CHAB5714 | reverse complement strand
CGAAAAACATTATGCTATTCCAAATCAGTAGATATGCTTAAATACTCAATTCGCTTGTTACTTCACTATTTCAAGTATAGAGAAATACCCGTCCTTAACTGATTCATCCCGCATTTATGCAACGCCCCTAAAAAAAGAGTGGAACGGATAATTTAGAAATTACGTCTCTGCGGCTAGTAGCGCTGAGTAAATTGACACAACATCATACAATACTCAGTTTGGAAATCCGGTTCATCAAGGTGGTATCTATACATAGCGTAATCGGAAATTTTTAGCTGAGGTTTTATGAATCGGACAATTTGCATTGGACTGATGGCATTGCCTGTTTATTTATACAATGCTCAATTAGGCAATACTCATAGTATTGACGTGTCAATTGTTGAAGACCAGCTTCCCATAATAACTGCTCTAGTCGTTTACAGCACAAATTCTCAGTTCGATAAATTTCCGTGGCAAATATCGGCTAGAGATGACCAAACCGAAGATTGTCTTCGCGCTGGTACTTGCAGAGATTGATACTAATTCGTAATTCGTAATTCGTAATTCGTAATTCGTAATGACGCTCTTACGGACGCTCGTTCCTCGCTACCGCTTCGCTAACGTAATTTGTAATTTCAGTAATTTTATCATGATACGGAGAGGGTTAATGGTTGCAGGAAATCAACGCACAGTAGTGGTGACAGGAGCATCAACAGGAATTGGTCAGGCGTGTGCTTTGCTTTTAGACCAGTTGGGCTTCTCTGTTTTTGCTGGCGTGCGTCAAGATATTGATGCTCAAACACTTAAACAGAAAGGGTCACAAAGGCTCATTCCGATTTTTTTAGATGTTACTGACGCTGAATCGATCGCAGCTGCTGTTGATCAGGTAACAAAGGCAGTCGGTGGTGCGGGGATTTTAGGTTTAGTGAATAATGCCGGAATTGCTGTCCCTGGCCCCTTAGAATTATTAGCGATCGCAGAATTTCAACACCAAATGCAGGTTAATGTCACCGGGCAATTAGCAGTGACACAAGCGTTTCTTGGTCTATTACGCCAGGATCGGGGCCGAATTGTCAATATGGGTTCCATTTCTGGTAGAAGCCCTACACCGTTCCTGGGCGCTTACAATGCTTCCAAATTTGCGCTCGTTGCACTTAATGATGTGATGCGGATGGAGTTACGCCCTTGGGGAATCTCGGTTTCAATTATTGAACCTGGTTCCATCGCTACCCCAATCTGGGAAAAGTCCTTAAGTCAATCTGAAATAGCACAGCACGATCTACCCCAAACGGCACAAAATCTTTACGGACAGGCGATGAATATTGTCCGCAAGAAAATGCAGATTATCGCATCTGGGGGAATTTCTGCGGATATTGTCGCTCAGGCTGTTGTCCATGCGCTCACTGCAAAACAACCCAAGACACGTTATCTTGTTGGACTAGATGCCAAAATTGGAGCTGTGCTAAAGCATATTTTGCCCGATAAGCTGCACGATCGCGTTATTTTATACTCAATGGGTTTGTAGATTAGTTCCCGTTTTTCAGAGGTCGTTACCCTGAATGCAAAAGCTGTTGTTGCTAAAATCATGATTTTCATCAGCAAAATCATGGTTTTCATCAACAAAAGGATCTGTTTCATCAGCAAAATCATGGTTTTCATCAACAAAAGGATCTGTTTCATCAACAAAAGGATCTGTTTCATCAACAAAAGGATCTGTTTCATTGACAAAAGGATCTGTTTCATTGACAAAATCATGATTTAGGAACGAAATTAAGTTCAAAATTAGACCTCTTGCATAAATCAAAAATAAAGAATCCTACCCCGCATTTGAGTAAAGCAAACCCTCCCCTCCCCAAAGCATCCTACAGTGTACACACAAGTCTCGTCGCAGCCATATCTTTATTAATAAATCTCGCACTGCGTTTCTATCCCGCCTCGGAATGAATTCCGAGTCTCATAGCTGAACTTTAGTTCAGGGCGGGATGTCGGTGAGTGTGATAGTTTAACTCTGACAAAAATGTGGGTAAAAGAGTTGAAACCTATGTGGACTGCACTTGTGTGTACACCGTAGCCAAAGCATCGGGGAGGGGTTGGGGGTGGGGTGTTAGGGACTTTTGCAAGAGGTCTATTGCTGTAACAAAACTCTATATTCAAGAACACTAGAAAATTGTACTTAACAGTACCTTTTTTTGTGTTGGATGTTTTTAATATTCATAAGAGTACCTTATTTAAGATTAAAATTTTTGCTATTTGTACTTATACTAGTATTTCTACTTACTTAAAATCAAATATCAGCATTACGATGTGCTACACATAACTTATATTTGAACAATTATCCTGAATGCTGCTAGTTTAGTTAGTAGTTTGGGTGAAATGTACTTAAATTAAGGGATCAATTCCCTAAAACCAATATATTTAGTCAATAAATTTTGTCATCCCTATTCCTGAGTGAACTCGATTAGTTATGCTCCTAGATTTAGAAAGATTTTATCAGGCTTGCAATCCAAGCAGACCTATAATCATAGGAAATGCCAGCGATCGCAGATACTATATCGATTTTGCTGCGGTGCGGGGTGGTAAAATCATTGAGGCTTTGCAGCGCACGATCGCTAAAATATCGCCGGATGTCCCAACCTGTCAACTATTTACAGGACATCTCGGTTGTGGAAAATCAACGGAGTTGTTGCGGCTCAAAGCTGAGTTAGAAGTGCAGCAATTTCATGTAGTTTACTTTGAGTCTACCCATGTCTTAGAAATGGCAGATGTGGATGTGACTGATATTTTGTTGGCGATCGCAGGCCAGGTGAGTCAAAGCCTAGAAGCAATGAAAATTAGGCTCAAACCTACCTACTTTACCAAGTTGTTTGGTGAACTTGTGGATTTTCTGCAAACGCCAATTGACCTTGCGGTAGAAGCAGAATTGTCTGTGGGGATTGGCAAAATTACAGCTAAAACGAAAGAAAGTCCCCAATTGCGGCGGCGGTTAAGAGATTATCTAGAACCGCGAACAGCAAATATTTTACAGTCAATTAATCAAGAATTGCTAGAACGTGCCAATAAGGAACTGAAAACCAGGGGTAAAAAAGGACTAGTGGTCATTGTTGATAACTTGGATAGAGTCGCAATTCGACCTTTACCATCGGGGCGATCGCAATTTTTTCTGGTCTTTGCCTGAACATAACTTGAGTGGCTTGAAGCAGGCTGGTGATAGCAATGAATATAGTTGTGTTTCGATTTCCTCTATTGGCGGCGCTGGTACATGTTTTTGTTGCCGCAGGTCTGGGTTTCCTTTGCGGGCTGGACGTTTTGTACTCATGATGTATCACTAAGAACATCAATCAAGATATTCTTAGATTACATCTTATGGTTTCTTTTTGCTTAAGTTGACACCAATGAGCATTGCTGTGCCCTTACGAAAGATATGGTTTTTAAGGGCTGACCAATCAAACCAGTTGCGATCGTTGGTAAGAATGTCGAGGATAACGTTGCTGTCTACCAAGACGGTCATGGATTGTCGTCGCTACGGGTGAGGGTCATGATTTGGTCAGTGACGAGGTTTCCAGCAGCGCAACCCCGCATGGCGTCAATCCAGGTTGAGATTTTATCGGTAAATTGTATTTTCTTGAGGTAAAGGCGATCGCCTTCGATTTCAAACGCTAATTCTACATCAGGAGAAATGTTTAGCACCTCTCGGATTTCAGGAGGGATGGTAATTTGACCGTCAGGTGTAATCCGCATAGTGTGTTTGTTGTTCAAGCGTTCTTATGTCCTCATATTAATGTTGGTTGAAGTGTTTGGCTAATAGCTTTTCTACATTATTTTGCACTATTTTAATTGTACATCTTGGTAGCATTGAGTGAAGTACCCGTCAGCAAGGGAGCGAGGGCGATGTACGCAACCGTCACACAACCACTGACTTTTGAAGAGTTTCTTGCCTGGGACGATGGTTCAGGCAGAGAGTTTGAGCTATTGGATGGAATTCCCGTGCCATTATCAGAACCAAATGCAAATCATGAGGATTTGATCGAGCGACTGTGTGCCTACTTAGAAAATCACTGCCAAGAAAATGACCTGCCTTACGTGTCGCGCCAGTCCAAGCAGGTTCGGCTCAAAACAGTACCAGGAGAAAAGGAAAAAAGCCGGAAAGCAGATATTGTCATATTTGCTAGAGAAGAATGGCAGAAGATGAAAACTAGCTCTAGTTCTGCTGCTGCATATATTCCACCACCCGGAATCATTGAGGTCGTTAGCAACAACTGGAAGGACGACTATCTGACAAAACTTGCTGAATATGAGGACTTGGGCGTTTTCGAGTACATCATTGTAGACTATGCTGCTTTTGGTGGCATTCGGTTCATTGGCTCTCCCAAGCAGCCAACCATTACAATCTACCAACTTGAAGGTGCAGAGTATTTACCCCCAAAGGTGTTTCGAGGGCAGGATCGAATTGATTCTAGATTGTTTCCGAACATTCCCTTAACGGCTGAACAGATTTTTGCAATGAGTCGCTGATTAGCAACGAAGAAATTTATTCTAGTCGTCTTCTTGGCACTAGTTTAAGGCGCGATCGCCCTTAGTAGTGGCAAAGCGATCGCTATACCCACCGCCAAGCATTTGGTCGGAGCGGTGCTAAGATAAATATGCCGATTCACTCGCGCCAAAGTTCAATGACTATTGCCAAACTGTCCGAACTAGGCATTACTCACCTTCCCGACCATACTGAGTTACCAGAGTCGGATGGGACTTTTGTGAAAAATTTTCAAGAACACCCGCAAAGCATACTTCTAACTGACTCCGTTCAAGGTATATTACAGCAAATTCACTCAGATAAGCAGTATTGTATTGGTCAAGATTGTGGCATTTACTGGCGTTTAACCGAACCACCTGAACGCGGTGCCGAAGCACCCGATTGGTTTTACGTCCCGAATGTTGCACCTATGTTAAATGGTCAGTTTCGACGTTCGTATGTGTTGTGGCAAGAATATGTCGCTCCCCTAATTGTACTGGAATTCGCTTCTGGGGATGGTTCAGAAGAAAGAGACAATACTCCAATTACTGGTAAATTCTGGGTATACGAGCAAGCAATCCGCGTACCTTTTTATGGCATTTACGAATTTAGCAAAGCTGCGATTGAGGTTTATCACTTAGTTGATGGTAGGTATCAGCAACTCACAGCTAACGAACGTGGCCACTATGAGATTTCTTTGATGGGTGTCGAATTGGGTATTTGGCAAGGACAGTATGGAAATACTACAGCGCCTTGGTTGCGTTGGTGGGATACACAGGGAAATTTATTACTAACTGGTGAGGAAAAATCGCAGTTATTAACATCCCAATTAGAACAAGAACAGCAAAAAGCCCAGCGTTTAGCAGAACGCTTGAGACAGCTTGGAATAAATCCTGACGAAGTTTAATACAGCATAATTCAGAATTTAGAAGTCAAACACGCTTTATTACTAGCTTTGAGACGCAAGCTTGTGTACTTCACTTTCCTTGAAAGCTGCTGTAGTGATTAGAGATGGATTCAACAATCACAGGATGCGATGTCTACGACGGGCTACGCCTACGTACTTCCTGCATCCGAGTATTTTTTAATGCAGTAGATAATTGGCGCAAGCGATCGCTTTCTAAACCCCTATACACAAAGACAAATAAACGCTCTAGAACCTTAGCTTCTCAGCGATGGAGTTTACCTATATTCCCAAATAGAGGCTGCTTCGGGCTTTCGATTTTGTTCTAAGATGGAATCAGAAATCGGATACAGAAAAGGTTGCTTCTATGCATTATCCCAACCTCAGCCGCCAAGAAATTGCTCAACATGGCGAAAAACTTTACCAGCAGAGTATCCGTACCCAAGTCGAAACAGCAGAAAATATCGGCAAAATCATTGCAATCAATATCACTACAGGTGATTACGAAATAGATGACGATTTAATTGTGGCTTGTCATCGGCTGCAAGCCAAACAGCCAAACGCAATCATTTGGACAGAGCGAATTGGCTATGATGCTGTTTATGCAGTCGGTGGTACGTTGGTTAGGACAGCACAGTGATACATGGGATTGTTGGGCTTCAGGCAGGTATAAGTGTCACTATTTGTCGTTTGGGGCGTGCAGAAGTAGAAATTGAATGTGTTGTCGATACAGGATTTGAAGGGTTTTTAACATTGCCATCTACGGTAGTCACAGACCTCGATTTGCCTTACGTTGCGCCAATCAAAGGGAATCTTGCGGACAATTCTCGTATCATAACCAATGAACATCTGCGCCACTATCTTGTGGAATCGCACAGAACGCTTGATCCCAGTTTTAGCGATGGGTCGTCGTCCCCTAATTGGCACAGCACTCCTGGAAGATTATCATCTCAGCATCGATTTTTGTGAGGGAGGGACAGTGCTGGTAGATGATATCATGTAAAAAAATCCCTATTACCTGCTATTAGTCAAGGTCTTAGGGATTTTTTGCTTACGGGACTGGTGCGGCTCGAACGCACGACCTGACGCTTAGGAGGCGTCCGCTCTATCCAACTGAGCTACAACCCCAACTATGAAGCATATATAATTATAGCAGTACTTTTACCGAGACTGCCAAAAATTATCCCAACTGCTGCCGCCTACTTCTAAACCACAAAGAAAACTTTCTGCTTTCAAGATTATTTTAGATTTTCTCCCATTTACTTCTCGTAACTCTAATTTTAACTTTCCTTGCATGGTGTCTCGGCAACAGTATATTAAACCATCCTCTGTGGGCGCACGCAGAGGTGTACCAGGTAAATCTGTGGTTCCTATCAATTCAATTTCATAATTAGAGTTGGTAGCTTTCATTTGCCATCTACCCCAAGGCTGAATTTCCCAATCTACTTGTGAATTCCAGGGAACAAATTCATAAAACTTGCCTTGATAGTGCAAGCCAATCATCGCTACAGATTCCATCCACCACAGCACACCCCGCCGTCCACCGCCAGCAGTTAATGCTAAATCGGGTTCGCCTTCAAAGCAATTACAATTTAGCCAAAACCATTTTTGCGGAAAAGCACCACCCCAATTTTTCTCGCCGTAGGCTGGGGCGTTGGTGAATTCGTAGATTTTGCCATTCCAGTCAATTTTTCCACTGGCTAAACCGTGAGCCATCAAAATTTGCCATCCAGGTTCAAAAATCTGTGAGAATGACAGCCAGCCAGCAGTTGATTGCTGAATGCTATTTTGATTACCCCAACCGTATACAGGTTGAATTTCATACTCCCAACGGCAATAATTATTGGTGGCGCGATCGCAAATTATTCCCTGATTCAAGGTGGCTGTAGCTTGATAACCCTCTTGAACATGATGCTCAAACTCTGCTGGGAGCAGGTATAGAGGAGAAATTTGCAAATCTGTTTTACCCCAATGACCTAAACCCAGGACATCTCGACTACCCCAAAATTTATTCACATCAGGAAAAGTACGCCATAAATACTCATCATCCGGGCCGAGGATTTGGGCTGCACCGCCACTATGGGGTTTACCGCCGATGGGGTCTTCGATGGAGTACATAAAGGCGAATGTTTGCTCAATTTCCGGTAAAGTGACGCGGTAATACCAGCCTTCAAAAAAGCGGCGACTACTACCATCCCAGTGATAACCAGAATGGGGCGTTTGAGTTGATTGGAGGAGATTTAGGGGAATAGTTAACATATATCTATATAGTTATAGTTGCCGATTTTTTCAGTATGCGCGATGACCTCGATATCAATCATGCTTATGAAATTCTTGGGCTGGAACCGGGTGCATCACAAGCACAAGTAAAGCGAGCTTACCGTCAACTGGTGAAAATTTGGCATCCCGATCGCTTTCTCGATCAAAAGCAAAAACAGGAAGCTGAGGAAAAAATCAAATCAATCAACTCAGCTTACAACAAGCTCAAATCAGAAAGTCCATCTGAGCCTCCTATTCCTGAAAATCCATCTTCATCTTCGCCTAAAAATCCCACAAAAATATCTGTGAATCGTTGGGATGCTGAAACTTTCTATAGTTTAGGAGTAGAAAATGCTACAGAAGGAAGGTATGAGGATGCGATCGCAGATTTTACCCACGCAATTCGTCTAAATCCTCACTATGTTGAGGCGTATAAATATCGTGGGCTAGTTTGCTCTCAACTGGGATACGAATATAGAGCCGCTTCCGATTTAAATAAAGCTGCACAAATAGAAGAAGAGTTAAAAAATCCGGGCGCTGCTCGTAAATCGCGATCGCCTAGATATGTATCCAAACCTAGACCTCTGCTAGAAAGATTTTGTCAGGGGATTAAAAAGATATTACGGTTAAATCGGCGTTGGAGATAAAAAGCGAATATATTTTGAGACGCTTCAGACAGCGACACCATACCTTGAGTTAGTTAATACTTATACTTGGGAATACTAAGTAAAGTTAGATTTGCTGCTGATTTTCTAGTATGAGCGATCGCTTCGATATAAATCATGTTTACAATATCCTGGGGTTAAAACCAGGTGCATCTGTTGATGAAATCAAGCAAGCTTATCGCCAGATGGCTAAGACTTGGCATCCAGATTCTTTTCTGGAACCGCAGCAAAAGCTAGAAGCAGAAGAAAAAATCAAAGAAATCAATCAAGCTTATGCAAGGTTAAAGTTTTATCAGCCAGATGAGACAAATCAATCTGCTTCCACATCTACCAAAATTGATTTGACTCCATCTAATGCTGAAAGTTTCTATAAACTGGCTATGGAGAAAGCTCAAAAAGGAAAATATACTGAAGCAATTGAAGACTTTAGCAAAGCGATTCGTCTCAACCCCAAATACTTTGAAGCTTATAAATACCGAGGGCTTGCTTGCTCAAAACATAGTAGTCCAACTCCTAGTGCTTCTCCTCAAACAAAAACGACGATAATCGAAAGAACCAGGGAAGTACCTGTTCCTGTTGCTGTTCCTGTTCCACAACAGCAAGTTACACCTCCATCTGCACCTCGCCAACCGGATATTAACATTACTATTCCACCCCAGCAGCCTGCGGCAGAAAAAGCGCCTTCTGCAATCCAGCCAACCCCTAAAGCGACACAAAGTCCGACGACAAGTCCAACTAGTAATACTCCTAGTTCGCAGAACGGTACTTCTAATACTGTTGCGCCAGGTACGAAAAGTGATACCTCTAAAACCACTCCACCTCAAGGAGTAGATCAGTCAAACAGTACATCTAATAGCGATTCTTCTACCGCAGATGATACTACTACAGGCGGTTCTGCTCAATAACGACTTCTGAACTTTCAACCCACTTGATATGCTGGCATTAACGCCAACATCTAACAAGTGGGAATATTTTTAAGAAAGATTTCTGAATTGTTGCGAAAAATTAATGGTACTCAAGTTTAGTAAACGTGTCTTGTAGCTAAACAAACATGATGCTAGATTAAGAGCAAGGTACAAACAGGTTAAGAGTTAAATAAAAACTTTCCAGTTAGAGCCTGTACCTCCTGCTCTAATGTTCAAGCGATCGCTATGCTTGGTTGTGGCATCCATTGAATGTGTTTTCGCCTTAAGTTCAATGAGTTGTTTTGGAGGTTTTAAAACGCACAGCCAGAAAATGCCTGCCTAGTTGGAATGTAAGGATGTGCAATTCTGAGTAGAGCGATCGCCAATGCTGTCCACCTTAGTTTGAGTTACTTACTTCTGAATTCTCCAATCTTCAAGAAACCGCCCCAAGCTGCTGATACTTATCCACCGTAGCTTCAGGCGGTTTCTGCTTTGAATGTTATGCATTTAAATTGCACACTGACCAGTAAGGGCTGTCCTTTGTCATTTGTCCTTTGTCATTTATTTAGACCAATGACCAATGACCAATGACCAATGACCAATGACCAATGACTAATGACTAACTAAGGTAATTACAGTCACTTCTGGCGGACAAAATAAACGTCCTGGTTTATAAGTTCCTAAGCCCCGATTGACATATAGTTGATTTTCTTCAACCTTGTGAAACCCTTGCGCCCACTCCCAATATCGCACGACTTTAGAACAGTCTCCTAAGAAAAATGTTACCCAACGCCGTAATTTTTTGGGAATTTGTTTGAGTAGCTTTTTATAATGGAATACTACAGGGCCAATGCCTGGAATTACGATGTGACCACCGTGGGTATGACCAGATAGTTGCAAATCTACCCGCCATTGTTGCAATATCTTAGCTGTATCTGGATTATGGGATAAAACAATGCGCGGTGTAACCGAGTCTAGTTGATTCATAACTGGTGCAGGGTAGAATTCCCGTGACCAATAATCAGCTAGTCCAACAAGGGGTAATTCTTTTCCTAGTGGATAGGCGATTTCATTCCAAAGCACATGCACCCCAATGCTAGTTAACGCCTGTGTAACTTCTGCTTTTGAGTGGCTGTAATAGATATCGTGATTACCAAGTACGGCGTAAATACCACAGCGACTTTGCAGATGTTTGAGTCGATGCACCAGTTGGTGAATCGGCGTCGGATCGTCAGTTACGTAGTCACCAGTTAATAGAATTAAATCTGGTTCAGCTTCGTTAGTAAGTGCGATCGCTTTTTCTAACATGTCTTCCGACAACCGCAAACCATCGTAGTGAAAATCTGACAACTGCACTAGCGTTGTACCTTGTAAAGATGCTGGAAGTTCCGCAATCTTAACCGTGATTTTATCTACTCTTAAATGTCCCGTAAACAACCAATGCATAAGGCAACCGATACTCCTCATACCAGCGCTTATAGCTTACCAAAATTAAAATGTAACTTGATAAACTGCAATAATTTATGTCATCTACTCCAGATACAATTAACTAATTGATTGAAATTCTGAAACTAAACTAAGCAGGACTCACTCGAATTTGCAGGTACTCATTAGCCAGAATACCTGCTGTGATTCTGTTCTTGAATTTTTAAATTTGGATTACTTATTCACCCTGTAGGGTGATTATAGTAACTTCTGGCCGGCAAAATAAGCGTCCTGGGAGGTAAGTTCCCAAACCACGATTGACATATAGCTGATTTTTTCCCAGATGATGTAAACCCTGTGCCCATTCCCAATGGCTGACTACAGAAACATTTTCTGACAAAAATGGAAATCGACGCTGCACTTTTTTAGGTATTTTTTCTGCAAGGTTGTCGTAAAAAAACATTGCAGGGCCAATTCCGGGAATCACGATTTGACCACCGTGAGTATGACCAGATAATTGTAAGTCAACTCGCCATGCTTGCAGTATCTCCGCAGTATCTGGGTTGTGGGATAAAACGATGCGAGGTGTGTTGGGATTTAGTTGATTCATGACTGGTACAGGATTAAATTCCCGTGACCAATAATCAGCTAGTCCAACAAGGGGTAATTCTTTTCCTAGTGGATAGGCAATTTCATTCCAAAGTACATGAATTCCAATGCTAGTAAGGGCATCGGTAACTTCTGCTTTTGCGTTTTTGTAATGTATATCGTGATTGCCAAGAATAGCATAGATACCACTGCGACTTTGCAGATGTTTGAGTCGAAGTATCAATTGGTGAATCGGCGCGGGATCGTCAGTTACGTAGTCACCAGTTAATAAAATTAAATCTGGTTTAGCTTCGTTAGTAAATGCGATCGCTTTTTCTAGCATTTCTTCCGATAGCCGCAAACCGTCGTAGTGAAAATCTGACAACTGCACCAGCTTCTGACCTTGTAACGATGCAGGCAACCCTGTAATGTTAACCGTCAATTTCTCTATACTCAACGGCCCAGATAACAACCAATGCATAAGACGTTCACTAAAGCTCAATCATAGCGCTAACAGCTTAACGAAACATCCTCGATTTGTGTGTAGAGATTCAGTACAACTTATTAAAAATTTAATGAAAACTAATCAAAAGCCTGAAAGCTATACATAGTAAAACTTTTCAGCCTAAATTCCACTTTTTTGCACAGATAATTCGATTCAACCCAAATAAGAAAACCCCTCTGCTTTCGTCGTAGTAAAGTCATTACAACGCAAAGGGATTTCATTTTTTATTTTTGTATAGCGTATAGGCAGATTTTAAAGATAATGCTGGCAAAAAACCAGTTTCTCTGATGTTGTGTTTATTCTAACCTGCCTACTCAGTTCAGCCTAGTACAGTACGGCGTAAATAAACCACCCATTCCAAATCGCCAAAAAGTCTGCCCTATAAGCTTTTTGACTTTTGACACTTCGACTCCTTTCGACTGCGCTCAAGGCAAGTCACTCAGTGTTAACTTTTGACTTTCGCCTTGCGGTACTAGTCCCAATCAGGAATCTCAGCATCTTCTCCACCAACCCCGATTCCAGTGTTAAAGATTTCGGCATCAGTGAGATTGAGATCATTCATTGATGCTTTATACACATTAGAATCGTGAATCGTAGCGCGAGTAAAATTTACCCCGTTGAGATTGGTTTGCTTCAAATTCACATTGGTTACATAAGCTGATGTTAGGTTAGCACCTGCCAAGTTTGCACCAGTTAAGTCAGCACCTTCGAGGTTAGCCCCTACAAGGTTGGCTCCTTGGAGCTTCGAGCCTCTCAAGTCAGCACCAATTAGATGAGCGCCACTAAGGTTAGCTCCTGATAGATTGCAGTTAACACATACCCCAGTTGAAAGCAGCTTTTCTAAGTCCTGCGGATTCTCGGCTCTAACCGAGCTACTGAAAAATAGGGGAGTTGCTAAGGCCATGGCCGCTAATAGCTGGAGTTTCATAATTTTCCCCCTTAAATAATCAAGTTGCGTCCGTTCTGTCCCTCACAACTCTATTATCTCATTAAACTTCTTTAGGTCAATCTATCTCCTGACAAGCTAGTTGTGATATGAGACAGGGATAACGGTAATCTAAATATGCCGTTAATTCTGATTTTTGGCGATTTTTACTTGACAATCCTGCAAAAACTGCCAGTGTTAAATCACTGTTAAATCTTTTTAAAAGTTTGCACTACTTGCCATAATTTGGCTATTTTGATAAGTATTTATACTTCTTTAAGCCCTCAGAAATTCTCGCATATACTGATTAACCAATTCAGGTTGTTCTTGCTGCACCCAATGGCCACAATTAGGTATGTACTTGATTTGAAAATCCCTAACATAGGCTGCGGTGTCGTAGGTTAGTTCCTTGCCGAGTGCAGTGTCATTTTCTCCCCAAATCATCAGTGTTGGCACTTCCAGAACGCCCCAACTTGGATTTAGCATTCTCTGTTGAAAAATATTGCGGTAGTAGTTCAACATTGCTGTGAGGGCACCGCGTTTTGCAGCAGCACTTTTATAAGCGTCAATATCCGCTTTGGTGAAAGCACTTTTGTTAACTGCTGTACCTTTAAAAGCTGTTTCAATTGCTTGGTAGTCTGAAGATTGTAAAAGTAATTCTGGTACCCACGGTAGTTGAAAGAGGAATATGTAGTTGCTACGTAGCAACTGTTGAGGAGTGCGTAAGCCTTGGGCAAATTTCGCAGGATGAGGCAGGTTAAGAATAATTAATTGTTCTAACATTTCGGGGTAAGTATATGCAAAATTCCAAGCGATCGCACCACCCCAATCATGTCCAACTAATACACATTTTTGATATCCTAATCCTTTAATTACTCCCTCAACATCTTTGATAAACTCATCCATTACATAAGCTGATTGCTCATTTGGTTTATCACTATCGTTGTAGCCACGCAAGTCAAGGGCGACGACTTTAAAATCTTGGGCAAATTCTGGTATTTGATGCCGCCAAGAGTACCAAAACTCAGGAAACCCATGCAACATCAACATTAAGGGGCCTTCACCTTGGGTAACGTAGTGTAGTTTTACCCCATTGGTAGTTATATATTCGTGTTTCCAAGAACTTTCTATTAGAGACATAATTAATCCCAATTCAGCATTAAAAAACACTAAATGATAATACTGTACTTAGCAAGTGTAATATTATTTTGATCAGCCTCACATCTATTGAAAGACAGTATTACGATAGTGATTTTTTGCAAAAATATTAGACAATTTGCCCTGCGGTAGATGTGAATCGTGGGTAAATTTTGGTAAAAGGTAGATATAATACTTCCCAACTACCATGACACAACAGTTGACAAACCATGCTTCATTGTGGGTTGAGCGACTGGGACGATTTGGCTATATTTCCAAGGGAGTAGTTTACGGTATAGTTGGACTACTTTATCAAGCTTTTAGTGGCAAATTTCGTAAAGAACTCAATTTAACTGAATTAAGCAACACAGAAGTTCAATGGGTAATGAGGATTTGCAGATTTGGTTTAGCGGCACGGGGTATAGTATTTTGGGCGTTGCATAAATGCGGGATGAATCAGTTAAGGACGGGTATTTCTCTATACTTGAAATAGTGAAGTAACAAGCGAATTGAGTATTTAAGCATATCTACTGATTTGGAATAGCATAATGTTTTTCG
>NZ_JAIVFQ010000012.1 GCF_020829495.1 Nostoc favosum CHAB5714 | reverse complement strand
ATCTCGATTTGCTAGTTGATAACAGGGGTGATTACAAAGAAAAGATTGCCACATTCGTAATCAGAAACTTTATGTCAGCACAACCCATCAACGAACTCACCCAGGTTAGTAAAACCCCTCACTCGCCTGAAACTCCCGATTTTGCCAAAGAACTACTCGAAGATAACGTTACTTCGACAGATGAAGACCTAGATCAAGAACCTCCGTTCTAGACCCAATTAACTGAATAATGCTAGTACATACAGGCTTACTTGTTAGTACTGGCATTATTTTTTTATAGAAATCCAAAATAAAAATCTACTGTTTGGTAGGATAGCTGACATCAACTCATCTTATATAGTACATAAATACTGAAATACTTACACAAGAGCTAAATTCAAAACTTTTTTAACATAATTACCCCACGAGTTGGGAATTACCGTTGCCAACTTCATCTGACGGTTATAATTCAAAATCAAGACTGAATGTTTCGCCATCAGGATCTTCTAGTTTTTGGTCTGTAGATGGCTGGGGAATTGGCTGTTGGAGCCTGTTTTCGTTAGTAGTAAGCGGCGTGAAAGCTACTTGTTGTGTGGCTAATCCAGCCTTTATGAAAACAAAATAGCAATCAATAATAAAATAAAGCGTCTCCAGATAACTTTTACCTAGTTGTTGGGATTCTGCAAATATGCGTTCTCGGTAGTTTTCTTTGAGCCGAATTTTTACCGGAGCTAAGTCTTGTTTATCTGTCATTGTTATAACTTCACTTTCCAGATGTGTTTGGTGAATTCTTGCTCGTAATGGTTTTTGCCATTTCTAGAAGCCCAAAAACATTAGCTTCTACCGGATTATCTAGAATTTTGAAACCGTTCTTCTCTAATAGCTTCTTAAATCCTGGTAACAGGCAGCCTCCACCTATCGCCCAGATTTCATCCCCTTGGTGCTTGGCATCAAGTGTCAGATTCACCACTTTTTTTAAGTATTTTTCATACCAATCTTTCAAACAAGTGCTGTATATATCTTTGATATCGATGTCACGGCTGTACTTGGTATGTCCCATTTCCAGACAAAATCGAATCTTGGATGCATCCCCGATTTTTCCCCCATTTAGATGTTTCATTTTTTGGGAAATATCATCAATGAGAACTTCTACACCAATGGGGTAGGCGGTGTGAACTTCTCGTTTTCCCTGGTTATAACGAGAATACAGAGTCGTGCCATTGCCAAAATCTAAAATGGTTAATTTTTTGGGTAGTTGATGCCCAAATAATGCACCCATCCCCTCTAGAACGACTTTAAGCACTTCTACTTTCACCTCTGATTGTTTACCAGCAAGTATTGTCTGATATTCTCCACTGAGTACTTTTTGCAATTCGTTCGCCAGACCAACATCATGTAAGCTGACAACTAATTTTAAGTGCCAAGCCTTACGGTGTGGCAGATGTGCCAATGCACCGAATAAAGTCAACAACGCATTATTGACTTTGTTTTCATTGTTATCCGTGTTCCGGTCAAAATGATAACCTGTACGGAAAGCTGATTCCCCGACAGTGTAAGCACTACCGTTAAAAACTACTCGTCCGGGTACATCTTCCATGTCGGCATTGGTTATATAGCTGGGAACACGAACTACTTCAAAACCATCGACTAAAAGTTTTAGGCTTCCATAACCGTTATCAAAGCCAGCAGGAAAAATTTTTTGCAAGGCGTGAATATTTGACATAGGGATCAAGTCAATACGTTTTGATTTGTGAAAGTTATCTGTTCAGATTATCTAGGGGAGCAGGAAAGCAGGGGAGAGAAGAATAAGTTGCTATGAATTTTTCTCCAGAACTCTGCCCCTTCCCTCTCTAACCTCAAGAGCTTATCATACCCCTTGGGGGCTAAGTGGGGTACAAAATATCAAATAGCTAAATGTACCCTATAAAACCCCCACAAAGCCCCCATATAGGTGTCAAATTCTCATCGAAGCCCTAATCTATTTTTGGGGTACACATAGCCCCCATATAGCCCCCATCAGAATTTTTGAAATCTTTTCTATGAACGTAGTAGAAATTAACTTACAAAAAAATAGAGAAGAAGGAATAGAAAACTTTAGTTGTGGTCTAAAGCCCACTTAAAAAAATATTTATTTCGAGACGCATAGCGCGAAATACAAAGCGCAGAGGCGGAGTGTCTCCGCCTTCGCTCCTTGCTTAAATCCCACGTTTCAAAACGTGGGTTCCCTACACCCTCTGAAATAGTTGACTGTTTGATTTATACTTTACTGTCAATATCTTTGTTATTAAATTAGCTTCCCGCCACGCAAGATGTCTAGCCAAGCTTTGATACAGTTGGAATCTACCTACGAGAAATTGGTCGCTTTCTGAGGCTATTGCCAGAGTAAAAGATTATCTACACAAGACTTGTAAGGTCAATGCAAAACTTGATAAGCAAAACGATTCTCAAGTGCAACGACTAGAGCGTTCCCCAACTAGGGTGAACTAGCTACCGAGGTAAATAAAACAGAAGCACAGTTAACCCAAATCCAAAAGCTTGGTCAACTGGTCAGATTTGGAGAATTTGTCAGCTGACTTGAAGCCAAATCAACGTCCAAGTCTTAACGTTACAGTTTGGACTGGAGGGACAGGGCAAGCTAACTGTAAAACAGATTGCACAAAAATTCAATCTCAGTCATTCCAAGGTACGCTCTGCTCATGGACAAGGAATGAAAGCTTTACGACGTGAGCAAGACCAGATTAAAAATTATTTGGTTTCTTGAAAACTATTTATGTCCAAGGAGAAGGAATCACTATTGTAGAAAGCACTTCTTCCGTACTCAGTCTAATAGCAGTTTGCTCAAAGTTGGGGCATTGAACTTTACCTTGGATGATTGAAGATCGTCCATTATATTCTTCAACTACAGGCTCACCCGTAAACTCACAAAGTATCCTCTCTTAGCAGTGTTAGCATTCAAATATAATTCGGCTCACTGCTTTGTCGCAGTCTAGAAATCTCACATGCTGAAACCATTCGGCTGATAATTCTGGTTTGACTCTGCGGGATTCAGGCGAAAGCCGTTTGGGTAGTTTAGATGGGCGCTCGATAGATTTCATGGACATCTCCGGTTCAGTGAACTAAGTCGGACGAGATAGTATTAGTCCAACTTTTTCCGAATCTCTTTTACCTTAGCTTCTAATACAGCCAATAAATCTCTCAGTTGCTCTTGCTGGATATCTTCAACCTTAGTTGCTGAGACATCTCGAATTAGAGAACTGATTTGGTGATTTGGTTTAGGTTTTGTTTCAGGAGCATGTTGAGCAATAGTTTGGGCAACTAGAAAACGAGTTTGAGCGACTGTTAGCCTTTCTTGCAAAACTTGTGATGTAACATCTTGTCGGATTTTAAGAGCTTTAGTTTCTTCAACTTTTAAATTTTTGGAATTTAGTTTTTGGAGTGATCGGGCATGGTTTGCACCAAGTCCTGATTCTCTAATCGCAATTTTTAAGTCTTCTGAAAGCCGCAAGCAAGGAAAGACATTTGCATCTACTGATGCTGGATTTTGTTGAAAACGTAATAACAACAGAAGAATACTTTGTTCTATTTCATCTAAATTAAATGCTTTAATACCTTCTGACTGCTCTTTTCTAGTTAAAATAACCAATTCAGTTAATTGGGGCAAAAGTTTTTTTGCGTTTAATCTAGCTATTGCTCTCCTAAGTGCTCTAACTACTTCTTCCTGTTCAAATTCCAAAGCTAACTTAGCCTGTTGAATTAAACCTTCGGCTAAATCTAGCTCATTCAAGCTTTCTCGGTGAAGACTAGTTAATAAAGTGCGTGCATGTAATTCCTCTTCAGAAAGTTCTTTTAGAAGCATCACTGCATCAAGTGTTTCAATTTCTGGCTGTAACTCTTCTGCAACTGATCTCCATCTCCGTTCTCCATCAAAAATGAGATTTCCCGGTAGTAAAATAATCGGCTGTTGTTGCCCTTCCTCTCTAATGGAAACAGCCATACTCCGAATACTATCCGAAGTAAATGTTTGCCTTGCTTGTTTTGGATTGGGTCTTACTTCACTATAGTGAATTTTAAAAATTCCAGATGCTTTCAAATGTTCTCGTAGGTCTTCAATAGTTTGATTGAGGACTGTACGTTCTTCTTCAGCAAGCTTTCCCTGTGCTTCTTCATCTTTTAATCTTGTAATCTCTGCCTGTAAATCTTCTACTCGTTCTTCAAGCTCAAATATCTGTTGTGAATCAGCTGCAGAAGCAAACATTCCAAGTACACTCGGTTTGTTTAATTTTGTCATCGATCAACCTCTTATTAGCTTAAGTTCTTGAACTAGTGCATCAACAATTGGCATAAAATCTCCTCTTGCCTCTTTGCCGGGTCTGTAAATTCCCAGAGGTAGCCCTCTACCAGAAGCATTAAGAATATCAGCTGATTCTCGAATTGGGCTAAAATACTGAATTCCCAAATTCTTACAGACTAGGGGAAGTTCCTCAACAATACTTCTATGCGCTCCCCAATCACTTTTCCAACGAGTAGGAACTATACCTAATATTTTCGGAGTCGGTTTCAATCTCAGCCGCTTGCAGTTGAAATAGTACCACTCAATCATCGCCGCAGCACTTTGAGAAGCCTTGTATTCAGGTTGAATGGGAATTAACACGTGGCTAGAAGCTGCAAGAGCAGTCAGTGGTAAAGGCTCCAATGTTGCAGGACAATCGATAATTACAAAATCGTGAGATAAGGGGTAATCACTCAACCGATCTGCAAGAGTATAAGCTCCACGCAGATCCTTTGAAACTTCCCGAATTGTTTCGTGTAATTCTTTTCCGCCTTTACAAACTTGAATTTTGTCAATCTTACCTTCCCAAGCTGTAACTAAAGGCCAGTTCCCATTGAAGTCTGGATGGTAAACATTAGCCATTGTTCCCTGTGTTTTAAATTCTCCTAATCCGCAAAATAATGTCAATGATTCGTTAGGATCGATGTCTAATAGTGCCACTGAATAGCCACGAACACCCAATTCATACGCAAGATTGTATGAAATAGTACTTTTTGCCACTCCTCCAGCGTTTGTCTCAATCGAAAGGGTCAAATTGGCAGGCATAATTTTTTCTCTTTCTTGATTACTATATTTCCGACTCCCAGTCATGAGATAACGTTATATCAGTTTGGGCGAAGAATTTTGAGATAATGTTATATCATTTTTCTAACAAGGATTGCTATCAAAAAGATGTTTACTGCAAGTAATCATCGACCTAGTTACACAGATTGCCTAGCCTGGAATTTTACACTAAAAGAAATATACACCGTCAAAGAGATATTCACTCAGCACTTGCTCAATCAAACAGTTCCGTAGGAAAGCATTATGGCCTTTGTGCGATCTGGTTATTGAGTATAAAAATCAACGGCATAATTCTAGTGTGATTTCAACCTTTAAAGCTGTCTCAATCAGCAGCTATTAATGCGATTATTTTGAGCTTATTGAGAAGAAAAATCTTCTGTTGACAGAATATAACCACCCTGCCATGAAGATTCTACGCTGAACAACAGTCTTTGTTCACAGTGTACTCGATTGAAGCGGGATGACAATATTCTCTATCTACCTGATGTCATTAGAGAAAGGGGCGCTGCCAACAAGGAAGTATTTTCAATCCCCCTATAACTAGCTATTCTCACCTAACCACGAGTAATCGGCTCATTATTGCAGTGGTTATTGAGAAGTTACGTAAAAAGCATCCCAGAAGTGTAGTTGCAGTCCTTGTAACTACACTACTTTTTCTGAGCTAATCAAACATTCTCGTTCACAGCAATAAAGGTACTAGGTCGCTCACAAGGCGTAAAATTATACTTACGTTTAACTTCTTCATCTGGATTATCTGTACTACCTTCAGCAGATTTAGTTAGCAGTACAACTTCAGAGCGAGTATAACCAGTCAACTCATCAAACTGAATAATCATATATTGGTAGAGCGCCCAGACATCCGCCATCCGATTGCCAATACCGCAAGATATCTCATCAGGTATAAAAATATTACCGTGCCAAGATACCTTAATCCCCTCTTTCTGGAAGTAAGCGTCTATTTCTGGACGAATATAATCCGCAGTCCCTCCGCAAAACACCAGTTCTTCAATATCATCATCCATCTTCGAGCGCAACCATCTGACGATCGCACGCCAATATTCATCTCTAGCAAGCAATAAAGCCTTGGACATCGACTCGCCATCAAGTTGAATTTCATCACCTTTGCGCTTACGTGAGAGTTTCTGCATCACCTGGGAGTCACAACTAACTCCAGCTTCTACCAACACCTCAATAATATTGGGATTATCAGGGCTTAGTCCCGATGTCTTGGAAGTAAAATTATTCACCAGCCAAGACATACCAAAATTGCTGGTTATTCCCGCACCAATTGAACCACTGCGAAAGGTGAAAATACTTGCGTTGCGATAACCAAGCATCACATACATAGAAGCAGGCATATTATCGCCAAGCGTTCGCCTACGGTGAAAAAATATCCCACTACCCTCAGAAGCTGCATCATAACGAAGCATTTTTACCCGCATCTTACCTGCTGGTGTATCAAATCCTCGAAACGCATCCTTCAACCGCACTTGTAACTGTTCTTTGTCTTGCATTTCACCAGGCGGTAGCAGGATGCTCAAGTAAGCTGCAACATCATTACCCAGGTTCAACTTCTCCTTAGCCAGCCAAAATGCACCACAAATTTTAGGGACTGCTAGTTCGTACTTTAGCTCCTTCAGCTGCGATATACCCCCAAATCGACGACGGGCAAGCTCTCCCAAGGCGAAATATTCATCACCTATTCCTACCCAAGTACGAGATTCAGGATTACCTTCTTGTTGAATGCTCTCAATCGAAGCTTTAGCAATATCTGCTACTTCTGAGTCGAAAAGTAAAACAACAGGCTTTCCCTCTGGATACTCTTGAGCGATCGCCTTGGTTTTACTTGCACCCATGTCAATCGTAATTACTACCTTTTTTACGTCTGTTTTCTCCTTAGTTTTGGGCATATCTTTATCTTTTATTACCTTTTACTATCGTTCCCAATTTAACCGAAATGGGAAAAATACTGTGGTGTAAAACACTTTCTTTACAGGGTTTAACAGCTTTTTTACATACAAAGTGCGTAGAGAAAAAACTATTACGGCGATGTTCTTCGATGGCGCTACAGCATTCATACCAACTCCATTGAGTAGAGAGTGCACTGCAAACTGCCAGCAAGCAACCAAGTTCAAATTACCACGGGGCTAATTGAAGTAACTCCATAACACTAATACCAAATCCAAACCGTAGATTCTAAGTACACTAATGTACTAAAAACTGCTTTAATATTCACTGTCAAATCACCTCCTAAATCATGACTAAATTACCCCAATCACACCCAAATTCTGTATCAACTAAAAGTTGAATTATTAAACAAAATTAGCTTTTTGCCTGTAATTCAAACAATGCGATTGTCATCATTACACCCCGTATTACCTCAACCATCCCCGCAATTACCCCAGTAAAAAGTATCGTTATTGTGGAATCTTGGGCGATAACAAGGTATGTCAAATGGGGTCAATTACACATTTGCTTTGCTGTCAAATTTTTGATCGCAGCTTTTACAGATGAGATATATGAAGTGATTATTCTAGGCGATCGCACCTCTAAAACTAGAATGCGATCGCCTTTCCAGCTCGGTCAAATACTGTTGATGCCCTCGACCAAAGGCTTTGACCAAATGTATGGCTGAAATGGTTTCATAGAACCTTTGAGCAATGCAGGTGCTTGAGCGAAAACTCCTTCTAAATGCGCCCAGTGTAGTGGTGCAAAGCACTTACTGGCAACTGCGCCTGCGCGATCGCACTCCAGGAGATATTGCCCACAACGACAAACAGGACAAGGACAGGACTTACGCAAGTATCACAAGCAAAGGTAGAGAGTATGCTTTTCTCCAACACCTAACCACCGATATCCTCATAATCCCCTCACTCCAGACGAAATCCTGCATCAACTTCTATTTCTGCCTTAGCAATTAGGTCATCCTCGTCATTATTAAAGAACCCATCATCTTCGGAATCTTCTCCCAAAACATTTGATCCGACTGGTTCTGTCGCAACAGGTAACGACACATGACTTGACCCAGTGGAATCAAAAAAAGAAACGGAAGGGGGAACCGAATTAGCTGAAATAGGAGTTATTTCCACGCCATTAGTTCCAACTGTTGGTTGTAACCCGGTTGCACCTTGCGAGAAAACTCCACTATGAGCATTAACAAGAACTATCTGGGGCAACCCCTCCATCCCAAACGTCCGTTTCATTTTAATGATCTGAACTTCAAGTTGCGCGATCGCATCATGAAGGGCTGACTGCAATTCAACACCAGATACCCCCGCAGCAGATAGCGCAAATGGTAGGTAATACGCCCGCAGCGCCTCACATACTAATTCAGTTTGCCCTCGCTTCTTCGACTGGAGATAGCTAATTACTATACCGTCCTCCATATCTTTATTCCGCATGATACGCGCCAACTCAACCGAATCAGCTGGCTTACTAGCTCTTGCCATAGCTTCTCTTCTATTAACGTGCAAATCAAGCTTCTCAGTAAGTTATTTGTCAATACTCTTACTTTAACCATACGGTGGAAGAACTCACCCCCGTATTTACTCCGAACTACCCCAATTGACACACTAATTACCCCAATTAAGTGAAATTGGGTTTGATTTTTGTCAATCAAAATAAATAATTAACTGAAAAATAAACTCTAACAATCCCCATAATTGAGGTATTCTGAGGGCAAATTAACCCAATTATTTCAGCATTCGTCGAAGTTAATCAACTTAGGATAGAACCCCACGATCCGCTCTGTATCTGATTTACTACAGTTGCACTCCACAACAGACTATTGCTATCTCTGTACATTTCTGTAACTAAAACAAGGTATGTCTAATGGGGTCATTTTATCACTAGATTTTTATCAATAAACTAGATTAATTGACAGTACATTTAATACTAATCGTCCTGGTCTTGTAGCATATAATTCGACATTTACACTACATATAGTGTCTGATAAATAAACAGATTGAAAAAATAATACCTAAAAATAATTGTAATTACGTATAATTTAATCCATGCTGATGATGGATAGCACCCGCTACGCGATAGCGTTCGCGGAGCGTCTGCTCCAGAAGCGCCGACCTGTCGGTTCGCACGCTGGCGACATAGCCATATAATCCATACAATCACTACATCCCAGCAATTGCAGAATTAACAATAAGGTTTAGGGCTTCAGTGTCAGTTACAAGACGAACCATAAGATATTACTTTATATCCTTATCACAAGTTACAGTACTCTCACTGGCGGCATCTACATACGGTATAGTTTATACCAAAAATAGCAGCGATATTGTCCGCAATTGATACCGCACCTGTTGTCAGATTTCCGGTTATCCCCAAGTCCCTCAGTGCAGTCTCTAACTATGCCACTCAGTCCCGCAGTGAAACAAGGTATGGTAAGTAACTCCATAAAGCGAACCAAATCCATCAAGGTATACCTCTTTGAGCAAGAGAAAACTACCATTGAGGAAAAAGCGATCGCCACAGGGGTAACTGCATCTGAGTATTTACGTTCCTGTGGGTTAAGGCGGGTACTAACGGCAAAACCATCTGCCGACTTGATAACTATCCGCGCTACTGCTGGAAACCTCAAAAGCGAACTGATGATGTTATCTCACTTAGCGAAGGAAACAAACAACCAGCAAATTTTGGATACTGTCAATAATGCGATCCCACTCGTAGATCAGACTATCGCAGCTGCATTTAACCTAGACGTTCCAGACAAATCACCCTCAAGCCAAGATAAATAAGGCATTACAGGTTCTATATATCCACTTTAAACTCCCTCAATTTGATTCCCGTCATTTATAAAAAACCGAATTTTCTCGACACGCTCAAGTATGTCTTGGGGAAAGATGATGCTGCGATTGTCGATACTAATATGATGGGAACAAAGCCAGATGAATTTAACCAGCAGTTCCTCAGTACCAAATACACCAAAAAAGCAGTTAAACGGCAGTGTGCCCACCTCATTATCTCGATAGCACACCGCCCTAACTACCACGAGCATTTGTCGGACAGCCAGTACAGTTATGTAGCAAGGGAATATCTCAAAGATATGGGATACTTACCCAAGGAAGAATCATCAGTAGCAGCTACGAGTCAGTTCGTTGCAGTACGCCACCACGATCGCGACCACGAACACCTGCACATAATTGCCTCCCGAATTCGGTTAGATGGCAGCTTAGTTAATGATTCCTATGATTATTTCAACTCCCAAGTCTCAACTAGACGCATCGCGGCGGAACTAGGGTTAGAAGTGACACCGACAACGAATGAAGCCGTCGCCTCTAAGTTACAGCAAGAGTATGGCATAACTGCACTCACCAGCCCCAACCGCTCGAAAAGTATTAGAGCAGTCAACAGTAAGCACAAAACCCCAACAAGTAAGGAAATTATTCGCCAAGCAATAGGGGAAGCCATCAAGGATAGTCCCACTGTCTCCACGTTCATCCAACGCTTGGAGGGAAACAACATTGGGGTATTGCCTAAGATGCGGGGGGAGGAACTACTAGGTTTTACCTACATCCATAATGATGTGAAAATCGCTGGTTATCAAGTATACAAACCCTATAGTTGGAACAAACTGCTGTCTGAATACGGAATAACATACGACCAAGAGAAAGATAAGGAAGTAATTCAACAAGCTAAAGTCAGAGCAATTAACCGCATAAATACTAATGGCATAAGTAATAATGAGTCAGTTTATACTGATAAAGCTACTAGCAGCAGTACAAGTGATGGTAATGGCGATACCGATAGTAACTCCAAAATATTTACTAGCACAAAAGTACTAAATAGTAATTATCCAGATCAAATTTCGACAATACAACCAAAATTAGAAGATAAATCCACGTCGGAAGCAAATAAGGTTAAGAAAAAAGTACAGCCGCATCTGAAGGAACAGCACCCACAACAAGATATTTCAGAAGAAAACCGTCTATCCACTGCTCAACAAATCCTGCAAGAGCAATCTTCCCCTACTCCCCCTTTTCCTAACCTTCTGTCTTCTACTCTCAAACATCTGTCTTCTACAATTACTGACTATATGCTTGTCACCAATAATTCCCGTATCAAGGGACGGGAATTGAGTGCCAGTTTAGATGGCAATATTCTGACTGTTTACCGTCATGGGGATAATACTCCTGTGATGCAAACCTGCTATAGTCAGGGAAACTGGTACGAAGAGATACCAACTCGAATAACAACAAACGAAATCGAACAGATTGAAAGCTTGCGTGTCTTTACCCAACAAGCGTTAATGAATAAATCGCGATCGCAAAGAGGTATTGAGCAATAGTAAATCTGTTGGTAGAGAAAACTTAATCCACAGTGCCTCTCTGAGTGTGGGTAAAAAGCCGTTGGAAATTACTATCGTTTCTACGAAGTGTTCAAATTTGAACACTTCGTAGAAACGATGTCTTGCTCAGGTGCAAAAATCCTAATATTGTTTATCTCGCCCATAATCCCATAGGAAATAACTCTACTTTGTTCTAGCTATATTAAATTATAAAAGTAACTAGAATTAAAGGATGTAACCTATGCCCAAGAAAAAATGCGGACTTGGATTTGACTGTGCCAGTATGATGCAATACCCAAGCATAGACCCTGCCAACTGTTTGAATTACAAAACTTGTGGGAGTGCGGTTCAACTAAGCCCCGATGAAGAACTCGAACTTGTTCGTATTCGGGAAGAACAAATGCGCCAGTATCAAGAACAAATTCGCCTGACCCGTCGTTCTGCCGCTATCATGATGCTGATGAGGCGCGGTTGCCCGCAATCACCAGAATCGTTAGGTGTTATCCCCGCCATCGAGGCGATCGCCACCACATTAGATAATATTCGTACTAGATTTACCAACTTCGACGGACAGTACATCGCGCCACCTGGTTGCGAACTCCACATCTACAATGTCAAACGGCCGAGTGGTACGTACTCGTACTACAAACTAACCGCCGAAAATGCAATGTTTGCACCTTCAGAGAAAGAACAAGAAGTACGGGTAATTCATCTCAGCCATCAGCATGACGCGCGGTATATAGAAGCACAACTTGGTATCGAACGGCGGAACAAGTTAACCCAAGTGCGAACACTGCTTCACAACGCAAGTGCATTGCTTGAGGAAGCAACACGCCTACTCGAACAAACCACAGATATGAACAGTCCAAATGCTACAGTTGAAGTTTTCAACATCGATGAAATTATACCCATCGCCTAATAAAACCAGTAAAAGGGGAAAATTCACTTCATTACTACTACAAAATTACGTTATCAATACCAAACCATCGTTTTTTAATCGTAGTCTTGCATAAGCACGCAACTTCAGTTAATGAGGCAACTTTGTTCTAGTTAGTTTAAATAAAATAATAGCTAGAACAAAGGCTAGTTCCGGCGAAGACCTGTTAGCTGTCATGAAGTACAAACTAAACAGTTTAGTTCTAGACAGGGTGTAACATACATTAGATATTTTTAATTACCTCTTGAGTCAGGCTATCACTTTATTTTTAAATCTTTGGTGGTCTACCATTCGTACACCACCATAGACCGTGCTTATCAACTACGCATTTTTGAATATACTTTTTTCGACGAATATCAACTGCTATAGCGAAACCGTATTTAAACTTATTTTCAATTACTAATAGTTCATTATTAATTGTGTAGAAATCGAAATGCTCACCTCTATGCAATGGTAGTCTTTCTGCTTCTGCCCAACCATATTTTTTCATTTCCTTAGCAAATGTTATTTCATCATAATTGTGTGGTAGATATAAATTAACAACCGTTCTATCATTATAAATTTCTATTGGTATGTCCCATGCCTCACAAACACCTTTACAATAATTAGAATTTGGGCATTTTTGCCAGAGTTGTACACCATATTCATTTTGCTCATTGAAATCTGAACAACCTAATCCAAGTGGACATTCTTTATAATGATCTGGTGTTATTTCACGCATCAAACTATGGGTAAAAAACGTAAAAATACTGAGGTTGGTTGCTGGTTATTTCTAGACTGTGAAATAGTAACGGGCAAACCTCCAGAGAAGTGTCCTAATTATAAATCTTGTAAACACAATGCTTTACACAGTCAAAACAGATGGTGCTTTCTTCCTTGCCAAATGTGGCTTCCAGAGATGGATCAGTTATATAAAGTACCTACACTAGAGGTTCTTGCATGGATACCAACTGAGGCAAAAAAAGCAGGATATGGTACTGCAATTGACATTTGTTATAGTTACAAAGATTCATGTTTAACTATTGGTAAAGATGAGTATGGCTTTAGCCTTGACATCCATGAAGAAGCAAGAGCTTTCGGCTTTGCTGAAGCTGAAACAATCCCTTATAAGTATTGGCGACTTCGAGAATGTGACAAACTAGAAGTTAACTATGATTCTCGAAGACTCAGAGAATTAGGATGGTATGTACCTGTATTTTTACCTTACCGCTTTAAACATGATCTTGATACTAGTAAGGTATTTCTAGAAGTAGACTTTAATCATACTTTGTCAGAATATAAAGAGGCGATCACTTGTGGTTGGTATCCTCCATGTAGATGGTATCCGCGTAATATTAACAACAGTTGAATGAGGTAAAAACCATGTCCAAAAAACCCATTGAAAGAATCCATGAGTTTGCAGGAATAGTTCTTGACGGTTTAATAGGAAACACATTATTCTTAAAGCAAAATTTAGAGCAGAAATATAGAGGGAAATATGAAAGACGTACTAATGGAAAAACTGTTTAATCAAGCGGTTGAGCCAATCTTCCAAGCAAACAATTTAACTAAATATTCAGCACTCAAACAAAGAGAAGATGAATTTAAAACGTTGTTTAATATTGAACTAGCAGAATACGTTGACTCGAAGAGAGGATTTAACTTTTCTCTATTTATCCGCGACTTTTTAAATGAAGATAGCTTACCATATAGGGATGCTATTCAGCAAAAATATGGAGAGCGGGCAGCAGATTTGATTGAGGAATTAATTTGTATTTGAAAACTAAAAATTTTCACTTTTAATAATTAGCGGGACTTAAACAAAAATCAAGCCCAAATATAGCCCATAATAGCTAGAACAAGGGAAAGACAACTCTAAAATTTTGGCTTACCATACAAGTATTCGTTAGATGGCATTGGTTATGGTGCGATCGCCAATGCACAAAAATCTCGATCTGTCTGCACAAGACGCGCTTGAGTAAAGCCAGCAGTCGTAAGTATTTGAGTCAATCCGGTACTCGGCTGCCCTGAATAAAAAGTAAAACCAAGCGCTATTCTGCCACCAACCTTCATAACTCGCCGCACTTCCCGCAGCCCAACTACAGCATCTGGCCAAACTTGCATGGAGTTAACTGCCAGCGCTTTATTGAATGTGTTGTCTTCAAAGGGTAAACTTTCCACCGACCCTTGCCGCAAATCAACCAAACCAGCCTCAATCTCTGCTATGTTCCGAGCTGTAGCTTGCTCGACCATTTCTTGAGAGTAATCGATGCCTGCAATATATCCTGCTGATGCCAACTTGGTCAGACGCTGAATGCCCACTCCAGAGCCGAATCCAACTTCCAGCACTTTGTCGTTCGACTGAATTTCGAGCAAGTCGATGACTGAATAGGTGAACGCTTGATTCATGCGTGCCATGATGATGCCACCAAACCTGCCTAGCACATCCTTCGGGCGACCGAACATCTGCATGAATATACTGTCTACAATGCTCATCAGTTGTTTATCGCCTCCCTACTGTGATGCCTCTATGCTATCTGGTATTGAGTTTTTAACACATTGTCATTCTGGCTAAAACTACAAACACAACATAATCGCAAACATCACAAAAGTTACTACTGATTTAGCACTAAGCAACAAATAATCGAAAACTTGGTATATTTTTTTCAGACTTAACTTATGACATTACGCAGAATAACCCTTTATTAGCAGTAAATTAAGTAAAAACTCTATACTAGAGTATTTTAAATTACGTCTAAATTACCAGCAGAAATTAGAAATTTGTTGAATAGATTACCGATATAGAGAAAGTAAAATCAAACTCTAAGGGTATTTTAGTGCCAAAAAGTAAAAATTTATATCTAATTTTATAAGTTTAATTGTTAATATATGACAATTCAAGCTAAACATTTTGACACTAGATTAAATCAGTGGATTCATACAGATGGTAATACAAATAATCCAGATTCGCTGTTAAAGGAAGAACTTAATAATACCCTAGTAGAACATTTCTTTCCTAGTGTAAACTTTTCGTTCGGGCATATGGACGAAAAGTCTACTGCGGAACAATTGATTAATCATCCTGAAAGTTATAAATTATTATTATCATCAAAAACTCGGTTATTATATGGGCCGGAAGAATATCTACATACAATTAGACAATTATGTCCAGATAACAAAGATAGAGGTGCTTACGGGTCTATTTTTCTTGGTTCGTGTAAAAATAGCGTTAATAAAGAGTTAAATATTCTAATTGTTGATGACAGTAATAGTGAAAATGGTGGCGTTATTAGTAACGACCAGGCGTATCGGCTAACAGGAGACTGTTACGGGCAAATATCCACAGACTTATATCACGAATTAACCAAGCATCAAAAAGGTGATAAATATCGAGTAATTCAACACCGCTTCGGCTGGACTGACCAAGACGGAGACGATAACAAATACCGCTTTGGCAAAGGTACTTTACGACCTGCAAACCTTGACCAAATCCTCAATTATTCAGATCCCAATAACTCAACTAAAATTGATTTAATTCTTCCCTTATCCGCGTTTAAGGGAACTGATAAAGACAACCCTAATGGGCCAACTAAGCCCCAAATTCAACCTGGATTGTACAAGCAAAATATCTGGCTAGGTGAAAAATCACAGTCTGAACTTGGTAAAACGGCAATATCTCAGTTACTCGCTTCATTCCCTAACGGACTGAAAGACTTTACCGAACAATTAGAACTTGAAGCCAAAAAGCTTAAGGAAGCACAGGATGACCCTCGGCAACTTGCACAACTTTACTGCGAAAAGTACGAGAAGCGGAAAGCCTTTCTTGAAGAACAAGCAACCACACTAGAAGAACAAGCAGCAGAAGATCCAACAGTAGTAGAAGAATTAGAAACTTTGCGTGATCGCATAGTTACTGACTCGTTTATCTATAAACTCATCAAAGCTGACCTGCAAGGAGAGAATCAACTTCTCGAAACTGAGAAAGTACAGCGCGAATTCGCCCGGTTCGTTCAAAACGAGTGGAAAGAAATCGCCATCGGCAAGACACTCACCTTTGAGCGAGCAATGGTCATTCCCTGCAAAGACCTGCAAAATGAGGAAATCTGCATTCCACACTATCAAGATGGGGAAGAAGTTCTCAACTTCCGCTCCCCTTTCCTCAACTCAAATGGTCTGTGCGTCTCAATTAACAAAATTGTAGAAGATATCCTTGGGCCTGATGGTCAACCTCTAGCAGGTGCGATCGCTGTCTCGGACGAAACAAGCGATCGCATTTACAACCGCCTCAATAAGCAAATTAAATCTATCCTGCCAGAAGCTCAAGGAAAAAATCTTCAATTAAAAGGTATTGAAAATTACTTAGAGCGAAATATCAGTAAGCTCGAAACTAAAGATAAAATCGAGTTTACTAACAAATTTAATGAGTATATTTTAGAACTAAAATCAGCTGGTTATGAATTAGAAATTTTTCCTCAAGAGTCCGAACAAGAGCGTCAGGCACGCGATTACGATGGTGATTGTATTGGCTTTGAGCGGGCAACCAAGTATCCCAACCTCACTGCCGAGGCGAGGGAGCGCAACCTGCCTGAAAACGCTTACGATCCAACTGTTAAACTCAAAAAACAATCTTTTTACCAGGAAGATGGCAGTCAGCCGGAATTTGAAGAAATCGCCATCCACATGAGCGATGGCATCAGTGTCGGTGTTATCAACAATCACCTGACCTCAATCGAGGCGTTAGAGTCAGAAATTACTATCCTGAAAAACTTTGGTAGTGAAAAAGACCAAATTGAGTACGTACAGCAGGTAGCCAAACACTACGAAGATTTATTTAAAACAGAAGCCTGGGCAAAATCCAAGGGTATTGAAGGGAAGGAGGTTCCGACCAAGTATCGCGGTTACATGGAAGAGTTTATCAAAACTGTTCGGCAAGAACCCCTAAACCAGGTCAATACACTGGTGGCAATGAATACTAACATCAAGATATACCGCGAAATGATTGCCGAGGCAGCATTTCAAAACCAAATTGCAGTTGACCTCTTCAAAAGTGCCAAAAAACCCGAAATGGAAATTATCCGCAACAACAGTCGGATTCTCCACCGGGAAGTTAACTATATTAAGGATAAGAAAAAAGATGTTTATATTGACAATACAATTCAACCCACGGGATACTCTCCAGTTGAATTACTAATTGCTCAAAACAACCAGTATTTTGAAAAAGCTCGTCTCGAATCGCGTGAAATCGCCCAATTTCAAGCTTTATTTAAAGGTGTCGAGTTTTCTAACGAACAGCGATTAAGAACTACTCTTGTCAAAAAAGAATTCGACAAATCCTTTAATCGAGCGAGTCAGCTATCTAGACAAAAAGAAACTGAAAAAGGGCCGTCTGCAAATATTACCCTTGCTAACGGCAATCAAGTAAGTGTAACTAACCTTTTACAGTATGATAATGAACTTATCTGGAAAGCTAATAAAATTACAATCAAGCTATCAGAAATATCTGGAGACAAGCGCAACAATAACCGTCCGCATAAATATTTAGTTTCTGCCCAAATTAATGATGAGACTGAGAACGGTAAACCCAAGTTTCGGGCATTAGGAACACTTGCTAAGGAGCAAGAAAACAAATCCGAAGAGATAGGAATTAGACTTGGACAGGAAGTAAAGTCTAACAAAATAGCCTTTCAAGCTGAACTAAGCGAAGGTCAAATTAAGCTTCTTTACCAAAAAGCCTACCAGATAGCAGAAGAATTTTACAATTCAATTCCAGAAGGACAAAAGCTAGCAATGGCGGCTGCTACTTGGGCAGTATCAACTACTCGTGAAAGCACTAATGATAAAGGTAGCGATTACCAAAAGAAAGTTTCTAATTTCGCCTTTGCTGCCTTTCCTGAAGAGATTATCAGTCAGTTAGACATACTCAAATTTAACGATTTTAGTATCACTGGCTTCGACAGGAGTAGTGAATTATTTCATGAAAACCAACCTCAAAATATTCGATTTAATCTAGCTGAAGATGGAAAAAGTATCATTGAACTCCAGAACCAGGAAGGTAATTACGAAACATTTGGAAATATAGAACAAAGTAACGCCCGACTACCAATTGGTAGTGTTGCTATTGCTAGCGTTGAAAAAGGTGAAGTATATACCACCTCTATTACAACCAAAGTACCCGGACTTCCAGAACTTACCTTTAAAGTAGGTGAAGTTAATAAGTTTGGAAATTCCCAAAGGTTCAATAATGAACCTGTAATGTTAACAATCGAAAAAGTTGATCTTATTCGTGAAGACTATAGTATTTATCTTCAAAATGGTAATAAACCTGAGAAACTAGGCAACATTGATAAGGAATCAATCAAAGAGGGTATTGCTCAAGGTTGGCTAGCAGAAAAACCCGGTAATGGGCAACAGTTACAGCTTAAAATTCAAACCATCATCACCGGACAAAATGCCTATGCAATAGCAGAGACATCTAAGGGAAATTTTTTACGAATCAATATTACTAATCCAAAGTACAAAAAACAGGAGATTAGCAACCAAGCATTTAAAGAAACTTTAGTTAGAGCATTTGATAAAAAGCACATATATATTGCTAAAATTGGTGATCAATCACTCGGCATTATTGGTCAGCATACTGAACGCCTCGAAGCCGAGTTAAATAGAGAGAATGTACAAAGACAGTGGCAAAGGAAAGAAAGTAGCACTGTACAAAAACTAATTGATACAGGTATTATTCGCTTAAACCAACAACGAACTAGTATCCCTGTACAGATTATCAGTAATGAAAGTACCTGTAAAATAACTATTAATCCAGAAACAGTACAGTATCCCGACAAATGGGTTAAGCGCAGTCAGCTTATCAGTAATGAGAAACCTGTCAGAAACGAACAGCAAGAAAAACGCAACCAAATAGTCGGTAAAATTAATGAACGTCCTACAATTATATTCCAAGATAAAGAACAAAAATTAGTAGGGATTTTAGGATTAACAGTTGACGAAAATATAGCGGACAAAACCAAAAAGTATCTAGAAAAAGTAGGAGTATCATACGAACAGCTTCCCGGATCACAAGCTAGGTTAGAAGCCAAAAAAGGTATGAGTGTATTCATACTCGATGAAAGTACCATGAGTGGCGAATTAAAACAAACATTTATTGGCCGTGCTGGTGGTAATATCAAGAATGCAAATACATCATCACAACCCACTCCATTCGTTCCAGAACAAACTGTATATTTTTATAACCCAAACCAACAATATAGTTCTCCAGATGGATCGCAGGTAGAAGCTAAAGAAGCTCTCGGATTAGTTGTTCCCGCACAAGATGCGATCGCTGTAGCCACTTGGCTAGAATCAAAATCTACTGAAAAACATTATTTTATTGAGAGTCACATAGCTACATTTATTTTTAATAAAAATGAAATTCTCGAAGAAATAAACAAAGAATTAAATAGTTTACTTGGAGAACCGATTAATATCGGTGAAGTTGAGGGATTTGACCGTTACGAACAACTTAGTGCAGAGTTAAATCAAAAAGTTGCAACTGAAGGTAGTCGTTTAGAATTAAACCAAATTCCAGAAAATAGTGAGTACAAAAAAGCTCTACAAGCACTACCTAACCGTCCCAGAGAGCTTAATCAAGAAGATTCTCCAGTACCAATTATTCCTGCAAAAGCTGTACCAGAAAATAATATAACTAACATTCAATCAAATACTAACGCTACAGTTGCAGGTATTTCACAAGTTTACAAAAACGCAGTTGATATACAAGTATCAACAAACACAAAATTAGAAGCTGATAACCAAGCAATATTACTACCAAACTCGCGCCAAGCTGATCAAACCAAAGCTATCGAAATATTGGGTAAGGTAAGCGAGGAAAAAGTAGAACAATTGCGATCGCACCTTGAAACCCACCTCAAACCTATACTTCAAAACGATAAATCCAACTACGCACTGCTAAGACAAGTCGCATGGGTCGGTGCAAAATGGGATTTGAAGGATAAAGACTTCAAGCCAGGGGTACAGGACAACAAGTTAATGGAACTTGTCAAACAAGTATATCCTGACGCTGATATTGTGCTGGTCACTTACTCCGAGAACCCCGGCGCTGGCATCAACTACCACCGCGATGACTCCTATGCCGCAACGGAAGCCCGCAGCATTAATATCGGAAATTCTGATTGGGGATATCGCGCTGCTAAGGAACGAATGGCATGGACTAGGGAAGAGAATCAGGACGCACCATACCAAGAGTTTAAACTTGAGTCGGGTACTGTAACCCGCTTTAACTGCAAGAATGAACACGCTGCCCTCAATACTGAAGCAGGCAGATGGTCTATCAACATCTGGTCAATTAAAAATGACTGGGGCAGAGAAAACAGCGTTCGCCAAAAATTTGAAAACTTCCTCGCCTCAAACCAACCTCCTCGTGCGATAGTCCAAAGCAACAGCGACCTTACCATCAAAACTAACGAGTGGACACCTGGGGGAGAAATTAAAGTAGAACGTAGCTATACAAGCCTCAGAGAAGTCACTCAAAATACTCCCTCACACTCTTCAAACCAACCAACTGTAGAAGAAATTATCGCCATTGGGAATTCCACTGCGGCACGCGCTGCTAACCCTCAGATTCCAGACAACCCGACTATATCTGGAAAACCAGTACCAATGGTTTATTCGCTGCATCTGCACGGCGAACCTTCCAAAGTACCAGTCAATACAACCATCGATGCCATGCGCGGACACGGTAGGATACACACTACCAGAGGTGTAGACTACCAAAAAACTTATGGTGTCAAAGAGGGAGATATTGCGATCGCCCAAGGTAAAAACGGCGAGCAAGTTGCTTTCCGGGTGGGTAAGCAGTACAAAATTACTCCCGAAATGATTCGAGATCCAAGTTACCAGCAAGCCTGGGCGAAATGGGAAAAGCATTCACCGAAAGAACTTACCCAAACCCAGGCAAGTAAGAGTCACGTATATGGCTTATTCATGGAGCCGCTAGGGGATTATGTCAATGGCAAAATTGTTCCGTTCCCAACCATTCAAAAACAACCTGCAACTCCAGTAAATATTAGCCCCGAATCCAAAGATGGGCTTGGAGTAGCACTCAGTCTTGCCACTGCACTCGCAAAAGAAAAAGGCAAGCTACAAAACGATTACCAAGTTTCAGTCAATAATAATCCAGAAGCCCCCGCCGGACGATATGGTGTAGAAACCCATGTCCGAAAACCTGAAGGGGTGGCATACGCATCCGCCGAACAAGCATTTAACCATCAAAAGCAGTTGTATCCATCAGCTGATGAATACAAGTTAATGGTAGAAGTGCTTCAGGCTAAACTCGAACAACACCCCCGGCTAAGTGAGGCGATCGCCAAACGCGGGGGAATCAATTGGTTAGAGAACTGTAAAAGCATTACTAATGCCCAGGATCAACAGTGGGAGGGTAAGGGTAAAGAATCGGCATTTATTCAAGCCCTTAGCGAAGCGTATATATATGTAGTTACAAAATCACAACAAACTACAGTACAAACCCAGCAGGACAAGTCCCAACAAACTGCTGTGCGGCCCACAAATCCACTCTCGCAACTCGAACCCATAAACGCCGCCGTCGCTGAACACATGAAAAAAGATATTGCGATGGCACAAATAGCTACCCAGTTTATCGGTAAACCAGCTGCACCCCCCAATACACCTTCAAGCACTCGGAATTACGAGCAAGCATGGGGAGAACGCGCCAACACAGGAAATTACTCGAAAGACGACATCATTATGGTATCCGGGTCTGGCCCGTGGCGCAGAGTGACAAACGAGCAAATTGCTCAAACATTTGAAAATCACTACAAACCGTTACTTAATAAGGCAATAGAAGCGAAAAGCTCTTTCATAGTCGGAAATGCACAAGGAAGTGACCAATTAGTTCAACATTATCTTCAAGAAAAAGGGTACAAGGTAGAACAAACTTCCCAAGGATACGCTGTATTTAATTATGTAGAAAATACCAAAATTATTACCAACACTATTTCTTCCAATACACAAGTATCACATAACTCGTTTATTGCTAATGACAAGAGCATTTTCTCTCCACAACAAAGTCAACAACCAAATATTGACCAAGCACTTGCATCACCTTCTCAACCCAGAATACAGCAGGTTGGAGCAATGGATAACATTATCGAGCGGATGAAAGCTAATACAGTGCAAAATCTTCAAGACTGGTATGTAGCATCTGAAAAACTCGGTAAATCAGAAACATATCTCAATAGAATTCATGAAGTAACTGATTTATATATCAAAGAAAATATCAGTCTTGAGAACGCTTTTAAGGCAATGGAGCGAGATATTAAGGAGCTAGAAAAAATTAATGAAATGACCAGTCTTGCCCAAAGTTTAGTTAAAATAATTGGACAGGAAGATATCAATGGCATTATGTCAGTACAAACAGAAAAATACCAAATTGCTACAAAAGCCCAAGACAAAATTTACTTAGTTAAAGATAAAAATGACAACATCTTATTATATATCAAAGAAGGAAAAACCCAAGTAAGTAACATCAGTGATGAAACATTACAGGATTTTCAACTCATGAATTTACGCATTAATAATGCGCTCAAAGATGTCAAAGAAGATTTAGTTGAGAGGTAATTTTAGTATGAAAGAACTAATCGAACTTCCAGTAGAAGGTTTAACTCCAGCGATGCAAGCCAGTCTCCTCAGAGAATTGATCAAACAGCTTAATATACCTAATGAGAAATTTGAAGAATGTGCAAAAAAACCTCCAACTGCTGAGGAACGAAAAGAGGCTGTGCTAAGGTTGAATTCGGAAATTAACAGAGTCAGTGAAATAGTGCAAGGTGAAGCAAAAGTAAACTCTACAGAAATTAAACCTATCACTTTTGTTAATCAAGTTAATCAAGTTAATCAAGAGTCATCTTCACAAGCCGAAGCAAGCCAGTCCACAGGAAAGACAATTGAATCAGAGGTTATAAAAAAAACCACAAATAAAAATGACGACAATAATAGCAACCCAGTAGAAGAGAGTCCAGAAGATAGAGTACAATCTCTTACCGCCGATTCCCAAATTAGACAGTTTGTTATTCCTGTAATTTTAAACCGTTTAGATATATTTGGAAAATCAGATAAAGAAACACAAAGTATTATTTATAAAAGTGAAGAATATACTGCAAGTCTAAAATTAGAAGAAGATTCACAAACTCTTAGCCTTGATAGAAATTTGCCTGATTCTAAACAAAGTCGAGAAGCACTCTTGGCATCTCATGACAATAACTCAGAAGAGTACTCTATCACCATTAATAATCTCACCAAAGAGGAATTTGAACGTTTCAAGACTCTGTTCAATGAGCAACAAGCACGCCGCGAACAGAGTCAAAAACAATTCAAAAACCAGGATTCTGCTAAAGAGCTAGATTAAATCAACCCAAACCACACGCCATACATAAAAGCTATAAATCCAAAAATCAGCTTTTTATTAAAACTCAGTGGAGTCTTGGGACAAATAACAACCGCAACAGCAAAATAGTAAAAAGACGCAGTAAAGTCAAACAAACTCGTCGGGTTAACAGGCAATCTGCCTAACCCGACCAAACATAGCATCCCCATTAAAGACCAAACAACAATCTTTTCTATCCATGCTAAAAGTTTATCGCCTTTCATAAAAAATTATCTATTCCTCCATAATTCGCTGATAACTATTAAAACCAGTAGTGATAAATAAAATCATCTAGTCAATATATTGCTTAATGAAAACTACACAAACTACCCAATCACTTTGTAAAGTTTTTACGAATAATAGTAAAAACTTTAAATAAGCTAATTAATTTATAGTAATTGTAAAGATTAAGAAATCTAAAAAAGGTAAGTGTTATAAGTATTATTATCAGGGACAATACCAATACCAAACCAAAAAAGCATATAATATGAAACCTATTAATGTTGTCATCATTGAAAATGAGAACATATCTAGGATTGGCGCGGCAACAATATTATCTGAAACTGGTACAATCCAAGTCTGCGGCGTTGCCAAATACGGAAAACAAGGAATAGAAATTGTTGACAAAGAAAAGCCAGATATCGTAATTATAAATATTGATTTACCTGATATCGATGGCATTGATGTAATAAGCACAATTAAATCCAAGCACGCATCAATTAGAATTGTGGTTATGACTGCAAATAGCAGCCGAGATACCATTAACGCGGCAATTAGTAATGGCGCAGACTGCTACTACTGTAAAAATAGCCTTAGAGAAGAAGTAGGAGAAAGATTCGTTGAAGCAGTAATGGCTGCGTACAATAACGAATCATGGATTGACCCAACTATTAATCGTATTCTGATTGATAGTCTCAGGTCAAATGACACACCCGATAGAAACACATTAGATTTGTTAAGTGATTTCTCTAATAAAGAAATCACAGTTCTTCAATTAGCTGCCGGAGGCATGAAAAATAATGAAATTGCCAATGTAATGTATGTTTCAGAAGGTACAGTAAGGTCATATCTACATAATTCATTTATCAAACTAGGAGTCAAAGATAGGTTAAACGCTATCCGCGAAGCAATCCGCCTGGGAATCCTCAGCTTTACAGACATGAAAATCGAAGAAGAAGTTACTCAAGAAACCCACACAAGAGTCAAAACCAACCAAAAAAGTCAAAAAGATACAGCTAAAACGAGTAATAAGGGATATAAAGGCTGGGTTGCTTAGAAAATTAATCAACTGCAATTATGCAGCCACCTGAATATTTCTTCTGCTGGCGGCAAGTTTTAATGATGGCGGCGTTTTTAACATAAATACTACGCGCTACCTTACCTTCATTGGATTTAGCCCAATCCAGAAGCTTTTTATCTTCGGGTTGTAAGATGGCAGATCCAGAAGCCGCCTGCTGAAAAGTTACACTTCCAGCAATAGTATTGTGTGTAAAAACACCAATTGCAGTCCCTAAAGCCAGTACAAAACCTAATACCCCCGCCACTTGTGCCAATCGCCAATTACTTACATCCAAGTGAGGCAAAGCCCCGCCAGCTTGCTTAGTCATCTTAACCAGATCCTTCGCCGCTTCTGCGATCGCACTCTTTTGTTGTTGTATTGCCACTTTAGAAGCACTATTAAGCTTATCGTCTACCATGTCAGTCCAACCCACCACGAGCGAGTCAAGCCTACCTGGTAGCTGCTGCAACGCAAACTGAGTTGTACCCAGTTCCGCATATAGGTTAAACAAGGGATCATCAGGCCGAATACCCAATTTCAGTATCCAATCAGTAACCTCTGCTTTTTTTTCTTCAGAATATTCTGCAACAACTTTTTCAACAACTTTTGCAATATTAGTCATAGGTTGTTTTTAAACAGTCAATTTAAAGTCTCACTTTCAATTTGGTAAAGCAAATAATTACCATTTCTCAGATTCAACATCTTCAGTTACATCAAGATTGGAAGGACTTTGTTTATTTGCACCTACAGAAGCTAATTCTGCACAGTTCATACTCAACCCTAGATAATTAGAAGCTATTTCATTAGAAACAATAGAGTTATGAAAATTCTCCATCCAGTTGAATACTATCGAACGCTGAATAGTATTAAGAGGAGAGTTAGTTTCAATCAGTTGAGTATAAGGTAAACTAGTATCCTCAAGCAACTGGTAAAAGTCATTATGCAATCCACCTAAAACTAGTTCCAAGCCGTTTAATTTTTTAATATCAGCTTGGAATTCACTACCCTCATAGTATCGAAATTGCTTGCCAAAGTAATGATTTTTGATAACAACATAGTCAACCTGACTACCAAAATGCTGGTATAAATCCTGAAGATAATCTTCAACACAGTCTTTACGGTATGATATCGGGTGCAAGAAAGTAACACGATATCCTAGACAGTTCAGATTTTCTATCAGTGAAACATCTTTATCAAAAAACTTAAATTCTCGGAGGTTTTGACCTGGCATATCAGTCAAAATAACTTCAATTTTCGGAAACATTTCTAAGTCGAGTAATAACCTATCAGAATCACCCCTAGAGAATCCCAAATGGTTTATCTCAAAGCGTTGTGTTTGATACATCGATAGTTTATTACGATGCCCGTGGTAGAAAACACGCACATTGAGTTTATTTTTCAAGTACAACTCTAGCAAGAGCCTAGAAGCTGTGGACTTACCAACACGGGCATCACCTGATGTAATTACAAAACGCTTTCTAAACATAATAAACTAAGCAAACTACTAAATTAAGCAGCTATATTTTCAGATTGTAAATTTGAATCTTGATTTTTAGCTTTTTCTTTTTCTTCATTTTCTCTAAGCTCCTTAGACTTTTCAACAACTGCTGCATAGTAACAATCATCTGGTTGTATATCAAAGCCAAATAAATTAAATGCTGGGTTAATTTGCGCTTCAAACTCAGCAAGCCAAGATTTAATTCTCGACTTAATCACAATATTTGTTCCTTTATGAGTCTGACCTTCATTAAATGTCAGAGCATGGCGGTCAATAAAGTCGTAGGATTTATAGAATAAATCTGGCATCACAAGTTCTACCAGACCTTCTGCAAGCATATTTTGACGCAGAAAAGCATCATTATAACGCTCAAATTTTTCTTCTTCACCATGAAATAAGTTCTTGACGACAATATAATCTACTTGATCTTTACAAAGTTCACGCAGTTTTTCTAGAACATTTATGGAATCAAGAACCCTACTAATCACTGAAACCATCGTAACTTGACAATTAATATCGGTTTTAAGCACTTCAAAAAATGAAAGCTCTTTGACATAACTTTCAAAGAAACCTCCCGATTGTGCTGGTAAGTCTAATAGCGTAATAGGACAATCACTCTCATCTAAATTTATTAATAAATCGTCAGCACCACCTCTATGGAAAATATCAATGTAACGTATTATCGGTCGGTAGTCTTTTTTGAAATATCTTTCTAACTGAGGATTTCTTAAGTCAGCTTCATAAGTAACACAGGGTAAATTTTTATTAATGTACAGTTGAAATAGCGCTCGTGCAAAGGTGCTTTTTCCCACGCCACCTTTATCACCTGTAACAATTATTAACCGCTTTTGAGGTTTATTATCAGTGTTTAGCAAAATATTACTATTGGTTGTATTATCATTAAACATGAGTTTTTCACCCTTATTGGTTCTATTTTTAGACATAATAATCCTCTACAAAGCAAATACACTTTGTTGATGTAAATCGAAATTTTTAAACCTTATATTGAAGAAAAGAATTCATTTATAAGAAGTGGCAACTATTTGATAAAAGTAACATTTAACGATAAAAATAGTTGATTATACAGGTTCCAGCAAACCACTTAAAATGACTGTTCCCTCCATCAATCCTGCCAGAGTAAATAATCATAGCTCTCCTAGACCTCGTTTGATAAATTAATACTAAAAAACACCTAAAACACCTGATACAACTAGGTTTCGCTAAAATAGAATCAAAGATTTAATAAAAATATGCTTTCTGATTCTTGAATCCCCTACTATGTAAGGACTTAACCTGATATCAAGTATTAATTTTCTATAACTATAGCAATCCGAATTGAGGCGTGAGAAAATACTGAGATTAAAAGTACGTATTTTAAAGCCTTTCAGCGATTTTCTCTCTCACGAAGGATTTAGGATTGCTATAGTCTAGGAGAGCCATAATCATAAGTATACTTATACAAAAACCTTATGCCTACATCAATTCTAAAATGCTCATATACTTGCCCTGAAAATTAGCTATATGAGGAAGCCAATAAATACTCACTATTCAATGATCCCTGACTACTTTTTTTTACATAGGTTGCTTATATTATGTAAGCTCTAACTTAAAAAGCCAATCAACAAAATTTCAATATTTAACCAACATTTGTTGATTTATAAATTAGTAATAAATTTCATGTAGCTTGCTTAAACTATAGCAATCCTAAATCATTCGTGAGAAAATACTGAAAAGGGAAATGAGTGATTTTCAGAACTATTGTACGGAGTATGGTAATGTGGATGCAATCGCTATCGGAGTTTATTGAAAATAGCCAAGACAAGCGGGAAGTTCAAAGGGCGATCGCAGTCAAAATGTTGCTTGAAGGATACACTCATGTTGCCATTCAATCGATACTGGGGGTTTCATCAGGATTCATCAGTAAGTGGAAGAAAGTATTTTTTACTTCAGGAGTAGAAGGATTAAAGCTTGCTTACAAAGGAAGTCAAGGATTTCTAAATCCACAACAGCGTGCGTGTATCCTTGAATGGCTCAAAACAAAAGATAAGTGGAATTTGAGCGAACTAGAGTACGAGATAGCATCTTCGTATGGGGTGGTGTTTGAGTCGAAACAGAGCTACTACGACTTATTTGATGCAGCCCGGATTAGTTGGAAGAAAACTCAAGCTTACAATCCCAAGCATGACGAAGAACTAGTAACATCAAAAAAAAAGAACTCTGTGGGTTACTGGAAGCGAGACGTTGTGAAATCGAGTCAGGAAAGTTAGTGGTGTTCATGGTTGATGAATGCCATTTGTTATGGGGGGATGTGTGTGGTTATGTATGGGGTCAGTCCTCTCAAAGAGTAACCGTTCCAGTTGTCAACTCTCGGAGTAAGCAAACATATTTTGGTGGACTAGACTATAAAACAAAGGAGTTTTTCACCTACAAAGCAAAAACCGCAAACTCTGAAACGACAATAGGGTTTTTAGAATACCTTCGCTCACAACGAGAGGGAGCAAAACTTTTAATTATTTGGGACGGTGCCAGTTACCACCGTTCACAGCAAATCCAAGAGTATTTAGATTCTTTGAATCGTCAGCTTGAAAAAGAAGAATGGTTGATAACTTGTGAACGATTTGCCCCAAATGCTCCACAACAAAATCCTGTCGAAGATATTTGGTTACAAGCAAAAAAGTTAATTCGAGAATTTTATTTTTTCTGTCATTCTTTCTCTGTTGTTAAAGGTTTATTTGAGTTGGCTATTGATGGTCAAATTTTTGACTTCCCTAAACTGTATGAGTATGGTATTTTCTCACAAATCATTTAGGATTGCTATAGTGTTAATAATATGTTAGTATATTTAATTAATATATTATTAACCTTGCAAAAGCTAATTTATACTATTCTTAAAATTTGGTTTATCTTCTTATCAAAATAAAGTTTAGCTGTACCTGAGACAGACGATTTAATTAAGAGTATTAAAGCTAAGTATTTAAAATCAGAACAATCAGAATCGAAAGAAATAAAAGTAGTTATTCAAAAAATAAATAGTGGATTATCTGAGATGACTTTAGCTAATGCTAGTAGGGAACAACTTCAATCTTTACAAGGAATTTTGGAGCAGAAATTAAATGAAGTTGGTAAGTTAATTGGATAAAACTTTTTTATTATTTTGAGTATGGTAGTCAAGGTAAGCGCATCTCAAATGTTATTGACAAGCCGGTTTAGACTCCTCGTCAAGCTGAGGTAAAAGTCGCGTAGCCATTGTTACTTAGTTGTTAACAGAATTTTCCTTCATCAAACTCAAAGCTGACTTCTAATTTTCTTCGCAGCTCACTCGATAATACTTCTCCAACCATTACAACAAGCCTTTTTAAACTGGAGTCAAGTAAGTCTGCCGTCTTAAAGACTCTAACACTGCATAGGCAAAGCGATCTAGTATTTCACCAGATCGCAAATGCATTTCTCGTTTGCGGATTTGTAGCAGTTGGCGATGTACCTATCGATTCAAAGTCCACAACGTCATGCATAAAGGTAATGGCTGACCGTTCCTTGAGCGCTGAATTTTATTGTTGAAGATTCTATAGCTGGACTAATCGCTTCTCTATCTCCTACTCATATTGTGTAATACTTAGTAGTCGTTCTGAGAAATTCCATGTATTACGTGGATGATTGGCATGATTTTGTCTCGTAATACATGGTGTGGCATAAATTTTAATTATTTTGCAACGTACCTGTCAGCGATTATAGATACTTACGCCATAGCTTTCGCCATTTGACGGCAAGAATCCGCACAGCGACGGCAAGATTCGGCACAGCGTTTACAGTGGTCGCTATCGTGTTTCTCGCACTCACTGGCACAGCGATCGCAAGCTTCAGCACAGACTCCGCATATCTGAGCATGGAGAGGCGAATTGCGAGACATAAAACGAGCACACAGAGCGCAAGTATCAGCACAGTCTCGGCACAACTTAATGCATTGAGCCATCATCTGTGCCATGTTGCCACTTAAACAGGCATCGGCACAGTTTTCGCAATCGCGTAGGCAATCAAAGCAAGCCTCTATGCAAGTTTCAAGCAAGGATTGGTGAGATTGGGCTGTCGTCATAATTATACCTCCGATTTAAAGTCGTCAATTTCACATGAGGCAGTATTTATGCCTCTTCGTGATCACATTAAAAAACTATCAATATGTTTGCGTCTACCTAATGGCACAAGAAATATTTATTACTAATGACATAAGGGAATTTCATACTAATTTTATTTGAGTATGCATAACTATTTTTAAATTAGAATTCCAAGGATTTCATATTAATTTCATCACTGTGTGGAAAGCTAAAAATATAGGGAAATATAGTGTTCTTAAAAACTGAGTTAATAATTTATGAACTTTGATTATGACCTCTTTGTAATTGGCGCAGGGCCTGGAGGTGTTGCTGCCGCTAGACAATCTGCTGCTCATGGTGCTCGTGTATTAATGACTTTGTTGGCGAATTCAAAAGCTCCTGTATGAAGAGAGATTTAAGTATAGATTTAGTAGCTTTTTATTCAATATTCAATTGGGTGATAAAATTCGATAAAGCTTTTTTAGCTGCTTTGTAACCAGGAGCTTGTTTACCTAAATGCAATTGTGCTAATACATGCTCGCTGAGTGCTTCTAAATCAGGAGAATAAGTGTTTGGCTGCTGCTCTAATGCAGTTAGGCGATCGCTAAGGTGTTGTTGAGTTGCTAGACTGTCTGCTAGACGTGTTTCTAATTGAGTCAAACGGAAATAAAGAGATGATAGAACTTCTGGTATCGATTCCAACTTAGAATCATTGCTAGACAAAGCTTTTTTCAAAGCTTGAATAATAAAGTCGGTTTGAGTAACGTTGTCCGTTTTGCACTTAGCTTGTATAGCAGCTAAAAAATTTTCATCAAGCCGAAAATTTACTTGAACCCGCTTCTTATCCTCCATGACTTTTCTCTCTAGTCTAGCTTGTGTCTATCATAAATGAGTCTAGTTATTTGATAGACAAATGTGTTAAAAGTCTTATCATTCCATTGATAGACGTTTGTTAGATAAAAGCGGTGGTGGTTCAATAAAATTAAAGTGAACAAAATCAGGGTGTAGAACGTAACGATGTCACTCCAACCGGAACCAGGCTTCCCAATTCCAGAAGAAACTACCCGCGTAGCTAAGGCTTCATTTCCAAAAGAAAACATATATATCAGAATGCGGGACGAATTAGGGATATTTTATTCTGATGAAGCATTTACTGATTTATTTCCTCGGCGTGGACAACCAGCTATAGCACCAGCCCGTCTAGCTTTAGTGACTGTGATGCAGTATGCTGAGGGTTTAACTGATAGACAAGCCGCAGATGCAGTTAGAAGTCGAATCGATTGGAAGTATGCTTTAGGGTTAGAATTAACCGACTCTGGTTTTGATTTTTCAGTTTTAAGCGAGTTTCGTTCTCGGTTAATCGACGGGTCACAAGAAAGACAATTACTAGATTTAATGCTTTCTCGTTTTGTGGAGAAAGGACTGCTAAAATCTCCAAAACAACAACGTACTGACTCTACTCACATAATAGCTGCTATCCGGACTTTGAGCCGTTTAGAAAATATAGGTGAAACTCTACGCTATGCTTTGAATACATTAGCATCTGTAGCGCCAAATTGGTTACAGACAATAGTTCCTAACTCGGAATGGTATGAACGTTATGGCAGAAAGTTTGAGGACTCTCGCCTCCCTTCTAATGGAGAAGAACGCACATCATTAGCTGTAAGAATTGGTGCTGATGGTTTCTATATATTAGATGCAATTTGGTCTGAGTTAGCCCCTAATTGGTTACGTCAAATCGAAGCTGTAGAGATTCTCAGACTGGTTTGGATACAACAATTTTCTGTTGAAAATGATCTAGTTAAATTACGGTCAGCCGACGAGATTCCCCCACCATCCATTATCATTAACTCTCCATATGATCTGGATGCCAGAAGAGGAAATAAACGTACAACTATATGGACTGGTTATAAAGTTCACTTAAGTGAAACTTGCGATGACGATGCACCTCACTTAATTAGCTATGTAGAAACTAAGCCTACTAGTGATAGAGACCATCAAGTTCTTGATGAACTTCATCAGAATTTAGCTAAACAAGGTATAATACCTGAAAAACATTTAGTGGATACTGCATATATAGATGCTCAATTACTTGTAGATTCTAGCCAGAAATATAACGTCGATTTAGTTGGTCCTGCCCCTGGTGATTCACAATGGCAATCACGCGCTCAAAAGGGTTTTGGTTTGGCAGATTTTGAAATAGATTGGTCACAACAAGTTGTACGCTGCCCTCATGATAAGCTGTCTAGCTCTTGGACAAATCGTTTAAATCTTTATTCTCAACCAGTTGTTGTAGCCAGGTTTAAAAAATCTGATTGTCACAATTGTCCATCACGTCTAGATTGTACTAAAGATAAAACCGGAGTCAGAACCTTAACTTTACGTCCTCAAGAATTGCACGAAGCTCTAAATGAAGCAAGAGCGCGGCAACAAACGCCTGAATTTCAAGAGCAGTATGCAAAACGATCTGGTGTTGAAGGAACTATTTCTCAAGCCACAAGAGTGTTTGGGTTGCGTAGATGTCGTTATCGGGGTTTTGAAAAAACTAGGCTACAACATATAATCACGGCTGCTGCCATGAATTTGGTTAGGGTTTGGCAGTGGTGGACGCAAGCTAATAACTTTGGCAAGAGTATTTCTCGTTTCGCAGCACTAGCTGTCTAAATTCGACTTCAAAAAATTCGCCAACAAAGTCATTAATTTCCGAACGCGACCAGGTAGGTGGCACATGTGTAATTCATGGCTGTATTCCAGAGAAACTGATGGCATATGCTGCTAGTTTTTCACACGTTTTTGAAGATGCCGACGAATATGGTTGGGATAAAGTAAGTGACCGCATTGACTGGCATAAATTTATGACAGCTAAAGATCGAGCAATCCAACATTTGAACAAATTGCATATTCAGCATCTTCAAGAAGCAGGGGTAAGCCTAATTTACGGAGAGACAAGATTTTTAGATTCTCATACTTTGGATGTTGGGGGACACCAGATTACTGCCAATAAAATATTGATTGCTGTAGGTGGAGAAGCTGTAAAACCCGAAATTCCAGGAATTGAATATGCTATTACCACACGTCAGATGTTTGAAATCAAGCAGCAACCGCAGCATATTGCGATTATTGGTAGTGACCAGATAGCAGTGAAGTTTGCTGGAAGCCTAAATGGGTTGATTTCAAAGGTTACTTTAATAGTACCGGAAGACCGTATTTTACCAGGTCGAGATGAAGATATTAGAACTACAGTTCAAGAAAGTATGATGAATAATGGCATTCAAATTTTCTGCAATACTGTTGTCGAAAAAATTGAAAAAGTTCAAGATAGTTTACTTTTGAGTTTATTAGGAAATGAACAAGATAGTATAACTGTAAATACCGTTCTTAGCGCCATAGCTCGAGTTCCTAATTTAAGTGGTCTTAATTTAGAAAAAGCGGGTGTTCAAGTCAAACAAGGAGCGATCGCAGTAGATGAATACAGCTGTACTACTCAGGCTAATATTTTTGCTGTTGGAGATTGCACTGACCGACCTCATTGGACTCCTGTCGCCATTGCCACAGGTCGTGCCTTTGCTGACACTGTGTTTGGTAATCAGCCCCGAACTGTGAATTTAGAGTGCATTCCCTCAGCACTTTCTTCTCGACCGGAAGCGGCTACGGTTGGCTTGACTGAAGCTAAAGCACGCGAAAAATTTGGAGAATCAATACGCTGTTATTCCCAAAGGTTTCAACCTCTTTTCGACACGATTGCTGAACCGGAACAGAAAACTCTGATTAAATTAGTAGTTGATAGCAAATCAGACAGGGTACTCGGCGCTCATATGGTTGGTGAGTATGCTGCCGAGATTATTCAATGTCTTGGACTTGCTATTCGCACAGGTATCACTAAAAAAGATTTTGATGCAACAATTGGTATTCATCCTTCAGCTGCGGAAGAGTTTTTTACCTTGCGCTAATTTTTGCTACTGACAAGAGTATATAGGATTTCTATTTGATTTCTGAAAATCCAGATTAGTCCAAAGCTCGGTTAACAAAGCCTAGAGGTTTAGTATACCTACCAAGATTCAAACCTGATTTTTATATCCAGCTAATACTCCTTAATGAAAGACGCTTTTTAATAACTGGCTTGCTGTAAATTCAAAGGTAAATATGCGCTCCAAATCAATTTTATGGATAGCTTTATTGACACTAACTCTAGGATTAGTGCTAATAACGCCACGCTTGGGAGTAAGTCAAAATTCACCTAATTCTATTGAGAGCATTCCCAATTCTATTGCTCAAAGCCCCCCTGTATCTCAGCCTGCGGGCAACTCAAATATGTCCAGCATGAATATGTCTGGTATGAATGAGGCAAACTTCAAAAGTTCTGCTTGGATTGATACTGTTTTGATTGTTTGGTTTAGTCTGACAGTCCTCTCAGTGGTTTATGTAGCTTGGGATGCGTTTACTAGTAATCCTGAACTAACAGTAATGAAGTGGGGATGGTTGTTAGTGACTCTTTACACAGGAGTAATTGGTGCGGCACTGTACATTCTGTCTTGTAAAGAACCAGCTCCAATGCAGCATGAGGAGTTTGTCAAACCATTGTGGAAACAGACTGTTGGTTCGACAATTCACTGTTTAGCTGGTGATGCAACGGGAATTATCGTTGCTGCCGCAATTACCATGACCCTTGGACTACCCATGTGGCTTGATGTGATTTCTGAGTATTTTTTTGGCTTTGCATTTGGGCTGTTTGTTTTTCAATCTTTGTTTATGAAAGATATGCTGGGTGGTTCATATCTCAAAGCCGTCCGGCGTTCTTTTATGCCGGAATGGCTTTCAATGAATGCGGTGATGGCAGGAATGATTCCAGTGATGGTGATCCTGATGAGCCATGATATGACAGCGATGGAGCCAACCTCAATTCGATTTTGGGGTGTGATGTCTTTGGCAACTGTAGTAGGATTTGTAGTTGCCTTTCCCGTCAATATGTGGCTCGTTGCTGTTGGTCTAAAGCATGGCATGGGAACCGCCCGGGCATTAGGTAAAGGTGGTCACAGTTTAGCTGCTGAAAGAGAACAAATTACAGCAACTTCCGATAAAGTGCCTGCATCCAATGCTGATACAGACCAAATTATGGAAGGAATGTAACCATGAAAACCCGTCGAAATGTAGATATGAATTCTTCTACTGCCGATTCGCACGCGGGTATGTCAATGAAACCCAAAGCTACGCGATCGCAACTTCTAGCAGTGACGCTGTTAACACTATTAGCCTTAGCATTTGGTGTTTTCATTGCCGCACTCTACGGCAACTTTACCATGAGTGCTAGGAATATGCAGCCTGAGTCAATGCCGGGAATGAATATGGGCAACCAATCCATGCCTGGGATGAATATGAATAACGACAACAAATCCATGCCTGGGATGAATATGGGCGGTACGAAATCTCCGACTCCAATATCATCGCTACCGTCTGCACCCATGAGTAGCGTCACTCAAATGAATGGTTTAGTCATGCCCCCAGGAATGATTATGACCTCTGATATGAGCATGGAAGCAATGGAAGACATGGCAGCAGTAGACTTGACAAAGATAGCCTACGCTGCTCCCGTTGATGCACGAGGGGATGAGACTCTAACGCCCAAGCTAGAGAATGGTGTGAAGGTCTTTAACCTTGATGCTTCTTTGATCTCATAAAGGCGAGTGCAGTATAGCTGCTGGTCGTTATCAAATCCTTACAACTACCTGGCAAGAAAAAGTTAAAAAGTACCACAAATTCTCCAAGTCTCTAAGTATAGCTCCTGAGAGTTTCGAGCCACAAATACAAGATGAGGTAGTATATGCATGGCTCAGTGACCATCATGCTTGGAGAGCAGATATTACAACTCTTTTGAAGCAGAAAAAACTTAATCAGGTTTTACAGATATTGTCCGGTACTTGGACAAGCTTAGCCCTCTTTTATCACTTTTGCCAGAGAATAATCTGGGATACTTACAGCATAAGGCTTTTACCAAAAAAGCTTGATTTGGGGCATTCTATTAGAAAATAAACGCTCAAATACTCGTTATACATACAGTTGAAAATTCGGCTCTGATTTTTCTTTTCTCAGAGTGACAAAACAGGGTTAGGATATGGTACAGAAAATAATCAAGTCACGCCTTTGCTATCACAGGTTTATCAGCGAGTCTTAACAGAGGAATTGACATTAACAAAAACAACAGAAGAACTTAGCAAAAAAGAAGCAAGATAATAATTAGAAAAAAAGAACAAAGATAGCTTGGATCAGGTAAAGTAATGAGTTAATAATTTATGTACCTTTATTCACTTTATGAAACTGCGCTGTTGTTACCAATGGTGTTTTTTGTACCTGTATTTCTAATAATTCGGGTATGGTTACAAACCTATAACCACGCTGTTTGAGTGAAGCGATAATTTGTGGTAAAGCCTTAACAGTGCGTGAGCGATCGCCCCCACCATCATGCATCAGTACTATACCACCAGGTTTAGCGTCCTTTAACACATTATTGACGAGTCTGGATACTGGAGGACGACGATAGTCGATCGAGTCATCTGACCACATGAGAACAGCGTAATTATTCTTTTGAGCGTAATCAGCTACACCATTGTTGAGGATGCCATAAGGCGGACGAAACAGAAAAGTTTTTACCCCCATAGTTTGGTAAATAGCTGTTGCGGTGGACTCAATCTCACGCGCAGCAACAGATAGGCTCATCTTTCGATACCAGTGATGCCACGTATGGTTTCCAATCGCGTGACCATTGGCTACCTCTAGCTTGGCAATCTGAGGGAAATAATGCACCATCTCCCCCACGCAGAAGAATGTTGCCTTAATATTTTGTTGCTTCAGTATTTCTAACACCTGTTGTGTGTATTTAGGTGCGGGACCATCATCAAAAGTTAGCGCGATAACTTTATCTGGTTTATTCAGTTGTGCCTGTTTAATAATTTTTCCCTGAAACTCATTAGGGACTGTAAAGATGTGGCTGTTTACTTGTGCAACACTGGCTTTATCGGATACCGAACTATGCTGATTGCTCACAGCGCTGGCACTGAGTTGTTCTGGTTTTTTGACTAATTTTTGATGGTCTGAGCGTTCTGAAAACCAAAATCTTCCGAAACTAAAGTCGCATAGGACTGCGACTAGCGGGATGAATACTATTCCTCCAATCAATAATTTCAGCTTTACCATATTAGATTTCCTTGTATTTACCCTAAACGCAAATTATTTTAAATTACGTTACTTCCATAGCATAATTATTTGCCATATTTATAGCAGGAGGCAGGAGGCAGGAGGTAAAACTATTACTGTTCCTAGCATTCACGCTTGTCATTATGTCCTAACCTATGTGACTACGGCTATAAACTCTGAAGCTAAGGTCGGCAAATCAAAGCGGGGTGTCACAAAAGAATTAGAAGATTGTAGTAATGTACTACAATCTTCTAATTTCTTGTAGCTAGTCTTTGCTAAGAGCAGGAACCTTTAATTTCATCCTGATTTCATCTTCGGCTGTCAAACTATGTAGTAAGTACAACAGTTGCATTGCAAGCAACCAGTTACCTAGATGATTTTATTACTTAAGCAAAAAATAAATCACCTAAAGGGTTGACTCTCCAGCCAACTGGAGATTTCAAAATGAAATCAGAAAACATTTAGATAATCCCTATGCAACTTTCTACTCTGAAAAACAGCTTTTTGTCATTGACCTTACTAGCGATCGCCTCTGTTCCCAGCGGCTTGTTAACAGCCTGTTCTACAACTACTTCCCAAAACCAAGCATCAAACCCTACTACCACCGCCACTGATACTAGCGACAAGCAACCTATGAATCATGGTGGTGGCATGAACCACAACATGACAATGGATTTAGGTTCAGCCGATGCTAATTATGATTTGCGGTTTATTGACGCAATGATTCCGCACCATCAAGGGGCGGTAGAAATGGCAAAACAAGCGCTGGAGAAATCAAAACGTCCTGAAATTAAAAAGCTGGCTTCGGAAATTATCAAAGCTCAAGATCAAGAAATCGCCCAGTTGAAACAATGGCGCACAGCTTGGTATCCCTCTGCAAGCAGTACCCCAGTCGCTTATGATGCGAAAACAGGTAAAACAGTCCCAATGCCTGAAGAACAGATGCAAGGCATGATGATGAATATGGACTTAGGAGCCGCCGATACTGAGTTTGACTTGCGGTTCATAAATGCAATGATTCCCCATCATGAAAGTGCAATTACAATGGCTCAAGATGCATTGAGTAAATCTAAGCGTTCTGAGATCAAGAAATTAGCTCAAAGTATCATTGATTCACAGCAAGCAGAGATTAACCAAATGAAACAGTGGCGAAAAGCTTGGTATAACCAGTGAGTCCTCTTAAAGTAGGCGGTGAGTCCATTGCTCTTGGTAGGGTTTACCTCCGTAACTGGTAAGTCCAGTCCTGTTTGGTTTTGCAGAACCCGCAGGGTAGAGGGTAAACCCGCCGTAAGGAACTGGCGAAGCGTGAGTACTCGAGCGTCACCCGAAGGGTAAGCAAAAGTATCTATGTGAAGCAAGCAAGTATGCAATGCCAATAGATAGGAAACACTTGCTCTATTGAACTCCATTTATGTTTAGAGTGATGTGATTCTGAGAGCGGTCAAAGCTCGATTTCATCCTAATTTCATTTCTAAATGAAAGACTAGTAAAAGAGTGTATTTCTAAAACTTAAAAGCACTTTTGACCGTTGGCAATTTCTTCCGTCCCATACTCAAGGACTTTTAGTAGCGATGTCTAATTCTCTACGCTCCCAAACACCTACAGCTATTCGTTATGTTTCTGGCACATTCCTGAGCCTGCTGTTATTAGCAAGTCCCGCAGTTGTTCTGGCTCATGGTGGACATGGAGACGAATTTCAAGGAGGAAGTGAAGCCACTTCAACTAATAATTCTATTCAGGTTGATGCCGACACAGCCAAACGGTTAGGGATTAAAGTCGAGCCTGTCCAACGTCAAAAGTTAGCCATTGGCATTAAAACCACTGGACAAATAGAGACTCTTCCCAGCCAAAAAGTAGAAGTGACTACCCCAATTGCTGGGGCGAAAGTGGTTGAATTGTTGGTGGAACCAGGTGCATCAGTAAAGCAAGGTCAACCTGTCGCCGTTGTAACCAGCCCAGATTTAGTGACATTGCGTGTGGAATCTCAGGACAAATTAGCACAAGGTCAAGCAGATTTACAGCTGGCGGAAGCTGACTTGAGGCTGGCTCAACAAAATTACCAAAGATATCAACAAATAGCCGACTCTGAAATTGCCCAAGCACAGAGTCAAGTTGACTTTGCTCAAGAAAAGTACAACAAAGACAAACAGTTAGCCACTGAAGGTGCTTTACCGCGACGCAATGCCTTAGAATCTCAAACCCAGTTAGCACAGGCAAAAGCCGAACTTACCAAAGCTAACAGCCGTCGGGAGGTTATCGGAGCAGAAAATCAACTCAAACGCGCTCAAGCATCAGTTCAACTAGCAAAGTCAAATATAAATCGCAGTAATACTAGTTATCAAACTCGACTTGCTCAACTAGGAAATCAACCCAATTCTAAAGGACTAGTGACAGTAACTGCTCCTATCTCTGGTAAGGTTGCTGATAGAGAAGTGACTATTGGTCAAACTTTTAATGATGCGGGTGGCAAATTGATGACGATTGTCAACGATAGTCGGCTTTTTGCTACAGCTAACATATATGAAAAAGATTTAAGCAAGGTAAGAACTGGTCAGAGAATTAGTTTAAAAGTAGCCAGTATGCTTGATCGTACATTTTCAGGACGAATTTCCCGGATTGGAACGGTGGTAGAAGGAGAAACACGAATTGTACCAGTACAAGCAGAGGTAAATAACTCTCTTCGGCAACTCAAACCAGGAATGTTTGCAGAGCTAGAAGTCTTAACAGACCAAACATCCTCTGCTATTTCAGCTATTCCTACCTCAGCAGTGGTTGACGCGAATGGTAAGAAAGTTGTTTACGTGCAAAATGGTAATGCTTACCAAACAGTTGAAGTGACTTTAGGGCAAACCTCTGGAGATATGGTTGAGGTTAAGAGTGGCTTATTTGAGGGCGATATGATTGTCACTCAACGCGCACCACAACTTTATGCACAATCATTGCGGGGTGGTACTAAGCCAACAGGTGAGACAAAAGAAGCTCCTGCACAAGCGACTGAAGTTAAAACGCCCAGCTTCCCAGTACCGTTGTGGTTGCTAGGAGCAGGTGGAGGAACTGCAATAGCTGCTGTAGGTTTCATGGCGGGCCGTCGCAGCAAGCCTCAACTAGTTCCAGTAGAGGCAGAACTTGCCTATGATGTACCAGAAGATTCTATTAATGGTTCTACAAACTCAGATGATAACCACCGCGCGCCTCATGAAGAACCAAAAGTCATAATCATCAGTAAAAATACCCAACAATAAAAATGCTGAGTGCTATCATCAAATGGGCGATCGCTCGCCGTTGGTTAGTCATCCTGGGTACAATTATCCTCACTATTTGGATATTTCGGACGATTATCCAAATGCCTTTGGATGTTTTCCCCAGTTTTGCACCACCTCAAGTCGAAATCCAAACTGAAGCACCAGGACTCGCCCCCGAAGAATTAGAATCCCTGGTAACTTTACCAATTGAAAGTGCGATTAACGGTACTCCTGGAGTAACAGCAGTACGCTCATCTTCAGCTGCGGGAATTTCTGTTGTTAAAGTCATCTTTAACTGGGATACTGATATTTATCAAGCTCGCCAGCTAATAACAGAGCGATTACAACAAGCTCAAAGTAAGCTTCCGTCAGGAGTAGAAACTCCGCAAATTTCTCCTACAAGTTCTCCCATTGGAACTGTATTACAATATGCCTTTACCTCCCAAAGCACTCCTTTAATGGAAGTGCGGCGCATTGTTGATTGGCAAGTGACAAATCGCCTTTTAGCTGTGCCTGGTGTTAGTCAGGTAGTGGCGTATGGTGGTGATGTCCGCCAATATCAAGTATTAGTTGACCCAGCAAGGTTAAGAGCCTTTAATGTCACTTTAGAAGACGTAGAGCAAGCAGCCAAAGCTGCCAATGTGAATGCTCCTGGTGGCTATTTAATTACTCCAGACCGAGAAAAGTTAATTCGTGGTATTGGCAGAATTGAATCTATAGAAGAATTACAGCAATCAGTGATTACTGCTCGTAATGGTACGCCTGTTAAAATCTCCGATGTTGCTGACGTGCAAATTGGTGCAGCTATTAAAAGGGGCGACGGCAGTTTTAACGGTCAAAAGGCAGTGATTGTAATGATTAACAAACAGCCTCAAGCCGATACTCCTACTGTCACTCGTGCCATTGAAGCAGCGATGTCAGAGATTCAAGCAGGCTTACCCAAAGATATCAAAGTCACCCCTACTTTTCGACAAGAAAACTATATCGATTCTTCTATTGAAAATGTTAGAGAAGCTTTAATTGAAGGCAGTATTATTGTTGCTCTAATTCTAATTCCCTTTTTAATGAATTGGCGTAACCTAGCTATTTGTTTAACTGCCCTACCTTTATCTTTATTACTAGGAGTACTATTACTAAATTGGTTGGGACAAGGTTTAAATACTATGACATTGGGAGGGTTAGCAGTAGCCATTGGTTCAGCCGTTGATGATGCGATTGTTGATGCTGAAAATGTCTACCGCAACTTGCGAGAAAACAAATATTCACCCAACCCACGTCCGGTTTTAGATGTTGTATTTGACGGTTGTCAAGAGGTACGGGATTCAGTATTTGGAGCTACCATCATTACCATAGTTGTCTTCTCTCCAGTTTTTGCTTTAGCTGGTGTAGAAGGCAGCATTTTTATCCCAATGGGATTAGGCTATATGGCAGCAGTCATAGCCTCTAGTATCACGGCATTGACGGTGACTCCGGCTTTATGTGCAATTTTACTGCCTTATGGTCGCTTGCCTGAAACAGAACCTTGGGTTGCAAGATTTTTTAAGGGGCTGTATCGTCCTCTACTAACATTTTCTATGCGGCGTTCTGGAATTGTTATAGGGGTTGCGATCGCTAGTTTGGTAGCTGCGGCTGTAATTGTCCCTTCCTTTGGCAGAATATTTTTACCAGAGTTTCAAGAGCAGACTTTGGTTAATACTCTCACTCTTTATCCGGGGGTTTCTCTAGAAGCTACTAATGCAGCTGGTGAAACACTTCAACACGCACTCAAGGGAGACTCTAGATTTCCATACGTGCAATTGCGTTCTGGACGTGCGCCAGGAGATGGAGATGCAGCCGGGGTGAATTTGGGACACTTGGATATCGAGTTAAGCGACGCAGGGATGAAAGACAGGGAGGGGACGATTGAGAAGTTACGGGAGGAATTTGCTAAGTTACCAGGGGTAGCGCCAAACATTGGTGGTTTTATCTCGCACCGCATGGATGAGGTGTTGTCTGGGGTGAGGAGTGCGATCGCAGTCAAAATTTTTGGTTCCGACCTAGAACAACTCCGCATCATTGGACAACAGGTTGATGATGTCATGAAAACTGTGAATGGGATTGTAGATTTACAACTAGAACCCCAAATACCAATTGAACAAATACAAATTAAATTCAACCGACCTGCTGCTTCACGGTATGGTTTAACAGTAGGCAAACTTTCCGAAATTATTGAAACTGCTCTCAATGGACGAGTAGTCTCTCAAGTTTTAGAGAAACAACAAACTTTCGATTTAGCTGTGTGGTTAAAGCCAGATGCAAGACAAAATTTGGATACGATTCGTAATTTGTTAGTTGATACTCCTAACGGTCAAAAAATTCCTCTTGCACAGGTTGCAACAATTGAAAATGGTACTGGACCTAATACTATAAATAGAGAGAATGTATCCCGCTTGATTGTTGTTTCTGCTAACGCTAATGGTAGAGATTTGCGTTCCATTGTCAATGAAATTAGGGAGAAAGTTAAGCAACAAGTGCAAATCCCTGCTGGTTACTATATTCAGTATGCAGGACAATTTGAGGCAGAAGAAAGAGCAACTCAGAATATCTTAATTTCGAGTGCGATCGCTTTTGTCGCAATTACAGTCATCATGTACCTTTCAGTCAAATCTATCCCTTCTACCGCCATGATTATGATTAACTTGCCTTTGGCGTTGGTGGGAGGAGTATTTTCAGTAGCTTTGTCTGGCGGCGTTATTTCTATTGCCTCCTTGGTTGGTTTTATTACTCTATTTGGAGTTGCTACCCGCAATGGTTTGTTACTTGTGGATAATTACAACACCAAATTTACTGAAGGTCTACCACTTAAAGAAGTTTTGATTAAAGGGTCAATGGAACGTCTGAATGCAATTTTGATGACCGCTTTTACCTCTGCTTTAGGATTAGCACCTCTAGTAGTTGAGAGTGGCCCTGGAAAAGAAATTTTACAACCACTTTCGATAGTGGTCTTGGGTGGGTTGTTTACCTCTACGGCGTTAACATTAGTAGTTTTGCCTGCTTTGTATGCCAAGTTTGGTAAGTTATTGCTGCCTAAGCGTATTACGTCAGTTGTAGAGGATGGCAAAGTACCAAAAGCAGTTTTTGAGCGATGATAAATATCACAGGAAATTTATCTTCTAGAATCCTTTGGAATTGAGCAAAGAATCCATGCATTAAATTCCAAATTTTTCGACTGTATTTTCAGCTATCACGTGAGCCAGAATCCCAAAATGTCTACAGATGTAATTGCAGGATATGGTGTTGGATTTTTGTGGCTGATGATATGTATTACAATGCTGAATCTACAGAGATTGAGGCAAGGGCAATCACTAAAGTAAAACCTTCAATAACGTTCGTTGTGTATCTTCATGGAAAATTGGTATTAGTGGTAGCGAGTAATAATTGATTGTCGTTTTTGGAAGCCTTTTCCTTTATAATTAACTAATTCTTCATAGCCAGGCATATATGCATAGCTATCTCTAATATCCAAGCCTAAAAATCTGGAAAAACGTGCAGAATCGTTTCCTACTAATTCTCCTTTTCGGGGCTTACCTTGGTAATTAGCTAAAGCAATTTTAGCTTGACGTAACGATTTTACAGGTACAAAAACATCTGTTTGATCAAAAGACCATAAATCTTCAGAACGTCTTGCTGCAAACAATAGTTCTCCTAACGCTTGGTTTTTAGAATCATCTTGTTTATAAGTTAAAGCTAGATGATTATCTAAATAAATAATTCTTCCTGAATTAATATTTTCTGTAATATCTAAAGAGTAAATTAAATTCGATAAAAATTTTCGACGTTCAGGGTAAGTAGCACCGAGAAAAGGAATAACACCGACTACCCAACCTCTAGCACCTGTTTCTTTATGAGTCTCATAATTCTGATAACATTCTTTTAAGCACGGGATATAAAATTTATCAAAAGGAATTCTCATCTGAGAAATTGTTTGTATATTAACGGCTAGTATAAACTTTTTAAATGATTTCGATTCCTCTAGTACCTTTATTAAGGTAGAATCATAAAAAATTTTGGGCTGACTATGATACTTTTCCCATAACATATCAAATACAACTCTAAAATCTCTGCTATCATTGAGCAAAAAATCATTCACTTTTTGATAGCCATAATGAGTAAAAACTTGTGATTGTATTTGTCTTAACTTTTCATTACTTTTAACTATAGTATTGCCAATACGGATTTTAGACATAGTATTGTTTGTTTTTAAGCGACTTTTTAGGAAGTAGGAGGTAAAAGTTCTGTTAAAGGTGTAGTTTCACGTTCAATTATATTGATACTAAGAAATTCTGCTGCTTCGTTGGAACTGAGTGGAACAGTAAACATGAGATGCATATAATTTACCTGATCATTTCCACTTGTACATGGAACAGCGTGGTAGATAACCGGAAACCTTTCTTGAGAATGCATAATTAGAGATTCTGTTAATCTGGCAAGAATTCGGGTTCCACCAAATATGTAGCTCCGTTCTTGAGCAACTTTCAACTCTGCTAAAGTCCACCAATTAAAAACTATTTCACCGTCAGAACTATCACTAAGCCCCCATTCTTGACGATAACGTTTTGGAGTCAGAGTTAGTAAACCCTTACCTTCTTCAATTCGTCGCCGCTTCGCCAGTCTAATCAATAAGGAGTCAAATGCGGTAGCAATAGCTGACCTAAAATCTGATAATTCGTCAGTCAACTCGTTAGATTTTATAAATGTAAAGGCATCTCCAAGCCCTTTAATTTCGTTGGTGATTACGTTCGCTACTAAAATCAGATTGCCGTTAACTAATTCTTCAAAATCTAATGAGCTATCTAGATGTGGTGGCTTAGGTGGTTTACCAAACCCTTTTCCACCGCTACGTTTACCTTTTGCCATCACTTACCTCTATTGCTCAACTTAATTCAAAAAAGGTTTGTTCATAGGGAGTAAAAGCATTTGCTAGCAAGGGTGAGACATTTACTCGCGGTAACATCTACCGAATTTTTAGCTTACCATTATTCAACTTTGATTTCATCCTGATTTCATCTTCATTTGAGACATTAGATACAGTGCCTAACTCTCAAAACTACAGATTATCCCGAATGGATTCACTGTATCGTCAAGCAAAAAACCCTTGAGTTGTCTCAAAAATGCTCAATTCCATTGTCAAATGGTCGATCGCGCAAAGGTGGCTAATCGTTATTGCCTCGATATTAATTAGTCTGTGGGGATTGCGCGTCATCACACAAATGCCGCTCGACGTATTTCCTGCCTTTGCTCCGCCACAAGTAGAAATTCAAGTTCAAGCTTCTGGTTTAGCACCAGAAGAAATCGAGTCTTTGGTGACTCGCCCGATTGAGAGCGCGATTAATGGCACACCAGGACTGGAATCTCTTCGGTCTTCATCTGCTATTGGGATTTCTGCTATTAAAACTGTCTTTAGCTGGGATACTGATATATACCGCGCTCGTCAACTAGTAACAGAGCGATTACAAGGGGTGAAACTACCACAAGGGGTAGAGCAACCGGAAATTCTGCCTGTTAACTCGCCCTTGGGATGGGCCGTCAAATACGCTTTTTCCTCCCAAAGCACCGACATGATGGAGGTATGGCGCATTGTCAACTGGGACGTAAAAAATCGCTTACTGGCTGTACCAGGGGTGAGCAACGTATTTCTTTACGGTGGCGATGAGCGACAGTATCAAGTTTTGGTTGACCCTGACAAGCTCAAAGCCTATAATGTCTCGTTGCCAGAAGTCACCCAAGCAGTGCAGAATGCTAACGTCAATGTGCCGGGAGGATTTTTGATTACTCCTGACCAAGAAACACTAATTCGGGGAATTGGGCGAATAGAGTCAATTAATCAACTCAAGCGTTCGGTTATCAAAGCTGCGAAAGGAACACCCGTATTACTGGAACAAGTGGCAGATGTCAAAATTGGCCCGGGACTAAGACGAGGAGATGGACTATTCCAAGGGAAACGAGCAGTAATTTTAACTGTTTCTAAGCAGCCAGCCGCAGATACACCGACCGTAGTCAAAGCTGTGGAGGCAGCAATGGAGGAGATTAAACCAGGGCTACCGCAGGATGTTAAGTTTACTAAAACCTTTGATCAAGATTTATTCATCGAAGCTTCGGTCAAAAACGTTGAGGAAGCCTTACGCGATGGCATCATTATCGTTTCAGCCATTCTGATTATCTTCTTGATGAACTGGCGCACGGTAATTATTAGCCTCAGTGCCTTACCTCTGTCGTTACTGTTAGGCATGATTATTCTGAGTTGGACTGGACAGGGAATTAATACAATGACCTTGGGTGGATTGGTAGTTGCAATTGGTTCGGTGGTGGATGATGCGATCGTTGATATGGAAAATGTCTACCGCCGATTGAGGGAAAACCAAATAGCAGGCAACCCGAAAAATCCTTTACAAGTGGTATTTGATGGTTCAGTAGAGGTACGTGTTAGTGTTCTATTCTCTACAGTCATTATTGCAGTAGTATTTGCACCGATTTTCGTCCTGTCTGGGGTGGAAGGTCGTATTTTTACGCCGATGGGAATGGCGTATTTGCTATCAATTCTCGCTTCTACCTTAGTTGCATTAACACTAACTCCAGCACTATGTGCTTTATTATTAGCAAATCGCCGTTTACCGAGTGCCGAAACTTGGCTAGAGCGCAAAACACATCAATTTTATCGTCCAGCGTTGAAGTTCTCGATTCGTTACCCCAAGGTGATTTTAGGAGTGGCACTTGCGGGCTTTGTAGCTTCCATAATTATTTTGCCTGGATTAGGCAAAGTCTTCTTACCAGAGTTCCAAGACCGTTCTTTGGTCAATTCAATGGTTCTCTTACCTGGTGAATCCTTAGATGCAACTGACCAAGCAGCTTTGGCAGTAATGGATGCTCTCAAAAACGATCGCCGCTTCGATGCCATTGCCTTACGCTCTGGATTTGCTCAAGGAGATCCAGAAGTGGCAGGGGTAAACTTTGGTGAATTGGATGTGCAGATTAGCGAAGCAGGCGCGAAAAACCGAGAGAAGACTGTTGAAGTACTCCGCAAAGAGTTTGAAAAACTTCCTGGTGTGGCAACCAACATTGGTGGATTTATCTCACATCGAATAGATGATATCCTCTCTGGAGTCAGGAGTGCGATCGCTGTCAAAATTTACGGCCCCGAACTCGAACAACTCCGCATCCTTGGAAAACAGGTACAATCCGCCATGAGTGGTATTCCCGGCATTGTGGATCTGCAACTAGAACCCCAAGTCCCAGTCAAACAAATCCAAATTCAATTTGACCGCGATGCAGCCGCTCGTTATGGGTTAACTGTGGGGGAACTGGCAGAAACGATAGAGACTGGGCTGAACGGCAAAGCAGTTTCTCAAGTGTTGGAGAAGCAACAAACGTTTAATCTCGTTGTGTGGTTGCAAGATAGCTCGCGTAACAATTTGGATGTGATTGGTAACTTGTTGGTAGATACACCCAACGGGCAGAAAATTCCCTTATCCCAGGTTGCCAAAGTTGATTATGGCACGGGGCCAAGTACCATTAATCGTGAAAATGTTTCCCGGCTGATTGTGGTTTCTGCCAACGTTTCTGGCAAGGATTTGGGTTCTGTAATTAAAGATGTACGCGATCGCGTCAAACAAATTCAACTGCCTGGGGGATACTATGTGCAATTTGGCGGTCAGTTTCAGGCACAGGAACAAGCAACGCAGACATTAATTATTGCAGGTGCGGTTGCCCTAGCAGCAATTTCAGTGCTGATTTACTTTGCCGTCAAGTCTATTCCTGCCACGGCAATGATTATGATTAACTTGCCATTAGCGTTAATTGGCGGTGTAATTTCTGTTGCTATAGGTGGTGGGATCATATCTGTCGCTTCAATGGTTGGTTTCATTACTTTATTTGGTGTAGCTACTCGTAACGGATTGCTGTTAGTAGATAACTATAACAATCGCCTCGCTGAGGGAATACCACTCAAACAAGTGATTGTTGATGGTTCAATGGAACGATTAGTTGCGATTCTCCTGACAGCACTTTCGTCAGCACTAGGTATGGTTCCCCTAGTAATTGGTTCTGGTGCAGGTAAGGAAATTTTACAACCTTTGGCTGTGGTAGTGTTAGGTGGCCTGGTTACTTCCACTGCTTTAACACTCTTAGTTTTGCCGGCTTTATATTCGCTATTTGGGAAATTTTTGGTTCCCAAAAAGACTACACAAGTGCAAGAAATCGATGTTACTCAAGGTTCAGTTATATGACACTTAACTTATTAATTCTTCCCAGATGTCCACCTGGGAATGTAGAGATATTCATGCACTACGTATGGGATTTAGCTAAATTTTTCTAATAATCAATGAGGAGTAAATCAATGCAATCATTCAAATTAGGCTTTGTTGTTTTCGCCAGTATAGGATTACTTTTTTTGGGAGCTTGTGGTAATCAAGCTTCTGAGTCCAGTAGCAATCCTTCTGTGGCTACTTCAGAAACCGCAACCAATACAGGAACCACAGCCAACTCTGAAAAATCTGCTCATGGTGGCTCGGGTAGTAAAAATGCTCAAGTCGTTGAAGCAGGAAAATATCACTTAGAGTTTGTGCCTGAGAAAGAAGGTAGCACGACTCACTTAGATTTATATTTGCAAACAGGTGACAAACACGAAGCAGTTCCAAATGCGAAAGTTACTGCTGATATTCAGTCACCAGATGGAAAGCAAAAAACAGTTACCCTAACATACGATGCTGATGGTAAACACTACGCTACCAAGTTGGAGGGAGTTACGGCGGGTCAATATCAAGTGAAAGTTACCGCGAATGTTGGTACAGAAAAAGTCAACGGTAGGTTTAGTTTTAATCAGTAATCCGAGTATTTAGGCATCGCTTGCAGGGCAGTTATGGCTCATATTGATAGTCATTCATTAAGTTAGCCTAAATTTCAGGGTAAGCCTTGCTTGCCCACCCTGAAAATAAGCTGATTAAAAATGATTTTTACCTAATTTCGAGCCTGAATATTGCTTACTGCTGAATCTGCTGAAAGAGAGTTTGTGTTTGCTGATACCTCTGGGTATCTCCTTCTTGTTGAAACAGAATTGCAGCTTGCTGTAAATCGGTAATAGCGCTTTTGCGATCGCCGGAATATTCCACTCTTGTTTATTCGTGCTAGTTGCAGTTTTTTCTGACTGAGCTAATTCTTTAGATAAAAGAGATGGTGCTAGAGTTTGATTAATACTTGATAGGTGAAGCCACAACCTACCTCAAAAGACAAGTTGTTAAACTTAACTTTTTTAGTAATTTCATTTATATCCTTTAGGAGGGTATTCAATTCTCATCTGTTGATAGATAGGTCAGTTGCTTCGGTTCTCCAGTCAAGGGCAAGTGAACGATGAAGGTGCTACCTTTACCGACTTGGCTTTGCACCTGTATACTACCTCCATGAGCCTGAACAATTGCAGCCGCGATCGCCAATCCCAATCCAGATCCACCAGTACGACGCGAACGATCGCTATTCACTCGATAAAAACGGTCAAAAACCCGCTTTTGCTCGTGCGATGCAATGCCAATACCTATATCTTGAACTTCAATCACTGCATCAGCGTTGCTGCGCTTGAGGATGATAGTTACATAACCGCCAGCAGGGGTGCATTGAATAGCATTGGCAATTAGATTAGAAAGTACACGTAACAGTAGAGCGATATAAATTGATGACGTGACTATCAGCCAAGCTGTAATAGACATTTTTGCCTTCTCGACGATAACTAACTAAACGCATCGCTTTTAATAATCGCAATTGGTGAGAAACAGCTGATTCCGTCATTTTTATCAACGCAGCTAAATCACAAACACACAACTCTTGGTCAGCCAAAGCTGATATCAGCCGCAAACGATTTGGATCTGCAAGTATTCCAAAGACTTCTGCCATCTGTTTTGCCTTGTCTGTAGACAAGATTTGTGCCTGAGTTGAGCGTACATTATCTAGATGTACCAGATGGGTATCACAGGTTGGTGCATCAAAACTTTGAAGTAAGTTCAAGTCCTGCTTTCGCTTGCGCGTATTCATGGTGTGTAATTTAGGCAATGGTTATCAATCTCAGTATACATAAAATAATAATAGTTGTACAATTGAATAACTGTTCAACTGTTTGACTATAATACTAGCAATTAACTTTTTAGCCTTTTTTGTAGGTTGTCATGACTCAAATACCCTCCTTTAAAACTCAAGCCTTCCAGGTTAGTGGCATGGACTGCGGAAGCTGTGCTAAGACAATTGAAGCCAGCTTGCAGCAGTTAAGTGGTGTGACAGAAACTTCGGTGAGTTTTGCCACAGGACGGGTAAAGGTTTCCTACAACTCAGATGTCTTGAGCGAAGCTGAAATCGTAAATTCCATTACTGCTTTGGGCTATAGCGTTGATGTGGCTCCTACCAAAACCCTACAAGTACAGGTTGGTGGGATGGACTGTGGAAGCTGTGCCAAGACAATTGAGGTTGGGTTGCAGCAGCTCCCAGGTGTAAGTGATGTATCAGTCAACTTTGCGACTGAAAGATTGCAACTATCCTATGATCCACAGCAAGTTAGTGAAAAGACAATTTTATACCAGATTACTTCTCTGGGTTATACAGTCGAACATAGCCGTGATGCTAATCCCTATGATTACGAGCACGACCACAGTCACAATCATACCCCTGCTCATTCAGTTCCCAAACCTACTCAGAATACCGCTGCGACAAACTGGAAATTCTGGCTTTCCAACCGCCGAGGGCAAAGTGTGATTCTCGCAGGGATAGGATTAATTTTAGGTTTACTCGCTCAATATTTAGCGCTGCCTATTTTTTTAGCGCGTGCTTTTTATGGCATCAGCATAGTTATTGCTGGCTATCCGATTGCACGGGCAGGTTTATTTGAGTTACGCTTGCGCCGCGCCGATATGAATCTGTTAATGACAATTTCAGTTGTCGGTGCAGTGATTTTAGGAGACTGGTTTGAAGGGGCACTAGTCGTCTTTCTGTTTTCTTTAGGTACAACCTTGCAAGTTTTCACTTTTGGTCGAACCCGTAATGCAATTCGCGCCCTGATGGATTTGACTCCACCTACTGCTACTGTGAAGCGGGGAAATCAGGAGGTGACAGTTCCAGTAGAGAGTGTGCGCTTAGGCGAAATGTTGACGATTCGACCAGGACAGCGCGTGGCGTTGGATGGCGTAGTTATTTCTGGTAACAGTTCCATTGATCAGTCTCCAATTACAGGAGAATCAGTCCCAGCAGATAAAGAAATAGGCGATACTGTCTATGCCGGGACAATGAATCAGACAGGTTTTTTGTCAGTACAAGTTACCCACACAGCAGGCGATACCACCGTTGCAAAAATTATTCATCTGGTGGAACAAGCTCAAGGAAGCCGCGCTCCCACGCAGCAGTGGGTGGATCGGTTCGCAGAGGTCTACACACCGATTGTAATTTTGATTGCAATCGCCATTGCCCTGATTCCGCCTTTGGCTTTTGCTCAACCTTTTAACGTTTGGGTTTACCGGGCACTAGTAATGCTGGTAATTGCCTGCCCTTGTGCCTTGGTGATTTCCACCCCGGTTTCACTTGTCAGCGCTATTGGTGCTGCAACCCGCCAGGGAGTTTTGTTTAAAGGAGGTAATGCGCTGGAGACAGCTGGACACCTGACTACCCTTGCTTTTGATAAAACTGGTACGATTACACAAGGGCTGCCCGTTGTGCAGAAGGTTTATGACTTTGGCAAGGTGAGTGCAAACATGGTGTTACAGATTGCAGCTTCACTTGAGCAACAGTCAGAACATCCGCTCTCCAAGGCAATCGTAGCCAAGGCTCATGAACAAGGCATGGAGTTAGAAACACCTATAAACTTCACGGCACTACCTGGGAAAGGAATTCAGGCGAACTTTAGGGAGCAGCGCGTTGGAGGGTTTCCCCCCAACTCCACTGTCGTAGGAACCCCAAAGCCCCCTGTTGTAGCGACTGCGTACTCCAAAGGAGAACTCGAAGAGTACCTGGAGGGCGAGCTGTTGTACTTCGTAGGCAATCAACGGTTATTTTTAGACCAAGGTATTCGCTTATCTGATAAGGCTGAATCTTTGTTAGTTGAAATTGAACAACTCGGTCAAATTCCGGTGCTGCTAGGGACAAATGAAGGGTTATTGGGAGCGATCGCACTTTCCGATGGCATCCGCTTGGAAGCGACAGAAGCCTTGCGACAGTTGAGGCGGGTTGGATTAAAGCGGTTGGTGATGTTGACAGGCGATCGCACTGCTGTTGCCAAGCAGATTGCCCAGCAAGTTGGAATTACAGAGTACCGAGCAGAATTACTACCCGAAGATAAACTTGAAGAAATTCAACTCCTGCGTCAAAAGGGAGTAGTAGGTATGGTTGGGGATGGTATTAACGATGCCCCTGCACTGGCTGCTGCGGATATTAGTTTTGCGGTTGGTGGAATAGATATTGCTTTGGAGACAGCAGATGTAGTGATCGTGGGAAGTGACCTCAGACAACTTGCTTATGCAGTAGAACTAAGCCGTCGCACTGTATCTGTGATTCAACAGAATGTTGTCTTTTCTTTAGTAACAAAAGGTTTATTTCTGCTATTGGGAACCTTTGGATTTGTTGGGTTAGCTGTAGCCGTCTTAGCAGATACAGGAACTTCCTTATTAGTGACTGCAAATGGAATGCGGCTATTTAAAACCAAGACTGTCAAGGATTAAGCAATGGTACACGACCACAGCCATAAGCATCAGGGACACGAACACGGACAGGGCAACTACAACCGCGCTTTCGCAATTGGTACTGCCCTCAATATCGGATTTGTGATTGTTGAAGCAGTCTATGGCTACCGAGCAAACTCGCTTGCTTTGGTTGCCGATGCTGGTCACAATTTGAGTGATGTATTGGGATTGCTACTAGCTTGGGGAGCAAGTGCCCTCACCCGACGACTCCCAACCCGACAGTATACCTACGGATTGCGTCGTTCCTCGATTTTGGCGGCTCTGATCAACGCACTTGTTCTTCTCCTAGCAATGGGTGCGATCGCTTTGGAAGCAGTTCGTCGCTTTAGCGAACCTAACTCAGTATCAGGAGGTACAGTCATTGGCGTTGCTGTAGTAGGAATTATCATCAATACAGTTACTGCCCTAATGTTTTTGTCTGGTCGTCAACAAGACTTAAATATTCGAGGAGCCTTTCTGCACATGGCGGCTGATGCCGGAGTTTCGTTAGGGGTTGTATTAGCTGGCATCGCCATTGTTTTTACTGGCTGGTTGTGGTTTGACCCAGTTGTGAGTTTAATTATTGTTGTCGTAGTGGTAGTTGGAACTTGGCAACTGTTGAAAGATTCTGTGAATTTAGCATTAGATGCTGTACCACAGGGAATCGAGCCTTTAGCTGTGCAGACTTATCTGACCGAGCGTCCTGGTGTGGCTGGTGTTCATGATTTGCACATCTGGGCAATGAGTACTACCGAGACTGCACTGACTGCTCACTTAATCATGCCCGCAGGACACCCAGGTGATGCTTTTTTAGTACAGGTTTTTCAAGAGCTTCACGACCATTTTGGCATTGAACACGCTACGCTTCAGATAGAGACTGGCGATCCGAGGTATCCGTGTACCCTTGCTCCAGAAAATGTGGTGTAAGAGTTTACTTGTTTATACTTATCTATATTGACTTAAACGTGCTCTAACACTCTGCTATTCGCTTACCCTTAACAGGAGATCAGGAATAACTGATCTCTTCAGTTACAGCATAATTGGAAAGCTTAAGACTGCCTTGAATCTTTATACCTAACATTAAAAAGTTGCCTCTGAACAAACCAGATAATTATGGGCGGTATCAGTATCCACTGAAGCAAGGGAAGCAAGCCAGTACCTAAGAATGGAAGCGTCGGCATAACATCAGCATATTCCCATCTATCAAGCACACTAGTAGCTAAAGCTTCAAAAATAATCGTAATTGCAACACCAACTAAAATAAAGCTACTTAACTGCCACCAATTTAGCTGACGAAACCACTGGCGCGACTTGGACATAATTGCAACAGTCCAAAAAGCGGTAAGTGAAATTCCAACATCCCCTACAGTAGCAACAGTGCAATTTATTACCTTATCTGTGCAAGAAAATTCAGAAGAAACCTGAAAAAACGGCATTTGCTGCATCTCCCAAAGGAAATTTAGAAGAAAGGAGAAAATAGCGATATTCAACTCTGGTAAATTAAGCAAGTGTTGGGGATGAATGACTTTTGAGGAATTTGACATACTGCAACTAAGGCTATACTTACGTCTGTTAGAGCTTCTTAACTGCTACACCAATTATTTGAGGGCTAACGATCGCAGGGAGGTTTGCCCGAAAATGTTGATAATCTACTTGCTCAAACCCTGCATTCTCCAATACTAACCAGGTTTCGCGGTCAGGATGGCAACCATCACCAAGCGTTTTCCAAAGCGGTTTTATTCCATGCTGTATCCATCGCAACATTGTTCCTTGAGGTGCCGCAACGTGTTCAAGGAAAAAGAAGCGTCCACCAGGCTTAAGTACTCGTATAACTTCCTGCAATACAGCAGCTAGATTATTTACAGAACATAAAACAAGCGTACTTACAACAGCATCCATGCTGTTATCCTCGACTTCCAGGTGTTCAGCATCTCCATTGCGGAGGTCAATCTCTAAGCCGAGCCGTTCAGCTTCTTGCTGTAGATACGGATGCATGAAAGGGTTTGGCTCAATACCAATCCAATGAATGTCGGACGGATAGTAAGACAAGTTGGGGCCCGTACCAGGACCAATTTCTAAAACGTTGCCATGCAGTTGGGCAAACAAAGGTCGTTTTCGGTCTGCTATCTCCTCCTCGTATTTAGCGTTGCCATGAGCCATTATCCAGGCAAATAAGCGTTTATACCAGTCTGGAGAACCTTTTGTATCTGACGCTACAGTATGTATCTTCGCCATCATTATTTTCTCAATTCTGGAACTATAGCTGGCGTTGCTCAAGCTATCATTATTACTCTCTACTGATTAAGTAAGGTAATGGCTTAACTGTAATTTTAATTGCAAATAATCCTAACGTTCAAAATGCCTTGATTGCAGATTTGAGCGATTAGTATTTCAAGTTATTATAGCTATATAGATAGTCTTCAAATTTATTTCAGTTCTTTCCATGTCTTGCCGCTATCTTGGGATTGAAAGACTGCATTATTATCATTTACCGTATAAAATATTTGGGGATTGCTAGGAGCGATCGCTAGTTTTACAACTACACCATTAATTTCAGTCCAAAGTTTCTCCCACGTCTTACCACCATCACTGCTGCGATAAACACCGGGTGCTGACTTGAGAAAGCGATAGCCATACATTACAGTGGTGTTACCCTCTTTTTGCAGAGCTAGACTGATAACAGGAGCTTCCTGTGTATTAGCTACTAACGTCCAGTCATTGCCGCTGTTAGTGCTTTCATACATTCCCGAACGGGTAGTTGCAAACAAATGCTCAGGGTTTCGCGGGTCAACTGCAAGGTCAAAAGGAGCATCGCCTAATCCATTCATGCGGGGTTTAATCCAAGTTTTGCCACCATTAGTAGAAGTATGCAGCCCTTGCGCCCCAGAAGCCGGCCATCCATAAAAAACGTTGGGGTTACTCGGTGCGATCGCTATTGCATGAAAATCTACTCCAGGCATGGAAATCTGTTTCCAATCTTGCCCTTGATTTTCACTAATCTGGAATCCTAGATTACCTCCTGTGTGCGGATGTCCGCTGGAATAAAAGCGGTTACTGTTAATTGGATCGGCAGTAAAGCCCATATAATCAGCTCGCTCTTTTCCCATCCAGAACCATTCTCCAGTTTCAGAACGTTGCAACAGTCCGTTATGACTTGCAACATAAATAATGTTGGGATTATCTCGATTCACAGTCAAACCATGAACGTGATTATTTACTTGCCAATTGACCGCTTTCTCTAAGGATACATTTACAGCCTTTGGTTGAGGCTGATTGGTTGATTGGTTGGCAGAGAGTGGCTGGTTGGTTGACTGATTGGTTGATTGGTTGGCAGAGAGTGGCTGGTTGGTTGACTGATTGCTAGTAGGTGGCTGGATAAAACGACCGAACCACACCCCCAAACCTCCGCCTAAAAAGAGCGAAAATGCTATGGGCACGGCACAGCAAACCACCATAGCAATTCCCATCCATTTCATCATGTTGTGGTCTTTTGAGTCAGGCTGACTCATAATTGTGTTGCTCCTGAGTAAGTTTTCTGCTGTAGTAAAGCTGTTTACTTATGATGAAATGCAAAAGTAAGGGCGATTTGAGCTTCTGGATAAAAGGAATGAGTCCGATAGTTATCCTGGTTTACCTTAAGTTCCTTAACTAAACTATAAGATGGCTTCCTTAGCAATTAATTCATTAGTCTTTTTCGGCGAGACTTTTCTAAGGACTCCTAGTTTTTTCTGACATTTTTAAAATGTGCTTCCCGCCGAACGATTTATCAAGCTCTATTTTGATGGACTGTCTTGGTTGTTCATCATTCCTGGCATATTGTTCATCATTCCTGGCATCTTATTCATCATTGCTTGGCAACACTTACATCCTGTTTGGTTTGGCTGCTGTGGCGTTTGATTCGTTGGGGCTGTTCTTTGACTGGTCAGCACTTGAATTAGTTTTGCTTCGTTTGTAGCCCTGGCGGATTGATTCGGGGTTACAGTTTCCTTGGGGGTGTTGGCAAAGGAAGCAGTAGCGGTTAACGTAAGCAATGCAAAACTAGCTACGGCTCCGCTCAATACTGTCTTAACGCCTGTATTAATGTTCATTTTGTACTCTCCATTATTTTGTTAAATTAGTAGTCTCTGAGAAACTAAAGCCATTCTAAAGTCTCTAGTGGGGTATAGAGTCAAGTAATAAATTTACTAGTCTCGGAAATTGTGAACAGGTATATCAGAGCAAGCAACTTCCTCAATCAAGCTACAAAGCTCTTTATTACAGGGATTATCCAAAGGTCGGTTTTCCCAACGTTGTTGATATGCCTCTAGCTCATCCTTCAGTTCCTTCATGCGATAAATCTGCTCCTCAAGATGAGCAATTTTTTGTTTAAGTAAGTCCCGAACTAGTGGACAAGCAGGGTCGCCTTGTGAACGGATGCCTAGCACTTGTTGAATTTCAGACAGGGAAAACTGTAAGGATTGGGCTTTTTTGATGAATTGCAGCCTGTTGATTGCCTCGCAGTCGTAATAACGGTAGCCACTTTCACTTCTTTCAACTGGTTTTATCAAGCCCAAGCCTTCGTAATACCGGATTGTTCCCACTGCCACATCAGTTTGCTTTGCCAGCTCACCAATTTTTAGCAGCTTTTTTGGGGATGATACTTCACAACAAACTTGTTCCACGACAGCAATCATAGTTATTTACTACTATGTGTTGTTATAACTTTAAAGTCTATAGTCAGCTAGAGAGTCAAGTGATAATTGGAAAATTTTGTGTAAAGTTTAATTACAATACTTGTGGGCAAAAATATTAGCTTAAAACTTGATGAGCTAGGGTTGCAAATTTGAGGAGATGATATGTCCAAATAATTTTAATTGAGATTATTTGGAAAATAATATTTACCTATGGGGTTGACTCTATAGCCGGCTAGAGGATTCAGAATGAATGAGTAGAAAAAATTTTTGGTAAACATCATGACAAAACGTCAAATTGAGATTTTTACAGCTGACTGTCCTCTTTGTGATGAGACAGTGCAAATGGTGCAAGAACTGACTTGTCCTGACTGTGAAGTATCGGTTTATAACTTGCGACAAGATCAGGAGAAAGCCCAGCAGTATGGAGTAAATGCAGTACCAGCGATCGCAATCAATGGAAAACTGGTTGTGACTGGTAAACCCAGTCGAGAGCAACTCCAATCTGCTGGTGTAGGTCAGCCCTTAAATTAGAAGCAGTAAGAACGAGGAATTTACTACCCGTTCGAGTGGCAAATTTGTGCAAGTGAGCTATTAGTTTGTTTCTAGCTAGAAACAAACTAATAGTATATAAGAATACTAAGCATTAGTGCTTTAATTAGCTCTTTTCATGTTCTAAACTATCGATGTATTTAAATACTAAGTTTCTTAAAAGCCTCTTTAAAATACAATTTTGATTATCATAGACTAGCTAATTAACTTCAAAGTATGCCATGTTAACTCAGCAGGCTAAAAAGCCGCTTTTAATTGGTCAAGTAACAGCTTTAAGCGGAGTGCCTATCAGGACAGTTCGCTATTATGAAAGTCTAGGTCTACTTAATTCTTCTGGAAGAACAGAGGGTGGTTTTCGGAAATTTTCATCAGATGTGCTTACACGTTTAGCATTTATTAAACGGGCGCAAAGTCTTGGTCTTAGTCTTGAAGAAATCAGAAATCTTCTTAATATACATGATGAAGGAAATCTGCCTTGTGGTGAAGTTAAACAAAAGCTGGAAGATAAGGTGAATGAGGTTGACCATCAGATTGAAGAGCTATTAACTTTAAGAGATGAACTAACAGGATTACTCTCAGGTTGGGATAATTTTACAGGTAAACGAAAGGATACGATATGTCCCATCATTCAATAAAGATTCAAAAACATTAAGGCAATGCTGATACCTTGATGCTCGCACACGCTACTATGAAGTGTTGTACTTGGGTATGTGTTTCGGATTGCATTTAGAGCGATCGCCTGAAATACTTGCTCAGATAGGAGCAGCAGCTAATGTTGCCTCAATCATCGCCACTATAGTTATTGTTTGCTGGGAAATTCTCTTGAGAAAATTGAATCTGTGAGTGGAAAAATTTAGCGAATTCTTCAGAGACATTTTCAATTAATGCTCTCATCATATCATTGCTAGGAACTGAGCCATCTGCAAGACCATTGAAAGAAGTGTCAATTGCTTTTTGAGTTATATGACTTATACAGTCATTAGCTTGTTTTTTATTTATAAATAACATGAATTTATTTAAGTTAGACTTTAATTGTTCTAGTTTATTTTCTCTAGATTCTACAATATTTAAAACTGAATCTCTCGATAAACTAATATCTAATATTGATGCTATTGGAGTTCTTGCTAATACATCAAAGCAATAAGAGTACTGCAAACTATCCCCGATATAATTCTTTGACATTAAAATCAAAAACTTGAATGTACTAAATAATTCAACAAAACCATACATTAACTTTTCATTTGAATTTGTTTTTATAAAAAGATGATGTAATATCTGTACAGGTTCTTTATCTAAATCAAGGTTATCAAATGGATAGTAGTACCATACACAGTTTTGTTGCCTACCATCTTTTATATAAGGAATAAGATGTAATATTTGTTCTCGATTTCCATTATTATGCATATAAAAATTAACTATCATCTTGCAGATAGCTCGAAATTGTTTTTCGCTATCTATTAATAGATTATAGTTAACAGGTTCATCAAAGTAGCTTGCTTCTGAATTAGCCTGATTTAGAAGCGCTTCAATATCTTTATTAAAAGAGTATTTTCGCTTTAGTCCTTTAAGGGCTATTCTCATCTCTTTCCTGTCTCTGGCTCCAATGGATATACTTCCATCATGCTGATTTTCTTTAATAATTGGACGGATTAGAACAGGCTTTCCTCCAGCATTTAAGGAAATTTCATCACCAGTTCTGATTATTCTTGCTTTAACTGGTGGATTTTCGCCCCTATCTCTTTTAATATTAAGCATTAACCCAAAAAAATTTAATTGATTCGATAGTGATGTGTCTATTGAATCAAATTCTGGAGCGCATGATTGACAAATAATTGAAGGAGAAATTAATTTACCACCTATAGAATTAAGTATAATATGTTCCCTGTAAACGTTGCTTATAGTTGGGTATTTATGTAAAAGTAATGACATAAAATGGTAGAATCCTTCCACCGCAACGAGAACAATTGCAAAAGTTACTGCTTCTACAGTACTACGGTTGATAATTCTGCATTCACATACATAACAAGTAGACATAATGAGAAAAATTTGAGTTTACTTAAATCTTTTTATAACCTATATAGTATGAAATCTGACAGATAACTAAGTATTCGACTTAGGATATGAAGCCTACCTCAACCTAAAGGACATTTGCCAAATAGTTGCAAATAAAGGGGTTGAGCAACTTAACTTTCGTTTAGCGACCAAAATTTCTCTGTTGCTGTATGAAGGCATATCAGGGGTAATGATAGAAAAGCTGACGTATTGTGCCATTGCTACTCGCAAGCCATTTTCTGCTAATTTACCTTTATTACTAACTCCGGTATCTAGACCGACAAACTAGAGTTTTTGAATAAAGTGATATCTACCTTGACAACCATCCAATTACTCGTCCTTATTACAGTTTTCTTAATAGCAAGCGTTATTAGCGTTATCACTGGTAGCACTTCCCTAATTACCGTACCTATAATGCTTCAGTTTGGGGTTGAACCGCGCACTGCCCTTGCTACTAATATGCTGGCACTAACATTCATGAGCGTTGGTGGCACATTACCTTTTATTGGTAAAGGAGTAATTGACCGCAGTCGCTTACCACTACTGATAGTTCTAACGCTGGCAGGATCAATTTTGGGAGCATTGCTTGTTCTGGTTGTGCCGTCAAAATCGATGCCACTTATTATCTCTATCTCGATGATTGTAGTTACCGTGTTATCAATTGTTAACAGGAATGCTGGAGTAGTTCCAGCAGAAGTAATACCTTCGCGGATAGCAGAAATCGCAGGCTATATAGTCACTTTCCTACTTGGTATTTACGGCGGCTTTTTCAGTGGCGGTTATGTTACTTTACTGACAGCAGCCTACGTGATGTTATTTCGCATGACATTTGTTCAAGCAATAGCTACAACTAAGCTGATTAATATATTTTCTTCATTCGTTGCCACTTTAATATTCATGATGCAGGGCATTGTGGATTACAAACTAGGTGGGATTCTTGGTCTGACGATGTTCATGGGTGGAATAATTGGCGGGCGTATTACCCTTAGCTTGAGTAGTATCTGGCTACAGCGTATTTACCTCACAGTTGTGAGTATTCTTGCATTTGTAACACTGCGTAAATCCTGGCAATCCAATCAATCAGCTAGCCATGACTAGTCAATTAACACCTTGATATAAAGCTGAATCATTAGTTTCAAAGGTAAAGTTTATTGTTACCTCACTACTGGACTTCCACTACACCACGAAACATATTCATCCCACAGGTAAATTGATATTGACCTGGTTTGGGAGGTGTAAATTCAATGGGAGTGACGTGATTGAGAGCTAAATCTTGAGCAATATGAAAATCAGGTAACAACACTTTCTCCAAACAGCTACTAGGGTCGCGACGAAAGAAATTTAGCCGTACAGGTTGACCAGATTTTACAATCACACGAGAAGGTTCATAGCCTCCATCTACATTAATCGTTAGCTCCTGTATCCCTTGACCCAGATTAGCTTTTATAGCTTTGTTTTTACTGAATAAAAACCACCACAGTTCCAATCCAATTAATCCTAAACCGCCCAAAGTAACACCGACTTTTAATGCTAGTGGTTGCTCAATACGGCGAAATTGACTGGTTTGTTCTGATGAATGTGTTGGCATTTCGGTTGGCATTTGTGCTGTTGCTACGCTTGATGCTGTACCAAACAGAAGTCCTAACCCGGCAATGCTCCCCAAAATCTTACTTTTGTTGAACATTTGTTAAATTCCTCCACAATTATTAGATAGTTTTGGGATGAAAGTTACGTAAGCGTAAGGCATTTGTAACAACAGAAACGGAACTAAATGCCATTGCCCCACCTGCAATAATGGGGTTGAGTAGCCAACCAAAGATTGGAAACAAAACTCCAGCAGCAATGGGAATCCCAGCAACATTGTAAATAAAGGCAAAGAAGAGATTTTGGCGGATATTTTGAATAGTGGCACGGCTCAATTGAATTGCGGTAACAATACCTTGCAAGTCTCCGGAAATCAGGGTGATGTCGCTAGCAGCGATCGCCACATCTGTTCCTGTACCAATTGCAATCCCCACGTTCGCTTGAGCTAGTGCTGGAGCATCATTGATGCCATCACCCACCATTGCGACAATTTTCCCCTCTGCTTGCAATGCCTGTATTTGAGACGCTTTTTGGTCAGGTCGAACTTCTGCAAATACTCGTGTGATACCAACTTCACCAGCGATCGCTTCTGCTGTTTTGCGATTATCCCCTGTTAGCATAACTACCTCTAAACCTAACTTTTGTAGCGTTCTCACAACTGCTACTGAAGAAGGTTTAAGTGCATCAGCAATTCCCATCAAACCTTGAATTTGCCCATCCACTGCAATTAAAATAGCTGTTTTACCAGCAGCTTCCAGAGAGGTTTTACGCTCTTGAAGCGTGCGGGTATCGATATTTAATTCTTCCATCCAACGCTGAGTACCGATTTGTACGAAACGGTCTAAAACAATTCCTTGAACACCACTCCCAGCGATCGCTTCAAATTGTTTAGCCTCTGTCAGTTCCACTTGCTGAGATTGAGCATACCTAACCACTGCTTCAGCCAATGGATGTTCTGAATTTCGTTCTACAGACGCTGCCAACTGCAAAAGTTTTAACTCATTACTATTAGCTGTGCCGTTGACAGTAACAAAGTCAGTAACAGTGGGTTTTCCCTGTGTTAAAGTTCCAGTTTTATCCAGGACAATAGTCTGGATTCTATGAGCGAGTTCTAAACTTTCTGCACCTTTAATTAAAATACCATTTTCTGCTCCCTTGCCCGTTCCTACCATTACCGAAGTAGGAGTAGCTAAACCCAAGGCACAGGGACAAGCGATAATCAGCACTCCGACTGTGGTGATTAGGGCTAATGTCAAGTTGCCCATGACGTTAAACCAAATGACGAAGGCTGCGATCGCAATGGCTATCACTACTGGCACAAACCATCCCGTTACTTGATCTGCTAAACGTTGAATTGGTGCTTTAGAGCCTTGAGCTTGTTGCACCATTTTGACGATTTGAGACAAAAAAGTGTCTTTACCAACGCGGGTTGCCCGGAATTTAAAGCTACCTGTTTTGTTAATTGTGGCTCCAATTACTTCATCTCCCGGTTGCTTTTTGACTGGCAAACTTTCACCAGTCACCATCGCTTCATCAACGTTGGAAGCACCTTCTATAACTTCTCCGTCAACAGGAATTTTTTCACCCGGACGCACCAAAATTACATCACCAATTTGAACTTCCTGGATGGGAACATCAATTTCTTGGCCATTTCTGATTACTCTGGCATCTCTGGCTTGTAAACCGATGAGTTTGCGGATGGCTTCAGAAGTTTGTCCCTTAGCGCGATTCTCAAATAGCCTTCCTAGCAAAATTAAGGTGGTAATGACTGCTGCTGCTTCATAGTACACATCAGGCATCAGTCCAGCAGACGTAAAAAAACCTGGGAAAACAGTAGCAAATAGTGAATAAAAATATGCTGCACCAGTACCGATAGCAACTAAGGTATCCATAGTTGCTGTATGACGTTTAAAGGCTTTCCAGGCATTTTTGAAGAAGTCTGCACCACACCAGAACAAGACAGGAGTTGCCAGTACTAACTGTACCCAAGGATTGTCTAGCCACAATGTCCGAATCCAAGGCAGGTTTAGCCCTGTCATGGCAGAAATTGACCCTAGTACAATTAAAGTGCTGAGGATTGCTCCTACAACTAGCTTGCGGGTAAGTGTGCGTAATTCTGCTTCACGGGCGGTTTTTTCCGCATCATCTTCTCCAGTAATCATTTCTTGTTCTTGGAGTGAGTAAGATGAGTATCCGGCAGCATCTATAGCGGCTTGGATTGTTTCCAGATTGGTGCGCTTGGGATCATACTGGATAGTAGCCTGCTCCACGCCAAAGTTAACGTTACAGTCGCTCACCCCTGGAACAGAGCGGATTGCTTCTTCGATGTTGTTAGCACAGGAGGCACAACTCATGCCTCGAAGTTTAAGACTCAGAGTATCCATAGTTAAATATACTTTTTTAGCCGCTGCTTTTACTGAGTTCTAAGAACGGTGTTTTGGTGTGATTGATAGCTGAGTGTCGTTATACTTAGCTTTGCCTGAAAAGCACACAGGCAAAGCTAAGTTCAGTAAAGTTGCCTTGCTCTGTTTGCTGATCTATTCTTTATTGATGGCTTTTAAGTGACAGAATAGCCAGCAGTAGTAATTGCTTCCTTAATAACTGTTTCGTCAGCATTTGTATCTACTAAGACGATTTTTGTTTTTGGATCTGCTTGAACCGTAGCAGTAGGATCTACTGTTTTAACTGCTTTAGTAATAGTGTCTCCACAAGCAGAACAAGCCATATTAGGAACTTTTATTTGGAGTGTCATAACGTTAAAAACCTTGAATTTGGATAGTTAAAAGATGGAGTTAAGAAAATCAGGAGTTGAAGACTCAAATGGTTTACGGCTTTAGCTAGCAAGATAACCAGAGTTAGCGATGCTGATAGCGTACCCCTACCGGGAAGCAAGCTACGCGTAGCGTCTCCAAGAGTTGTGTTAGCGAGTCTTCTCCTGTTGAAGACGCTACGCGAACAAGCGTCATAGCCCGTCGTAGAAATCGCTTCTTTGATTGCTGTTTCAGATGGCATAACTGGAAGTACACGAGATGCTACAGCTTTAGACTCTTTGAAGTGTCTTAACTTCATGAATTCATCTTAGACTCTCTATCTGGCTGGAGAGTCAAGGGATTTTGCCAAATTCTTTTTAATGGTTTCAAAAATATTGCATGAGATGTGTCCAAAGTATCTGCAATGAGAATTGCAGTCATTGCACCTGTATTTCCCTACTAATGAGGCTGGGGTGGGTAATAGCCTGCCCATCGCGCTTTCAGCTATGCCACCCCTCTTTGGAGAGATTGAGTTATTACCTACTCGAACGATTAGGAGTATTTCGATCTTGAGTATTCATTGCTTGGAGCAACTGTTGCATTTGAGCAATTTCAGTACTTTGACTCTTAGCAATGGATTGAGCTAAATTTCTAATCTCGGGGTGCCTAGCACTGTTACCAACCATGCCAGCCATCATCGTCGCCATTCGATGATGGCGAGTCATTTGGCGGAGAAATTCCTGGTCAAAGTTAGGCGCATTTTGTAGGGCTGCCATCATCTCCTCATCCATCATTTCTTGCTGCTGCATGGAAATCTTCATTGCCTCGTCCATGTCGTTACCCATAGTCATGCCACTCATAGGGACTTCAGTGCCGTACCACTGTTTATACCAGCCCTGCATCTGCTTAATTTCGCGGGTTTGGTCTGAAATGATGGATTGCGCCAGCTTTTTGACTTCAGGGCTTTTGGCTCGGTTCAAAGCCATCTGAGCCATTTCAGTAGCACTTTGATGATGAGGAATCATCATTTCGATAAACGACTTATCCACTTCAGCCCTCATGTTCATTCCACCATGCATAGGGCTTGTGTTTGTTGGATTGGGAGCTTGCACTTGATTGCGATCGTTGGCTTTGGCGCTGTCAATGATGGAAAAAGCTGTAATAGTAGTGCCTGTCAGTAGAGCAACTAGACTGTAGGTTAAAACTTTTTTGTTCATTTTAATGACTTCTATTCAAGGAAATAATTGGTTTAGCGAATTTAAACTCCCGATTAGGGATTTTGCTAGGCGTTATCAATGCGTGCCCTAAAATAATTGGCCAGAAACGATAGTGTTCGTTTATCTGTGCTTCCCTACTTGAAAGGCAAATTGGTTAGCATTTATTCAGCTTTTTTCCTCAGATGAGTTAAGCTACACCTGCGGCAGTAACGACCTTGCGAGATTGTTCAATTTAGTTAGCGATCGCGCTTCTTTCCCATACGGGAGCGTAATTACCTACGCCATCGCCTTTGCTACCTGCCGACAGAACTTGGCACAGCGACGACAGGATTAGGCACAAGTTTGCAGTGGTCGTTGTCACGTTTCTCGTACTCGGATGCACAGCGAACCTTCTTACGGAGGAGCTACCCTTACGGGAAGCCGCTCCGCGTCTACGCTAACGCAAGCTTCGACGCAGATACTATACATAGGCATTAGCACAGAGATCGCAGTCATGCAGGCATTCTAAACAACCTTAAATGCAAGCTTCAAGGATGGATTCATAGTTTAGTCATAATTTTATCCCTAAGCTAAATAGATGAATCAGTATGAAGCTGTAGTTATGCCTCTAATAATCCACGCTAGGCAATTGTCGGTGTAAGCGCATCTACCTCATGACATGATGCTAATTTATTCCTAGTGAAATGCCTAGATTTCATGCTGATTTCATTTAGGTATGCTAATAAATTTAGCTAATAAGTTATGAGAATTTCATGTTAATTTCATTTGTCTATGAAAAAGTTAATATATGGCTTGGAACTATACATACTGTTTTGGTCTTATTGTCAAAACAAAATTAGACCAAGTTCAAGCACCAGGAGAATTAGCGGGATGTTCACGCATAGGTTAAGTATTATCTGTAAACTAGCCAAACTTCTTTGTATACTATTTGTGGCAGTTTTGTACTTCTTAAATATTCTAGTTGTGGCGTTTTTTCAAACTTATAATTACTAATTGGAGAAAAATGAAGCGATTTTTCACTGCACTTGCCATCACTTCAACTTTTGTTCTCACTCAAGCTTGCGCCTCACAAGTAAAATCTGGTGAGACACCAAACTCTAATGCTACCACTGTGAGTAATGCGAATCCTCATGCAGGTCACAAGATGGGTAATTCCCAGACACCAAAAGCTGAGAAAAATCCTCACAGTAGTCACAATATAGAGAATTCCCGTGACGAACATTCTGGTCATTCCAAGTTAGAACCTGCGAACGCTACTGCAAAACTGACAGTTGCTGACAAAATCACTCATAACACTCCTGTACCTATAGTGATTGAAGTGCAAGACAACAATGGTAAAGCAATTGCTAATTTTGATCAATTCCAAGAAAAATTAATGCATCTAATTGTTGTCAGTGATGACCTTCAATCTTTTAATCATATTCACCCCATATATAAAGGAAATGGACGCTTTGAAGTCCAAAGTAATTTTCCCCATCCAGGCAGCTACAGCCTTTTCAGCGATTACAAAGTAGCAGGAAAGGCAGAACAAGTTTCGGTGTTAAAAGTAGAAGTTCCAGGTAACGATCCAACTGCACCCAAGATTGATTTAGCTACTACAAAGATTTTTGGCAATACTAAGGCTAATCTCAAGTTATCTCAACCCACAATCAAAACTGGACAAGAAGTTCACTTAATTTTTAACTTACAAGATGCTGCTAGCAACCAACCGCTGAAAGATTTGAAACCTTATTTAGGAGAAAGAGGACATCTAGTCATACTTAAGCAGTCATCGCCGTTAACACAAGCAGACTATATTCATGCTCATGCGATGAAAAATACTCCAGCTGCTGAGGTTCATTTTATAACTAGTTTCCCGAAACCAGGAAAATATAAAATGTGGGGACAATTTAATCGAAATGAGAGAATTATTACTGCTGATTTTTGGGTAGACGTACAATAGTTATCTCAAATTTTGTCCTAATGCTCAAATACTAAAATTTAGTCGTCTAAATTTATGGTTTAGTAGTCATTTTAGGCTTTTTAGTTGTGCCACTCTGGTATGGCTTAAAGCCTAGATTTATATTATTAATTAAGCGAAACTATATAATCATGTTTTTTAGAATGAATCTAACTTAATGAGCAAATAAACTGTAAAGTTTCATCTTAATTTCATTTTAGTTATTTATAATAAATATTAAGAACATGCTCCTCATGTTTCATAACTCTGATGGGCTTATAGTTGTACTATAAGCCCATTTTTTTATCGCATATGAAAGTAAAGCAATTTATTTCATCTTAATTTTATCTGGAATTTTTATAATGGCATTTATACCAAATCGAGATAGCTTGTATTGTTTAAAAATGAGCGAAAATCAGTGTAGCCAAACTTTTGGTGAGTTTCTTCTCTGTGAGACGCTACGCGAACGCTTCGCTCAGAATGACAACCAAAGGCAATTTGGTATTATAACGTATGCAAGTCATGCTGGAAGTGTACAATGTTGTGCGTATTAGACCCAAAGGAGGTGGCACAGAAGAACGTTCCGGCTTTGGTGATACTACAGTGCGTGTAAAAGTTAACTTGTGCTTTGCAATCTTAAATTTCTTTTTTCAAGCTGGTTATTTCATCTTAATTTCATAGTGACCTGTCAAACTGGTTTTGTAAAGGTTCATTCACTAAGGATAAATCTGCAATCTAGTTGAGATAGTTTGTTAATTTAACAGTCAAGATGAAGAGAACATTGATTTATGCTGCTGTATGTAGTCTGGCTACCACAGCTTTAATTTCTCCTGACTATGCAAATGCGAAAATAGATAATAATAAGGTTGCTAGTATTGAAAATAATATGCAATCTACTCCTGCTGGTTGGCAACTAGTTAAATTGGCCTTCCAGTTACACGTTCCTAAAAAGGGCAAGTCTCTTTCCCAGCTAATTATTGATGCTCCATCCACAGTAGCTATAAGTAATGATATTGATGTCTTGGATGATAAAGGTCAAAAAATCAAAATTAATGTTTCTTTAAATAGTAGAAGAATTTTTATAGATTTTCCTGAACCAGTTACTTCTAGCACTACTAAGTTGCTAATAAATCTTAACAAAGTATACCAATCAACTCTTGATTCTACTTCTATTTTCCATCTTTTCGTCAAAGTCGTTGGTAGTGATACAGAGATTCCTGTAGGTGTAGCTCAATTTCTCACATTTTAATTTATAGATTCTAACGAGAATTGCTTAAATTTCATCTTGATTTCATTATGACTTGTCATGCTAGTAGATAGAGGTAGCATACCTCTTTAGCAAAAACATCACCGACGATTTGAACTTGATAAGGGCAAGCTAACTACCTACTTCTCCTGAGTAACGGCTGTATAAAGGGGGTGGTTAAATATGGCTTTGCCAAGTTTTGATCTATCTATTAAGAGCAGATTCAGTCACAATACATGAACCTGCACTTTAACTAACGTGTTTAATTATTTTGGAGATAAATATGAAGAGGTCATTGATTTACGCCATTGTATTGACTCTGAATAGCACAGCTATTATTGCTCCTAGCTATGCAAGTGCTGGAACAGATGATGGTAGGGTTCCCCATATTGATGGAAATTCACAATTCCCTCCCACACGCTGGGGAATTTTTAGACATACTTTCCGTTTACATGTTCCACAAAATAGCAAAGCTGTTACCCAACTACTTGTCAAAGTTCCAGACAATGTAACTATAAGTAATAACATTCAGGATATCGATATCGTGGATGAAAAGGGGCAGAAAATTAACACTAATGTATCTGTCAACGGTAAAACAATACTACTAGCTTTCGCCGAACCAGTTGCTCCTAACACTAAGTTGGAGATTGACCTTAATAAAATAAAAAGGCGAAATCTTGGTAATGGTTCTGTCTACAGCTTCTCAGCTAGAGAGGTTGGTATCGATGCAGAAATTCCCATAGGTGTTGCTTGGTTTCGTACTTACTAATACAACCTTTTTTCACTAAAAAACTATGGGATTTCATTTAGATTTCATCTGTGAATGTCAAACTGATAATAGAAAGTCAATTGAACTAGTTTTTGAGGAGAATCAAAATGAAAAATTTGATTTATGCTGTTGCATTCACACTGGCATTTACATCTTCAGTTGATGCTGTTTTTGCAAGCGGAAAAACAGGTGATTTTAGCGCTTCCCATTTAATGAAAAGTGCTGCTAATCCTAATACTACTTATGCCACAGATGCTACTCACAAATTTGAAGTCCATGTACAGGGTAAACCTCTGGCAGGACTCACAATTAATTTGCCTGAAGGAGTGAAAATTGATAGAGGAATTGAGGTCAACAATCAATCAGGACAAAAAATTCCCACGACAGTTTCTATTAATGGACAAAAGGCTACAGTAGCTTTTTCACAACCAATAGACCCTGAGACAAAGCTCTCAATTTTAATGAGAGGAGTCAATACTCAAACCTATGAACCAGGCTATGGTGCAACTTGGCAGTACCAAGTCTATGCCAATCAAGTTGGATTCACGCAAGAAATTCCACTTGGTCTAGCTCTGATTCAGACCTACCCCTAGGCAGAGCAATTCTTAGAGTGTAAGGAGCTGGTGTCTAGGGATGTCATGTTGACAGAAGTAGGGATGCAAATTGTGATAGATGCATGTTTGGTGGTTTTTTGATTCATTAACCTATCATTAACCTGTGATTTCATCCTAATTTCATCATGCTCTGAGAATCTAGTTATAGGAGTGAATCCTGTAAATAGATTTTCAGGTTTGAAGAGACAAGAAATCATGTCGGAATCAAATTTAGGTGTGAGTGAAAAAAGAATCATGACCAAACCATTCTGGAATGTTCTAAGGCTCAGTCCAGTTGTTGTTGCCGCTACATTTTTTGCTGCTAACAGTGCCTTAGCAGTTGAAGCTAATGAACAGGTAATAACTGTAGACCAGTTGACTCCACAATCAGACAACTTTGGTCAAGTCACATCAGTTTCTCAGTTTTCTGACGTGCAACCCACAGACTGGGCATTCCAAGCCTTACAGTCCCTAGTTGAGCGCTACGGCTGTATTGCAGGCTATCCCAATAGTACCTATCGTGGCAACCGTGCTTTGACCCGCTATGAATTTGCCGCTGGTTTGAACGCCTGTTTAGACCGAGTTAACGAATTGATTGCCACCGCTACATCTGACCTGGTAACCAAGCAAGATTTGGCTACCTTACAGCGATTACAAGAAGAATTTTCCGCTGAACTGGCAACTCTGCGCGGTCGTGTGGATTCCTTAGAAGCCCGCACTTCTGAACTAGAAGCTAATCAATTTTCCACTACTACCAAACTAACTGGGGAAGCAATTTTTAACGTCTCTGATGTTTTTGGCAGCGATCAGAGGGCGGTTCCTTCTGGTGTTGATCAGACTACGGCTCCCGACTTAGACACCAATACTATTTTTGCTAACCGGGTTCGTCTGAGATTGAACTCTAGCTTCACTGGAGAAGACAATTTGGAAATTCGTATCCAAAGCCGGAATATTACCCCATACGGTACGAGTGTAACGGGTACAAACATGACCCGCCTGGCGTTTGACGGGAATGAAAATAACAATGCTTTAATCGATAAAGTTAACTACGCTTTCAACCTGAGCGATGCAGTACGCGTCCAGTTTGATGCTACTGGTGGTTTGTTGTACGAAAACAACATCAACACCTTCAACCCTGACCTTCAAAGCAGTGGAAGGGGTTCTATTTCCCGTTATGGTCGGTTCAGCCCTATTTATCGTCAAGGAGAGGGCGGTGCAGGTGCTACCTTAATCTTCAATCCCAAAGGAGCTTTCACTGCATCTGTAGCTTATCTAGCTGGCACAGCTAACGATCCTAGCGATGGTTCCGGTCTTTTCGATGGTTCCTATGCAGCTTTTGGTCAGATATCCTTCCAGCCCACTCAGGCATTAAATGTTGGTTTGACCTACGCTCGTACCTACCAAAATGGAGGACAGATTAACCTATTTAGCTCCACAGGCAGCGTCTATGCAAATAACCCCTTTCAAGGTGCTGCTTTGACTGCTAACCACTACGGTGTAGAAGCTAGCTTTAGACTAAGCACTAATATTACTATTGGTGGTTGGTATGGTTTTAGCAACGCAGAAGCTAAAAATGGCGCTCGAGAGGGTGATGAAGCAGACTTTAACTACTGGGCTACTACCCTTGCTTTCAGAGACTTTGGCAAAAAAGGTAACGTGCTTGGTTTTATTTTTGGTCAACCACCTAAAGCGACTGAAAACGATTTTATCCAAGCAAACGGTGTTCGTCGTGAAGATGACGGCACATCCTATCACCTGGAGGGGCTGTACAAACTGCAACTCACTGACAATATTGCCGTTACCCCCGGTTTGTTAGTCATCTTCAATCCTGAGCATAATGATACAAACGATACCGTTTACGTTGGTACACTGCGTACTACTTTCACTTTCTAAAACTACTAATCATCATCATTTCATTAATAGTATTGTCATCAATACATAGAACTGTTTTTAAGTTCTAATTCTGTCTAGTAGTATGTATGAAGTACAACATTCTAATCGAAAGATTAGAATGTTGTATTATTTAAGCAAGTATAAATTTTAAATTTTCTGAGACAGCTTTATATTTCATCTTAATTTCATACTGATTTGTCACAATAAAGATAACTCAATAGATTTATTGCTAGTAGTTAGTTAGTTCCCATAATTTCTCTAACTGACTTTTGCTCACACCAAATTACAATCATTTATGGCAATGAGGTCTATTGAGTTTTTTCTAACTGTTAATTTTTTACTAGTTTTATTTTAGATAAAATAATAAAAAATTATATATTAAAATTCACTAAAGATAAAACTTGTATAGTTTTAAGTACATTTACTATATTTTTAGGAGTTATATGGCGCTAATGCTCTTTATTTAGCTGATAGTAGTAGCGTATATCCTGTTTACTTTATTATACGTAATGCTGTTTAAAATTACCAAATCCAGTAGCAAGAAAAGGAGTGCGATTGCCAGTGCCGTAGGCAATCGCACTCCTTTTCTTCTATAAATTATTCAACGTCACAGTAGTTTATATAATAGTTCCAGATCGGGTGAGGTACGTTTTTAAAGCTATTAACCTTGGTAAACAAAATTTGGGTGTACCTCAGTTGCTTAGGAAACGATATACTTTGCGATCGCAAAGTATATCTCTTTTCACCAAAAATGCAGAAAAATCGAAATTTTTCAATTTCCTATCCTTCTGCAAGGAAAAAGTACTGCCTGTATTTTGACTCTCTTATTTACGTTGCAGTGCGAAAAAAAGCACTATAATTTCACTGACAGTACCCGCAAGCATTCCATACGCTGCTGAAGTAGCTCCACTATGTCTAGTAAAAATCAGACTGCCACACACTATCAGGGTCAAAGCTGCGGCAACTAATGTTGCAAGATTAATGAACCAGTTCTTTGCTCGGTGAATCAGCAGCCCTTGAAACGTATTTTGCAGTGCTAGGAGCAAGGGTAAAAATGACAGTATTTGTACAACCGGACGAGCTGCTTCCACAAGAGATGGATTATTTCCCAAAAACTGGCTAAGTAATAACAATCCTTTGTCCGTAAAGCCAAGAAAAATTGGTACTACAGTAAAACCCAAACCGACAAGAACTACAAAAGCAACAAGTGTTCGCCTAGAAGTTTCTTCATAAGTAGAAATTACTACTTGTTGAATCATGCGTGTACCGTTGGCTATCGAAAGAAGTAGCCCCCAAGCAGCGGGCCACACAGCGAGTGCAAGACTACCGTCGAATGAGCGAGCAATGAGACTTAAGAGTATTGCCCTTGCACCCCAGACAATAAGCATTGTTGAGGCTAAAGGAAGATAGTAAAATGTGACTCCTGGAAAAGTTTTAGGCAGTTTCTTAGTTTCAGAATTTACTTGCTGGTTGAGAATAGAAATAGCGCCAAGACGCAAACAAAACCATGTGACCAATACTGCTTCAATAAGTATGCCTCCCATCATGGTGATACCTGCAAGAAATGCCCCATCACTTCTAAGACTAACCCCTACTGCCAGTGCCACAATTACCCAAGTCAATCGCGCCACACCTGCCCATCCTACAGCCACACTCTTTTGAGCGCGAATAAGCAGCCCTTGAAAGAATCGTCGCCAAGCAATAACGAAAGGCCACAGGAACATCAATAAAAAAGCAGTTCTCCCTTGCGCTGCAATAAATGGGCTAACACCAAATACCTCTAAAAGAAGCCAGTTATACAAAGGCTCCCAAGTGAGTAAAAGAAAAATGCCACTGAGAGAAAGTCCTGCAATTACTGTAAATTGCCAAAGTGCGCGCCGAGATTTGACTTGCCCTCCAAGAGCGGTTGAGGCATGAAGAATCATGATAATGGGGCTTTCTAGAAATACGGCAACCCCTTTGACTACCCCAACTCCGGCTAATGTCTCTTGTGGGAAGGCCAGGCGACTGAGTGCAGCAGTCTGAAGCGGATCGCCCAGAGTCATTGCTACATCAGTCAAGGAAAGAGGTATGAACTGGGCGAGTAACATCAATAGCGATCGCTGGGAAGCTATTTTATTACCTTCCTGTTCCTGCTGGGGTGAGATGTTCATGAAATTTTTCAGCACTATATGATGAGTCACTAAAAATACAGAGGAGTCAATGAGGCGATCGCATCATCAAGATGCTCCCCTTGTTTGAGAATAAACCCATGATGGTCAAGCCAATGGTCGTCGTAGACTGTTTCAAGGTATCTATCCCCTCCGTCTGGATTGATCATCAGAATCCGCGCACCCGCACCAAGAGAGCGCGCCAGATGCAAGCCACCAGCTACAATTGCCCCTGTTGATGCACCAAGAAGCAATCCTTCACGACGTGCGAGTGCATGACATACTGAGTAAGCAAGCGCCTCTGGTACCACGTAAGCACGATTAAGCAGCGAAAGCTCTAGATTAGGTGGAAAGAACGATAATCCAACACCCGTCATCTTGTATGGTTTTGCTGGGGTTCCCATAATGACTGAACCCTCAACATCAACGCCAACAATACGTATTTCTGGAAATCGCGGTCGAAGATAACGAGCAATTCCCATTATTTGTCCCGCAGTGCTAACACCAACAACGACAGCATCAAGATCGGAGGAAAAATGAGCTTCAATCTCACGCGCAGTGTAGTATGAATGTGCCTCCGTATTCAGAGGATTCAAGTGCTGGCATGGATACCAAGCATGAGGAATGGTCGCGGCAAGCTCACGCGCTCGTTTCATTCTTGCCTTCTGCATCGAGCCTGATTCGTCTGCCTCATGTAGCGGTACATCCACAAGTTCTGCACCATATGCTTTCAGCATTCGTCTAAACGGTGGAGCAGTTTTTGCATCGACAACAATAATGACTCGATACCCTCGGACTGCTCCTACCATAGCCAGACCAACGCCGAAATTTCCTGAACTTGACTCGATAATCGTACCACCAGGTATAAGAAGCCCTTCCTCCTCTGCACGTGTCACGAGATAGACTGCATTTTTCTCCTTAATAGACCCTCCTGGATTACAGCTCTCTAACTTCAAGAAACATTCTGAGACAACACATACAGGAGAAATATTCTTGAGTTTTACAATCGGTACATTTCCTATTGCCTCGGTAACATCAGCGGCAGTAATCTTTTTCCATTTACTATGATTGTTCCATTGACAGTTAGAAACGTTCTCGAATGATGAAGATTTTGCAAGCTGATTCATATTTAACATCCAAAAAATTCAAAAACTAGTAGGAATTATCAAGGCTGAATGAACTTGCTCATTGGAGCGGATTTTTATTTGCAATATCGTTACTACATTCTTTTATTGACGATACGAATTGTAGTGATTATTGCTTGTATAGCTAATCACCACTTAAAACTGTTTCAAGTTGACCAAAAGTAAATATCAATTAGGTCTGAGCGATAACTACCTGAGCAAGCCTTTAAGTCATGTCCACAAAAATATTGATATCCATTATGGAATCAACCTATTTTTTATCTTGAAGGAGAAATATGAAATCAAGATGAAATTTTCTATTTTGTCTTTAATAATTTCCCAAGTTCAGTATTCATAATGTGTTATTGTTATCTAATTGACTTCTCATTGTTGTATAATTTGAAGAAAGATTCAAAATAGAAGTCATAATTAATGATATGTCTGAATTTTCCACTAATTTAAGACTACGAAATTGAAAAAATTATGTGGCATTTAACCATTGATTCACTCGCAATTCGTACAGAATTTATATACGAATTCTGACTTTTGAAGTCTGAAGTTTTTCTTGATAAACATAACAACTTGATGTCCAATGCATATATATGTATAAATTAGAATTAGTTGCAATATTTATTTTTATAAATTCTAACTAAAGTTAGAGGTAGAATGCTAACTTCGCTTGTATATCAACTAATTAATGACAACAAATTTTCTAAATGTTCTTGAGATAATTGAAATTTCATCTTAATTTCATATTTCCGTGTCAAAATTATTATTGACTCAATAGATATCTTGCAAAACTTAGTTTCTATAACTCCTCAAACTAAGTTCACACCCTATTTTGGCAAGTTGGTCTACTGAGTCTTTTCTCTTTGATTATGTATCGCTAAGATACTAGTTATTGTTAGGTTTTGTATAGCTTAATTCTAATTCTTAAGAATTTCATCCTAATTTCATATCTAAGTGTCAACCTATTTATAGGGGTATCCCTACAGGGTAAGCGCATCTCAAATGCTATTGACAAGCGGGTTTAGGGGCATCATTATATTGGGATAAACAAGCAGCAAGAATCGTCAACATATAATTATTGTCCATAGCAGCTCGATTCGATTTTTGACGGTTACTACGCTTGAACGATTGCTCCAAATTTAACGCGTTAAGTGCAATTCGTCGCAGCAATGAAAGGTTTTGTGGAGCATGACCAGTACGGACGCGACAAGCATCTTCATTGAATGTGATGTCCAAAGTCCAATGTAGACTATTTTCAATACCCCAATGCAAACGGATAGCTTGCCCCAGTTTACGAGCATCGCAGTCCAAACTAGTTAGATAAAACTGAACTTCACGGGTAGTTTTGTTCCATAGATGTCGTACCCGAACAACCATGACAATACATTTAAGCCCTAGCCAATCCGAATAATTATGTAAAGGTGGCAGTTGAGAGATAGGAACACACCAAACTTGCCGTTTTTCGGTACGATGATGACCTTTTTCTATGCGTTCATCATAACTATTTGTAATACCTTCAAACCCAGAGTGGAAGTTTTGCTCAAACCAATCTTTAACTTGCTCGTGAAGTGTAGGATGGTTTCCCTTAAGCGATAAAACATAGTCAGCTTTTGCATTAAAAATCTGAGATGCAATTGCAGTTTGCGTACCCATTGCATCAATCGTAATAATACATCCTGCTAGGTCTAGCAATTCTAATAATGCAGGAATTGCTATAATTTCATTCGATTTATCGGCGACTTTCACTTGTCCTAAAACAAGGCGATACTGGCTTGACCACGCACTAACTAAATGTAAAGCAGATTTTCCTTGTTCTCTATCATAAGAACCTTTAAGAGTCTTACCATCAATCGGAATTACTTGTGCGCCAACTGTTTCAACTATTGACTGTACCCATCTTTGAAAGCATTGCTCAAATACTTTTGGGTTAATACGCTCAAATAGTCGTCGAAATGTATCTGCGCTGGGGATACCCCAGGATAAATCTAAAAATTCCTTCAGCCAATCATATTTGCTCAATCCATAATTTTCCATATCTTCCCACCCTTTACCTCCTGCAATGACTGACAATATTCCAATAATTAAAATATTCGTTAACAAATGGACACGAGTTCTTTCTACACGGGGGTCTTTTATATCACTAAAAACTAATTCCATTTTTTCTGTAAGTGCAGTCGCATTCCCTATACTTAAAGCTTTTGAGGTTTTAGTTGTCAGATTTAGAGACTTGAAACCAGATGCCATAAGATTGCCCCGTCAGGTAAGATAGACACTTTGTTTATTAGCCTACTACTTAACGTCTTTAATACTTAAATTGCCTCTGCCCACTTACAATTGTGCAAAATAATCTGTATTCTTCACTACAAAATTAGATGCGCTTACCCTGGGTATCCCTATTGCAAACTATGCACCTATTTATAGGGGTATCCCTATTGCAAACTATGCTTAAGTCACAAATCTACAACGAACCTTTAACTATTCAATTTGATATGAGGGTGCTGCTAGTCGAAGATGAGCCGGATTTGGGGGCTGCTATTAAGCGCACCTTAAATCAACAAAAGTACTTAGTTGATTGGGTAATGGATGGTACTGAAGCATGGGCTTACTTAGAAAATAGCTCGGCACAATATACAGTAGCGATTCTCGATTGGATGCTTCCTGGAATTACTGGTTTAGAATTGTGTAAAAGACTACGTTACAAAGGTAATCCTCTTCCTATCTTGATGCTAACTGCTAAAGATAGAATGGAAGATAAAGTTGCCGGACTAGATGCTGGTGCTGACGATTACCTAGTAAAGCCCTTTAGCATGGTAGAACTACTGGCACGATTGCGGGCTTTGCAGCGTCGCTCTCCGCATTTCCAACCTCAACAATTGACTGTTGGTAACTTGACTCTAGATTATGGCAACAGCACAGTTGTAAGACAACATACTACGGGTGAACAGCAAAGGATTCCTTTAACTAATAAAGAGTTCCAACTGCTAGAGTATTTTATGAAGCATCCCAACCAAATTGTTACTACCGAACAAATTCGTAACCAGATTTGGGAAGTTAATGCGGAATCTAGTAGCAATGTAGTGGCGGCGCAAATACGTTTGTTACGTCGCAAACTCACCAATAGCGACTGTACTAACTCAATTGAAACTTTGCACGGTATGGGATATCGTCTTAATTTCACCAATGAATCAGAATAAGCTGTTTCGACTTACTCGTATTCGGTTGGCTTTGTATTATGCCATCGTTATGGGTTTAATTTTAAGCCTATGTGCTTTCGGTTTTTATCGAGCAGTGTTCCATGCCCATGTGGTGGCTTTAGACAGTGAAATCGAGTCTGTAGCGGGAACATTACACGACAGTATCGAACTAAAACTACAGTCACCTGGACGTTTGGAACCATTGGCACATCAGTTATTCCCAAATATAGATAAATGTGGAACTGGAGCTAGTAATTGTATTCAACAACAGCCACATTCTAAACGTCATCTACTTGGTATCGTTACTAAAACCAGCTATTATATACGTTTTTTTGATACTTCTGGAAAATTAATTGCTACTGCTGGTTATTATCCAGAAGGATTACCTGACGTTTTTAATCAAAAAACTTGGCAATTTCTCAAAGACAGCAAAGGCAAAGATTACCATCAAATTACTCTAGGGTTGCATACCCAAAATTATCAAGATTGGGGATATATGCAAGTAGGGCGAAGTCTACAAGAGTTTAATCATTACTTGGATAGTGTGAAATTAGTTTTGGTATTAGGGCTGCTAGTTGCAATGGCTATGATTGCTGGTGCTAGCTGGTGGCTATCAGGATTAGCTATGCAGCCAATTTATCAATCTTATCGACAAATTCAACAGTTTACAGCAGATGCCGCACATGAATTACGAACACCTTTAGCTGCAACAGGTGCAACAGTGGAATCAGCACTTTTAATGCCGCAAATAGACCCTGAAGAGACACGGGATATTTTGCAAACTATACAGCGTCAGAATCAACGACTAACGGCTTTGGTTGTTGATTTATTGATGTTAGCACGTTTAGATAAACAAGCCCAAAAGTTACAACGTGAAAATTGTTGCATAAATGATATTGTTAGCGATTTAGTTGAGGAATTTGAAGCGATGGCAAATGCCGCAGAGGTAAAGCTAACATCTTTAATACAAGTGCATCAACCTCTGAATATCATAGGTAATGCTGACCAGCTTTATCGCTTGTTTTCTAATTTAATTGTCAATGCAATTCAATACACACCTAGAGAAGGGGAAGTAACGGTTTTATTAGACCGTAACGACCATTATGCTGTAATCAAAGTTCAAGATACAGGCATTGGTATCCCAAAACACGAACTGACTCGAATTTTTGATCGCTTTTATCGAGTAAGTAGCGATCGCTCCCGTAGCAGCGGTGGTTCTGGATTAGGATTAGCGATCGCTCAAGCTATTGTTCAAGCACATCAAGGTAAATTAAATGTACAAAGCGAATTGGGTCAAGGTAGTACTTTTACAGTTCAATTACCTTTGGATGTTGCTCCACTAAGGAGCGTAGGCGCAGCCCGCCGTAGGCATCGCTCTATCTCTCTATTGAAATTGATGTACCGCAATTTACGTAGTTAGTTATAAATAAAATTTTTTACCTAATACGAAGTTGCCAAAGATAATATTGTTACATTCTGTTATATTGAACAGAGCCAAGAAAATCCGACTTCTCCCTTAACAGTCATTGGATTATTCATCAGCCACTGACATCATTCAATCAAGACAGCCTATAGAGCATCAAGGTTATCAAACCCTTGTTTGCTAATCGCTCTTCTTCGTAAAGGCCAAATACACTCAGTGGGATTAAGTTGAGGAGTGTATGGAGGAATGGGGTACATAATGATGTCTCACCTGCATTCTTTTACTTCTCTACAACGTCGGTAGCGTTGGGTTAATTCTGCATAATCCAGGTGAGGAATGATCTTAATCCGAGTACGAGGCATTGCTGTACACCGATTTTACTTACCTTAAATAATACTATCTATCGCAACTTCGTATAAATTAAAAATTAAACAGCATTGATCCAAAAATCAGCTGTGACGATTTTGCCATTGCGATTAAACTGACCCCAGAGCTTATACTTTCCTGCTTGAGGAAAGCTAGTTATAAAATGAACCTGTCCAGCAGGAGTATCTTTTAGCGCGTGAGCATGAATGTAATCTGCTGCTGTTAATGAGGTTGACTGTCGCAGAATAACTAAATGTCCTTTTTCTCCTAAGTATGGCTGCAAGTCTGTAAGCGGTTGATTGTTAGAAGCATCTTGTAATTTAAACATTAAAGTAACTTCTTTACCAGCTTTCACAGTAGGTTCAGAAACAGCAAGATTAACTTTAGTATCATTGAACGTTTTACTGCGATTTAGGTTAATTCCTGGGGCAGTAATACTGTTTCCAGGAACTTGTGTTTTCAACACTGAGACTTGTTCTGTTTGACCAGCAGGTTTGTAGTCACTAAAAAATGTGTAATTGCCTGCTTGCGGAAAACGGGCTGCAACTTTAAACTGCCCATTTTCTTTATATGTGGGATGAAGATGACTAAAAAACTGAAGATCATCACTGACAAGAATGAGGTGCATGAGCTTTTCTTGGAAAGTGTCAAACTTTGCTATTGCTTTCCCATCCGAATCTTGAACATCAATCAATATCGGAATATTTTTATTAGGGGTAATAATGCTTGGGACTTTGAGTTTTGTCTGAGTAAATGCTTTTTTCCCATCACCTGTGCCACTTGTTGAATGTTCTCTGTGATTAATCTCACCTATAGAATGTTCTTCATGCTGATTTGTAGCAGCAGATATTGGTTTTCCTTTGTCTCTAATTAATAAGGAGCAACTTTGAATTAGTATCAAAGTAGTAGTTATAGCAATTGTATTCAGAAATCTATTCATTGATTTTGCTCTATTTTTTAATGATTGAAGTTATTCAAAAGTCTCAATTCGTCTGGGGAGTTAATATGGCAAGCATTAGAACCACAACTTTTAGTTGCCAAGGTGCTAATGTTAAACTGACAATTAGGCAAGCAACTGTAGATAAACTTGTTAATTCTGCCATGTCGTCAGTAGAATTTTTAAACAAATAACTAACTGCTAAACCAATCGTCAGTGGAATCAGAAAAAGTAAACTCATATAAGTCACCTCTCTTCTAAAAGCAGAAGGACTTTTCTGAAATGAATATTTGACTATCAGCAGTTCATTCAATGCTGACTACTGATAATAGAATAAACTCAAAAACCTAAACAGATGGATAGCCTATGGCAGCTATTACTTCTTTAATTTTAGTTTCAGGTGCTTGAGTTTCTATACTGACAATTTTTGTTTTTGTATCAGCTTGCACTGTTGCTGTAGAATCAATTGATTGAATTGCTTTGGTGATAGTATTCGCACAAGCAGAACAAGCGAGTTTGGGAACTGTTAGTTGCAGTGTCATAGTATTAAATTCCTGACTGAAGATAATTAATTTTTTGAAAATCGTTGAATAGATATACGCTTAATCTACTCGACTAAAATTAGTTTAATTTCTCCAGCTTACGGGAGAGTCAATAGGTAAAATTAAAAAAATAATTTCTTTATCAATTGATTTCTCTCAATAAAAAATCAGCATATCAACTTAGCTTAATGCGTTGATATACTGATAAAAAATTAAATGAACAGCTTGATTGTTTAATTTCTTTCAATAATAGGACAAATTGTTTTTTCAGGATTTTCAGGTATTGTTTCCCAACCAGAAACTAATCCTGATAATTCTTGTCTCAAAATAAGTAATTGCTGAATTTGTTCATCAATAGCTTTTACCTTTTCTTCTAGTTTAATTTTTATATGCTCACAAGGTAATTCCCCTCCATCATGAACATTTAAAAATTCCTTAATCTCTGACAAGCTTAATCCTAAGCTTTGAGCGCGTTTAATAAAGTGCAGTCGCTCCAAAACATCAGAGTTAAATAATCTAAATCCACCCTCGGTTCTCCCTAATGACCTGAGTAGACCTAGCTCCTCATAGTAGCGAATAGTTTTAATTGGTACACCGCTAGACTTGGCTACATTACCAATGAGTTTTGGCTCTTCTTGAACTAGCATATTTAGCTGCTCTCATGTTAAATAAGTTTATTTACCTTATCTTAAACTCTCCAGTTAGCTGGAGAGTCAAGTAAGAACAGGATCATCTTGCTAATTATTTGCTACTAGATTATGTGGCAGGTTTTACTTCCACGACACCACGATACATTTTCATACCGCAGGTGAATTCATATTCACCAGGATATTTAGGAGTAAATTCCACTGAAGTGGTTTGGTTAGGAGCAAGGTCAACGGCTAAGTCAAAGTCTGGTATTAGCAATTTATCAAAACACTTGCTCAGATTGTGACGTTGGAAGTCCAATCTTACTGGTTGTCCCACCTCCACAATTACTCGTTCTGGTTTGTAACCCTTTTCAACCATAACAGTCGCTTCTTGAGTACCTTCTGGTGTTTTCACTGCTTTTGTTGCTGACTCTGTAGGCAAAGAAAGCTCTGGTTGGATCTGGTAAGTAGATTGAGAAGTAGTTACTGGGGTTGCTTTTGCAGTCGAGTCAGTAGATTGAACTTCTATAACTCCTCGGAACATATTCATACCGCAGTTGAAGGTATAAGTACCTGCTTTGTCTGGTGTGAACTCAATGGGTGTGACTTCGTTGAGTGGTAAGTTTTTGGCGATATGGAAATCAGGTAGGCGTATTTCTTCAAGACAACTACTAGGGTCACGGCGTAGGAAATTAAGGCGGACTCTTTGACCTGCATTGACTAGAATTCGACTGGGTTCGTAGCCTCCATCTACAGTAATATCAATTTCTTGAATACCATCATGGGCTTCGGCTTTTTGGGACTTTGGTTTACTTAGGAGAAACCACCAAATTTCTAGTCCGATTAACCCTAAGCCGGCTGTTGTAACTGCACCTTTTACCCATAATGGTTGCTCAATGCGGCGGAACTGAGTTGTCTGCGATTGCTCGGTAGCTGGCATTTGATGATTCATCTGTGCAACTACTTTATCCGAGGCAACACTGAATGCCAATCCCAAGCTTGCTATACTGCTAAGAATTACTTTACTCAACATTTGCTACCTCCTTATGCTACTGGTTTAGCTTGAAATTTACGCAGACGTAGAGCATTTGTAACTACTGAAACCGAACTAAATGCCATTGCTGCACCTGCAATGATGGGGTTAAGCAACCAACCGAAGATGGGGAAGAGAATACCCGCAGCAATCGGAATGCCAGCAACGTTGTAGATGAAGGCGAAGAATAGGTTTTGACGAATGTTACGAATTGTGGCGCGGCTGAGTTGAATGGCTGTGACAATGCTTCGCAAGTCACCAGAGATGAGCGTAATGTCACTAGCAGCGATCGCTACATCTGTCCCAGTGCCAATTGCCATCCCCACATCGGCTTGGGCTAACGCTGGTGCATCATTAATACCATCACCAACCATTGCCACAATCTTTCCCTCTGATTGCAATTTCTGCACTGTAGCGGCTTTTTGGTCGGGGCGGACTTCTGCCAAAACACGCTTGATCCCAACTTCACGGGCAATGGTTTCTGCGGTGCGCCGATTATCTCCTGTGAGCATCACCACCTCTAAACCTAGTTTTTGCAAAGCGCGAACTGCCTGTATGGAGGTAGGTTTGATGGCATCAGAAATCCCCATTAATCCCTGAATTTGTCCGTCAACTGCAATCCAAATCGCAGTTTTGCCCAGATATTCCAAACGCTCTTTATCTTGTTGTAAGGCTTGGGTGTCAATGCCTAATTCTGACATCCAGCGTTGTGTACCAATTTGCACAAGATGACCAGAAACTATACCTTGTACACCACTACCTGCTACAGCTTCAAACTCCTTGACATCTGCTAACGTCACTTCTTGAGATTGGGCGTATCTCACAACCGCTTCTGCCAATGGATGTTCAGAATTGCGTTCCACAGATGCCGTAAGTTGCACCAACCTCATCTCATTGCCATTAGCAGTACCATTGATGGTGACAAAATCGGTGACTGTTGGTTTACCTTGAGTGATGGTTCCAGTTTTATCTAGCACGATCGTTTGGATTTTATGCGCTAGTTCCAAGCTTTCGGCACCTTTAATCAAAATGCCATTTTCTGCACCTTTACCCGTTCCTACCACTACAGAAGTTGGTGTGGCTAAACCCAACGCACAAGGACAGGCGATAATTAGTACCCCAACAGTGGTGATTAGCGCTAAAGTCACATTGCCTGTAAAATTAAACCAAATGATGAAAGTGAGCAGTGCGATCGCAATCACCGCAGGTACAAACCATCCAGTTACTTGGTCTGCTAATCTTTGAATTGGAGCTTTGGAACCCTGTGCCTGCTGTACTAATTGGACGATCTGCGCCAACACAGTATCACTTCCGACTCGTGTTGCCCGAAACTTGAAACTCCCAGTTTTGTTAATGGTAGCTCCAATCACTTCATCGCCTGGTTGCTTTTTAACGGGCAAACTTTCCCCTGTCACCATCGCTTCATCAATTGTGGATGCTCCCTCAATCACTTCCCCATCAACAGGAATCTTCTCGCCAGGACGAACCAGTATCACATCTCCAATCTGCACTTCTTCAATTGGGACATCTACTTCTCGTCCATTACGAATCAAACGCGCTGTTTTAGCTTGTAAACCAATCAGCTTGCGGATAGCTTCTGAAGTTTGCCCTCTAGCACGATTCTCAAATAATCTTCCTAGCAAAATCAGGGTAATGACAACAGCAGCAGTTTCATAATATACATCTGGTGTTAACCCTTGGTTAATGAAAAAGCTGGGGAATAAAGTTGGAAATAGCGAATAAAAATACGCTGCACTTGTACCCAAAGCAATTAGGGTATCCATTGTGGCAGCATGACGTTTTAAAGCTTTCCATCCATTAATGTAGAAGGAGTAACCACACCAGAACTGTACTGGGGTAGTAAGTATCAACTGTACCCAAGGATTATGCAGCCATACTGGGATAAAGGGTAAGTGCAACCCTGTCATCATAGGCAGTGAACCTATAACCAACACAGTGCTAATGATGCCTCCTACCGCCACCTTTCGCATTAAATCGCGGGATTCTCTTAAGCGGTGTCTTTTCTCCACATCGTCTTCTCCCGCCATCAGGTTTTGTTCTTGGAGTGGGTAAGCAGAGTAACCTGCTGCATCTACTGCTTCTTGAATAGCTTCTAAATCAGTTCTTTTAGGGTCATATTTAACTGTTGCCTGTTCTGCTCCAAAATTCACAATACATTCATCGACACCGGGGACAGAATTAATCGCGTCTTCAATGCTGCTGGCACAAGAGGCACAACTCATGCCGCGCAGTTTGAGTGTGGTATTCTCCATCTGGCTGCTCCAGTTACTAAGTGGTGTTAACTAACAACTAACTAATTTCATCTTGAATGCTCCAGTGAACTGGAGAGTCAAGAGGCCAGCTGAAGAATTTTTTTAAGCGCATATAAGCTTTATTCTTAGTCTTGGCGAGGCAATTTTCTAGGTTTGATAAATAGCGTCAAGAGTTGTTAAATTGTCTTGAGCGTCTGTTGTAGTTAGAGTAACAATTGGTACTCCCGCACTAGTAATAATGCGTTTTTGCTTATCTTGGAAAGTTTCAATCTGAGGTGGAACACCTGTGAAATTCAGCCATCACGTCTCACTTTCTTGAAACGCCAACTCCAACGAAAACGGTAGACACCCAGGATTGGCAGCTGCCCACTCGTTGGCTTCTGCAATTAGAGTTTTGTTACCCGAATCAAGATAGAATTGCATTTTGGCACTTTGTTCCAAACGTTCGCGTTCCTTGCCTACAATTAAGCGTCGCGCAATTAGGCAGTACTCTCTAGCTAAACGCTTGGCGTGAGATGCTGCCTGGAGTCGCAACTTAGTCAGTTTCTTCAGTTCTGACAAAGCGAGAGTTTCAGCTAGGTCGCCTGAAGGTGTACTTTGCTCGCTAATTTCGGCTTTTGGTGACGTTTCAGGCGGCACAATTGCAGCTGTAGGCGTAGTAAGCGGAATACTGACAGAATTAATTAATAAGTTTTTGTTATTGTAATTTTCAGAGGCGCTGTGGTTAGAAAGGTATTTAAAATCCTTATCTGAATTACTTTCATTAACATTTTCAGCTAGTTGTATAATATTTGAAGAAACTAATAAATTATCAGAATTATTGATACCTGAAGTTAAAGACAAATCTTCTGGTTGTAATAAATTCAATTCTTCAGAACTGATATTAATTCCCTCAAATTTATCTTGTACCTGTGGGACAAAAAATTCTCCTTCAAACTCGGTAACTTCTTCAAAACTAGCTGCTGCCAACTGCCCTGTAAGGGCATCGGCAGCAGAAGGTAAGCAGTTACAAAAAACCTTCATATAAGAATAATGAGCGTCATTATCCATTTGATAAGGGTTTTGAGTGTTTTGTTTTACAAAAGAGTTTTGAAACTCATAAAATTGCCCGTTCTCGCTTGGTTGATAAGGGTTTAAGCTATTTTCTGTCCAAGGGTCTAAAATGTAGCGCGTGGGATGCCACAAATGTAAGTGCTTTTGTAGTGTCTCTTGTGAGATAGTTTTGTTAAAACGCCGCTTGTACTCGACACGTATTACTTTCGCTCGTTCAGTAGCCCCTGCTGGTAACGCACTATCCCACTCTATTGCTCTTACAACTATCTGGATGCGTCTTTGGGCTTGTTGGCTGCGTTCCCAGTTCTGTTGCTGGCGACGGTCAAATGGGATTACGTTATCTTTGGGTTTATGGATGCTCCTAATGCCTGCTATGGCTTCTGCAAATGTGTTGGCGAATGTACCCAACAGCCGTTCGGGATAACTAACGTAGGCGCTGTACCATTTGTTGCAAATTGTGCATTCTACCCAATGCTGCACTCTAGCTTTGATTTCATGTTGATGTCGGCAATATTGGCTATAGCCAGGGGCGTTAATTGCGGTAGTGAGGCAAAATTCGACTAATTCCTCACCCGTTAAGTCTAAAAAGACGATTCCGTAGCCTACAAAGATTTGTAGAAGAGTGTTTGTTTGTCCTTGTCCCGTCCAACCGATCGCAATTATTTCTTCCCAGTTAGCACGCCACTGTGCAACGTCAGCAGAATCTTGCTTGCGATATCTCTCTTGTGTAATTTGTTTTTTAGCTTTTTTCGCTACCCGTTTTAGTTTGGTTAAATCTTGCCGACTTGCTGCGCGATCGCAATGATCGAGGAAGATAGAAACTGAGTCGCTAATTGGTTGTAGGTCATCATCAAGTAAAAATGACCCGCTACCTGGTTGCATGGGGCAACGGATGGCTTTGTAGTTGGTTATTTGTTTTTCACCATAGGGTTTGGTATTGGGGAAGATTTCTAGGTGTCCTTGGCGCACTCTTAAGCCTGCATTTCTTAAGGTAATTTCTAAGGCGCAGGCTAGGGCAAAGGTAGGCAGGGGGGATGCAAAGGTTAGGATCAGGTGATAGCCACCACTGAAGCTGGACTGGAGGATGATGATATCAACTATGCCGATGTCCTCTAGCGCCGCTTTGATGCGATTTATAGATTCAATGTTGTGGTAGTCCCCAAAAAAGTCTAAATCGATTGTCGCGTAACTGGTTGTGTCGTCAAAACGCAGACCTACTAGTTTTAACTTGTCTTGGTGCAGCTTCCACAGTTGAGAAGGTTGGAGGTAATAATCGATGGTGCGCCATGCTGGTTTTGCACCTTCTACTGAAGAAGGGGCAATTATCGCCCCGAATGGATGCCAAAAACGTTCTACGTAGCGTTTGCCCACAGATTCTGCGGGCAGGTGGGGTTTGATTTTCTTTTTTGAAGGCTGTGAAAGGCTTAATTGGGGCTTGTTATCAACATAAGCCCCGAAATTTTCTTGGAACATGAGTGACTGTCCTGATGTTTTTCGTGCATCAGGTAGTCTCGCTGTTGGTCAAAATGTGTTAGCCTAAATTTGAAATTTTTATATTTAAGCGGTTGGTTATCCGCTTGTTGGAGGCGACTGGTAATCGTCTCGTGGTTGAAAGCAAACAAAGGTTTATACTTGTTTAGGCTTAGACATACGTAGGCTTAGGCTAAGATTTAGTCCAACACGCTTCACCAACAACAATGCGACTACCCAACTTTTTTTTGGTAATTATTTAAATGAGGCAGTTCAAGCGAAGTTGTCACTAAATCGACATTCTTAGTTTTGGGATAACAATGCAAAGCTAGTAACACCCACAAGTGTCACCCCACATTGGCTCTTGTTAGTACAACTGGCGAAGATGAAATTACTCATACTCCACCATCGAGTTAAAAAACAAAAAACAGTCAAATATCTTGATACGAGTTCTGCACCCAAAAAAGTGAACTCGTACTGTAATCAGTATTGAGATGCTAATCTAGTAAGTAATGTTAAATTGTGGGATAAATTCTGTGCTAGATTAACTGCTTACAGCTACCTATGCAGCACGAATATTATCCTTTTTTCTCTTTGTAGATACTTCCATTGCTTTCATTTGGGCCTTATAATCCTCCCACGTTTTTTCAAATACGTCAGACTCATACATCCGCAATAAAACCTCCTCTTTATCAGTTAAATTTGAAAGTTTCAACAACTCCGTTAAAGACACCTGAACTGGGAAAACATCACTAAACTTTTGCATTAAGTGAAATATTCTTTTCCTCTGTTCCCCAGATGGTTCATCTTGTAACTCTGCATCAATCTGTTGCGGACGTAGATTCACAATTTCTAGACTCATATTTACTAAATTCCTCAATCCAAACACAACAAACTCATTAGTTATACCAATAACCCGTCCTACAATTTCCAACTCGGGCCGCAGTCTCTTCTTGAATTGATATACTTGGTCAAGCTGGAAACGTCGAAACGGGTTGCGATCGCCATTCCGTATCCAAGCAATACCATCGCCTATACTACCTATCTCATCTGCCTCAATCAGGTCTATCACCTGGTAACAGATATCTTGATTACAAACAAACTTGTACGCTGCATCAATACTCCGGTTAAATTCCATCTCCAGTGCAACAACTGCCTTAAATTTTTTCATTTCTCGTAATTGAGAAATCAAATCAAAAACTTTCTTACCCTTGTGATAACTGCCAACACTTATATTTAGATTCTCCGAGACCTCCTGAATCACTCGCTTACCCTTCCATAATTGAGAGTTACTCTCAGTTAACGAATGATTCAAATTTGAATCATTCGATTGATTCAAACGACGAGCGCTTTGGCGCTGTCTTTCTTTCGCTTGGGGACGAAGTACGCTCTCCCAGTACTGCCCCTCGTGAAATTTCTGGTAATGAGTCTTCCCGCCTTCCCGGTGGAGATTAAAGTCAAGCACTAGTTTCAAATCTTCTTCAAACGAACCAGACTCAACAAATTCCACTTTCACGGCGGAAATCCCTAACTGGCGGGCTATCTGCAAGCGACACTTACCCGCCAAGACAACATTTACACCAGTACGTGCAGATACCTTTAAAGATTCAAGAATCCCTTTTTCCGAGATACTTTTTTCTAAAGCCGGACGATCCTCATTCTCACCATATATTTCTATCAGCTTCGGATGGACAACTAACTCCGCAGGAGAAATATATACAATTGCCGGATTCTGCACCTCAGACATATTTATACTCCGGGTCACAAATTGTTCAAAAAAGATAAGTTCAATCTTGAAAAGCCTGAGCGTAAAGCAGGAAAAACTCAAGCAACAAGACTTGTAGCACTTTCATCCACTGGAGAAAGTGATATTATTAAAAATAATTAAATTTTGTAAAGAGCAGATGATTACCTATTAGACAAACTATCGAAGAGAATTTTTTAGGCAGGAAACTATTATTATTAATCCATTGAAAACCAATTCGATTGAAGAGACATCTAATAAATTGGTATCTGGGAAAAATACATCTATCTAAGGAAAGATTTGTAAAACTGAGTAAACTCATGATATGATTGCTCTAGTTAGTTAAATTGACAAAACAATGTTCCGCCCTGTTCTAATAACAGGTGGGCTTGTTTTTTCCTCAAAGCCCTGTTTGCACCAGGGCTTTGAGCGAGTTTTTAGGCAAATGGACGCTACAGAAAGAGTATATCAGTCTTGATTCCATTTGGCAAAATTGTACAGTAAAGAGGGGTAAATTTTTAGATGCCTCATCTTCAGATATTAAATTCTATTGAAAAACAAGCACTAGAATACATAGCGGCAACCAGCAGCGATGAAGTTAGTAAAAGAGCCAAGATTCTGCTAGGACTAGATGAGGGCAAAAAATACTTAGTTTTAGCCCAAGAGATTGGTGTAACCGAAAAATCAATAGCAAAGTGGAAGAAAAGATGGACATCAAGTACCATCTTGTCAGAAACCCAAGAGTCAGCGATCGCAAAAGCTAATGAGGTATTAGGTGTCAACGTAGGCAGACCTAAGAAGTGCAAAAGTACAGAGGCGAGCAAAATCATCGAAATCAGTGAATGGAGCAAGAACCGAAAACCCTGCCGTTCAAAGCACCATTACCATATGCAGGTAGCTGAGGAAGCTACTCGGAGGGGGTTACCGACACTATCGCCAAGAAGTATAGGACGCATTTTGGAAGCTCAACCTCAATAAAAAGAATTATCAAGCAAGTACCATCCTATCTCAAGGAAGTAGTTTTGAAATCCCAGTTTTTACCGAGGCTTTTCATCAAACTCTAAGCAAGCATTTCCACAAACTCGACTACTTGAGCAGAAGTCACTTGTTGTGCGATCAGAAAGTCAACGAGTCCATCGAGTTTTTTACGGTTGTAGACGGTAGAATAGCCTTGAATCTGGCGTTCCTTGCAGAACTGTCGCAGCTTCCGCGCACCTAAATCCAAAAGCTTCTTCCTCTCTTCCGTAACGTCTACTAGCACAAGTTGTCTAGCTTGATCGGCAATCTTAGTTTCAACAACTAGCGGTGCAGTTTCAATAATCGAAGATTCTGGTTCAGAAAATTCTTTCTCATCAGAAACAGCACCAACAACAGTCAAATCCCTCTGAGTTTCCAAAACTGACGACTCTTCAGAAATCACCGCAGCGCTATTACTAACTTGAAGTGATGCTGATTGAGCAGGGACAAAAATCACGTACAAGATTGGGAAGATAGTCAAAAACAACTCGATTGGAAACAAAACATCGTTAACAGATTGCACAAAAGGTGATATTGCAAAAGCAGACATAATGTGATTCCTCCATGAATTACTGATGGGCGGCGTTGTAGCGGCTTGCCACCCAGTAGCGGGGGTTTCCCCCCGTACTGAGTGAAAGCTTTTACACGTATCCCATCCACCAGTAGGAGGAAGGAGGGTAAATTGCCTTTAAGCAATTAGACGAACCAAGTTTTCCAAAATTTGCAGATGTTGAATTTTATAAATTACCAATCCAAGATACAGAAATTGCAAAAATGCGATTTTTCCGACTTGCACCCGCAGCTTTTAGAAACTTCTTTATTCATCCCAGCACTCCAAATTTTTTACTCTTAAGGTAGTTGACGTAACTAACCAAGTTGTAGTTATATTTGAGTTTTTGGGGAATAAAAGTTGAGTAAGGATGCAGCGCTACACCATCACGGCGAAAGCGGTGACATGGCGCATATATATCAAAAAAGATAGATATCTCATCACCATCAACCTCGATTTGGGCTATGCCCTTGAGTTCCTTCGCAAACTCCGAAACTTGCCCTGATGCTACGTAGTCAAAGACCACTACATTTCGAGTGCGGAAATACTGGATGTAAGAAAGAAGTCTCGCTTCCGTACCAAGCTCAAGCAGTCTATCAGAATGTTTCAGCAAGATACCGGAATAAGAAAAAGAAAACCTACGATTAGCGTATTCATCCCACAAAAGAAGGTCGCCGTAAAACTTGCAAATATTCGCCTGATTGGACGATATTTCTCTATTTAAGCTTTCGACAACAGCATCATCTTCAAATGGAAACAACGCCTTACGTTCATCCCATTGCTTATCCGGACAGCAACCATCTTCAAACCATCCATGCGGATGAATGCCACAAACAATATTATTGGCACCATGCAGTAACTTACACCCAGCACACACTTGCAAATAGCAAGAAGTGAATTCTTCGCTATTAACTGCATTAACATAGCGTCGGTGTATCTCTAAATGTTCCTCTAAAGCTTCACAAGGTAAAGGTTTATATGAGGAAAAAGTTTGCCCAATTAATCTGTCTGGATCAATTTCATCACAGATTACTGCCAAGTCGTCAATGTGGTGAGAACGTAATTCCTCGTAAAGTACCAATTTCTGATACGGTTCTTCCTCAAATCTACAAACAACCAAGCCCTTTGAATCAGAATGTCCCTCAAAATTAATCACCGTGTAAGTGTAAATAAAAGGCACACTGTTAGATTTTTCAAAGCTCTTAGGTTTTGTTAATACAAGCGGTTTTGTGTCAGCTATTTTTGCGGGTTTTCTACTCGAATTAGTTTCCTCCGATTCTTCAACAACACTTAAGAAAGCACCGCCCAAGGAAGCAACAATAATTCCGGTAAAGCCCAATACAATAGCACCAGTGCCGATAGAGGCAATTTGTTCAGAGCGTTCTTCCTCAACGATTGGAAATCCACCTCTAGCTAAGTACAATAAGCCCAGTCCAGAAAAAGTTGCTATAGCGCCCAAACCAATAGCAGTCAAAGACACCATTCCAAAAGCAGCATTAATGTTTCTCAAGTAATTAAACGCAAACTTCTTCAACATAATTCATCCCTCCAAAATGCAGGTTACAAGATTTTTAATTACTCTTGCCCCGGCATGAATTGGGATTTGCTGAGAACTACACTACTAACCTACCCCTTACTCTATTAACAATCCCAAAACTATTAATAGATCGGTACTCGTTAATTTTCAGTATCGGCAGTAGTTTCATTCCCAATGGTGATAGCAAGAGTCGAACTTACTTTATTGCTTAAAACAACACTCCACCCGAAGTAAAATATCACCAAAAAACGCTATCTCTAAACCATATATCTACTGTCCAAAAGTCCAAGTATTAGTTTCGTTTAATTCCAATTCTTCAAAATAGTTAGTAAAACCTGGAAAGTAAAAATATCTTAGCGACATCCGAGATATTAATAGTAAAGAAAAATTTTCTAGCTTCGCTAACTGTTGTAATTTAAATAAATCGTCGCTAAAAGTATCGCTAACAAAGTGCAATCTGTCAAAATTATCTATCACCAATAGCCTGTTTAAACCATCAGATAATTTGCTTATGATATTTTGCCAATCCTGCTGGTAGTAAAAGCTGAAGCTAATAGGAATAACTTTGAATAGATGATCCACACTAAAAGGATATTCAAGATTGAGGTAAACAGACTCTAAGTTAATATCCTTGAGTAAACAGTTTTTAACAGTAAGAGTCTTACCAATATTTGGCTTGCCCCATAGGTTAATATTCTTGCCTGCATTTACCTGATCGATTAACTGACGGTAGTCTTTATAACGTAACATTATCTTCATCCTTTAAATCCAATATATCCATAAATTAAATTGACACTAAATATGTGATTTTTTGACTATGCTTCTCTAAGCTGTTTCGGGAAAATTGGTTAGATACAATAAAATTATCTAACAGAAAGTCAGGTGATTGTGAAAGTCTCAACAGCACACCATCATCACCACTACTGCGATGATAATAATGAACTACAGGTGATTGGATAACTGTCAAGTTATCGTTACGGATTGCTTGTCCTGTAACCAGACCATCCATGATAAATTTGGCGGCAGCAGCTACGTTATCGCTATCTCGTCCAAAATTTTTGAGATACCAATGAAATTCAATCCAAACTGCACCATCTAAACAAAATTCACATTCTCGAACAAATTCACCAATTAAGTTTGTCCAGTACTTCTTAAGTCCAGCGCTGGCTTGCCAACCTGACCGTGCCTGGTTAATAATTTCGTTCATACTAGGAGGTAAAGGCATCGTTAATTCAAATATCATCTTCCTCACCCCCTTTCAAGCTATTTAAGAATTCCTCAACAACATTTCTAAATTTCTTGTACGATCTACCATCTTGACGGGATAAATTGAATACCGCTTTGACAATTTCATCAAGTTGATAGCCTTTTTGATGCAAATTCAAAATTGAGTTTCTTGCTTCCTCGTCAAGCTGTACCTTAAAGTTAAAACTGCCCTCAAAATCAGTTTTATGCTGTTTAGTTTTAGTAACAGCAGTAGCTTTAGATTTACCTATGTCCTTACTATTGCGCTCGCCGTACAAATTAGCAACAAATTCATCAAAGTCTAACCCAGACTGCCAAGCTGTGTAGGGGTCGTTTTGATTTTTAGCTTCTAGAAGTAATTGCTGGAAGTATTCAGGGTCTTCATCGTCAGCTACATAAAGCGCCTGGAGTCGCAACACTTCAGTTGTCTTATACAAGAAATCTCCGTATCCCAGTAAGTAAACCGCACGTTTGTCTTTATCGTCCCCAAGGATAATACAACTGTCTTCAGGGCGAGTCGTAACAAAGGCTGTCTTGGCTGGAAAGTTTGAGCGAATTAACGGGTCTATCACGTTCTTATCAGGTCGCTGGGTGTACAACAGTACATGAATCCCTGCACCACCAGCTTTTGCAAGCAACTTCATTAGCGCAGTCTCAATGCGATCGCAGTAGTTATCATCGGAAAGTAGATCAAAACACTCGTCAATCAGACAAATCACTCGCGGCATAACAAAATCAGGTGCAAACCGCAGATTGTACTGTGCGATCGTTTCAATACTGCTGTGGCACTCAAATTCCTGATACCGCAATTCCATTTCTTCGACCAAGTAATCGAGTAAGTTAGCGGTAGACTCTGCATCACGCGCAACTGGGGCTACAAGATGAGGTAGCCCATCAAATTTACCAAAGGTCACTCGTTTAACATCTGAAAGTGCCAATCGAACAACAGAAGGGGGATATCGTCGCACTAAGTATAAGATTGCTGCTTTTTCAAACTGCGACTTTCCACCCCGCGTCCGCCCACCACCGAGGATATGAGTCACGTTATCGCTATAAAGGGGAATTTCGACATAAGTGCCATCAACATCAACACCACCGGGGATAGACACCGAATAAATGTCAGGTTCGCCGTCAAAAGTAAAGTAATCGCGGAAATAAGCAAATTGTCTGTCTAACCTGGGTATGTCAAATACAACTCCTCCAGGCACAACACTCACCATTGGTGCAACTTTCAAGCCTAACTCTTCACCAAGCTGCTGCACTAAGTCATTACCAATGTCTTCTACTTTCTTGTAACTAACACCCCGTCCCAGTTTTACTCTAATACGGTTAAAAGTAGGGCCATTTTTGGCATCAACATACTTAGCATTAATATTAAAATCTTCTAAAGTATCAACTAATAGTTTTCCTGCTTGTTCCATTGTTAGAATATTTGAACTAACAATCTCATTAGTAGCAATGTCACTATCTAAATATTTAGGCTCTCTTAAAATAATTGATCCATCTCCTGCTAGCTTTAAATCTACTGGGTTACCCGTGACACGCGCAACAAGCACTGCCGTTCGGTAGCAATAGTTTTTAATGAAATTATCTCTAGATTTATTAGCTAAATCAGTAAAGTAACTGATTTGTTTATTACTTAGGAATAAATTGTAAAGGTACTTTTGAACTACTTCATAGCCAATTTGCTTGAGATAAATATTCTTGATTGATTCAATATATTTAAATAAAGATTCAATGGGTGATATATTAACTATCTCAATCATTTCTTGATATACGTTATTTTGCTCCCACTGCGATGGCATCCGATTGAAATGAATATATTCAAGTGCATAACGTACAAATTCGTACTGGTTTAAAGTACAGTGTTCTGCACATATCGATAATATTTCTTCATCACTTGTACCTGCAATTACTGATTCGTATATTACCTGAAATAAAAAATCTAAATCAAATTCAACAACTGAACGGGATAATTTTGCTCTAAAATCAATCTGTTTTAAAACAGTTTCAGCATAAGCAACCATTGAGGAAGGTAAAGCCTCCCGTACATTCTCTATAATCTCTTCATTGCCCAAACCATCTTGTTTGGCCTGCACAATTGCAGTCCAAAGCTGTTGTTTTTGAAATTCAATATTACCATTGGGTAATAACATTACTAATTTTTCATCTCCTAGAAATTTAAAACTTCTGTAATTGTTGCTGATAGTAAGTTCTTAGTTGAGCAATTGTTTTAGCATTTTGGTTGTAATTATTACAAGGAAATGAAGCCCAAATTCTACCTACTTTACACACAGCAGTATCAAACCTTCCTGCTTCAATATCACTTAAGGCATTATTACGACGAATATATTCAATTGCCATCTTGTCCTGAGAAGCTGGACTAAAATCTTTCAAGTTTAACTTTGGCTGAATGTCATACCAACTTTTATCCAACATTTGATAAGCACCAGCCGCAGTTGAACAAATATTTTTACCATTAATAGGAGCGCACTGTTTCTTTAACGGGTGTGTATAAAAATTATTAAAAGTTCCGTTAAATACTAACGTGCGATAACTTTCTGGCTCACTGGTTCCTGTTTCTGCCCAACGAATTGTTGCTAAAAAAGCACTCAACCGTGGTGAATAAGGATGTGGTGAGTAAGCACTTGTACTAACTCTTCCTCTTAAACTATTTGACGACGCTGAAGAAATACCAGTACTTTGAGAAATTGAGAAATAAATACCCAAAGTAATTAAGGAAGCAGTTGACAGATGAATAGGTTGACAACGGGATATAAATTGATGGCGAGGACTCAAAATCAACCCAGCCAAACCACCAACAATAAACCCAAATTTCCAACTATCAAGTGCCTTACCAAAACTACGCACCTGACAAACAGTATCCGCACCCTTTGATACCAATCCACATGGTAGTGAAGCTACTCCATAAGAAAATGCAACAGAGCAGGCTGCACCAACTACACCTAATATAAAAATCGGTACAATTTGCATTTCTTTTGCCAATAGCTAAATAATCTTTAACGGTTAGTTAAATACTCGTGTAAATAAGGACGGGGGTTCTGCGCTACACCATAAGAGCGAATTTCAAAATGCAAATGCGGCCCCGTTGAAAAGCCCGTACTACCTACTGCTGCAATCATCTGCCCACGCACAACTTGTTGTCCTTGCTGTACATACAGCTGACTGGCATGGCCGTACAGAGTAGATAAACTTCCCTGATGCTGAATAATAACTGCTTTGCCATAACCACCCTTGTCGCCCGCAAAAACCACTCGGCCAGCATCAACCGCATAAATTGGCGTGCCCTTTGCTGCACCAAAATCAATCCCCGCGTGAAACTTGCGATCGCCTGTAATGGGGTGTGTCCGCCAACCAAACTCTGAGGTAATAGGAATACCAGCCGCAGTAGGAAAGGCAATTCGACCATTATTTAAAACCTGATTACTACCAATAGTTTTTGGTAATATTAGACTTTGGAGAGATTTGACTAACACTTGAGATTCAATCCACCCAGAAACCTGGGGAATGACCATAGCTGCAATTAAAACTGAGGTTGCGATCGCATATCTCCAACTTACACTCGAGCTAGTATCGACCGTCTCATTTAAACTAGTTACAGTCGAATTACTAACCTCCTTGTCACCGTCAGTTTCAAAGATTATTCGCATTCCCTCAACGCCTTTTTGCATTAGCAGGAGAAACCTGCCAACAACCAATCTTTGCAGTACTCAATACTTCCTCAAAATCATTCCTAGCCACACGGCAATTAGGAGAATTTAGGTCATCTCCGGATGTTGCAGGTTCCTTAACTTTAGGGTAATAGCGCGTAGAGACAGGAGTAGAAGATATATTCACGCCAGGTGCAGCAGTAGGGACAACAGCCGACGATGAAAACTGAAGCTTTTGTGCCAACGCCACAGCATTACGCCAGTTATAAAACTGCAAATATCCCGGTTGCAAGATATCTGCAATCCATACCAGCAGTACGAACCAAAAAATTGCCTTTACCGTCATTATTCCAATTGCTTAACCACAGGCAGGGCAAAAGAGGGAACTTCCTTGGGTACAACTTCAATCTTCTTCCCAGACGCATACCCCGGCCCGGTGTAACTGCCATTAAGGACAAAATTCAACAGCATTATCAACAACCAAACTCCGACAGCAGCCACACCCACAGGAGATTTAATTACATCTGATAAAAAATATACTGGATACCAACCAAACCTCCAGGGGTTTTGCGGATGCAGCCGATGTGCTTTCCAAGTCTCGATGTAGGGAATCTCTATCTGAGGAACCCTCGGCTTATAGGCAGTAGGCGCATTAATATACCTAACTTCTACGGGTTGAGTATCATAAGTGGTCATAGGAGAAATGTTAGGTTGCTGATTTACAATTCCTCCTTGCTGTACCTGTTGCAACATATTTTGCAAACGGTTTGCAGGCACAATTGCTCCACCTTCAGAATAATCAACATCAAAATTACGGCGTTGATTCCTATTCATAATATGACCTCAAATTAACTAACTAGCTGGCGGGTTTATCATTTATCTGGGAGTTAGTATCTTCCCAGAAATCTTCATCCTGAAGTTGGGCGTAAAACTCTTCTGGAGATAACATTCCAGGTTGGTTTTGCGCTCCATCTTCAACAAACTGACTACTATGTACTCGCCCTAATCCAGAAACACTAGAACGAGGAGAAAATTGGACTACATTCTTGGCAGAAAACTCGTTATTGAATCTCATTTCAGAAGAAGGTGATACCGGGGGCATTAAAGAAGGCTGAATATCAGTATCAGAAGCACCAAGATGAAGTTGTTGATTGCCGGGATTAGGCAAGTTATCAGACAATTCATCTCTTTCTTCAACTGCATTGTTGTAGTCAGAAATTCCCCAGCCCAAAAAACAAGCAAACCCAGCCAGAAATATAACTGCACTCATCCAATGCACTCCTGAATTGGGAGATGGCATCATCTCAACTGTTGTGCGAGTTGAACCTTCAAGGGTAGTACGAATAGGGGTACGTTTGACTGCCGCTACAACATTGAGCGAACACAAAGCTATGCAAATTATCGCAGCAGCAAACTTGACATACATGACATCATCCCCTCGATTTATTAACAGGCTGTTTATTAGGAACTGGCTGAGGTAATTGCTTCTTCATTTGTTGGATATACATCCGCCTTTGCTCCTCCCGTTGGCGTATTCTCTCGCGGATGTCTGCCACCTGTGCCATCTGCTCTACTGGGTCTAAATACCCCCGCGCTCGTAACAGCTGCGCCTGTGCAAGAGAATATGGTTCTTGAGCATTCCTAATCTGAATTAGCATTTGATTCAGATCAACTGATGGTTGAGATTCTAAGTTTTGAGCGTAATCAATCGCCTCTAATTTACCCAAGATCAAAACAGCAGCCGCCCCGGTTGGTATCTTCTCCTCAACTTTCGTACCATCGGTTTTGCGGTATCCCCAGTAAAAGGTATTATTTCCAGAAGCCGCTTCTAGTAAAACATCCAGCGAATTGAATTTAACTATCTCCAGTGCCGGCATATAGTGAAGGCGGTAAAACCCAGATTTATCATTAGCCTGCATTCTAGATATTTCACCCCGCAATTGCTGTCCCCACAATGCCGCCCCCAACTGTCGCCAACCCGTAAGAGTAGGCGCACCCTCGACTGAGGAGTAACTGGAAAGATGGTCTATATTGTAGTCAGTACGAGAAAGCTTTTCTAAGTACACTTCCCGAATTTGGGCAACTTGCGCCTTTACCTGCTGTACCTCCGATATTTGATTACCTGGAACTTGTTGCTTCCATCCAACCATCAATGCAACCGCCCCAATAACAGACAGCGCACTAACAGTCGAACAAACCGTCCACAGGGTAACATTTACCTTTTTCTTTCTGCGACTTGGCTGTTTATTTCGCACAGGTGTAGGAGTAAACATCATCTACCCCTTACGTATTATCAACAACCAACTGCAACTTAGGGCGCTTGTTTAATTGGCGTGCGATCGCAATTCCCGCACCACCCACAACTATCCCAGTGAGTAGCAACAGAGGATGCAAGGCAAGGGTTGCCCCCACTCCCAACAGTTGTCCCACCATCCCGGAAACACCCAGGTTCATCAACAAACCACCCGCTGTGTTAACCAAAAAGTCAAATGCTGCACTCATACTTGCTCCCTGTCAATAATGCGACTTAAATCAGTAATCGCTTTGATTTAGAAAAGTTGATTAGGTTTTTTGTTCGTCCCTGGTAAACCAAATTATTACTAGTGCCAAAATTAAACCAACTAATTCACCTATACCCACACCAATCAAAATTGGCTGAATACTGTAAATTTCCTGTCTTTCTTGGGTTGGGGGAACTGCCACCCACGTCCCAATCACAGTCCCAGTTATTACCGAAAGCAGATTTATACCAACTGCTTGGGTAGATGTCTTTCTCAAGTTGAGTAAACTCTCATCCCGTATTTGATAGCAGATGGGTAGCATTTGGCTAACTATTTCTTCTGAGATTGCCCGGTTTTCGGCTGCGAGGACTTCAACTGTCTCGGCTGCGGTGTCGATGTACCGACCAACAGTGGATGAATCTCTTCCCCCCAGTTCACCTTGCCGAAAAAATCGTTATTAATGCGTGAGTTAATTCGCTCTTGCGCTTCATCGTAACCAGCTGTAATGGAAGTATTAGCTTCAGCAGGCGAACTGCTGCCATGAAAAACAAGTTCTTCGAGAGCAAGTGTCGAAGATTCAAGCACTACTTTATGCCTTAATTCTCCTAACTGAATACCCCTATCAGCATCCCGGTAAAGTATTCCTACAAAGCTATCGGAGGAGGCTTGTTCTGGGTCTACGCCAAATCGCTGTTTGATATACTCGCGTTTGTCGAACTTATGTTCGCCAACTTCTGATTTGCGATCGCGCATTGCAATCAAGTGCTGGGCAGCTTCTTCTAGGGACATACCCTCACGAGACGCTATCTCTTTAAGTTGAACTAATTGCTGTTCAATTATTTCGTCAAGCGTATCATTTGACTGCAAAGCTAAATCTAACAACCGACAGCAAGTACGTACTATATCAGGCGACACCTGCAAAGTCTCTGCCACTTTGTTGATATGCTTCATTCCGCTCAATTCTCCTAATAACTGCCTGCACAATCAGATTATCTTTTTCTTCATCAGATATATGCTTAGTTAAAAAGTCATAAAGGCTTACATCATTGACTTTTTGTAAATAAGCATCTAAGCCACCAGCAGGGATTACTTGCTGTAAATATTCCTCACATGTCAACCGCCGAATCTTGATAGAAACGTAGAAAATATCTGCAATCTCAACTGTTGTTGCATCAAAATAGCCGCCCCGCTTTCGTGGTTTGACTATACCGGCATAGGGATACCACCGTTGTAAAGCAGCAATCGAAATCCCGTATCTTTCGGCAAGTGTTTTCTGGGTGTAGATAACGTTCTCACATATCATCAAACTCAATTCCAACTGAAAGACAACATCAATTGAAAGCAAATTAAACTAGCAACTTACCAAATTACTTGTGAATTAAAAAATAATTCACAACCTATTTAGATTTAGTACAAGTACAGTTCAACTAGAGTACAACTAAAGTACAGTTAATCTCCTGCGAAACTTCACACTTGCATTTGTTACATATTGCCTATGGGCAATGCAAGCACGTTCGCATATATGAGTTCAATAATATTGAAAAATAACTAATAGAGTAAAAAGCACTGTAATAGAAACATATACTCAATAGAGTTGAAATGGCTAGATAAGAGAAATGGCTTCTGCTTGTTTATTTGGGGTTGGAGAGCGCAAGCACCAATTCAAACTTGAAAATACTGCTGTAAAATCGGGTATAAAGAAGCAGCGATCGCCTCAAACTTATCACCATCTGGATAGGGATTAGAAATTTCCTCCCCTTCTTCGCTTAACCACTTCTGCATGAAGGGAGTATACTCAAGTGATAGAATTTCAGTCCGAGGCCAGCCCGATAATGCTAGTTCTCTCTTATACCAAAATAGGCAGTAATCAACGCTCTTGTTGCGGCAAAAGTCATTTATGGGATTGGAATAGCAGCGATTCTTAGGAGCGAAATTTTCGGTAAAATAACCTTGAAAATCGATTCTTAGAAAATCTTTTTTAATTTCTGCTGTTAATTTAAAGCGACAAGAATAGGTATTACGAGATAATTGTTGTAATGGAGTTGAGTATTGGTCTACGATACCTGATATAAGCAGCGCTTGTTAGGCTTTTCTTTCCCTCATAGTTGATGTAACTGTATTCCTCTTGTAAGGATATTTTTTCAAAAATACTTAGATTTTTTAACGATTTCACTTTTTCACTAAAAATTTCTACTTCTTCAAGATACTGTGTGCGAGCATCAGCATTATCTTCAAGATATTGAAAAAACTCCCAATCAGCAATAACAAATTCAAACTTACAAACATTTAAATTGTAAGTTTTCACCCATAGTTGGCTGTATTGCTGCTCGTCTTTGCCACAATAAGTTTTATAATATTCCCAAGCTTTTCTGACCTCATTTGCATACCGCTTCCGTGTTGAATTACTTATTATTTGCTCATCATTAATATTAATAATAACTAAAATGCACTTTGTTCCCTCTTCGTCTTTATACTCGCCAGCTACCACAGAACGAATCACGGGAAAAAGCATTGTTGGTTTATTTAAAACTCTCAATAACCGCTTAATTTCTCGCTCTATTTGTGGTTGTTTCGGCAAATATTTCTTCACTTTACACCCGTTGAGTTCGGGTTGAAATAAGTTAATATAATACCTTTCTCGTTCGTCCAAGCAGTTGATTGGAACCTCCTGCCAATAAATACGGTGCATAAGTTTGCGGTTGGAGCGAATTAATTGTGGGTATCTGTGGTGAGTTCTACTAACCCAACGATTTTTTAGATTAGCAGCTTGTCCGACATACCACACACAGTCATTAATATCGGCAATGACATAAATTCCCGAACGTTCAGGTAAGTGATGGCGTTCGCTAAAAGTAACGTTAGACCAATCCTTCCAATTCATCACAATATTGCGGTAAGTACACCCTACTTACCTAAAATTCCCACTGCGAAGCAATAAAGTAAAACCATACTACGGCAAATCCTGTGACGACGACATTGATTAAATAATTAGATTTATACTTAACAATGACAAATATCTTTTGGTAGCAAAATCTAGATTTGTGACCAACGATAAACCAACCGACTACGCTGCCCTTATCCGCGCCGCCAACCAAACCATTCCGGAACCTCCCGAATAGTTAAGTGCGGGTAAACACGTTTACTCCCCAGAATACGGAGTAGGCGAAGTCATGGCGTTATTAGGCAGGCGGTTGATTGTTAAGTTTGTTGAAGAAGTTAACCCGACTCAATTTGTCGATTGGGAAGAAGCGATCGCCCTTGGCTCAATTCAATCAAGTAACACCAACTTGGTTTCTTCAAGCAATGTTGTAGAAGAAACCAACACCGCAGCTGCAACAATTTCTGAACGCATTCAACAAATTCCTCACCTAGCGTTTCAGTCTGTTGCTCAAGAACTGATAGCAACGATCGCGGCAGTAGATATCAAAAATGCTAACCAAGGGATGGTTCATCCCATACCCAACGATTTACCCCCCGCTTTGCGTTTGGCGTTGCAGAATAACGGTATCGTCAGTATTTTTTCTCATCAACGAGAAGCACTGACAAAGTTACGTGCTGGGTTTGACTTGAGTATTACTACACCCACAGCAAGCGGGAAGACACTGTGTTACAACCTCGCTATTTTAGAATCGTGTCTCAAGCAACCGCAAACAACGGCATTATATATTTTCCCGCTGAAGGCATTGGCCCTCGACCAAATGCGAAAATTGCGATCGCTCGTCAAAGCAATGCCCAACAACCGCCTCAAACTCGCATTAATGACGGGAGATAAATAGTTATGCCTTCAGTTCTAAGTAAAGGCGCAGTTGTAAAGCTATCTATTGACACTCAGTGTTAAGGTGCTGTGAGGCCATCAGTGAAATGATGCTTTGGAATTTTTGATAAGACAATTCACAGGCGAATAAGTTTTAAACCACGAGGAGCATAAAGATTTCTAACCTTAATAATTGAAATGTCACTATTAAGAATACTATTGTGAATAGACATTTGATTGATAAAAACTATCTTATAGCAATCCTTTATGAAGCACATAGTCGCGTAATCCCTCAAATTCATACAGCACATGAATTTGAGTTTTCATAATGTGCAGCTTCATACTGAATTAGTCTTAATAAACACACTGAATATAAAGGGAAATTAGAGTTATGAACGAGCAGCATCGATACTTGCGAATCGCTCTTGTTGTTGTTGGAATTGCTTTTCTCCTTATCTATCCGTTGATGAAGATCTGGCCGTCGGGTTGGTCATGGTCTCCAGGGCAATATGAATACGAACAGATGATTGTCGGCATTTATGCAACGCTTGGTGTCTTTTTACTATGGGCTTCTCGACAACCAGAAGCGCATCTTAGTTTGATCTGGTTCACTGTCTGGTCAAGTGTTGTGCATGGGCTGATCATGGCAGTACAGGCAGTGATTGATCCTGCGGAACGTGGACACCTCTTCGGCGACGTTCCAGCATTGATTTTGGTGGCAATTGTCCTTGGTTTCCTAACGTCCCGTCAGCAAGTGGGACTCAGTACCCATTCAGGCGCGGCATAACACGGCGTTGGAGCGGACGGAATAGATAGATGTGGGTGAGGACGCAGGGCTATCTGTCGCCGCTCAACTATGCCGTTAGGCTGCTTAAGTTGCTGATTGGATAATCCGAAGAGCTATCTGTGATACGAAGTTATTGAGCAACTATGAGTACTTGATTGGAATTACTATTATGGAGTTGCCTGTAGAGAATAAGAGCTGAGTCTTTAAAAGTACCCTTAAGGGTAATATCAAAACTAATTTTCGTTTCACATACTAGAAGTCGTGAAAATACTCGCTGGATAAACAACAATATTAGCAAATCAAGTTCCTTTAGTGTTTTACAGCAAGAGGATTGGCTATGCCCTGGAACTCTACCGTTATTGATTCTCAAATTTTAGCCGTACACGCGGCTTTAGTTCCAAATGGTGACGAAGGCGAAGTTGTCCTGTTTGGCGGTGACGAGCATTGGTCTGCCCAACAGGAACCAGATGGGAATTTCCGGAAAACGCGAGTCTACGATGTACGTTCGCATTCGCTAGTTCCTGTACCAATCCCTTCTCCAGACAGCGACGTATTTTGCGCGCATCACGCATTTGCTACAGATGGACGTTTGCTTATTGCGGGCGGCACCCAGCAATGGCCTGAAAGTGGTGACGCACACGTTCACGGTTTGGATTTTCTCGGTCACAGAAGATGCTGGCTGTACAACCACAAACAGCGAACATGGTCGGAAGTGACTAGGCTTAATACCAACCCGGATCAACCTGATGAGCCACATTCAGGAGGTCGTTGGTATCCTGGTCTGGTGACCCTGGCTAACGGGGAAGTAGCTGCTTTCTTCGGACACCTGGATCAGCAGGACTTTCGGCATCGCAATACGTTGCCAGAGCGCTATAACCAGGCGGGAAACTTCTGGGTAAATATGCCAAAGGTGATGGGTACTTCTGGCGAACCGCAGAGTGGTGGTCGAAGATTCTTGTTCTTCCCTCGTGTGTACCAGATCCCTAATGGGCAGTTGTTCTTTGCAACCCCAATGCCTGCTAACTTCAGCGGCAGCACAGAGGGAGATCACTTCTCGACTGCTTACAATCCATTCACGGGGAACTATCAAGATCCAAAAATTGGTCTTTCGGATGGTGCTTATTTTGATTGGAACCGACCAGCGGTATTGTTACCACTGTTACCGACTGAGGATTATCGAGTTCGGGTGCTGCATGTTGGTGGTGTGACACCACGAAAATTGGACTTGGGGGCAGCATCACCAGCGTGGCTACCGACGGCAGCACGGGTATCATCGATCTCGGGTCGCGATCGCACTTATTCAAATGCCGTTCTACTACCAACAGGTGATGTATGTGTGGTGGGTGGAGTAAATGTAGTGAAGCCTGAAGATCCTGTACTTGAGGCAGAGATCTATAGCCCAGGCATCAATTGGGATATCGGATCATACTCGAACGCAGATTCTTGGGCCGTTAAGCAAGCAGGTGTCCATGCACGGAACTACCATTCAACGGCACTGTTATTGCCTAATGGCAAGGTGTGGGTAGCGGGTGGAAATACAAACGGTGACCCAGGAGATCCGGATTCAGATCGAACAGTCAATGGTGTAACCAAAAAAGTGGGAATCAAAAAGATTGAGCTTTACGAACCTGATTATTTTGCGATACCTAACCGTATCCAGATTACAGATTCCCCAAGGGTACTGACATTTGATGAGCCGTTTGTGATTGAAATTGATCGTCCGGCAGCAAACGTAAAGTATGTTGCGATGATCCGTGCCGGATCTGTGACCCACTCTACTGACAACGATCAACGGTTTGTGGCACTGACTATCAATTCGCGTGATGGCAACACACTCAATGTGAGTGCTCCGCCAAATGGCAATGTTGCACCTCCCGGCTACTACATGATTTGGGTAGTTGATAACAGCAATCAGCCTTGTCAACTCGCGAAGTTCGCACGGTTAGCCTATTTAGGTTGTACGGTCATCACCGATCGTTCAACCTTCTCGAAAGAAGAAGTTGAAGCATTAGGCGGTGGCGGTCAAGCAACTTTTAACAACGCGATTTACGTACAGTTCGATGGGTTCATTCACACTGAACTCACAGGCAGTCCTTCATTTACAGTGAGATGGGCAGATACTAATGCCGTAGTTCCAGATACCGACTTAACATTAATTCCCGCAGGGCGTCTACAGGAAGTGAACCCAGGGTTCCCAGATGTCCCGCAACGGATTACATTTCCTTTTCACATTCGGTTTCGGAACCTTAATACCTATGCGACTTTTACGGATACTCGTCAGCTACGTGTAACGTTCACTTTGGGACATCATACTTGCAGTCAAACACTCGATCTAACTTATGCCCCTAACCCCTACACGATCGATATCAATGCAGCGGAAAACAACCCTGCCTGGTTATCAACTGATGTTCGGGTATTTTCGATTCTGGAGGGACAGACAAAGTTTGGAGACATTTTTCAGGGAACAGAGCCGATCCAGTTTATTCGTCAGTGTCTCGACAGGCTCAACAATCCGGCAAACAATGGGAATGCCCTTTTTGAAAGTTTATCGACATCTGCAACCCTCGACTTAGCCACACGTTTTCAGGTGGGGCCACTGGGCTTCCCATTATTTAATTATGCGATCGCGCGCGTAAGATACCGTGCAACGACAACGACCGCGCAACGTGTGAAGTGCTTCTTTAGAATGTTTAATGTTGCAGCAACAGGTCTTGAATTTAATCCCAATACTACATACAGACGGACGGCAGTAGGAGCAAATACAGTGCCGCTAATTGGTACAGCAGGTGGAGAGATTGTGTCGATACCATTCTTCGCCTCAAATCGAGTGGAGACTGTGCAGGGTAGACCTGGGGCAACCTCAATGACATCACAGATACTCGACTCAACCTATGAAATTCGTGATATTGCACCAAATCCCTCTGGTGCAGAGGTAACTGTATATTTCGGTTGCTGGCTCGATATCAACCAAACCCAGAAGCGGATACCAATTAACCCAGGTGGATCGGATGGACCTTGGGCAGCAGCTTCGTGCCGCTCAATTCAAGAACTAACACGCGGGCGTCACACGTGCATTGTCTCCGAACTATTTTTTGAACCAGATCCAACTCAGAATGGCGAGACACCCGGTTCAAGTGATAACCTGTCGCAACGAAATCTGGCGATTCTACATTCGGACAATCCAGGCGAGCCAGATTCGCATACGGTGATGCATACGTTTGAAATCAAGCCATCAGTAGAAATTTCTACCAAAGCAATCCTGCAAGGCAACGCAAACCCACTTGTAGGGGACAACTTGGCTGTAGTTGGAAGGCAAGCGCGGCTTGATGAACTGATCTTCCAGTGGCATAATCTACCACCTTCTAGCGAGGTGACGGTTTACTTCTCAGACATCGACACCATAGAGATTCAAGCGCTTTCCGCACTGCGGCGTAGTCCATTGGCGTGTGAAATCGTCGATAAGCATACCCTAAAGTTCAAGGTTGCAGGTGCAACATGGATTCCGATTCCAGGTGGACGGGAACTAAATATCCCTGCACTGTTAAGCATTAAGCTTCCTGACTCAGTGGTGTACGGAGAGGAATACCGCGTAAGCATTCACCAGGTAGCAGGAAGAATAGGTCAAATTATTGGCTCCTGCGAATTTCGTATTCCCGTTTCAAAAGCTGAATTGATTTTGGATGAAGAAGTCCGAAGCCTATCCGTGCTTAAGCACATCGTAACGACTATCCCCACCGACAATCGGTGGTATCCTTTGATGAAACGATATGTGCATCACTTGGGCCTCAAAGTAGATGCACTAGGTGGAGATGCAAAGACTGTTTACCCCAACCCTGATGGATCGGGTCAACCCTACGATCCTTCAACTCAAGACGATCCTTGCCCAGAGCAAAAGGAGGTTACCGACATGGTAAATAGCTGTTGCAAACCAGCTATTCAGTGGCTATGGGTTATGTCAGCTCTTTGGCTGGCGGTGACGCTACTCCTGATCGTGTTAATTCTACAGAAGTAGTTTCTAATCTGGCGACCACAGCCTAACAATCCCGTTGCACACCGACCGAATCAAGTTGGTTGGTGAGTCCGAAAGGTTACTAGCGGCGGGTGAACGGGGTCGTTAAACACCCAGCTACAGCCTATGCCCTAGCCGCTGAATGTGATTGTGAAGCAGGTTGTCCAAGATGTCTACACTCAACCGGGTGTCCGCAGCATAATGAAGCACTGTATAAAGATTTGGGTTTGTTTTTGTTGGATGCGATCAGCCAAGCAGCGCAGAACACCTAGTAGCAACGCCCTCTTTTTAAGCAGTAATTGATTCAGATAACAAACCTGACATACCTAACACTTGCTCTGACCAAGTACTGGCTATAGCAGCGATATTTGCACGTTCTGTTGGGCTTGCCCAAATATTTGACCAGTCTTGCTGCCATTCCCTTAACTGGCTTTGTAGTTGGTTTAATTCCCCTGCCTTCTCGGTATCTGTATCTGGAATAATCAACCCAACAAAAAATAGACTTTCCTCAATAAAAGCAGCAACTAAGCTTTGGTTAGCTGGATTTTGGCATCGAGATTTGATACGTGCCAAACTAGCTGCCAATTCTCCTAAGCGGTTTGCTTGAGGTTGGCGTAAAAAACTCGCTTCAATTGCTCTCCAATCAGGCATTATAGTCCTCCTAGCAATCGCCGGGTAATTAGAGCTACTCGTTCTCTAATTTCAGCGGATTGAATTTCCATTGTACGATTATTTTGGCTGGGACGGATGTTGATAATCGATTCAAAACCTACTTCTTGAGTGTAGGGAAACCAATCAGCACCCCAAATGTCTTTTTGCCTGCTACCATCTTTCAACAAAACTTCTTCACACTCATAATGAAGTTGACTGCCTCCAGCAAGAATTTCTCTCTCTATATCGACTGCTAATTTTATAAACACTCCCCAGGCTTTGAGCATTTCGTCAAGTTGCTCTTTTGTCGCACGCTCGCGTATCAGCAGAATCAATTATTTGACCTCAGTTGCCAATATTAATTACCAACATTATTTCATGAACTGTGTTTTTAGACAGGCTCACATTCATTGATTAGCTCGATTCAAATAAGTGTTTTATCGTTTAAAAAATAACAACATTCCATGTGGATTATCTAAAGGTACATCTTTATTGCTATTGTGATTCTGCAATTCATCACTTTGTAAATCTTGACTAGAAAGTGAGTAAACGTCAGTTACAACAAGCTGATATCCTTGACTAATTAGATAACCAACTAATTTATCAGGCATTATATGAGATGCACCGTAACTTGGTAACAAATTATGTTCAATTTTATCATTATCTAAAATATTTAATTGCATAATGCCTGTACGACAAAATATCTCAAAATCAATCGGCTCAACTAAGCCACTTGTAGTAATTTCAATTGAATTTAATTCCATCGTCAGTTGCTCTATACTCGCAAAATTCCGCGACCACGGGTTGCCCATTAAAAATAGCCGTATCGATATTGCCTCTGGCTGTACTTTCACAATATCAAGTAATGTTCTTGTAACTATATGTGGTTGTAAGTAATCTAACACTCCATGAACTGAGACTAGCCGTAGGCTATTAGGAGCGTAAAGTTTTGTCAGTTCTAGTTCTGCTAGATTGCGATCGCAAAAATAATTTAACTGTAGATTTGGGTATTGGCTGCGTAAAGTTAAAAACTTTTCTGGTGGATTAGTAGCAATGTCATAACAATCGATTGTCGGAAGTTGGTAGCGCGTTAAGTCAACTCCCTCAAAACCAAAAAAAACTTCACGTTCGGCAAAACCTGCACCCAAGATAGCTACATTATCACCCTTACCTGAAAGAATCGCTTCCCAGGTGAGGGGATAAACATTCGGGGTAAGCTCTAAAAGTCTAGCTCGACTAATCTCTAGAATATTGCCACTGCCCTTGTTTTCTAGGAATCTTACTGCCATAAAACCTCGCTATATTATGAAACAACCTTGGGACGACTGATTGGAGTGATATCTTTACCTTCGCCCAAACGGTACACTTCTGTGCGCCCGCCAACATCAATTTCAAAAAACCGATAGCTTGTAGTAAACTGCGCCCACGGTGCCAAAGGATTAATTTTTGGGAGATTGGTTGTTGCTTGGTAAGTAATTTCAAACCCCGTTCCCCCATCTTGCTTGAACATCCGCAAAAAACATTCGTAGTCTCTAGCGTGCCAAAAATCAGTCGTTCGGCGACGCACAACATCTTGTGAGTCAGAACTCATCGCCCGCGCTGCTGATGCGGACACGATCAATTGCAAATTGTCAGACATTCGTGTTAGAGCGAGTTTCTTGTCTGGGTTTGAGAATATTTCATCAACAATTGGTCTCAGATCAGGATGCAAACAAGTTTCGGCAATGTAAAATCCTGAATACTTGCTGATATTATTCTCAAATTCCCAAGCAACTAGTCTTTCAAAGTCACAACTAACCGACTTTCGTAAGCTTGCAAAAATCAAGTCTTCGTATAACTTCTGCTGCGATGCTGGCGTTGCTGCAAGAATTTTGAATGCAGCTCCACGCATCCCCTGAATTCCAATCAAAGTACAGGTACAGTTGAGGGATGCCGTCCACATTGCTAGAAATTTTCGATAATTGGTATAAAGCATTAATGCTTCCTGGTAGTTAGGAGCTTTAATTTTGAGTAGATGCTTTACTGGGTTGGGTTTAATTTCCCATCCAGGCTTGCATAGTAAAGTCCATAACGCAGAAGAATCTTCAATGGCATCCATGCATTTATGCCCCAAGCTTATTAATGACAATTATTTGTCTGTCCGTTCCTGTCAAACCTCATGCGGGATATCAGCTCCTTAAGATGTGCTGGGTCTACACCAAACCTATGAGCAATGTCATACTCCTCATCTTCAGTTGGCGGTGCATTTAGTGTTAGTAAATGCTCCAAAAAAGGTTGCGACCCCCCTAAAGGTAAACCATCATCCGTAAAAGGTAATCTATGTTCGTGCATCGGCTGCTCAAATACCGCAGGGCGGGTATTTTGTAGCCACGCTGCAACTTCACCAGCTTTTGGCGGGTCTATCCCCAGTCGTTCGCATTCTTCGACTAACTCGTTTGATAATTGCGATTCTACTGCGGATGCGGAGAGGCTGCGCGATCGCACCACCAAATCCTGCAACCACTCTTGTAGTTCTCCTGTCTCTGGTAGCTGCAAATCCAGCGTCCGACAAGCAGCTACAAATTCTTGTCCAATAACAGCATTAGCATATAATTGCCCCAACCAAGTAGCAAATTCCTCATTTTGAGGTAATTCTATCCCTTGTTCAAAGCTAAAAGTTTGCAGTTTCTTTCCTAAACGAATTCTTTCTAAAAGCGTTGTACTAGTATCTTCTTCATCATTAATAATTTGAGGATCATTAGACCCAAAAGCCATTTTGTCTAAAAGCCAAATAGCTATTTGTCCTGGTTTTGGAGCTGACAAATTTAGAGTTTCACAGGCAATAAGCAGCTCAGTTCCCAAAGACGTATAACTTGCAAGCCACTCCTCCAAATTACCTGACCGAGGAGCAGTAAGTCCCTTTTGAGATAAACCAACAAGCTCTAAACCCAAATTCACCAAGTTCCTAACTACCATTGATAAACTTTTACCCATGTCAGGTATTAGCTTCTCAATTTGACCCCGCATATCAACACTAATATGAACTGTCACGCGGTCTTTTTCTGCGTCTACAGGACGACCACGCTTCGGAGGTAGCTTCGGGTTTTGTTCGGGCTGTTGTTTACTCATGTTACTTCAGTCTATCGGAACCACAAAGCATATTTGAAGCCCTTGTATGCAAAAAGGTTAATAAACGTAACTTAATAGCAGTGTAAAAAATTTTTTACACTGCTATTAAGTTAAAAAATGTAAATAAACCACATACATAATTAGTGGATTTGGTATTCTTCAACCAAAAGCACAAAAAAGTTGAGATGGCAGAAAAACACCTATTTCAATCAAAATTTCTGCACGAGTTTAATATGAAATACTGCGAAATCTTCAAAAACTTACCCAAAGAAGGTTTAGAACCCAGACAATTCTTACGTTACTGCTTTGGGATAGCTGAACTTAGTCCTGGAGAACTGCTGGAAGAAGAAACCGACTCGCAATACCGCAAAAAATGTATCACTGTACTATGTGCAGTCTTAGGTGTACAAAGACCAACAGTTCGCAAGTGGGGAAGCGATCTCAACTTTGACGGAATACCCAATTACTCCAAAGTTTCACTTGCTTACATTCAGGCTGCCGAAATTGTACCGAACCAGCTAAAGAGCATCTTGAGAGGAGAATACAACGCACCGGAAGTAGATGCTCAAGCCTTTCTAGAAAAAATACTCCTCGAAGAATTAACTGAACAGCAAATACTGCAAACTGTCTCCCACGCTAACTTTCGCACAACTTGTGTCAAAACCCTCACGCAAGTATTACATATTGGCACCAAGTCAGTCCAAGATTGGGGTCAGGATATGTCGTTTCACAAAATGCCCAAAATTCACAAGCACACCTTGGGCTATGCCTTGGCTGCTATCTCCAAATCGTCATCAAAAGCTTGGGACAAACAAGCAGCCTGAATTATTTGCAGTGAATTAAATAGGTAAGTGGTCTTTTAAGACCAACGAAATTAATGCAAGGTGAATCTTATCATGCCAGCAACTATTGCATCAATCCCTTACTCCCAAAAGCATCAACTAAACCCAAATCCAACCGCACATATCGAAACCAGCAGTCTGGAATATTTGCACGTTGCTTTCCTACTCTACGAATACAGAACCACCTATAGCAAAAAAGAATACCGAACTCTGCTCGATACATACGGTTGGGATAAAGGAAGCTGTGAGGAAAAACGAGCGCTCAAAATAGCCGAAAACTTCCAAGAATTTTTAACCTGTCCCCAACACCTAGCACCAATTCCAGTAACAATACTTCTCAGGCTGTGTTCTCTTCAATACAAGTCAATTATCAGTCAGCTACAGGATTACCCAATTGGGGGATTAACCTGTGAACTGGTGCTGGAGTTAATTGAAGAGAGGAAAGCCCTTCTTAAAGTCCAAAAACAGGAACAACAAAAACAGATATCAATCTGGCGTAGAACTCCAAAGGGCGATCGCTACTGTCAGTTTCCTCCTCAGTGGGAGGAAGACCACCAAACAGGGGTACTCACACAGGAATTAATTGACGGTTATGGGCTACTCCCCCAGCAAATTCTTCGTGAAGCGATCGCAGACTATCACGCCAGAATCAAATCTCAAGAAAAAGAGCAGCCCCAAGAAGAGACTGCTGAATCTGAAGTGGTTGTGGTTGAGTCAGGAATGTTACCACAAGAGGAAATATCCCCAACAGAGAGAGAAAAAGTTATAGAAGTTAACTCCACACTAAAACAAAACGAACAAACCAGCACCAGTAACGCTACAGAACGGCAGCCAGTTGGGGAAGAAGTATCAATGCTTGTAGAAAAACTCAAATCAGCCACCAGTTACTATCAAATAAGAAGTGCTATATACAGGCATTTGGCTGTTAAAGATGAAGTTTGGAAGCAGCTTTCTTCAGAAGAACAGTTAAGAATTGAAAGATTGTTACCCCAGGAAGTATCAGCTCTAAAAACAGCCAGAGAATCAGGTTTAATCATTGACTACTATGAGTTAAAAACTGGCTGGTTTCAAGTATTTACCGTGGGTGAAAATAAGCCTGTAAGCGTTAGTAAATCAAATGTAATTACTTGGGTACAAGAGCAACAAAAGCTCAACTGTGTAACGACATAAACCACCACAATCAGCTAACGCCTCAGTCTTAAAAATAATCCCAAAAAAGCATATATGGAATTGTCAGGAGAAATTCCCTCAATTCCTTGCTGCTACCTGATTGAGCTATCTCGTCCGCTCGGAAATGAGAAACATCAAGCTCGTTATTACTTAGGTTCATGCGCGAACCTCAAGAAAAGATTTCAGCAGCATCTACAAGGGTCTGGAGCAGCATTTACTCGTGCTGCGATAGAACGCGGCATCGAATTCAAAATTGTCTACGTATGGAAGACCTCAAGTAAACAAGAAGCCCGTCAGCTTGAAATTCAACTTAAGCGATATAAAAACCACGCACAATTATTAAGGAGAGTACAAAATGTCAAAACGAATTCGACAAAAACTAGGTAGATACCATTTCAGACGCAGATTACGTGGAAAAGTTTTGCTATCAAAGGTTACAAGCTTTAGTTGCTATCAACAGAACCATCAAGAGAAAACCTGTACAACTGCAAGGAAATTCATTCGCAATAACAATATTCAATCCCCATGTGTTATCACCGTACTCAAGATATCGGGTAGTGAAGATAAATTTTTCTTGTCAAACAATGGACTGTTTAGTTATAAATATGCTGTCGAAAATCACAAATTATTCTCACCAGAAATAACGCCCCTTGCTAGTTAAAATAAGGGGTATAATTTACATCACTATAGCCTGTCAAATATGGCAGGCTAAAAACTTAGCAACCAAAATCAAGAGTAGTATAAGTACAAAGATTTAATCTGTACAAGACATTTTGAAACCACCACACAACAGAGTAGAGATGCATCTTAACATCTTTGCAATCTGCAAACGCTTTACAGCACTATGTTGTGTTGTGTTAGATATATCATGAAGATGTTTTACAGTGACTATTTTTAAATTGGAACCAGTGAAATCGATAGAGTTATGTACAGGTGCTGGAGGCTTAGCGATGGGCTGTGCCAAGGCGGGCTTTCATCATCTGGCACTTGTGGAACAGGATAAGCACAGTTGTTACACCATCCGTGAAAATCAACAGCGAGGGATTGCCCTTGTTAGCGACTGGCATATTCACCAGATGGATGTAACGGATTTTGACTATTCTACGATTGAGGAAGAAATCGACCTCTTAGCTGGTGGGCCACCTTGTCAGCCCTTTTCAATTGGTGGCAGGCATGGTGCTTTTCTCGACAAGCGAGATATGTTCCCACAGTTTTTTCGTGCAGTACGTGCATTACGCCCGAAAGCGTTCCTGATTGAGAATGTGCGGGGATTACTACGTCGTAATTTTATTAATTATTTTGAGTATATTATTTTACAGCTAACCCATCCCCAGCTATTGCCCAAGCCGGATGAGCCTTGGGTTGACCACTTGGCACGCCTGGAGCGTCATCATAATAGTGGGAAGAGTGATGACCTTGGCTATCGCGTTACCTTCAGGCTGTTGAATGCGGCGGATTATGGAGTAGCACAAAAGCGGGAGCGGGTTTTTATTGTTGGTTTTCGCTCTGATTTGAAAGCAAACTGGTCTTTCCCTGAACCAACACATACTGAAGAAGCGCTTATTTGGCATAAGTGGATTACTGGTGAATATTGGGAACGCCACACCATAGCTAGCAAAGAACGCCCAGAAATACCATCCTTACTTCGTAGTCGCTTGCAACGTACTGGCGCAAATTTGTTAGGTAGCGTGACTGCCCCCTGGTGTACTGTCAGGGATGCGATCGCTGATTTACCATCGCCTGAAAATACCAATGTGGCAATAGAAATTCCAAATCACGTTTATGTTCCAGGAGCTAGAAGTTATCCAGGACATACTGGCAGTCCTTTGGATGAACCAGCTAAAACCTTAAAAGCTGGGGTGCATGGTGTCCCCGGTGGGGAGAATATGCTTGCCTTGCCTAATGGACAAGTTCGCTACTTGACAGTGCGTGAAGCTGCGAGGTTACAGACGTTTCCTGATGATTATTACTTTCCCTGTAATTGGGGCGAGTCGATGCGTCAGATTGGTAATGCTGTACCTGTTACTCTTGCCCATCTGATTGCGAAGAGTATCCGCAGTCATCTAGACCGCTAACCAAGCAATTCAAGCTTTCTGTGATTTTAGCAGGAGCAATGACTTGTGTACGACATGCTCTTGCTAGCTTGCTTAAGTCTAGGGGTATGCCAACGCCTGCCGTAGGATGCCCGAAGGGCTGTAGGGCGATCGTCTTCCCTCAAGGCAATAAAATACAAGAGTAACCAAGTTATATTCCTGTTAATTAACTAAACAAAATTAATTACACATCTTGTTTCTCTGTTCCCCGTTCCCTGTTCCCTGTCTCACGAATAAATTTAATTTTATGTAACTACTTAATAGGTTAAGAAATGTCTAATCGGCTCAACATTCAGGAATACTTAGCTAAATATAAAGCAGAATTTCCTGACAGTAGAATACATCATGAATTGCCCATGCCTACAGATGCGATATCTGTAGTTTCTGACTCACACAACTGGACGTGCTTTCCAGAGAATGTTGTGCGAATTTATCTGATAAAGTTTGCTCTGGATGACTATGACAGACATTTAATCGGAGTCGGCGATTTCAAGCATCCAACTGTCTGCACAAAACTCTTTGAGTCGTTGGATGATGCTTGTATTTTTATCAGTTCTCGACCAGATAAAATTTCCCGCGAATGGCTCGAACAAAATGGGTTCGAGTTTTTAGATACTCCTCTATCAAAACCTTATCCTGTGCTTTAGAAACAATTAAGAGCGATCGCTGGTTCAACGCCTAATGACTTTCAAGCTAAAAGAGCATATATATCGCAAAGCTTTTCAATGGTACAACAGAGTTATTTAACACATGAGCTACTTTATTAACAAATATAGATTAACAACTTAACAAAGTTGTGGAGATTAAATTGGAATGAGTATTGTTTTAATATTTTGAGCAATAAATGGGAAAACTTGCTTTAACAAGCTAAGGTACGCTACTAACTACCTTGCATATTTAACAGAAATACAAGCAAGATAAGCAGATATAAAAAATGTGGAAGAATACGCAAGTACTAAACTTTAGTTAATAAGTTACATGGTCATACCACTAGTGGGAAAATGATAGTTACTAGACAGTAACTATCATTCATGCCATTAGAAGTTTTCCAGGCTCCTGCTACCTTACGCGACCAGTTAATCGAATTTCAGGCTAGACAGCAATGCCACCCACTCACTGAACTAGAACAGCACAAAGAAGAGTTAGCTGGCTATGTTGGTGTTTACTTGCTTTACTATCGAGGACAGTTTCCTTTGTACGCAGATATTACTTATGCTAACCAAGCAAAATGCTGTATGCCAATCTATATCGGCAAAGCCGAGAATCCTGGCAAGCGTACTGGAAAGGGAACTATTGCTGGCGGTCTGGTTGGTCGGTTAAGAGAACATAGGAACTCCATTCGCCAAGCACCAAATCTTGATGTTGCCGAATTTCAATTTACGGTTGTAGCAATGGCAGTGGACTTGGTTGCTTGGGGAGAAGCAGTACTGATAAGACATTTCCAACCTGTTTGGTGCAGTATTATCTCTGGTTTTGGTATCCATGCCCCTGGTAAGGGACGAGGAGCGCAAATGCGCTCGATGTGGGACGAAATCCATCCAGGACGGTTGTTTGCTCAACAGTTACCACCTAATTTGGTCACTATAGCCAATTTGCAACCACGGGTAACACAACACTGCCAAAATATGTCTACGCGTTTGGGATGCCCAACAGAGGTGTCGTCAGATGCAGAATAAAAGAATTGCAGAAATATCTACTTTATTAATTATTATTTTGAGGGGTAGTTACGTTGCAATCTATTACTATAACTGTTCCTGATGTTCTTGGGGCAGATACGCGAACCATTGAGGCTTTCTATAACCGTATTCAGGAAACTAAGCCTGCTCAAGCATACGAAATTGATATGAGCCAAGTGAGTTTTATCCGTCCTTACGGTCTCTTGGCTTTAGTAATTGCCGGACGTTATTTGAGGCAGGTTTCGGGTAATAAAATATTGCTGAGCCGTATACAGCTAAAAGTTCATCAGTATTTGGAACGGATGGCTCTCTTTGAGATAGAGAACGACTGGTTTGACGTGGACAGTCCACTACAAGAGCGGTGGAACCGAGATCCAAGGACAGCTAATCTTTTGGAATTGACTTTGGTTTCTACTATTGAAGATGTCAGTGCTGTAGTTTCCCGCGCTGAAAACATTTATAGCAGATGGTTATCAATTTCACACATAAACAACTTGATCAATGTACTGTCTGAGTTATGCACGAATGTTTTTGAGCATAGTGGAGATAGATATGGCTGTGTTCTAATCCAGAAAGTTGAAATTCAGGGACAAGCCGTCGTTCGACTAGCTGTGGGGGATCTTGGTTGTGGCATTCCTGGAAGTTTAATTAACCACTGTAGAAGTAGCGACATTAAGGATACACTTAGCTACTTGATCGAAGCCATGCATGGAAAAACAACCAGGTCAACAGGACGTGGAGGCCTTGGATTACGCCAAGTAGAACGTATTGCTGGTATGACTGGAGGCTATTTATGGCTACGTTCTCATGATGCCGCTATTACAAGCTTTGGTTCAGGAAAAATACAAGGATGTCCAAATTTAGCTTTTATTCCAGGTACTCAAATTGCAGTAGAACTGTATTCAACTTGACAAGAAGGTAAGGAGTAGTTAGCATTTAGATATGTGTTCACTAAATTTAAGTGAACGGTCACTTATCAAAGGTGAAGTTTGGAAAGGAAAGGAGTAATTAAGGTTTTAGACGTTGCTGATCTGTTCAAGGACTTAGGATTCTCAGGCCGATTTTTTTTAACACGGCAGAAAGGAAACCAAGCTTTTGAGCGGCTAAAGCATTATGTTCAACAACAACCAGAAGGTAGTGCCATCCTTTTATCTTTTCCTGAGAATCAATTGATAGACGTTTCATTTTTAGATGAAACGATTATTCGACTACAGGAACATATGAGTCAAGGGCAGTGTCCTAGTAGCACTCTTCTACTTCAAGGATTGACACCGGATACAATTGCCAACTTAGGAGCAGCTATTGAGTTTCGACATCTCAAGCTAGCTTTTCTCGCAGTTGAACCCAACGGACAGTGGGAGTGTGTTGGGCAACTAGAGTTAAGTTTACGAGAAACGCTCAATTTGCTCTCAATACATGGCAGTTTGACTGCGCCTAAACTTTCAGAACTGCTCAAATTAGCTGTCAACTCAGCGAGCAATCGCCTCAAACGTCTCTATGACCTTCACCTTGCTCGACGAGACTATGAGGTAACAAATAAGGGATTGCAGTACACTTACTACTTCTGGAAATGGACAGAGGAACAGCCTGTGTAGTGCAGGTAAACTTTGTTCCAAATTGCTGCTTTTCTATAAAAACAGTATAGAGCAGAAGTACCAATAAATTTTGAACTTGCAAACTAAAATTTAATTCTTCATTGAGTTAGCTAATGCACAAAATCTTCTTCTACCCAGTACAAAATGGCGACACAAGCCAAATCATTCTGAGCAATGGTAAACGCCTATTGTTTGATTACCGTCACCTAAAAGTTGGCGAGGACGAGGAGGAACCCGCTATTGACCTAAAAAGTCAACTGAGAGATGAACTTGACAAGGCGAAGCGAGATTATTTCGATGTCTTGGCTCTCACCCACGGAGATAATGATCACATCTCAAACAGTACTGAATTCTTTGAATTGTTGCACAATACCAAATACCAAGGCAACGGACGAATTAAAATCAATGAGTTATGGGTTCCAGCTGCGATGGTTCTGGAACCGTCTACAATGGCTCAATGGACAGCAAAAGCAGAATTTGTTATTTGGCGACAAGAAGCTCAATATCGCCTTCTTGAGGGCAAAGGCATCCGGGTCTTTTCTAAGCCAGAAATGCTCAAAACTTGGCTTGAGAAAAAAGGGCTGACACTTGAGTCGCGTCGCCACCTCATAACTGATGCTGGGAAGCCAGTTCCGGGCTTTTCACTTGCGAGTGACGGAGTTGAGTTCTTTTGCCATTCCCCATTTATTAAACACGTTGATCAGGGTGACGACTTACGCAATGATGCATCACTTATTTTCCAAGTTCGCTTTGAAGTTGCAGGTGTCCAAACTAACTATCTGGCTGTAGGAGACTCAACTTCTAACGTACTAGAAGACATTGTGTATATCACTAAACTGCATAACAACGAAGATCGATTGAAATGGAATCTATTTAACATTCCTCATCATTGTAGTCATCACGCACTCAATCCAGAGAAAGGCGAGAAGGAGACAATTCCCGTTCCTTTAGTAGAAGAACTTCTTCTGTATGGACAGCGAGAAGCTTATCTGGTGAGTTCAAGTAAACCAATAAAAAATAATAGAGAAGCCTATGAACAGAAACAACCACCTCATATTCAGGCCAAAAATTGCTACGAGCGTTATTTGAAACAGATTGGTGGACGAAGATTTATAGTGACTATGGAGGAGCCAAACCTTCAAAAACCCCAACCTTTAGAATTCCAAATTACTAGTGGAGGAGTAAATTTGAATCCTTCTACAAGCTATGGAGTTAATATCATTGTGTCTTCTCCAGCACCGAGGGCAGGCTAGATGTCAAATAAATACATCGACTTTGGTGAGCCTATTGCCCAGATATCCGAAGCTGCTTTGACAATCCCAATCTCACGCCGTGTGTTTAGAGCTTGTTCTACACACAAATTCTTTGAGCTTATAGAGTTAAGATGCATTGTTCGAGAAGGACAACGAATTGCAGAAATGCTCGTTGTTGATTGCACTAATGATGGTGTTCCAACTAGAAATGAAATTGGTATCCTCTATCGAGAGCGAATAGGGTTAATCTTTTATTCTGAAGAGACTAAAATGCCTGACGTGCGAGCTTTACGACAAAATTTTCCTGCAACGCCGCACCAGAATTATGTAAATAAGGGCGAACCTGCTTCACTCTGTCTGTATTTTGAACCGTGGGAAGTAATTGAGCGTTCTTGGACTCCTCAAAGCCATTTGAATCGAGTACTTTGGTGGCTTGCCGAAACTGCTAAAGGTACACTGCACCGTGAAGACCAGGCCGTTGAACAGTTTTACTTCCGTAGCCCTTTTGAAATTATTTTACCACCAGATTTTGATGAAAAAATCCAACAAAATAACCTTTTTCTAACCGTAGAACGAGTGGAAGATAGAGTTCTTTTGGGATACTTTTTGCAGACTTCTCAACGGAAAAATGACCAACTAGAATTAATATGTATAACTCTTGCACTTCAGCCAGTAACTCATGGTGCTATTGAATACTTTCCATACGATTTAGGAACTCTTGACGCACAATTTGCAGCACGGGGAGCAACTCTATTTGATTCACTTTCTACAGAGATTGAGCGCATGGTGGGTGCAGAAGGAGTTTCCAAAAAAGCTAACAATCAGACACTCCTCATTCTTCAAATACCCATTCAACGAAATGACAGCACTAGTGTAGAGCGGAACGAGTACAAGGCCTTTTACCTTAATGTTAATCTTGGGCAATTGGGTGAAGCGTGTGGTGTATTAACTGATGGCAGGGATGGTAAATATTACAAAATACCTTCATTAGTTGAGATTGCAAGTTCGTTTAACGATTGGCGCTCTATTGATGTTGCACCCCTCGAAGTTACATTTTCTTTAACTAATGCATCTGCACGACAAGCTTCGGGCATTACTACAGATACTGCTGAATTCTCTGGTGTGCTTGCAGGTGTTGGGGCATTAGGTAGTGTTCTTGCCGATATATGGTATCGCGAGGCATGGGGAACATGGAGATTTGTTGACCCTGATTACATCAAACCACACAATTTAGCCCGACATACTACTAAACATTTTCAGGTTGGTCAGTTCAAAGCAAATGCCGTAAAACAGATGGTGGAAGAAATCTATTTTCATGGCTATGCAAAGGCTTTCGCCATTGTTGACAGTGTAACTAACTGGTCAAATGTTCAGTTGAAAACATCTGTTGAGACAGCAGACATAGTAATCGATGCAACAACGACACTCGCAGTACCGCGCGAATTGGCGATCGCTCAACTCAAACGAGCTGCATCAGTTTTCCTAACTCCTTCCGGATATGGATCTGTCTTACTTCTTGAAGATTCACAACGCGATATCCGAGTAGATGTACTAGAAGCCCAATATTACGGAGCAATCTTGAATAATACTTGGGGTGAGCAACATCTTAATGGGCATCAAGGACACCTCTGGGTTGGTGCAGGATGTCGTGATGTATCGAAAGTAATACCGACAGATTTACTTCAGGTTCACGCTGCAACCCTCGCAAGACAAATCAGGCTTAGACAGGGGCAATCTGATGCTGTAATTCTGGTATGGCACGTTGAGCCACAACTAGGAGTTATCAGTGCCGACAAAGTATCTGTTGCAGCACCTTTAGCTATTTCAGTTGATTACTGGAAAATAATTTGGAACGTTAATTTACGGGAGAAGGTTAGGCAGTTTCGGTCAGCTAATCTCCCAAACGAGACTGGTGGTGTTCTGCTTGGCTACGTAGACCAAAAGTTACAAACAATTTTTGTTGTCGATGTTCTTCCTGCTCCCACAGACAGTATAGCCGATCCAAGTGGATTTACACGCGGAGTTCAAAAATTAGAAGAACAAATTAACTCTGCACAGACAAGGACAGCCAATATTGTGTCTTATATTGGTGAATGGCATTCGCACCCACCAGAAATTTCGACAAAGCCAAGCAGTGACGACATCAAACTTTTAGTCTATCTTGTTGAGATACTCAAACATGAAGGACTTCCAGCGCTCATGCTCATTGTTGGTGACAACCAAGAAACTTGGTCAATAGGAAAGGAGTATAATTGCTGAACCATTCAAACTAAATATGCTAGTTTCTCCTACATCCTAATTAATTGAATATTGCTTTTTATAGGAACCTGTCGAGTCAAATAGCAACAGTGTTAATGCCTCATAATTTTAATAAAGATTAAGCCAGTTGCTTTAAAAAATTAGGTTTTTGGAGCAAAATATTTGGGTTTCAAGAGTAAAATAACGTAGGAACAAATACATGGTATTAGATTTTATAGAAAAAAATTTTGATGATTATAATCGCAAAGCTCGGTTAACGCCTGCATTGCTTGCGGGATTACCAATTGCATTAGTTGCTCTTGCAGTATTTCCAGATCAAGTTTGGTCTTGGGGAGGAGTAATTAGTTTGCTAACTTGGTTTGGGGTGCTAAGGTTATTAGCACAATTTGCCCGTGATATGGGCAAAGCTAAAGAAGACGAATTGTATAATGCTTGGGGTGGTAAGCCTACAACATGTTTGCTACGACATCGCAATGTTCAAAACAAAGTAGAGTTAGCTCGTTTGCATAGCAAACTGCATAATTTAACAGGGCAAACTTTACCAAGCCAAAGTGAAGAATTAGCAGAGCCGGAACTAGCAGATCAAGTTTATGATACCTGTGTTCGGTTTTTGATAGCTAAGACACGCGATCACAGCAAGTTTTCCTTGTTATATGAAGAAAACTGCAATTATGGTTTTCGACGAAATTTATTAGGAATAAAAATCATTGGAATAATTACTTCATCCTTGGGTGCGCTTTTGCTTGGAGTTCAGTGCGCCTTTAGTATGGGATTATTTAGTATTTTTGTAGAATTTCAAACAGATAAACAAATCTTAATACAGAAAAGCTTCCATTTATCCAATAGCCCTTCTACTACACTCACTTACCTAGCAATAGATATAATTTTACTTATTGCTTGGCTTTTATGGATAAATTCTAATTGGGTAAAGAGTGCAGCTGATGTATACGCTGCTAGACTATTTGAATCTTGTGAGAATCTACCCTAATCTCTCCTAAGTAAGTGGGTCAAATTAAATATCAAACCTCACCCTGCCTCCGGCTTCCCTCTCTTTACTAAAGATAGGGATTGAGGGTGAGGTTTGATCTTATGTTTAATTACGCCTACCTACTTAAAACTCAAACAAGACTGTGATTTTACTGTATTAAAATGTTTAAAAATTATGTACTTTCCCCTTAATTATTCGACTTGATGCGTAAATCGTGAAAGTGAGAATTGGTTAATCTTGTACTGTTGGCAACGTCAAGTCAAATTTTTAGAAGCTGCTGATTATAAATTATACTCTATCTGTACTTTTATAAAAAAATTCCATGCATAGGTTAAATTTTTTACTTAAATTATCTTTCGTTACGATGTTATCGGCAATGTTTCTGTGCCAACAACCAGCTTATGCTTGGAATAAGGCTGGACATATGGTTTCAGGAGCGATCGCCTACAGTGAACTCAAGCAAAGCAATCAGCAGACGATTGATAGAATTGTTGCCATTTTGAGAGAACATCCTGAATTTTCTAAGTTTGAACAGCAGTGGAATTCTCTAAAAAAATCTAGTATTCCTTCTCAAAATGAAAATTTGTATTTATTTATGTGGGCTGCACGATGGCCTGATGATGCTCGTGATAACCAAAAATTTAATCACCAGACGTGGCACTACATCAACTTTCCTTACGAGCCTGGTAGTTCTTCAAATTTAACTGCAACTGAGAAAGCAGGTGAAGAAAATATTTTGTATGCTTTTAAAAAAAATATTAGTATTGTTCAAAGTAATGCCAGTAACAGTGAAAAAGCAGTTGCAATATGCTGGCTATTTCATTTAGTAGGAGATGTGCATCAGCCATTGCATACGACTAAATTAATAACGAGTCAGTATCCTGAAGGTGATAGTGGTGGAAACCTTTTCTACATTCGAGTCAATCAAGACAGTCAAACAATAAGTTTGCACAAGTTTTGGGATGGACTGATTCTTGGATCAGAAAATTTTCAAACAGTTCGCAACACAGCAATAAGGCTAAGAAATACTTATCAACGTCGTAAAATACCAAAATTAGCAGAAACTCAATTTGATAACTGGGCAAAAGTAGAAAGTTTTAATCTGGCTAAGCAACAAGCGTATCTAAATGGAAGACTGTCTGGCAGCACTGATAAAAATGATGGAAAGCTTTTACCATCAAATTATGCTGCTAGTAACAAACCAATTGCAGAACGTCAGATGAGTCTAGCGGGCTATCGTTTAGCTGATTTGCTTAATAAGTTGTTCGCAGAGCGTTAAAGCTGATTCAAACTGCTAGAAAACACCCCTAGCGATTTGTTGAAAGTGTGATGAAGAAAGCTGCCTAAGCGCAATCGCACCAGCTTGTTGCTTAGTGTTGCTGGCTCTTCAATACCCGTGAAATCAAACTTATTTGGCTGAAGAGGTGACACAGGAGCTGAAGAAATGGATTCTAATGAAGACTAGTTTTCCAAGCCAGAAGTTGAATTTGGTTCAAATACGGATAAGCCTTCAAAAATCCAAGGTTCTTAATGCCTAATTTATCTTTAAACCCAGAGCATGAATATTTAGTTCGTGCTAGTCAAGCATTTATGAATTAGGGCTAGAAAAGAAAGGAGATGCCAATAGTTCAAAGATAACGAGCAAGCAACTCTTGAGCAAGTTGCTGGTGTTTTTCCACCAATTCCTTCGGTGTAAGGAATTGGGCGCTACCCATAAAGCGATAAACCCAACGGCTAAATTCCGTCAGCGATCGCAATGGAAGTTTGAGTCTGTAATCTAGGTAGCTTGGTTTTCCATCTGGAGTTTTCGCTCCAAAAGAAATTTTCTGGCTTTTATGGCGTTTTTCGCCTTCTTGAATAAACACCATAACATCAGGAAAGAAGCGCACGGTTACTTTAACAAAATCTAATTTTCCCTGTCGCTCTAAACTTTGTTCCTCTTGTTTACCTAAATATAATCCCCAGCCATTCTCCAGTAGTTGATGTGCGGCTTGGAGGCTTTGCCATTGTTCTGTTGAATCCCGTCCTTTAGAGTCAAGCAACTTAAAGTGTTCGGTAAACCTATCCAACCTTGAGATAGCTAAATGTCCATTCTGACAATCTTCATGCAATAGATA
>NZ_JAIVFQ010000129.1 GCF_020829495.1 Nostoc favosum CHAB5714 | reverse complement strand
TATTACTGGTAAAGGTTGCACCAATAGGTAGATACTGGGGCTGGCGAGTCCAAAAGTATAGTGGTAGGGGTGAGAGAGCAGCAGTAAAACCAGCAATCGGCCCAACGATATTGAGAATTTTGAAAAATAGGCTTTTTTCTGGATTTTGTGCTTGTTTAGTTTGAATGTTGGTTTGAGCGGTTTGTCTTGTGACTTCCATAGTTTTAGATAAATAAAGTAGTAGAGTGGTTAGAAATGGCAAGCATTATTATCTGTTGAAATGTTTTGGCTACATTTGCTTTCGTCCAAACATGGTGAAACTTTGAATTTATTTATGATGTTTACAAAGAAGTAGTCGTAACTCAGGAGTCAGAATTCAGGAGAAAGCTTGCGTAAGGCTTGAGGACTTTGTACGAATGACTCTTAACTGTTGGTTTAAAGCCTCGTCAGAGTTGTTAAGCAAAACAAAAAAGTTTTTAACCACCAGCGCGAAACTCCTTCCTTTATGGCTGGAGTTCTTCTGACTCCTGAATTCTGTATTCTGACTCCTTTCATTAGCTAAAAATCTCGATGTTACCAACAGCAAACTTGCTTTCATCGAGGGGACTACTAGGTAAAGCTTGTTGGTCAGCTTTGTTACGCATCGACTCGACTTTATCGGCTTCGCGGATGGCAAGCGGGTTAATCTGGCGGCGTTCTTCTAGTAATGCCTCGATTGTTAGTTCAAGTGTGGGGACTTGGCTTTCTGAGTAGGTATCTTCTGTTATTGTTTCGCAGAATATGGTACTAGCGGCGCGTTCTACAATTGTCTGGATTTCTGCACCTACACACCGATTGGTGGCTTTAAGAATTCTGCGCCACTGTTCCTCGCTCCAGGGGTCGCCGCCATTGCGAAAACGTTCGTCAAATCGGGCAGCGTGCAGTTTGAAGATACTATATCTTTCCCCATTATTGGGCAGGTCTACCTTAAATAAATAGTCAAACCGTCCAGCACGGGTGAGTTCGGGTGGCAGCCATTCCATTCGGTTGACTGAGGCGATGACTAGTACATCTGACGTGCGCTCTTGCATCCATGTCAACAGCTGGCCAGCAAGCCGTTTGGCGAGGTCATCATCCCCAGCGAAGCCTTTATCGAAGTCGTCGAAGTACAAAATTACTTGGTTGAGCCTATCTGCCAGTCGCAACAAGCGTTTAAGTTTCATTTCTGCTTGGTTGCCAAAACTTCTAAAGTTGCCCCAATCGACCATGATAAGGGGAATACCCATATTCTGGGAACAGGCTTTTGCTGAGTGTGATTTTCCCGTCCCCGGTGGCCCCACAAGCATAATCCCTTTGGGTACACGCAGATTATATTGTTTGGCACGCGGGGTAAGCAATCGCTTGAACTTTTTGAATGACTGTTGCATGAGTTCCAATCCACCAAGTTGGACTTTTGGTGGAGGTAAGAATTCGATGTCATACAAGCGGTTGAGCAGTTGAATTTTTTTTGATAGCAGAAGCTTGGCTATCTCACTGGAATTTCCTAAATCATGATTTTTACTAATATCGTTTAGGCAATACATAATATCAGAAATATACAAACCAGCACTAGCGTTAGCAATTTCTAAATAGTCTTGTTCCGTATATGTGAAAGAAAAACTTTTGCTTTTAATTAAACTGTAAATAATTTCTTGTACATCTGGTAGTTCTTGACTCCATAGGGGAATTTCTGCCGCTATTTCGCTTGCTATCTCAGCGTTGGCTCCTAGTAATATAGTAGTTTTGCCACTATCTTTGGTATGAAATTTGAGATTGATTAACGACGATTTAATCCATTCTGATATAATAAAATCGGTTTCTTTAGGTGTATTTTCTTTGATCCAAGGGAAAATATTCTCAACAATTAATACTCCAGTGCCAGAATAAATTTTCCAAAAATTGAGTACTTGAAAATAGTCTTCTTTATTTTGTTTTATGGAAGGTTTATAGTCGTCAAACTCTCGAAGAACGAGATTGTCTTCGGCGCTGACTACTAGTTCTTTAATACTGTCCTCGCTGAGATTCCAGATGTAGGCTTTTCTGCCTGCTTGGTGACAGTAAGTAGTGATTCGGGTGAGGAGGCGGTGACGTTCTTGGAGGGGAGATTCGCAGGCGATGATTGGATAGTTGTCCGCAAGAAGGTCTTCTAGATAGTCAAAGCTAGACTTCATCTTAGTTGCTTGTAGCGTACTCAGAAGTAATCTTATCCAGAAGAGATGCTGTCCGAAAACTGATAATTTTCTAATTCTTGCGTCCATAAATTAGAAAAAAGTTGGTTGATTTTCAGTATTTTGTTGATTGTATAATCGCGTTGTGAATTTAGATAATTGCAGTATGAAGAGTTAGTGCAAGTATGGCAAAGACACCAGAATATCCAATTGTTGTTATCCCAGAGTTAGTTAAAGAAAAAAAACAGTTTACCCCTTTAGTTTTTCCTTCTGGACAGGGAGATGCACCAATCGGGGCAAGTGAGGGGCTGTTTGAAAATGTTCTCAAACACTATTTTGGTGAAATTGTTTCTCCCCAGCAGGTGATGCTTCCTCCAGGGCATCGACTACCATTTACGGCTGATTTTCTTATTATTGAACCAAATACTGGCTTACACATAGATTTGGAGGTTGATGAGCCAATTTCGTTTGCAACTCTTAAGCCTACCCACTGTATTGGCGAGGATGATTACCGAAACAAGTGTTTTGTCGATGCAAACTGGCTTGTCATTCGGTTTGCAGAGGAACAAGTCTCGTCTCAACCAGAACGCTGCGCTCGATTTATTGCTGGTGCGCTCGCCCAACTGACAGATAATAATACTTATCGCCATCAGCTACTTCATGTAGAGAAAGTTACTCCTATGCGTCAGTGGTCTGCACGTCAAGCTTCCAAATTAAAGAAGAGTGATTACCGCCAAGGCTATCTTGTCCAAAGGAAGAAGATTACTGTCTAGAACCAGCTGAATGTTTTTAAAATTGCCAATTGGCAATTCAGAACCAGAGGCGATCGCCTCTGGTTAAGTCGCCCAAATGCTGATAAATTCGTAAGATGGCAGTTGCCACCGTGGCAAATATTGGTTTTACCTGGTATTATGCTTGCCTCTTATTTTCTCGTCATGTCCTCACTGACAATGGCTGTCAAACTTAAAGAAATTAAAGGTAGCACTATGCTACCTTCAACAGAGTGATTTCACTCCTTGCACCACTTATTTTAGGTGTAGCCTATGTTGTAATTTATTATTTGTTATTTTTTATTAAAAATATTATTAATAAATATCAATCAGCAGTCTTATTGACTGCTGATTAATTTACCAATTTCCGAACTTTTGATAAGTGCTTGTAACCCAGTTATAAATTATGACTCTACGGTTTAATTTTGTTGCATCGGCAATACAATTAGCTGTTCCCCCTGGTTGCCCATCCCAGATAGCAATCATCATATCGTGGACATTTTTTATTTGATTAATTATCCATCGGTTACGAGCATTTAAACATTTGATTCCTCCAGCTTCTTGATAAGGTAAGTTAGAGACAAATTTGATAGCGTCGCATTGGGATAACAGCCAATGATACTTCTGCTTATCGAGATTATTCCATTTGGCATCTTGGTTAGTGCAGAGTACGACAGCAGTGAGGTTTATCTCAATAGGGTACTTATCCTTTAAGCCTAAGATTATCTCTACTGCTGCGGTATCAACTCCCAATGCCATGCCTGAATAGAACTGGATGCGTTTGTAGCCCCACTCAAGGGCGCGATCGCAAGCACGAACAATCATGCCTTCGAGTCGGCTACGCACCTGCTTCCATCTTGACTCATCAAATTTTTGATGCCTGTTTCCCATGAATGCCACTTTTAGGGTTGGTTTATCTTCTATGAGGCAATCAACAAACTCTTGGGGCAGCCAGATATTAGGAGGAAGATTGAAATTGCCAATCAGAGAAGCTATCTCTAGGTCGGTGTATCCTGCAAGGTTGCATCCAATCCTAGTTGTTAGGAATTCTAGTTCAGAATGAGTATTTGCATATTCGACTAGTTTCTCAATCTGGGATTTGATTTGGAGAAGGGGGATTGACCGGATACCCTTACTTAGGTCTTTGGTTGCGATCGCCCAAGATTGTCCCTGCCTTCCTTGGGGATTACCGTATTCTGCATTGCAGTACTGTCGCGCAAATAAAGCACTTCCAGCACCATGTCTTCCTTCAGTGTTGCTGCCAAATACGAAAATCTGGTATGAAGCTAGTTTGGTAATTCTGTCAGGAATAATTTTGTAGGGATGATTATTTGACATTTGGTTCTTTTACCCAAAAGAAAAGATTGGGGTATCTGTGATTAAATTTTTCTACTTCTGCTTGAGCAGCAGTTAGGTTATCCCATAATTCCATCTCACCATAATCACCTCTTATCATTGCTTCTTGTCTAGAATTTGGATGAGTGAAAATTAAGGGTGATGCTTCTTTACTAGAATTTTTTCTTCGCCAACAAATACAGTAATTGTCCATTTTATATAAACTGATAATAGAATGAATTACTATCAGTTTATATTTTTATTATGTTGACTGTTTAATTTGGCTTAAGGCTATTAACATTTCTTCTCGGTTGAGATGTCGTTTCTTACCTGTTTTGGATTCTTGGATAGCGTAACTCCATTTTATTCCAGCTTGTGAGCATTTCTTTCTTAACTGTTGAACAGTCATCTGTTTGGTTGTAGATACTTGATGTTTGTTTTTGGTAGATATCCAAATTTTGGATTTTTCAGTTAAGGTTTCGGTTTTAATTACAGTGGGTTTTATAGATGTAGTGCAGTTACAGTGTTTTTCAAAAGCGATAGATATCTCTATTAAGAACTGGAAAATAAAGAAAGTGGAAAATCCGTAAATAATCACGTAGAGAAGCCCTGTCAGCATATACTGTGCTAATTCCATTGTTGTAACTCCTGTTGATATAACTAGTAACTGGCTATTTATGAAGCGATATGCCAGCTTTCTATTTATATTAAGCGTGAGCTTGTGTGATATTAAAAATGCTTTTTTACAAAATTACTCTGTCAGCTTTGATATTATCCCAAAACCAGAGATATTGAATATTATTGAATGACGTAAAATTATTTAATTGGTGCTTATTTATCGGAAATATTAATAAATTTTATATTAATTCAAGGCTCAAAAATAAGTTATGTTTTAATACTTACTGTCTCCAAATGATGCTGAAACAGTAATGAAATAACTCTTGGGCTTGGTTTAGTTATATGAAAATGTTATTTTATATATATTTAACAATTATTTTGATATTATCTACTAACTGTACTACCATACTCAAAATAGCTTTCCAGCCAAGTATTATCCCCCAAAAGCCGCTAACAAATAGACCAAATACTGACTTGAGGAAGATAACTCCCCTGTAATTTATCTCGATATTTGATTCGGCTTTGGCATAGATAAAATCGTCCCCTATTTGATTTTTCAATTTCCTCATTTTTCGTTCTTCTTCTCTATCCCTTCTTTCTTCTTGTACCTTCCAGCCCCAAGGGGTAAATCCTAAAATAATCGAAATTGGAAGATAGAATGGCCAGCTATATATGTAGCCAAGGGAAGCATAGATGATAAAAAAGGTTAGCCCTAAACCAGTGCGCCAGACTAAACACCAGAGGATAAACAAACTGTCGATAATAGCGTTACGGATAACTATACTTCGGTTCTTGTGATATGACATTTGAAGGTTGCTTCCAAGGGCTAATATTTAACTTTTTATTGATGGTGATTGCATACCTTCAGATTAAGCTGAAACTAGGGGTAGTTTGATTACTAGTTGAAAATTAGAAACTACCTAATCAAATGCAATTACCTATTGAGCCATACTAAATAAGGTTAAATATACCAACCTATCGTAACGATGTTTGTACCTAGTCCGACATAGTTACTGTTGCTAACATTGATATTTCCTATTTCATCGATTATATCTTCAATGATTTTAAATCTAGGCAAAGTTTTGATGATTTTTTGAAGAAGTTTAAAATTAAGCTATATAGGAATCCGGTTTGATTTCTAAAATTATTTGTGTATGGAGGGAACAGGGAACACTTCGGCAAGCTCAGTGCATCGCAGGAAAGAAGCCTCTTGAAGTTGTGCCTAGCTTCGCAAAAATCAAATACTAGTCCTATAGTTTTTAGAAAAAATAAAAATGATTAAGATTTGACCCTTAACCATTTGATGATATATTCGGAAATGGGATATAGCTATGTTTGATTTACATGGTTGAGGCGTATGCCATTAGTTGTGGTTTTTCTTATTGCGCGTCTTACTACCTGATTGCACCTTAAACCGTACCTGTTTACCGATAGTTACCTCAGCAACATTGCTAATATCTTTACCAGATTTATAGGCTTCAATAATTGCCTTATTATTAGCTTGGTACTTAATAACTCTAAATTCATCAGGAAAATCTTCATCATCTACTTCTACTAGTAAGTTAGCCACTTTGGGTGGATTATCCCTGATTTCAATTACCCTTTCCTTACCGATGTTTTTGTCATTGATTAATCCAATCTCGTGTAGGTGGATGAGGGTGCGCTTGATTTGTTCAAGTTGAGTTTTACGACGTGAGATTACCTGGTCGTGGAGTTCGGCTACTCGCGCTTTTCTTTCCTCCCAAGTTTCAAGGTCAAGATTTAACTGGTCAACTACCCAGGCGATCGCATCGATTTTGGTTTCGATACCATCCTGAATAGTCATAAGTTCTTGTACGAGTTGTTTTACCTTACCCTCTTCTCCTAACTCGCTTGCTTCTTCTATCTGTGACCAAAGTTTAGCTGCATCTAGGCTTAACTCTTTGAGACTGAGTTGGTTGATTTCGTGTTCAATTGCTTGAGTCATAATTTACTTTTGATATAAAAAACCAGTAGCAAGTAACTGCTACTAGTTCTTGACTAAAGAGAGTTGATGCTTGAAGGGAGATTGAATTTAGTACCCGTACCGCAAGTGATAGTAGTCTGATTTTTCTTGTGCCAATTCTGCTTCGTAGTCGTAGTAATCTGCCTCGCTTATGAAGGTGCTTTTTTGTTGAATTTGCTGTGCAGATTTTACTAATTTTTTGTTAGCTTTTGGGTTATAAGTAGTAGTTTTCATGTTTATACAACTTCAATTTTTCAACGAAGTTGTTGCGTCAGCAAATGTTGTGATGTTGACTTATAAAGAGAATATTTCTCTTTTACCTTATTAATATACTTAATTTTGTTATCATACCAGATAGATTTAGTTCTCATGGATGTGGCTAAGAGCGATGTAGAGTAACCTCTGCTCCTGCGATCGCCCCTTTGATGAATTTGCTTGAATTTGACGCGATATTATTGTGATTATATTTACGCAGAAAGTTTTCCGGAAAAATTCACCTGTGACATAACTTGTGTGCGTATTGAATTAGCAGCCTTCTCTGCAATTTCTTCTCTATCAGCATCAGTAAGAACTACTGCAAGTAGCGATTTGAGAGCTTCGCGGTTAGATATAAACTCCTCACCGTATAAATCATCTTGTAACAAAGTAGCTTCCAAGTGAGGTATTAACTCAGGCGTAGGAGATAGCAACCGCTCTTTAATGCGTGCCCTTGCAGTCTCTGTTGCAGAAGTTGTACCTATACCTAAATCCCATGTTTCAATTATTAGCCTGACTTCGCGGTTAAGAGATACACGCAGCGTTGATAGACGACCAAATAAAGGAAGGTTGAGCATTAAAGGTGGTAATGCATTACCCCAATCCAAACCAGCGCCAATCGTGCAATTTGCTTCATCTTCGATGCAAACAGCTTCTTCGAGCCATCCTTCACCAAAAAGCAAATCTATAGCTTCTTGGGTTGTTATTGACTCGTTTTCCTCAGAATTATCCTTTTGCTGTTGATGATTCATAAAATTTTACCGGGATCAGCCCTTATCTTTGTCTCAATACACCATACTCAAAGTAAACTAAATTATCATATTCTTCTTCCGAACCGCAGTTCAACATATTTTGTTTTTCGTAAAATCCTTCAGACCTTGGTAAGGAATGCAACCCAATTCTACCTTCATACCCTAACTCAACACTTCTAATTCTTGCGAAATTTAATAGTGCTTGACCGACACCTTTGAATTGAGGCGGGCGTTGAATCTCGATTCGGTTAGTGGGGGCAGTGGCAATGCCATCAACATAAACTAGCCTTTTACCAATATTTAACCGAGAACCGTGCATTTGCGTTTCTATTATCATTAATCCTTGAGTTTTGTTTTCGCACTCAATTGCGTAACCTTCAAGATTTTCTTGATTGGAAATATATCTTAATTTGAATATCCAATCCCAGTATTTATCTGATTGACTAAATAACCTTAAGCTTTCTACCCAATAATTGACATAATCATCAACATGTCTTTGGACTAAATCTACCAAATAGGCTTCAACAGATGTATTGTCAACACCTCTTTTTAACTCGATTTTTCGCTGCACCTAAAGCTCCTAATTGTTAACTGATGATTAAAGCTTGTGACTGCTATTTGACTGGTAGATAAAAGAGTAAATGTGAATGCGTATATCAATAGCTTGATGCCAACCAGCAAGCACAGCATCATCTGAAATGTCTCCAAGAACTACCAAACCATCTTCTTTATCCATATAGTAAGGTAAAGGTTCAGCGCTCAACCAACCAGAAGCAATAGCTTCTTTATCTCGCTCAACAATTGAAACTTCTAAACTTTGCTCATATCTTGAGTAGTAGTAAGGTAAATAGCAAGCTGGATATTCTCTTAAAGATTCACGATTAACTGTGTATGATTGCCAACGCAGTTGCTCTCCCTTGATTTCTTTATGATTAGCTTCTAGCCAATCATAGAGCTTTTTAGCTTGCCGCAATGCGTGGTCTTTGCCTGCAAAAACGACGTTGGGAAGAAAAATATCGCCGTCAAAATGCACCGCAACTTCAAATAAATCTTCATCTTCTGCTTCTGTTACCTCAATGATTCCAGCCTTATATAGTTCGGTCATTTGCCTACATTGGTAGCTCTACCCCTACATGGTTAAAATTTTAGCTAGTTACAGAATAATCAGAACACTCTGTTGGTTCTAGCCCACTTATGAAACTAATCAACGCAAAGGGACGCTAGAATTTCAACCAAATTATGAGGTGATGTCTTAAGTTCACTTCTTAAACTGGGACGCGATCTCTTTCGGATAGTGCGCTTATGTATCGGCACTAGGGAGTAATGAGTATACGGACAGCGAGGGGAAGTGCGTCAACGCTACCTTTGAAGGTCAACACGCCAGGTCTAAATAGCAAGTGCGATGGCGTAACCGCCTGCTGGAAGCGATCGCTCTAGTAATAACGTAGCGTGTGCTCGGCGTACAGGCAAGCAAGCGATTTATGGACGGATGCCTGGAGCAGGGTAAAGCACCTAACAGAAATTGTTGAACTTTATTATTCCTCTACAGCAGATTGTTTCTAAATGTAACAATCTTTCAAAACATAGACATAATTTATACTCAGTAAATTATAGCTTTGCGCCAAACCTTTTACAGTCAATATGTCGATATCAAAAATGATATCAAATGCCTGACCAAAAGTCCCCACCAAGCGAGATGATTCGTGTGCCCGTTCCACTAATTAAGGTGGTTCGGCGACTATCAAAACTACATAGGCAGGGTCATACAATTGCCTTGCTGCAAGCCTTAGAGGAATTACTAATAAAATTTGATATCAATAATGATATCGATGTAACGGCAGGCAGTAAATCAGTCAAACAGCTAGAGAAAAAGCTGGAGAAACTGGAATCCCATCTTGCCGATCAAGGCTCCTTGGTGGAAACAAAATTTGAAGCCATCACCAAAAAGCTGGAGCTAATCGAACGGGCGATCACCTCTGGAAGATTGGGCAACAACAAGCCGCGAAGACAAGTGCACCCATACCAACAAACACAAGTTGAATTACAACCCAGGACAAACGAAAGTCTTGCCCCAAGACTCGGTGTTAGCCCCCAAAGCCTGATTGCTGAAAGAGAAAAACTCAGCGCCAAAGAATTTTTGAGTTGGTCACGTAACCGTGATCCAATGAGCGTGGGTTGGGAATGGAATGCTCTTGACGAACTGTATCATCCGCTCAGGTGACGCAAGCGTTCACATTTCTGGGGTAGTGGCTCAATGGGCTACGTGGCGATCGCCGCTAATTTCTAATCGGGGCATGTCTTACAAAGCCTCAGCGATATCGTTTGAGATTAAGAGAGCTAGATTCATCTTCACCCACGTGTAGATAGTTGTCTATCGTGATTTTCCCTGACGAGTGGCCCAGCGTTTTAGTGATGATGTGAATAGGCGTGTTTTTAGCAGCATGGGTAGCGTGGCTGTGCCGCAACCAGTGTGGGGAGGGGATGCGACTTAACCCTGCTACTTCGGCAATGGATTTGATGATGCGGCGGATGTGGCGATCGCAAATGGGTTCACCCGTTTTTTGGCTTGTGAAAAGCGGCTCGGTTTTGTCTTTAGTATGTTGTCGATTAGCCAAAAGGTATTGGTAAAGTTCTATTGGTATGGGAACATCGCGCTCCTTGTCTCCTTTGCCTACCACTTTGATGTAAGGTAGCCCGGACTGATTTGAATGCATGGTAGCCCAGGTTAAACCACTCTCACCTACCCGAATAGCACCGTAGTAAAAAAGCTCCAGAATTAGTTGGTTGCGTTGCGCTTGTATCTTTTTGTGAGGAGTGGGGGCTTGTTCTACAACTTGTGCAGCTGCATCGAATAGGATTTCAATCTCAGTCTCAGTCAGGGTGCGCTCCTTAATCTTTTTGCGCTCCGGAGGTACTTTCAACAACATTGCAGGGTTGGCCCGCAAGTAGCCTACATCGCAAGCGTAGCGCAGAAAGCTTTTAAGGGAAGCAAGGCGGCGGCGGACGGAAGCACGAGCAATTTCCCCTGTTTTCTCTTTTTTAAGTAGGTGGGCTTTGTAATTGTCCACATCTTCTTTGGTGGTGGTGTGCAGGTTTAAATTATCTAAGTCTGGATAGTCAATGCTTAGTCGCCACTGAACAAAGTGCATCACGTCATTTCGGTATGCTCGCACAGTTTGCTCTGACTCCCTACTCAAGAGCCAACTAGAAAACAGTTCGCTGGTAGTTTCCGCCCCAGTGATTTTGGGTGTGCCAGTTGCCTGTACCACCGCTTCGACTGTTGCTTTGATCACCGCTAATTGTTCCGGTGATAACTGAGCGATGACAACCCCTAATTCTTCTGTATCTACACCTGCGTCTGTACGTGATAACGTCATCACACAGCCTCAAAATAATACGCGGAATAAAGCGGGTTTATCCGCCCCAAAATAATGTCCGATAACGTTTGTTCCCAGACATTTTTAGTCTCATTCTACTCCCCCTTGCTACTCTACTCACTACTAACAAAAAGGGTTTTGCCAAATTAATTGAAATGTTAACTTGTGTGAACGCAAGAGTCGGTTTTCTGATACTCCTTTGCAAGGGTCTTCATCAGGCTTAGTATCCAAAACTACTCTTGGAATAGGCATTCTGACATTAATTCACCGCCCGTGTTTGTTCCGGAAGCTGGTGCTGTTAGGTTCCAGAACAAACCGCCGCAGGTGAACGGGAGCAACTGTTTAGGAATGCGATGGTCTCCGACCGACCGGAGGTCATCGCAAGAAGGCGGGGCGTAAGCCCATCGCACCAATAAAGTGCAGATAAACCGCGTCTACTTTGAAACCCATAGTTTTTATTAATCGGGTTTTACTCCCAAATCCTATACTTTCGCCTGTTAAGAGTTCCCTTTTCAACTTGGACTAGGTTTAATTCTCGTGAAAGCGCAATTTACCTACCTTGGTACGCCGTAAAATCCATCGTGTCAAGTCTAATTTGTTATTGAAATTCGGAAATCCTTTTTTAGTAAAGGCTACAGGTTTTAGGGGTAGACGGTAATTGCCAACCCACAGAACCTGTATTTTTAAAATCCCTTGCGCTGCGATGGCACAAAGCGCCCACCATCGCAACACAATTAGGCTTTGCCTAGAGACTGGCATTCTAGAAAATGCCCATAATCTCTTTTTAGATGACAATTAATTGTTAAGTGGACATTTTAGCTTGGTGTCAGCGTTAATTCTTCATGCTTGCTGGAGTTGACAATTTTCACCAAGTGCTGATTGAGATAACTTTGGGCCGAAATGTACAGACTTTCCCAAATTTCTGAGTTGCGACAAATTTTAGTCCCCACTGTATTTCCTGCTGTTTTCTCCGATATCAAGTATTTACGGTAATAGTTAACCCACAGGTGTTGGAGAAAGTTTTCGGCGAATTCGTCAAAAGGAATAATCCAGTTATAGTCTTGGTCTAGGAATACCCGATAGGATGCAATGATGGGTAGTGCCAGGTCGGTTGGCGCACCAAACCCAAACGAGTACTTGCTGTCGGGGAGAAGGGTACTTTTGCGTGTATCGATTGATGCTAAATCGTTGACACCCTTTCTTCTGGGGTTGCTGATATGTTCTTGGATAATTTCGTACAGTCTTTGCTCTATCCACAGAGCTTTGGGAAGTAGAGGCAGTAAAAGAGTTAATCTTTCCCTCTCAGTGTCTGTGATTTGGCTTGGGGTGTTCGTACCTGTAGGGTGCTTGCTTCGTTTATTGCCGTCAGGGTTGTATCTATTTCTGTCGAGGCAGTTGATCAGCTTGAACAAGTGGTTAACATTACACTGGGCATTTCTAGGAGCGCCGCTTTGGTTTTGGTAATAGGCTATTCTAAATTTTCTATCTTCTGCTCTTTCTAACTGTGCTAAATACTGCTTGATAAATTTGTAATCTCCCCTAGCGTTCACTTTGGAGCGAGAATCTACTGGTGTTGTAGTATTGGATGCGAGGGCTATATCTTTAGCCTCCTCTTCCTGGAGGCCAATGTGGATGGTAACTTTGACTCTGGCTTGAGTTAGGTCATATTTGTAATTTTTAGCTTGCTCAAACGCTAAAACTGTGTGACCTCCATTGATAATGCCATCGCTACCCCCCTCGCTAGCTTCTAAGACTTCTAGCTCCAGTTCAGTTTTGTTTTTGCTAGGTTTAATTTTATTCGCTGACAGAACGATTCCACTGTGACGAGAGAAGAATTTTTCTGGTTGAGTCGTCACAGAGTCAAAGATTTGTCGGTATGTCGCACTTTTGCGGTTGGGTTCTCGGATGTTGGGTTCTAGGGGTAGGTTTGTGGGAAACGTGTCCACATGGGCGGTGGCGATGATGCAATTGGGGTTTGCATGGAAATAGTTATCTACTTTAATAATCCAGTTTTTCGGCATGGGTGGTTTCTGCATCTTAGCGATACATTCTCAATTATTCTTCTCGTGGGAAGAAGCTCGCGCTTAAAGATTATATTTTGTAATTTATGTCTAAAATTGTTGCAGTTGACTGGCAACGTCTAAACAACTTGCGGCAGTCCCCATCCGAACGCGAAGTAGAGGTGGATGGCGAAGGAAATTTTGATACTGATAGCGACTGGCTTTTTGGGGAAGGCTCCAGTGGTGTGGGAGCAGAAAATACTGAAGGTTTTTGAAATTGATCATAAAACAATTGTATTGACCAAAAATAAGCCCCAATGAATTGAGCTAGAGGTTTTCTGGATTGAGCAGTGAATTTGACGGATAATACAGAGTTCTAAACAGCCCTCTAGGGAACTCCAAAAAATAAATTATCCAATTTCTGGACTTCACTACAACTTTCCCTCCCCCTGCTCCCTTGCCTTCAGAGCGATGGGATATTTTTTTATTTGGAAATCCCGTATTGTGCAACGCCAATTCTTCGCCATCCTCAAATTTTAAATGGTTTTTTCAATGACTACATAAGTAGTAAATCTAACACGATATTTCCCGCACTCTCTTGCTAAAAAGGTCATCCCGATGTCAAAAATCACTTGATAATGCAATCCGTCTTGTCGGTAGATTTCCAGAACGCGACCGTGAGGAATAAGCTGACTCCATTGTTTGAAATCAACTGAGCGTTTAACTCGAACCAACAAATTATTTTCATTCGGTTGGAGTTGAACAAATATTTTTTTAAGCTCTTTCTCTAGGGTAAAAGCGTTCTTAGCATCCTTATCTTCGGCTGTGAGAATTTCTACCTGAGAGTGAGTATCAAATCCACCCCATTTTAATAATTCAACTAAAATGGAAGCCCCTTCTTCCCTCAGATAGCGATCGCGATACACAACTTTCGTCACCTTGCTTCCAGATAAAGCAGCCTCTAATCTCAGTTTATTTCTAAGTTCTGATATGCTGAAGTCGCCGCGCCATTCCTTCTCATAGGGGTTTAAGAAGATTACGGTAGTGTTTAGGTCTTCTAACTCAGATGCTTGGACAAGTCTTGCTTGTTGACGTAATGTTTCTAACCGACTAACAACTGTTTCAACACCTTCTGGGCTTCGGGTTTGAAACCATACCTGTGGTTTATTATTTGGAGATTGCTGCAATGACAGAGCAATACGGTTACTTTGGTCGCTATTGAAACAGAGAGTTGGGACATCCTTATGTAAATTTTCAGGAAAATGTTCAGCACAAGCCTGGTAAAGCTTTACTAAACCTTGGTCTATCAACTGTTGTAAGCGTTTTCGCCAAACCTTGAGG
>NZ_JAIVFQ010000128.1 GCF_020829495.1 Nostoc favosum CHAB5714 | reverse complement strand
AATCGCGTTCCAAACTATATTCCCACACTTGGCGGTGTTATTTCTTTTACAAGACATTCAACGCCTGAGAAACTTAGCACTTAGTCAAGGAATTGACATTCAAATTTCCAGGTGCAAGATATGAGGTAAGATTTGGGAACCAATGGTTCCCATTTGGCATTTTATAATAAATATGGACAATAAATTTTAATGAGGTCAAAAATATGACACACTCTTCACCAAAAAGAATAGTCAGACGTGGGAGAGTATTTCCGGAAATTCAATGGACTCAAGCACAAAAAGCTCAAGAAAAAGCCAGAAGACAGGTATTTTATGAGCGTTGTTGGGTGATTTTTGAGCGTTTAAAACCAGAAATACTAGATAAATACTATGGTTGGTATATTGCCATTGAACCTGATAGTGGGGATTATTTTATTGCTCAGGATAAAGAAGTAGCAAGTAAAATGGCCAGAGAAAAATATCCTCATGTGATTCATCATATTTTTGGCATTAATGAAACCGGAATTAGTGGCTCAATATGATTGAGGGAAGATTTGGAGAAAATGGACAAATTTATTTTGAAATTGATTTAATTGGTAAGGATGGTATTAGTTTTACTGTAGAAACAATGTTAGATACAGGATTTACTGAATTTTTAGCCATGAACAAACAAGATGTACAAAGTCTTGATTGGTCTTTTTTAAATCAAGATAAATTAAGAACTGCTCAAGGAGAAACTGAATTTGATGTTTATAGTGGTAGGGTAATAATAGATAGTCAAGAGTGGGAAATTCCTGTATTTGCTGGAGATGAAATCCAGGAAATTTTACTAGGTTCTCAATGGCTAAAATTATTTATATTATTAGTCGCTAATTATAGTCAAAATATAGCCAGTTTAGAGTTAATTTAATCAAGAGTTTCTACATAGAGACTTGCTATTGAATTCTGTTAGCGCAGCGGGGCGTAACCCATTCTGACTTCTGAATTCTCCTATCAGCTAAAACACATCTAATTTGCATATTTTGATTTCATCAAAATCTTGTGGGGTGGGCATCTTGCCCGCCCTGATTATGCAACTTAAATGCCGATTAGCTTATCACGATTCAATCAACACAAATTTGCGAACCTGAGAATTGTTTCCCTGAGAGCGGCGTGATGAGGCAGCAGTTAGCAAAAACTTCCAAGACTGAGGAGAAATTATAGACGGATCTATCATTGAAAGAAAACTCTTGATATTTTTTTGCTTCAGTGCTACTAAAATCCAATGGAGTTTCAGGTAATTTTTTATATCCTGAAAATGAGGAATCTTTGAGCGATGTTGCTCATTTACCAAGGCGTAAATTTTCTCCTTCATCAAAATATTTGTAGCTAAACGTCGAGACAAAGAAAACTTTTGATTATAAGCACCTGGCCAGACAGTGCGGTAAGCAAGACACTGATTAAGGAAAATAGCATCGCCAAACTGGGCAATCCGAATCCACGAATCGATATCATCACAGTTAGCATCGAGTGTGGAGTCCCAACCACCTGTTTGTAGAAAAGCATCACGTTGGGAAGCTACTTGTACAGGCGTGCCAAAGGGTACAAGCTCTAAGAGCATACCGTAGTGAATATCGGCTTGTGGGATATAAAAAGCTAAACCGGGGCCAACTTGGGGAGTGCGACTGAGTTCAACTTCATGCTCATCCACCTGAGCCGCCACACAAGAGCAGATTACAGCATCGGGACAAAGTGCGATCGCCTTAGCCATCTCTTCTATGCAGTTAGGCGCTAAATAGTCGTCATCATCTAAAAACTTAATCCAGTCGCCGCTAGCTTTGGCAACTCCAGCATTTACCGTTGCTGCATGGCCAAGGTTCACTTCGTTACGATGGTAAACAACTTTGTCCCCTAAACTTTTAATATAGGTTTGGGTATCGTCAGAAGAACAGTCATCGGCAACAACTACCTCACACTCGATTGTTTGGTTACGAGCCGAATCAATTGCTCTTTGCAGCAAATTTAAGCGATTATAGGTACTGATGACGACGCTAAATTTCATAAATTTCACCCCTGTGTGACAGCATTCTGCAATATAGCTTTGAACTTTAGGCTGTTGTATCAGTAAAATTATCAATCCTAACAAGTAGACTGAAATAGGATTATCGATTTATCATTGATGATCGTGAGATTTTTTTAAGCAGACACCAAAGACTATGAGCGCTCAAGAGATTATCCGCTCGATTGAAGCGGAACAGCTAAAATCGAATCTGCCCGACATTTATGTGGGCGACACTGTAAAAGTCGGAGTGAAAATCAAGGAAGGCGATAAATACCGCGTACAACCCTACGAGGGAGTAGTGATTGCCAAGCGCAACGGTGGCATCAACGAAACTATTACAGTCCGTAAGGTTTTTCAAGGTGTGGGCGTTGAGCGGGTGTTTCTGTTGCATTCTCCCCGGATTGACAGCATCAAAGTATTACGTCGTGGTAAGGTACGCCGTGCTAAACTGTATTATCTGCGCGATCGCGTAGGTAAGGCAACCCGGATCAAGCAACGGTTTGACCGCCCTTTGTGATTCGTTTTTCAATAGTATGGGAGAAATCTTAAGCGGCATCTGCCGCTAACTTGTTTTCTCGACGAAATTGAGGTATGATAAAAATCGCGTGTTGCGTTAAACTGAAAATTTAGTTCAGCGCAATAACTGAATCAAAAACAGCTTGTGCGCTCTTAGTTCAGTTGGTAGAACGCAGGTCTCCAAAACCTGATGTCGGGGGTTCAAGTCCTCCAGGGCGCGCTCAAGAGCAAAAAACAAAGCCCGAAATAATTACGCAACTGCTAATATAGCAGTTAGCGATAATAATTTCGGGTAAACTTATTGTATTTGTAGTTGTTTTGCTTTCAGTAAGTGAAATAGAGTCGAAACTGCAAACCTGGATGACCAAAATTGAGTGACAAACGGGGGAATTAAGGGTCGTGGCCAAAAAAAGTGAAGCAGAATTGCCAGAAACCACAAATGGGTTTAGCTTTAACAACTTCATACAGGGAACCAAAGAAGAACTTGAAAAAGTAGTTTGGCCCAGTCGGAAACAGATAGTGAGCGAATCCGCCGCTGTGTTGTTAATGGTGGCACTCTCGGCATCTTTGATATACTTGGTCGATGGATTGTTTAGTTGGGCAGCAAAACAGGTGTTCTGATGACTTTTGCAACAGACGAACCTCGCAACTCCACCTTGCAGTCAGAGGAAACAGGAGAAACAGCAGAAGCAGCGTCAAAAGAAGCACGTTGGTATGCAGTGCAAGTAGCCTCAGGCTGTGAAAAGCGTGTAAAGACTAACTTAGAGCAACGCATTCAAACTTTTGATGTAGCCGACAAAATTGTTCAGGTAGAAATTCCGCAAACGCCGGCGGTGAAAATCCGCAAAGATGGCAGTCGCCAGCATACAGAAGAAAAAGTTTTCCCTGGCTATGTGCTGGTGCGGATGATGATGGATGATGATACCTGGCAGGTGGTACGAAACACCTCTCATGTAATTAACTTTGTCGGTGCAGAACAAAAGCGTGGTAGCAGTAAAGGTCGCGGTCATGTGAACCCCATACCACTGAGTTCTTCAGAAGTCGAACGCATATTCAAACAAACCAGCGAACAGGAAGCTGTTGTCAAAATTGACATGGCTACTGGTGATAAGATAATGGTGCTTTCTGGCCCATTTAAAGATTTTGAAGGCGAGGTAATTGAAGTTTCTCCAGAACGGAGTAAACTTAAAGCCTTGCTCTCAATTTTCGGCAGGGATACACCAGTAGAACTGGAATTTAATCAGGTAGAGAAACAGAGTTAAATACAAATGGCGAAGAAAGTAGTGGCGGTCATTAAACTGGCCCTGAATGCTGGAAAAGCCAACCCAGCACCGCCAGTTGGGCCCGCCTTGGGTCAACATGGCGTTAACATCATGATGTTCTGCAAAGAGTACAACGCCAAAACAGCAGACCAAGCTGGAATGGTGATACCTGTAGAAATCTCGGTTTTTGAAGACCGGAGTTTTACATTTGTCCTCAAAACGCCACCAGCATCAGTGTTGATTCGGAAGGCGGCGAAAGTTGAAAAAGGCTCGAATGAACCCAACAAAAAGAAGGTTGGGTCAATTAGCAAAGCACAATTGCAAGAAATAGCCCAAACGAAACTCCCCGATCTTAATGCCAACGACATAGACGCGGCAATGAAGATTGTGGCAGGAACGGCTAAAAATATGGGTGTAACAATCACGGATTAGTCATTGGTCATTGGTCGTTGGTCATTAGTAAAAAACTAGCGACAAAAGACAAATGGCAAAGGACTGATAACTAAAAATTATCGGGGGAGAGGCGAGGCTTCGGAATTACCCCAGGAGAACAAAATGCCAAAAATATCGCGTCGTTTGCAGACGCTGCAAGCAAAAGTAGAAGATAAGGACTATCATCCTTTAGAGGCTTTAGCCCTTCTCAAAGACACAGCAACAGCTAAATTTACCGAAGCTGCGGAAGCGCATATCCGGTTAGGAATCGACCCTAAGTATACAGACCAACAGTTGCGGACAACGGTAGCACTGCCGAAAGGTACAGGACAAATCGTTCGGGTGGCGGTGATTGCCAGAGGCGAAAAGGTCAATGAAGCAAGCAACGCTGGTGCTGATATAGTCGGATCAGAAGAACTGATTGACGAAATCCAAAAAGGTAGAATGGATTTTGACAAGCTGATTGCCACACCCGATGTGATGCCACAGGTGGCAAAGCTGGGTAAATTGCTTGGGCCGCGTGGTTTGATGCCATCGCCCAAAGGTGGAACCGTAACATTTGATTTAGGAAGTGCGATCGCAGAATTCAAAGCTGGTAAACTAGAGTTCCGAGCTGATCGAACTGGTATTGTCCATGTTATGTTTGGTAAGGCAACCTTCTCGCCTGAAGATTTGTTAGTCAACCTGAAGGCATTGCAGGAGACGATTGACCGTAACCGTCCTTCAGGGGCTAAAGGTCGTTATTGGCGCACATTTTATGTGTCAGCCACAATGGGGCCATCGATTAAAGTTGATATCAGCGCCCTACGAGATTTAAAACTGAGCGAAGCAGCGTAAAAGGGACTGGGGACTAGGGATTAGGGACTGGGGACTGGGGATAATACCCAATCTTCACATCTAATACCCAGTACCCAATACCCAATCACCAGTACCTAATTAAATAGGCAAAGCCGGAGACAGCAGGTGCTAAAAGCTTAAATATCCTGCCGAGGTTAAAACTCTAATAGTCAGAATTACCACCCATAAAGGTGTGATAACTATGGCGTTAAGAGTCTTAATACTCGACCCCGGCTAGATTAGCTGGGGTTTGTTGTTTGGGTTCAGGTTTAGAAAAAACGTACAAGTAGGGCACTTCACCGATTATTTTAAGGAGGTGAGATTGGAATGGGTAGAACACTAGAAAATAAAAAAGAGATAGTAGCTGACCTCAAAGAAACTTTGAGTCAGTCAACTCTGGCACTGGTAATAGAGTATCAGGGACTAACTGTTGCTGAAATTAGCGATTTACGGCGGCGTCTGCGTCCCAGTGGTACTGTTTGTAAGGTGACGAAGAACACCCTAATGGGCATTGCCATTAAAGATGATGAAAAATGGCAGCCTATGTCGGAATTGCTCAACGGTTCTTCCGCCTTTTTGCTGGTAAAAGAAGATTTTTCATCGGCAATTAAGGCATACCAAGAATTCCAAAAAGTCACCAAGAAAACAGAACTTCGTGGTGGTGTACTGGAAGGTCGCCTACTCAAAGAACCTGATGTTAAGGTGCTGGGAGACTTGCCATCTAAGGAACAACTCATCGCCCAAATTGCTGGGGCTATCAACGCCTTGGCTACCAAGATTGCTGTGGGTATCAACGAAGTTCCTGGTTCACTGGCTCGTGCTTTGCAGGCTGTGGCCGACCAAGAGCAAAGTGGTGGTAGCACTGAAACTGCTGCTGTACAAGATAGCGGCGCCGAAACCGCTACTGAAGGCGATAGCAGCACACAAACTGCTGCTGAATAGACTTCATGGTTCATCAGTCAAGAGGAGGCAGTGCGGTCTTGGGGTCTCCCCAAGTGGAGCAGCTGCCGTTCAAAAGCTAATGACTAATGACTAATAAATAATCAAAATTACAGGAGTTATATCAATGTCTGCTGCAACCGATAACATTTTAGAACAACTAAAAACCCTTTCTTTGCTGGAAGCTTCTGAGTTAGTCAAGCAAATTGAAGAAGCTTTTGGCGTGAGTGCTGCTGCACCCGTTGGTGGCATGATGATGATGGGTGGTGGTGCTGCTGCTGCTCCTGCTGAAGAAGCTGTGGAGCAAACCGAGTTTGAAGTGATTCTCGAATCAGTCCCAGCTGATAAGAAGATTGCCGTGCTGAAGATTGTCCGGGAATTGACCGGTTTGGGTCTGAAAGAAGCGAAAGACTTGGTAGAAGCTGCGCCCAAGGCAGTTAAAGAAGGTATTGCTAAGGATGCTGCTGAAGATGCTAAGAAGCGCATCGAAGAAGCTGGCGGTAAGGTGACTGTTAAGTAGTCACAATTCTATTACCAGTTTTTTATTAAGGAGTCTGAGTCAGGCTCCTTTTTTTTGGATTTTTCTTCAAGTATATAAGGGGATAGTTATCTAGTTTTAAGTTAACTATCTAACTGGTGTGCTTAATTGTAGAGACCTGTTCAATTAAGCTGCCATGTCCTGTGAATACAAATACTGCTGAAACCCGATAAATACTTCACTGATATTCGCAACGCTCCCTAGTTCTTCAACAGCATCACAAACAGCATGGTATTTTAACTCTAACAGTTGAGGTAATTTATTGCGATCGAGTTCCCCCACCCCTGCTTTGATGTATTGCTCTAGTACAAATTCGAGAAATTCTTGCTGTTTGCCGATATAGCGCGAGAAGATTAAGGACTTGTAAGCAAGGACGCGCTCTCGGCGGCTCATAGGTGGAGAGGCATAGGCAATATAAGCCAGCACATCATATAAATCGCTTTTCTCGGCATCGATCAGGCGACTAATCTCCGTGAGTTGTTCCTCCCCGTAGCCCTTCTCTGCCAGTCCTTCTAATAAAGCTCTACGGGTGTCAGGGCGGCTCCAGATTGCTCTTAATTCGTCTTCATCTCTGAATAGTTCAGGAATTTTACCAAAGAGACGTTCCACAAATTCTGCGGCGCTCATGGGTTTACCGTCTGGACTCCAGAAGCTAGTAGACATCTGGTGCTCGAAGGTGCGTTCTTTGCCATCAGCGAGTTTGATTTTGATGGTTTTGGGGAGGGGAACTTCTGTAGTTTCGTTTATAATTTTGCCTCTATTTATACTATCATCTGTTGGCGAGACATTGTATTTACCTAATTCCTCCCCACCTCTGGCAATTTTGACGAGAACAGGTTCTTGGGGTTCGCCGTCCCATTCAGGATCGTTGAAGTGTTCGTAGGCTTTGACGAAATCATAAATAGTGAAATAGTCTTTCCCATCAAATAGGCGAGTACCGCGACCGATTATTTGCTTAAATTCAATCATCGAGTTGATGGGGCGCATCAGCACAATGTTACGAACGTTTCGGGCATCAACGCCAGTGGATAGCTTTTGGGAAGTTGTGAGAATAGTGGGAATATTTTTCTCGTTGTCTTGAAAAGTACTGAGGTGCTGTTCGCCGAGTTTCCCATCATCGGCGGTGACGCGAACACAGTAATTAGGGTCACTGCTAATTTTCATTTGGTTGATTAAATCCCGCACAGCTAGAGCGTGGGGTTGGTTGGCGCAAAACACCAGAGTTTTTTGATTCTGGTCAATTTCTTCCATGAACAGTTGCACCCGGTAACGTTCGCGCTCGGCAATTTCAATAATGCGGTTGAAGTCGGCTTCAGTGTAAATTCTGGCTTCGTCTACTGCACCTTCTATTAATTCATCTTCGGTACTGTAAATATATTCATCTAGGTTAGTTTCGATTTGCCTGACTTTAAAGGGAGTAAGAAACCCGTCGTTGATGCCGTCTTTGAGGGCGTACTTATAGACTGGCTCGCCGAAGTAGGTATAGGTGTCTGCGTTGTTGGCACGCTTGGGGGTGGCGGTCAGTCCCAGTTGTACTGCTGGGGAGAAGTATTCTAAAATACCGCGCCAGGTGCTTTCGTCACTGGCTCCGCCTCGGTGACATTCATCAATGATGATGAAATCAAAGAAGTCGGGGGGATAGTCGCTGAATTTGGGCGTAGCATTGCCTGCGTCGTCCCGTCCGGTCATAAAAGTCTGGAAAATGGTAAAAAAGATACTGCCATTTTTGGGGACTCGACCCCGTTTTTTGATAGCTTCGGGGTCGATGCGGACGAGGGCATCGTCGGGGAAGGCTGAGAAAGAGTTATAGGCTTGGTTGGTTAAAATATTGCGATCTGCTAGAAACAAAATTCGCGGGCGACGGGTGGGTTGTCGGCTGAGGTTCCAACGGCTTTGAAAGAGTTTCCAGGCGAGTTGGAAGGCGATAAAGGTTTTACCCGTGCCAGTTGCCATCGTTAACAAAATTCGGTCTTTTCCTTGGCAGATCGCTTCTAAAACGTGCTTAATGGCGTTGTGTTGATAATACCGAGCTTCTTTTGTGCCGCTCATATCTTCAAAGGGAACGGCGGCAAAGCGTTCACGAAGTGTCTCTGAAAGAGAATCGCGCCACTCATTATCTTTGCTAAAGGTGGCTTCCCACAATTGCTCCGGGGTGGGATATTGGTTGATGTAGCCTTCTGCCCCTGTGTGCATATCTACTTGGTAGATTCCGATGCCGTTTGTAGAGTAAGCGAATCGAGTCTGCAACTTTTCGGCGTATTTTTTGGCTTGCCCTAAACCTGCGGTATCTGGTGAGTCGCGTTTTTTGGCTTCGATGACGGCGAGTTTTTCACCACGATAAACCAGCACATAATCGGCGATGTCTGATTGAGCGCGTTTACCGTTGCCAACTAAGCGACCAGGGGCAATAACTTCGCGGCGGATACGACTACCTTCAATGATGCCCCAGCCTGCGGCTTTTAGTGCGGGGTCAATTAGTTCGGCACGGGTTTCGGCTTCGTTCATATTTCGCTTATCTCGATTTGCTTTTAAGCACTTTTTTGTTTATTCTGAAAGGGTTTCAGCCTTTGAGAGTGACTCATCTCGATTTGTTTTTAAGCACTTTTTTGTTTATTCTGAAAGGGTTTCAAGTTTTGAGAGTGACTCATCTCGATTTGCTTTTAAGCACTTTTTTGTTTATTCTGAAAGGGTTTCAGCCTTTGAGAGTGACTCATCTCGATTTGCGTTAAAACACTTTTATGCCCAAAAAGGGACATAGCGAGCATAGCGGGTAGAAGTTGAATCGGATTCGTCTGCCTTTATCAAGCCAGCTTCTTTGGTAACTCCTATAATCTGAGAAACGGCTGCTGTCTTTGACTCACTGAGACGAAACCGATCCCGTAGGGTTTGGTTAGACATACGTTGATTACTGACATATAGCAGACAGCAATGTTGGTAGCAGGCTCGAATACGGTCTGTTTTGCTCATATCCGCAAAATCTTGATGGGCAAACAGTACTGCTGTAGTGCGTGTGTCACCTACTCGAAAATCTGGTGCAGGTAGTTGAAACATCTCTGCTGCGCTTACAACTTTGTCAATGCCACTACCTTTTTCTTCACATATACCGAAACGTCGCATTACGTCGGCGAGTTGTTCGTTACGGGAGCGATTTTCATCAATAAATCGCTCTACCTTAATAGGCGGAATGCCGGGATTAGATATCTCAATGCGATCGCTATACATCTCGATCATCACTGAAGTACCTGTTGCTAGAAAATCCTGATGCACCAAAGCATTAGCAATAAGTTCTCGTAAAGCCTGTTCCGGGAACATCTTTACTTCTTCTCGCACAACTTCCTCGATAAAGCGATTTTGCGGTGCTGCTGATTGGACAAAATCTACTAATCTGTCAAAGCCAACGGCATATCCTCGGTTGCCTGTGTTGTCGTCACGAGTTTGTAGCTTATTGATACCTTCATATATAACAACACGGGGTGCTTTACGAGCCAATGCAGGGGAAAAGGCATCCAGTTTTTTCGCCAAAGGGTAATCATGCTGCAATTCCCTCCTTAGCGGTTTTCCTCACTTGGTTAGGGGTGTCTGCGGTGAGTTCGCCAGTGAATGCTTTTTGCAGGATGGATTGTTTGAGTTCGTTGTTGGTAATACCAAATTTTCCGAGTCGCCATTCCTTCATTTAAAGGTTTTCCCTGAGAAAATAAAGGCGTTCCCTGAACGGAGTCAAAGGGCTTTCCTTTCTCAAAAAACAGCACCACCGTTTTCACCCCCGCCCCGATAAAAGTCCCACTCGGACAATCCAAAATCGTGTGCAGATTGCAACTACTCAAAAGCTCCTGACGCAACGCCCGCGAAGCATTGTCCGAATTTGACAGAAAGGTATTTTTGATTACCACCGCCGTCCTACCGCCCATCTTCAGGATTTTGATGAAATGCTGCAAAAACAGAAACGCCGTTTCCCCAGTCTTAATCGGGAAATTCTGCTGTACTTCCTTGCGTTCCTTCCCCCCAAATGGCGGATTAGCCAAAATTATATCAAAGCGATTCTTGTCCTGAATATCACTGAGATTTTCCGTCAGCGTGTTGGTGTGGATAATATTCGGCGCATCAATGCCATGCAAAATCATATTCATGATCGCAATCACATACGCCAAACTTTTCTTTTCTTTACCCGTAAATGTATATTTTTGAAGTATCTCTAGCTCTTTTGTCGTCAGCTTACCCCCACGTAAATAGTCGTAACTCTCGCACAAGAACCCCGCCGAACCGCAAGCCCCATCATAAATGCGATCGCCAATCTTCGGCTTCACCACCTGAATCATCGCTCGAATCAACGGGCGCGGTGTGTAATACTCACCCCCATTGCGCCCCGCATTACCCATATTTTTGATTTTGGCTTCATAGAGATGGGATAGCTCATGTTTCTCCTGTTGTGATCGAAACCTTAGCTCATCAATATATTCGAGCGCATCTCGCAGACTATAGCCACTTTGAAATCTATTCTTGATTTCGCTAAAAATCTCACCGATTTTGTACTCGATCGTATCCGGGCTGGTAGCCCGCAGCTTAAATCCCTGGAGATAGGGGAATAGCTGGCGGTTCACATAATCAATCAAATCATCCCCAATCAGCGCATGATCATGATCTACCGTGCCATCCGCCTTCTTGGGAGCCGCCCAAGCTGACCACTGATGCGCTTCATCAATGATAAATTCATAGGACTTGCCCACTAACTCCGCTTCCAGTGCCCTTTCCTGCTCCAAATCATCCAAATACTTCAGAAACAGCAACCAAGACGTTTGTTCGGTATAGTCCAACTCCGTAGTACAACCCGCCTCCTTCAGAGAACGTCATCAATATTTTTAAAACTTTGCTCAAACATTTAGCTTTGCTGTGGGATTTTTACCGTCGGCAGTTACTCTAGTTAAGGAAGTTTATTAGCCTTGGTTAGCATTATGTAGAGCGGCAAATGGAGAATAACGGATTTGAACCGATGGCCTCTGCGGTGCGATCGCAGCGCTCTACCAACTGAGCTAATTCCCCAAAATCTGTGCAAAGTCAAGAGTAATATTACTCATTAACTTAATACACCATCACCATAGAGTATTCTAACATTCAGTTACCGATGGCTGAGGCTGTTTTTGGGAATAAACCTTCTGCACGCGTTCGAGTTCCAAATCACTGAGATAATCAACAGTCCAGTTACAGCAACGCTGGAGCATGTGGAATGGGTAAGTATTCGCTACACCAACTACTTGCATGTGCGATCGCTTCGCCGCTTCGATACCTGCTGGAGTATCTTCAATTGCCAGACACTCATGCGGTTGAAGATTCAATTCAGGATATTCTTTATTCAGGCGTTTCACTGCCAGTAGATAACCATCGGGTTCTGGTTTACTGGTGGTGATGTCATCACCGGCGACGATAATTTTAAAATGTTCAGCTAGTTTAGCTCGATGGAGTACCAATTCTATTTCTTGACGAATAGCGCCACTGACTAATCCTAGTTTCAGATTCCGCGATTGCACTTGAAATATTAAATCTTCTACACCTGGATATAAAGGCAGTTTCTCGATTTTCTCTAGTTCCACCACATAGGCTTGGGCTTTGCGGTATAGCAACTGAGTTAAATAGTTTTCGTTAGCGACTCTACCACGATTAGCGAGTAGTTGCACAAAACAAGCGCGATCGCTGCGTCCAAGAGAAGCTTGACGCTCACTCACGCGTTGGGGTTGGAGATTTTCTTCAATGAGAATCTCATCTATCAGTTGCAGGTGGATTGGCTCATCGTTAATGATGACACCATTAAAATCAAAGAGAACTGCCTTTAAACTCATGCCCTTATGCCAAATGCTGGAGATCCAAGTCCCTCCAAATCATTATCTATTGATGTGGGAGTATACTGACGGACATTTTCGGTTGCTATTGGTTTAATGCCGCTAGTTACCTGATTTATCCACCATACATCGTGCGATCGCACAGCTTCAAATCCGGCTGCACCCATATTCGCGTCCACGCTACCAGCAGCATACTCACGAATATATGGCTCCTCAAAAACATCATTAAGCCATTCTAACTGACGCAGAGTCTTCTGATTCCCATCTAGAATTAATACTTGCCCTCCAGCTACCAGCAACCGGAAGCTTTCCCGCAGAATTCCTAGGGACACCGCATCTGGTGTTTCGTGGAATAGCAAAGAAGCTGTCACTAAGTCAAATGTTGCGTCACTCAAACCTGTTTTTTCAGCATTTCCGTGTCGCCAGACTATATCTAAACCAGCATTTCTAGCTTTATCTTCTGCCCTTACCAGCATATACGGTGATAAATCCAAACCAATAACTTCCGCATGGGGGAAAGCCTGCTTTAACATTAAAGTAGTGGAACCTGTACCGCAGCCTAAATCGAGTATGCGTCGTGGTTTTACCTTGACAGCATCAATTAAAGCCTGACGGACAATAGTTTCATTCGGCGGCACAACATATTGGGTAATGGGATCGTAACTAACTGCTGCACCGTAATTGAGATATCCGCCTGTAATCCCGTGAAAGTTTTGACTGCTGTAGTATGCCGGAATTATCACATCATCTCGTCGATAGCGATCGCACTCTTTCTCCCAGTCAATACTATCAGCGTAACGCCGTAATCCATCTTCATCAATTAAAAGACGCACTACAGGGGATAAAAAACGTTCCCAGATTGTATCTTGACGCACTGCCATATTCTGTCAGAACTCTAAGAGGTTATTTAAACAGAGTAATTTTCTTTACAAATTTTAATACATTTGGTAAATATCTGCTTCCTCTCTGTGGTATATATTGACGCTTGTAATCTTGTTTATTACACTTGTAGTATAAATAGTAGTTCTTCAGCTTCACGAAAATTGAGCAGGTCAAATGAAAGACAATAAATATTTAAATTGCTACTACTAACTAGTAGTATGTCAAGTTTACATTGATGGGTAAGGAAGTTCGTAGTAAGGATTTTAGTCCTTATTTTATAAGCACTAAACTGCTTACTACAAACCCTGGAAAAGTACTAGATAATGGTTTATAAGTCATACAGATAATTATCAGTACAATCTACCCAATCCCAAATCAAAAATTTAAAATCCAAAATACAAAAAATTATGCCCTACGAAAAGTTAGAAATTACCACACCAGCACCCGTATTATCTTGGGCAAATCACTCTTTGGGCCCAGAAGAAACCAAGATGGCAAAGAATGTAGCATCATTACCATTTGTGTTTAAGCATATCGCATTAATGCCAGATGTTCACTTAGGGAAAGGTGCCTTAGTTGGTTCTGTAATTGCAACCAAAGAAGCGATTATCCCAGCTGCTGTGGGTGTGGATATTGGTTGTGGGATGAGCGCTATCAAAACATCATTTACCGCCAAACAACTCGAAGGTAAACTGAAGAAAATCCGCCTGGATATTGAAGCAGCAATTCCTACTGGATTTAACGAAAACAAAGACGTTGAAAAATCTGTCAGCAATTGGCAACACTGGGAGGATTTTAAAGACTTGCATCGCGGCGTGCAAGACCTACAAAGTAAAGCAATGAAACAGATGGGTTCTCTGGGTGGAGGAAACCATTTTATTGAAGTGTGCCTTGATACAGAGAATCAAGTTTGGCTGATGCTGCATTCTGGTTCGCGTAACATTGGCAATAAACTCGCCCAGTGTCATATTCACACAGCCAGAGAATTAGCAAAAATGGCAGGTAATAAATTGCCTGACCCTGATTTAGCTCACTTTGTTGCTGGTACGCCAGAATTCCAAGCATACTGGCATGATTTGCAATGGTCACAAAACTATGCGCGTGTCAACCGCGATGTGATGATGGCGCGTTTTAAGCATATTGTCGAGAAGCATTTAGCAGGTGGGAAGGCAACTAAACCTTTATTGCAGGTTAATTGTCATCACAATTACGCCGAAAGAGAAGTGCATTTTGACCGGATAAGTCGCGGCGTGCAAGCCCCTAAATTTATTTATGGGGGTAAGCCGCAGGCGAATTTATTCGCCGTCATGTTTCGTTCTGATTTTGAATGTACATTTTAATAGTGTCTAAAGTCGC
>NZ_JAIVFQ010000127.1 GCF_020829495.1 Nostoc favosum CHAB5714 | reverse complement strand
AATTAGCCTAGTTTACTTGTTCATCAACACTGATAGCATTTACCAGTTTACTTAGTCTGAAAATAAACATTTGGCTTTCAAAGAACGGCTAGAAGAAACAATCGCTCCTTTTATAGGAGACAACAATGAAAAGAAATATTTAGCCGACAAAATAACTCCTCAAGAAGCAAATGACAAATGGCTGGCAAGAGAAATATCAACTACGGAATATTTAGCAGCAATTCCTGAAGTGGAATTATGAATCCAACAGAATTAAATATCACCAAAATCGAACTCACTTCTAACGGTGGTTGGACACTCAATATTCTCTCACGCCGGGTAGCAACTATTACTGATCCCTTGGGAAACCGGAAAACCAGCTATTTCGGGTTTGATACCAAAGAACAAGCCGAAAAATTTAGAGATTGGCTTCTCCGAAAAAACAAATGTAGTAGTGCAGTGATCCGTCACTCAGAACGATTAGCTACTGAATGGGAGGTAAAAACTTGGAAAGTACCAACCTCCCTAATTCTTAAATGCGCCGTTAAAGATTTAAAGGAATCTAGCAATGCAACTATCTCTACTGAATCTGTCCTACAACGAGGATAACTCATCACTAGATATTTTCAATATTCCTAACTTAGAAAAAGCAGAAACTCTCCGCAAGCTAGCTGCCTCAATGCAGTCAACTATTGACCAAAAGAAAAATCCTGCTATTGGGAATCAAAGGGCAACAAAGCGCCGTAAAACCATAGCTCAAGGGATAATCCAAGAAGGAATTGAACTTGAGATTATCCAGTCTTGGCTATTTGCGATCGCACAAATGTGGGAAATAGGAAATATCCCACCAATACTACGCGGTATATCTCGTAAATCACAGGTGGAAGTGCTATTTAGGATTTCTCAAAGTGGAGAAACTAGCCAAAAAGTCCAAGAAATACTAGAAGGCGAATATTACCAAGACTGGGTAAAATCTCTCAGTCGCGCGGGGTTAAATACATCAGGCGAAATCATATCAGCAATAACAGCAATTCAACAGGTAGTAAAAGCTGAAGCAATTGATACTACAAAGCAACAACTTAATAAGCTTGAGTTAGAAATCATTGGTATGAAATCTGGAGATTTCTTCCCTACTCCCAAACCAGTCTGTCAACGGCTTGTTCAACTGGCAGATATTGAACCGAATTGGCGAATTTTAGAGCCTAGCGCTGGTAGCGGAAATATTGCTGAATATATCACTAAAACCTACTCCAATGTCCAACTAGAGGTAGTTGAAGTGAATTACAATCTAAGACAAATTCTAGAACTCAAAGGATTTAATCTCGTAGGGAAAAACTTTCTGGAGTTTAACCCCAGTCATTTATACAATGCCTGTATCATGAATCCTCCATTTTGCGAACTTGTCGAGCATATCTATCAAGCTTGGAAGTTAATTATATCAGGTGGTGTATTAGTTTCAGTCGTACCTGAGTCGGTTTTCTTCAACCGTAAGTATCAAAGCTTAAAAGAGTGGCTACAGAGCAATAAGAGCTATATCGAGTTGGTAGATAAAGATGCCTTTTTGAGTTCAAATAACCCTACAAATGTAGCTACTAGAATCGTCAAAATAATTAAACCATAGTGTACTACAAGCGTATGGCGTACTGCCAAATTGATGAAACTAGGTATGTCACGTACATCTTCCCTAAATGGGGAAAGTATACGAGATACAAAACCCTTACACAGCAAGAATTAGAACTAGCAGTTACTAAGTGCAAGCTTGCTGGTTGGAAAGTCAGTAATGTCACCAAACTTACTAATAAAATGCTTGAAATTAAACCCCAACGAACAAGGAGATAAATATGGCAATTGAAACTATTGCTTCCTACAGATTTATTCCTGGTAAAGATAGTCACATAACAACTTATGGCGCACCGGAAGAACAAACAGTTGCAATTCACAATTCAAGCACAACATCTGTGTCACTGACTTTCACAACTGAAAATACATCTGTTCTTAGACAAATCATCATCAATCTTCAGCAAATATATCAGACACTTTTAAACACCAAAACTGGAATTATTCAGGAAGACACTCACATGAAAAACTTTACCGAATTAAAGAAAGAGTGCATTGAGAACAGCACTGCGAGAGGGTTTACGTCCACAAGCGATTGCGAGGTTTTCTCGATTAAAGATTCTAAAGTTTAAATGATGAAAACTGTATCTAAATAGCGAAAAATTAATAAATCTTTCAAGTCGTCTTTCTAACAGACGACTTTTATTTTTTACAACGGCTTTTTGCTTGACGCATTAAAGATTGATTTCAATTAATTAAAATTATGGCAAGAAATCAAACAAAACCTACTACTGAAGAAAGCACAGTCTCAGAGTCTGAACCTCCTCAACAAACCGTTCAGAATGGGGCAAACATACAAAAGCGTAAATCAGCTATTTCTAAATTTGCCAATCCTGAGTATAATGCGCCGATTAGCAATATCTGCATCTGCCAAGTCATCAACCACATGGAAGCAGAAAAAGTTGGGTTGTTTATAAAAGATAAGTATTTAGCAGGAATTAACTGGCAAGGACAAGAACCTACACACAAGCACACCTTCTCCAGCGGTACGCCAGAAATGGGAGTGTTGTTGCAATCGCCCAGAATGCACATTCTTGATGTTTCTCCTAGATATATTGAGCAGCGCAATGATGGCAAAATTGTGGGGGTGTACGAATCACCTGATGGGTACGAAATGTACCAAGCACTCGGCAAAGATGCCGCAGTATTGAGACGATTCTACTTGTTGCAACTTGTCGATGAAAATAATAACAACCTGCACTCAGTACCAATTGTCTTGTCAATCAAAGGCGTTGCATCATCAAAATTTGGCGAGGCTTACAAACAGTTCCAACGCGAACTAGAGGTTGCATTCGCCCGATTTACTGATACAACTGTTGCTGAAAAACGTGCAGAGTTTCATCGCCTTGGTGCATTTCAACCCACCTTCACACCATCCCTTGAACCGAAAGAAGCAGTTAACCAAAGAGATAAATCCTGGGTAGCAGTTGTCACTTCCTACAAATCACCAAACCCCGATGGCAGCGATTTTCTTGAATTCTTCTCAGAGGCCAAAGAAATCGATATCCAAACAACGATGCAGGCAAATCCCGAATTCTCTCACCGCATCGGTAAAACATCAACCGTTGTAGCAGAACATAACCGCCTCATAGGTGCAGCCGATATGCCAATAGCAGCACTTCCTCCTAGTACAGAAGGTCATGATTATACAGCATACAGTACTGAGATGGAAGAACTGCCTTACTAAAACAAACTACCTCATCTAAGCAAAAAGGGTGCTAGAAATAGCGCCCGTTAAGAAATCATCCACTAAAAATCAAGTAACAAATGAAACTAACAATTGAACAATCTAAACTCGCAGAAATTCTAGAAACCGCTTACCTCGCAATCAGTCCTAAACCCACTGACCCAATTTTAGGAAATATCTTACTGATTGCAGACGAAGACGGGATAGTATCAGCAACAGGCACAAACCTTAACCTCACAATTCATACTACAACCACCGCTAACGTCGAAACTTCAGGTCAGGTAGCACTTCCTGCCAAACTACTAACTGATACTGTTAGTAATGTTAAAGGCGAAATTACCCTAGAAGTAGAAAATCAAGCCTGCATAATTACTCACAATAGCGGTAAGTGCCGACTGATTGGCGGAAAATCTGACGAGTTCCCAACACTTCCAAAGGCAGAAAATCCAACAGAGATAAACTTAAGTGCCAAGAAACTCCAAGCTGCACTTGAAGGGACACTCTATTGCGCCAGCAGCGACGAAACAAAGTTGGTTTTAACTGGTGTCAACTTCAAAATTGATGCCAACAAGTGGCAAGCTGCTAGTACAAATAGTCACAAATTAGCGCTAGTAACAGGAACACTCGATAGCGAATATTCTGACCCAATCAACTTTACTGTTCCAGGTAAGTCACTTGGCGAGTTAAACAAAATTCTCTCTCAAAGCGCAGATACGAGCGTGTGCAATATTCTTCTATCAGATAGAACTATCGAGTTTACCCTTCCTAATACAAAGCTCATTTCCCGGCTTCTGGAGGGAGAATATCCCAAAATCAATAGCTTGATTCCCCGGTCGTTTGAGTATGAATTTACATTAGAGCGCAAGGGATTTGAGAGCGCACTCAAGCGGGTAGGTTATCTAGCCGAACGCAAGCAAAAGGTTGTCAAAATCCTCTGGGAATTGGAAGCTACACAGGCAACACTATACACTGAAGCTACTGATATCGGGGATGCAGTTGACTCGGTACTGATGAAATCAGTAACTAGTAATTCAGAAAACATCAGTATTGGATTAAACATCGACTACCTTATCGAAGGATTAAAGCATATCAGTACTGATGAAATCGTGGTGCGGTGCAACAAACCCACGCAACCAGTCATTGTCTGCCCAATGGGAGGACTGCTCAATCAGTTGTATCTGGTAATGCCTGTAGAAATCAAGCAGGGGTTTGGAAAAGTAAATAGCCAAAGTACAAAGGCAAAAGTCAGCACTCAAAGTGAGCCTAGTACTGAAGAAGTAACAGAAGTTAGCACTCAAACTGAGCCTAGCACTGAAGAAGTAACAAATGTGGCACAGGCAACAGACGATAGTGAAACTCCTCAAATAGAAACGCCATCCGTGGTAGCGAAAGATACTACCAAAGGTAAGTCAACCTCACGATCGCCACGAACGAAAAAAGAAGCGGCGACTGCCTAAAAAATCAAACTTCCTACCAACCACACTGGTAGGGAGTAAATAAAACACCCGTTTATCATCGATAATTATGTACCAACCACTACATCTCAAGTACCGTCCCCAGACCCTTAATGAAGTTATCGGGCAGGAACATATCGTCCGCACTCTCATAAATGCAATACTCCCAGGAGGGAGTCACTCCGCGATCGCGCAACGCCCGCCTTCTCCTAAAAAAGACGCGCAAGGGACGGCGATCGCACTCCAGAAGATTGCACCCGCCTACCTATTTAACGGCCCCAAAGGCACAGGCAAGACTAGCACCGCCCGCATCATGGCTAAATCCCTCAACTGCCAGTCAACCCAGGAGCCAACAACCAAGCCCTGCGGAGAATGCAATTCATGTAAGGGAATTACAGCCTCTTCTTCCCTGGATGTAACTGAGTTAGATGCTGCCAGCAATAGCGGGGTAGAAACAATCCGCGAGTTAATTTCCACTACCCAGTTTGCACCAGTTGAGGGAAGGTACAAAATTTTCATTATTGATGAATGTCATGCCCTAAGCAGTCAATCGTGGCAAGCACTCCTCAAGACTATTGAAAATCCACCCCGTCATGTAGTTTTCATCTTCTGCACAACTGAAATACACAAGGTTCCTGAAACTATCATCTCGCGCTGTCAAAAGTTTGATTTTAGGAGAGTAGAACTAGAAACACTTGTTCAGTATTTATCAAAAGTTGCCCAGAACGAAAACATCAACATTAACGCACCTGGTATTTGGGCGATCGTCAAGTCTTATGGAGGTTTTATTCGCAACTGTCTTGTATTGCTCGATCAATTGAGCAACCTGGGAGTAGATGAAATCACACCAAATTGGGTTTGGGAATTATCAGGTGTCGTTCCCGAACATGACCTACTTACCCTAACAGAAAACCTTGCTAAAGGAGACGTAACAGCTAACTTACAAATCCTCCAAGACTTAATTGAGTATGGCAAAAACCCATTCGTCATATACTCAAGTTTAACTGGGTTTCTCAAAGACCTGCTAGTGGCTAAAACTGCTCCTGATAATAGAGAAATTACTCAACTGGAGGAAGACACTTGGCAGGAACTCGTTACTATTTCTCAGATGTGGGAACTAACCCAGATTCAGGCAAGTATTGCCCTGTTAATGTCAAGACAACAGTTAATGCGTGACTCGGAGGCAGCTAAACTTTGGTTGGAAGCGACACTCATTGAGTTAAGCAATATCAAAGAAGAAAAACAACCTTGGACTAATTGGAAAACAATCCAAGATGCTATCAATTGGGGTAAGGAACAACTCCCACATTTATCCCAATCTGAACTCGAAAGGCATTGGAACAATCTTACTCCCATTAAAGGTAAAAAAGCACCTGCATGGGTACAAATGGTACAAGAGCTTCAGATGAAGTCTCAATTACAAACTGCCTAATTCAAATGTTCGTCACTTTGTAAAAACACTTACTTTCCCCAATAAAAACTTTGGGGAAAGATTTTTTGAGGCTTATTCAAAAATTACATTAAATATAATACACTTGCATCTACAGAAATATCTACCTTGTGCAGTAAGCCTCAATATTAATAAAGACTGCCCTGACTGGGAAGCAAAAAATTAAGATATCAAGTAATACCACAACAAAATTTAACAACTGGCATTCTGGAAGTATCTGATTAAAATTATGCCAGTTGAAGCAATTAGCCTTCGTACAGGACTTGAATTACCAGCAGCGATCGCAGATTTCGATACGTATATTGACGAATTACCGCGATGCTCCAAATGTTTTGGCGAATTATGCCTTGCCAAAGGTGAAAAAATGCCACCTTACTGGAGGCATTTTCCAGGCGTAGGAAATCAATGTCCCGATAAATCAGAAATTAGCGGAGTTATCTATTCCCATCCTAAAACCTTAGATCGTAAACAAACCCTTGCACTATTTAAAAAACGTTTTCTCGAAATTTTAGATATAGCCATTAATGGCACACTTACTATCGATGGACTATTCGCCACCAGACAGCTATCAGAACAAATCAAGGGAAGTTCAGTTCAATGCAGTAATGGAATAGCGCATTTTAACGACTGCCTGCTAGAGATTGACAGACTTAGAAAAAACCTTGACTGTATTTTAGCGGTTGCCTCTAGCTGTGCCAAAAATTTATACAGCAATGACTCAATTAACGAATGGAAAGTACCAGAAGCAGAAAAAATCCAAATGCTAGAAATAACAATTGCTTACAAACAAACTCATGAGCGATGTGTAGATGAAGCGTGCAAATATATATACAGCAATGGTAGGCAAGACCTTCTCAAAGAATTAGTAGCATTTGCATGGCTGGAATACAATTCAAAGCTTAAAAATACTTACAACCAATTAAAAGTACGCGAATTTCCAGTATGGCTGCTTACAGCAACAACATCAATATTAGCAGCAGTACCCTGGTACAGGATTATGACCGCACTATTAGAAGAAAAAGAACCACATACGCAGCCGCTTTCAATATTCGCACTTCCTAATAATCTAGACATAATTTTTGAGGTATTTTTATCGTCAAAGAAACCACCAACTAAACCACAAGGATTCATGCCAAAAAAGAGTAATTGATTTTTGAGATTATGAATTACAACCACCGAGATTTTATTACCAAATCTGGTAATAAAATTATCGTTGATGAGGAAAGACTCGACATATTCTGGTCAGATACTACCCCAATACCTGAGTGGCATCCCACAGTAAATATTCCGACCTACGGGGCGCTCAAAACTCTGGTAGTCGATATTGAGACGGCAGGGATAAACTCAAGAGAAAATCGTATCTATGCAATTGGCTGTATGAGGGAGATAGGGGAGATTGCCATCTTTATGGATCAAGCTGAAAGTAAAATCCTCCTGGAGTTTTTCAAACACCTAGAAGCAAGCAAACCAGAAGTAATTTACACCTACAATGGAACAGAATTTGACCTACCGTTTCTCATCACCCGCTGCGAGTTACATGGCATTTCCCATCCATTTGGAATTGCATCTAAGAAGCGCACTATCCGAACTGCCCAAGTACGCGGCGAACCACTGGAAATTCGGGAGGTATTCATCCGCAACTGCCTACACGTAGATATCTTTATCTGCGTTCTCAGGTGGGATTTTGTCGCCAAGGAACTTACTAACGGGCGATCGCTTAAACAGGTGGTACTGGAAATGGGATTGCGTAAGCAAGCGCGACTGGTTCTCCCCTATGAAGAAATTCTCGCCTGCTGGAAAGCCGATTCTGGTAGTAGGGGATGGCAGAAAATCAAGCATTACCTTATTTACGACTTGGAAGATACGCAACTCATAGCTAACAGACTTGTGCCTTCATACCACTATGAAGCACTGGTTGTACCGGGGATGAACCTCCAGCAGTTAGCCCTCGCTGGTAACGGCACCAAGTGGAAGCAAATATTCTCGCATCACTACCCAGAATACAAACCCAAACCCGACCGTAAGTATAAATTCCAAGGGGGGATAGCCTACTCTATTCCAGGACTATATAAAAAGGTTGGATACATCGATATCAGTTCTATGTACCCCAAAACCATATTGTCGAAAGGAATTGTCTCTCGTAAAGATACAAAGCGAATCGGCTTGAGCATCTTGCAATATTTGGTAAATGAGAAATCAAGGTTGGAACAAGTTGCCAGCACCGGAGACATTGTTGCCAAGGAAAAAAGAGAATCCACCAAAGTTTTAGCTAATTCTCAGTTTGGGTTCTTCGGAACATCGGAACTCGCCTTCAACGATATGGAAGCAGCCGCTTTAGTAACAGCTTACGGTCGGCGCATCCTACAATTCATGATTGAGGTAATCAATGAAGCTGGTGCAATCCCTGTAGAAGTTGATACTGACGGGGTGTTCTTTACTCACCCCAACCCAGAAAAAGTGTATGCCACACTTCAGTCTGAATTACCCAAAGGAATAACCGTCAAATTAGAGTTTATTGCCAATGCAATGTTTATTCCGCAAAGGGGAACTAAGAACTATCTGTTATGGCTGAAAGATAACTTGATTATCCGCAAAGGTAGTTGGAGAAGCCGTTCTCGCTCAAAACTAGAGAAAGAATTCCCTGTTGAATATCTAACCTACTTAATCCAAAACCAATCCACGGCAGAGGAATATTTCAGAGAAGTAAAATCGCAGATTTTATCAGGAAAATACCCGACAGAAAAACTCTGCATTACTCGCAAAATTCGTGTTGGGGAAAAAGAGCTTCTTAAATTAGGAAAACCTGGTGATGTAGTAATTTACTATTACGGACTCAGAGGTATTACTAATACTAGCACTAATGAGAGCTATTCACCTCAATACTATCTTGACATTATCAAAGAAAGGCGAGAAGAAATCCTCAAAATAGCCGCTCCTGAAATACTAGAAGGTAATAAACGTCAGCTATCTCTTTTCTAGATGAATAAACTTGATATTTAACCTAAGCACTGAAAATAATAAATATCAAGTCTTTTTTCAATTCATGAATTTTCAATAATTTGTAAATATTGACAAATGCTTTACAACCAAATTGGCTTTCATTGAAGTATTTTCAGGCATTCGTGCAAACAAAAAATATGTCATCAAAAATCAGATTAAAAAACACAGTATCAGTCATTAATTTACTGATTAAATTCATTAATTTATTGATGTAGTAATGGAGATATTATTCTTAAATTGGGAAGGTAATTAATGAAAAATAAATCCTCATATCGCAAGCCCAGGCTTAATAAAAAACAAAGGGCTTGGGTGAACTCATTCCTTTCATCTCATCCTAATGCCAGAGTTAGAACTATCTACGAATTAGATGGCGATCGCGTTGTTGAAATTGAGTGGTGGGAAAATACAAACCCAATAATATTAGACCCAAAAACCTACATTCAAGGAATTATCAGCTACAAGATGCGGGTCAAATTAAGGAAATTTGGCGATGCGAGAAAAACAGCTGAGTTCTCGTACCGGATCACCCCGCCAGAAAAACGAAGTGCATCATGGCACTTAACAGGTCAACTTTCTCTAGAACTTCCCCAGTGTTACGAAGTTGCAGACCCAAACAACCCAGTTATCGTTAAACCAAAAAGGAGGAATGCTAAAACCAAGAAAGTTAAAAAATTAATTCAGCATACTCTTCCTCTATCAGGAATTAGTGCCCAACTTCATACTATAAACATCGAAGATGGTGGTGTTCCTTTATCCGAACAAGAACTATTACTAGAAAGGGTATCACATCTAAATCTAGATACTGGTAAAGAGACTAAACTTCCAGGAGCTATAGTCAAAATTCTTTCCAAGAAAAAAGCCAGCTTAAAGGAGTGGGAAACAGCTATTGCGCTATATGAGGTAACTGGTTCTAGTGGAGTCATAGAGTATCTCCAACAATTGGATTCTTGGCGGAAATATTTGGGTACTCAATCAGTAGAAAATCCTGTTGAGAAAGTCTCAAATCATAAGTCAGTACAGTCAGTACAAAATTAAGTGTAAGTATTTGCTGATCGCTACATTTTGCTAGCGGCTATATAACAAATACTAAGGATATGAAAAGAGTTAATACTAACTCTTATTTTTTTAAACCACCGCTTACGACTAACGCCTGATAAATAAATGTTTATCTAATCTATCATGACTGTATATCTATACTACGGCGAAGATAGCTACTTACTCAATCAAAAAATTGATTATTTAGTGAATCAAAATGTTCATGCGGAATGGAAAGCTTTTAATTACGTCAAGCTATCTGGAAATGAGAAAAATATTGCTGCCAAAGTCTTTACTGAGGTTATGACCTTGCCCTTTGGAGAAGGTAATAAAATTATTCATACAGACAGCGATTCTCTAATTGGAAGTTTATCAAATGAAGATAATAACCAAGAACTTGAAAATCACCTTTCCCGAATACCTTCAAGCAACATTCTACTAATTACTGGTAATAAAAAGCCAGATTCGCGCAGGACAGTAGTAAAAACTATCCTAAAATATGCCCAACAAGAAGAGTTTCCCCTCGTCTCTAGTTGGGATAAAAAGGGGATAGTTAACTTGATAGGAAATTATGCAGCCATCCATCAAGTTAAACTCACACCAGATGTCACTGATTACCTAGCCGAAGCAATTGGCAATAACACTGCACGAGCCGATAGCGAATTCGCTAAACTTGCTGTTTATGCAAGCGGAAAAATAATCTCTGTCGAGGAAGTAAAACAGCTCGTTGGTAATCATAATACTGACTACCTAAAGCTTACTATTGCTATGTTAAGGAATCGTCCAAATTTGGCAGTAGTGCAGGTATCTAAACTACTAGAGAATAATGAACACCCGCTCAAAATAGTAGCAACACTTACCTCTATTTTCCGCACTTGGTTAATAACCAAAGCTGGGGTAGAAACTAAATTATCTGATACTAAGATTGCAGAAATAGCAGAACTTAAAAATCCCAAAAGATTGTATTACCTCAAAGAGGAAGTCAAGTTTGTAGGCGTTCAAAAGCTTAAAAACAGTCTTACTTTACTTGTACAACTCGAAGCCGAACTCAAAAGCGGAGTTGACAACCTAACCAGTCGAATTGCTGAAATTTCTACGATATGAAAAACAACCCATTTACAGAAATCACCGGACAGCATACCGCCAAACTTCTCCTGACTGAAGCAATCGAACAGAATAAAATTGCTCCTGCATACCTATTTAGCAGTCAAGTTGAGGGAGTAGGGAAAGGAAAAACTGCTCTGGCGATCGCAAATGCGATACTCCCAAGAGAGAGTCGCTCTGCGATCGCAGGAGAAAATAACCATCTAGACATCTTACAAATCAAACCAACCCATCCCGAAAACACCTCCCAGCAGAAAAGTATACCTGCTATTCGAGTAGAACAGGTGCGCGAGGTAATTGAATTTCTCTCAACCAGTGCAGTCGAGGGCAAGCAAAAGGTGGTGATTATCCACGAAGCAGATATGCTCAACCCTACCGCCGCCAACAAACTTCTCAAGACGCTGGAAGAACCGAAAACTGGAATATTTATCCTGATCTCGTCCTATCCTCAAAAGCTATTACCTACTATCAAGAGTAGGTGTCAAATCATACCTTTCCAAAGGCTAACTGATGAGGAGGTTATTTCTGTCCTCAAAGACCAACAAATCGAGGTAACAGAAAAAATACTAGCTATCAGTTCAGGCAGTCCTGGTCAAGCGATCGCCAACATCACAATGTTAGCTTCCATCTCAAAAGAAATCATAACTCAACTGGAAGTCCCTCCTGACGATATCCTCAACGCACTCAGTTTGAGTAACTCCATCTCAAGCTGGAATCACGAGACACAATTATGGCTGCTTACCTACCTGCAACACAACTGGTGGCAGAAATTAAAAAGCACTCAATTGCTAGCTAAATTCACTCAAGCAAGGAAGCAATTGCTGCATCACGTTACTCCTAGAAGCGTTTGGGATAACCTACTTCTGCCATAGCAAAACCCATCCATTATCAAAAAGCACTGCCAGTTAGAAGTATTTCTAGCTGGCAGTATTTATTTACACATAAGGAATATGAACCAGCAGCAAAGCTTATTCGATGTCGAAGAAACAATCCGTAACAGCAAAAGCCAAAAAGCTAGCGAAATTCTTACTCCTAGCACTAGAAAGATACTTCAGCTACTAACCAGCCAAGGGATTAACAAAGCTGTAACAGCCAGTCTACTTAATCTAGCAGGAGCAAGTCATGAAATTGTTCAATACATAGCTGGGCCAATTGTAACTCAGCAGAACGGCTGGCAACAGTCAATTCCGTCCTGGGTAGGAAAAGCGATCGCAGTCGATAGATTAGATACAGCGTTAAAAGAGATAGAAAAGGGAGAAGTAGGTAAACTCGCCTCTAGCAGCGAAGTTGTTGCACTTATGATGCCAATTGCTTTTGAAGTGCCGCTTTCATCTGAATGGACAGATGTTTACCTCTGGGCAAGTCATGATGCCCTCGTCAGGCACAGACCTTTTGAGAATTTCAAATACGATAAACTGTGGGAGAAGATTGGTACAACCCCAATTCAGTATGAAAAAATCCGCTCTGATTATGAAACCCTAGCTGCTGATATCCGTTCCCGCATAGTCAAACACGCGGCGAAAGAAGGGTGGGGTAAAAGGTCGTCAAATAAGAACAAACACCCTGTTAAAGTAACTACAACTGAAAGTAATATTCAGATGGAGCAATTATCACTGTTCTCATAACTAATTTTCAGTACTTTTTTCTACACTCTTTTCAAAGTCCTTCCTCTCCTTCTTTGTGAGAGGAGGTAGTTCTTCTTTATAATAAAAATTACCTAATTTCTGACACTGATTGACATAAATTCGTCTTGCTGAATCACTTGCCCTCAAGTCCTGACGTAAAAGTAATTTAAACGATTTTTCACGCTCTTTCAATTCCTTCACTGCCACAAGGAGTTCTTGTGATACAGCAGGATTTTCATAAGTAGAATAAAGTTCCTCACTTGATGAATAAACCTTTAGTTTATTGCCAGCAGGTTGAGTTATAAGTCGCTGAGTGTTATACGAACGCCACAGACCCAATTTCTCGCGCCGTAATGACTCAATTTCAACCTCACCAACTCGGTCTGGAGTACTGCGCCGCACGTAGACAAAACAACCTTTATCAGCTGCTATAGTTAAACTGACTTTCACACCATTACCATCAAAATAGAACAAGTCAATTAAGTCGTTCTCTGCATTAACTTCTCCAAGCTTCTCTTTATTTGATAAATCAGGCAACGCTTCTGGATTTAGCGATGGCATAGCATTATTAACATTAGCTGAGGATAATGATGGGGTAGGTGAAGAATTCGATTCGACAGCCGAGACTTTATCTTCTTTTTCTGGAGATGAACATCCAATCAGTAAGAGCAACAATCCTATAAATAAGTAGTTTTTCATAAATATAAATTTGTATTTGTCAACTAACAATAAAATATTAATTATTGCTTCCCACTCAACCGACCTGTTTGATAAAAATCACACAGGCTAGGGAAAGCTTTTTCTAAAAGCCAGTTGCGCCCAACTTCTGATTCAGGAATATTATAAGCAGCCATATAAAAACCACTTCTGTAAGCAGCTACACCCAAACAAGCTTGTAAGCTGGATATCGCCCGCGAGGAAGCTGGAATAGCCATCAAATCTTGCAGATGACTGGGATGATAATTTCGCCCTACCAGCATGAAATAAACCAAAGTATGAACCAACCGTGATAAAACAACTGTTCGGTCTTGCCAACGTTCTAAATGAGACTCGATACAGAAGTAATCAGGTAAATCAGCCACCTGAGATTCATCATCAAGGAATAAATCGCTCTGGCTTTCGATAAAACTGGAATCCAGACCTATAAACTGTTTGAGAAAAACAAGCGTTTTCCCCCAACGTTCGTGTCCCTCAGTTTCAGGAGAAAACGCACCTTCTGAATACTGCGAACCGTACTTCTGTTGGAGTTGGGCAACAGCCTCTTGATTGATATCACCCTGCCAATCAAATTCAATAAAAAACTCTTTTAAAATCTCTTGTAAATAGATGGTTGAAAACTCATTAAGGTCTGGAGATTCATCATCAAAATCGTCTTCATAAGTATCAATAATAAATTTATCTAACTCGATTTCTAGCTCTTGCTTTCTATTAACTGGCAGTAATGATTTAGCGTCTTCTAACGATAGAGGAAAATCTAAATAAGGATGACCTTTGGCTAAGTAATAATCACCCAAATCTGCTAAAATTTCAAGCGCGATAGTCCGGGCAAAATACTCATCTTGTGGATGCACGCATACTCGGTCTAGTTCCTTATCCACTAGCATCATGGTAGTTGCCAGTAGGGCAAACCATGACGCATCGTGCAAACAAGTCGGTAAATCAGCAATTAAATCTACTAACTTTAGTTCTAGGATTTCTCCCCAAACGCCTATCCTAGTTGTATTTGAAATATCACAAAAATGCTCTACATCTTCTCCAACAGATGTTTCTCCTAACCAGGTAAGATTTTCTACCCGCAAAGAAGATGAGTAGTCAGAAGTCAGCTGGTTTTGGCTATCCTCATCCGACTGTATCCAC
>NZ_JAIVFQ010000126.1 GCF_020829495.1 Nostoc favosum CHAB5714 | reverse complement strand
CTGATAGCAGACATATCGCCAAAGGGATGCAAGTTGCCTTAAAAAACCAGTGGGTTACGACAGACAGCAAGCTTTGGAAGCGTCTGAACCAACTTGTTGAGTTGCGATCGCAAGGAGAGGAACTTGTTGTCGCCGCCAGCACTACCGGAGTATCAATGCAGTTGGTTGAAAAACTCATGGTGCTAGGTGGAAAGCGCTTCTTAGAAATACCGCCACAGCCCAATAACACTCCCATAACACCAAATACAGGTAAAACAAACTTTCTCTTGAATCAATAATTTTTAAATAACCAGTGATGTATAACGAAAATTTGACCTCCAACAACCAAATTTTAGATATCACAACCGAGGTAACTGCGATTGTACCAGTGAGAGCTGCAAGTCAGGAAACCACTCACAAAAAAACCAACCGAGCGCTTGAGTATCGGATGGAAAAATTTAATAAATTACGCTACCTGATGGTTGCAGGACTTATTGCAGGGCTTGCCCTACATGGGTTAATCCGGTTTGGAGGTAGCTACAATATCGGCAGTCTCCTATTCGGTGAGAAAGCAGTAGCTCAAACAGTTCCATCGAAGTATTCAAATTTGAACACTTCGATAGATAAAACAAAACAAACCAAACAGCCACAGCCCGTCGCAACTAAATACGTCAACGGCGCACCTACTCCTGACTGGAGTAGTATCACGTTCAAAAATATGAAATTTGGCGGTGCTGGCAGCGTCGAATTCCCTAATATCAAAAACCCTGGTATGAAGGAGACACGCACCTGGAGTACCGGACAAAGCCTTGCCGAAGTCATGGAACTGGGCGATTTTGAAGCAACTGAGTTCAATATTGAAGATTTTACGCTTGAAGATATCGCCAACATCACGGGAATTAACCTCAAAAATCTCAAACTGTCAGATTTTGAGACACTAGAGTGGCAAACACTCGAAGACCTCGCCGAAGCAATTCCCAAGCTTGAAGATTCAGAAGTCGGAGCCATCCCACCAATTAAAGAACTAGTGACCAAAGTTACAGGCAGCACCGCAAGCTACCAAACTGTTGGTGAAGTGCTAGACAATTATCCCGAACTGGGAGAAGTGGAACTCGGTAAGTACGTCAAACTCGATAAGTATAAACTAACCAGCATCCCCGGTATTCAGGATGCACAGCTAAAGGACTTTACTAACTGGCAAAACACAACAATTAGTAAAGTTCCGGGATTAGCTGATGTACCGTTTGATCAGTTCCCCAGCGTACCAATTCCCGATGTTAGCTTTATCGGCAAAGTAGACTTACCCCTCGGTTCGCTTGAAAGCGGACGCTGGAAGTCAATAAGCGGTAGCTATCAAGCTGGGTTTAATGTCCCGTGCGAGAAAAAGTGCGGTCACATCGAAGTTTCGGGCAGTGAGACTATCGTTGGCGCACAATGGATGTCTGGTAAAGACCAAAACGTTAAAGGCGGATTCGGCATCTTGGGCAGCCTCAACGGTGGGAAAGAACCCACAGGTCGTCATCCCTTTGGGAAATCATTTAAACAAGTCATTTGGGATATTAACGAAGCAGACGGTAGTATCACCACCGCGATGTTCTTCCGTATCTGCAAGCGGGGATGGGTTGACTTGGGCTGTTCACCCTACTTCATTGGCCCAGTTCCCTTCTTCACCTACCGCGAGATAGACCCAATTATCCTTGGTACACCCCTCACTGTACCGAAGAAGTAACAAGTAAAAAGGCAATCATAGAAGAATTTATCCTCTTGCTTTTAACTTTTGACTTGGATAAGACACCCTACACAAATAACGGATAAATATGTAACTTCACTTAATACCATATCTCTTCAATTATTTCATGCCAAATTAACACAGATTAATATGAATAATTATCTGTTTGCAACTGCTAAAACTAAGACTGTTAGAGAAGTAAAAGCTGCTCATAAAAATAGTAATACTGACTTTAGTAAATATACAGATAAGCTCATGTCACCTCAAGGTTTACTACTTGCAGGGGGAATTGGCTTAATGTTGCTTTTACAGCTTTTTAGTAACGGTAAAAAAGGCAAGCTTGCTACTAGCTATTGGGGCGGAGCAAAGGAAACTGCCCAAGCTAAGAAAAAAGCCTTGAAGCAAATCTTAGCTCCTAAGTGTGATAGTGCCAGCCTGTATATCGGAATACATAGATACAAGGGTCAAAAATCACCCAAGGGGAGCGGGGGAGTACCAGTTTATGTACCCGATGTCCAACGCGGAACTGCTGTAATTGGCGCACCTGGTAGCGGTAAATCATTCTCGGCTATCAACCCGATGATTTACTCAGCAATTGACCAAGGCTTTGGTATAGTACTATACGACTTCAAGTATGCAAGTCTTGCCAAAATCGCCAGTTATGCCAAATCAAAGGGGTATGATGTACACGTCTTCGCACCGGGATTCCCCGAATCGGAGGTATGTAACCCAATCGATTTCTTGCGCGATTCCTCCGATGCTGAAACCGCACGGCAGTTAGCTACGGTAATTAACAAGAACTTTCGCCTGTTGGGTAATGCCTCTGAGGATGCATTCTTTGGCCCTGCGGGCGATCAGCTGACGCAGGCTATCTTAATGTTAACCAAGGAGTTTGGCGATCGCGCTGATATTATGACGGCGGCGGCAATACTTTCCAGCGAGAAGATGGTCGAACGCTTGATGGCAGCAGCACTAAACCCCTGGATTAAGATAGCTTTTGGTCAATTATTTAGTTCGGCTGGCTCCGAAAAAACCGTAGCGGGTATCGCTGGTAGCGCTTCATTGATGTTCACTCGGTTCATGGCAAGGGGTACATTGGGATGCTTTGTCGGTAAAACAACCCTCCCGCTGGAGGTAAAACGCAAACAGATGATTATCTTCGGGTTAGACCGCGAACGCCGCGATGCCGTCAGCCCCCTGATGACCAGTATTCTTCACATGGTAGTTTCCCGCAGTATCGCCAAAAAACGCAAGGAAGATGGCCCATTAGTAGTATGTCTTGACGAGTTGCCAAGTATCTTCCTTCCAGATTTATTTAAATGGCTTAACGAATCTCGTTCCGAAGGATTCTGCGGTATCCTGGGTTGGCAAAATATGGGTCAGCTTGAAAAGATTTATGGTAGGGAAATCTCTAAAGCCATCCTCGGTGCGTGCGGCACAAAATTTGTTTTTAATCCTGGTGAAGAAGAATCTGCTAGATTATTTTCTGCATATTTAGGTGAAGAGGAAATTAAATATAAACAAAAATCTCGCTCAACTGGAGGAGGTAGGGCTAGCACATCTATCAGCGAACAAGAACGGACTCGGAAGCTGTTCGAGCCTGCCCAATTCCTCAAATTACCACCGGGGAAATGTCTATTTATCAACCCAGCTTATAGTAATAAAAATGAGGGTTCAGTACCAATATTAAAAAATATCAAAATCCCGAAATATATTATTGGACTCGAACAAGAAAACGATACTAAGTGGGATAAAGTCATTAAGGAGCTTGCTAGGAAAAGTACCCAAAAAAAGCCCACACAGGAAGATTTAGATTTGCGAGTCAAGGAAGTAGATCGGAAGTTTCCTATCCCACAAGCACCCGTACAAGCAGGCAATGCACCGTTGCCTGTTGATGCATACAAGAGCTTTTTCTAAAAATGATACAATGTAGCGTCAAAGACGAAAATATCACTCAGACAAAAATAATTAAGCTAATAAATAATTATCATCAAAAAGGTCAATTAATTAGTTCAAATCAAGTAAATAGCAAGAATGCACATTCAATTATTAGCTCTTTTGAGGAACAGTTTATCCTCCGACCAAGAGTGAAACTTCATGGGCTACATAGACAGATCGTAATCGATAAAATTGAAATAAATGTTAACAACTATGGTGAATTAATCAAACATCATGTAAATTTAATTGGTTTTGAACAACAACAATATGTTGCATATCTACTTCCTTATCAAAGAGTAAACATACATATTATTTTCAACCGTGCCACAGGAAGCCAAGGAAACTTAATTGACATTAGTTTCCCTCAATATAGTATGTGGAATTCAGAATATAAAGTTAAACTCTCTTACGAGGCAATTATCAATGAATATTACAGAGCAGAAAAACAACAACTTGAGTATAGAAGAGATATTGAACGGAAAGTTAGACGACTTATTGAATATTCTGAAAAAGTCACAAACTACGACATACAACTCGACAACGCTATTAATAGAATTAACCAAATTCTTAGAAAAATGGCATAAAACTTGTGAGGATATTAATGTACAGCACCAACAAATCAATCAAGAAATATTTATAGCAAAAGAAAAACTAACATCAATGGAAGTTAAAATATCCAGACTAGATGACAAGCTAGAAGCAATGTTAAAAATTATTGCTAACCAAAGCGAACAACTAAGCGAAATAAATCAAAATTTCAAAAATAGCCAAATAGAACTAAGTCAAAACAAACATCAAAATGGAAATTCAACCTCTCTATCACTTGAAGAGGTTAAATTTTTTATTTAATAAAACTACCTCAGCTTCAGCCCGATTTCATAAAAAATTACCCATTTCAAAGTAAGATATGTTTGACCCCAGACAAACTCAAATTAATGAATCATATTTAAATACAGGCGATACTGCAATTAAAACAAGTCGGGAATTAAGTAAAACCCTCATCAATGCACTTACTAAGATAACTAAAGTAATTCTCGAAAAACTCAAAGAAGCTCAAGAAGCAAGTAAAATCGCAATTGAAGTTGGCAAAGACATTTACAATCTTGTACCTGATGAATCTGCCCCTGGTGCGTATAAATGGGAAAAGATAGATTTAGCCAGCCAAAGTATAAAAAGCAATCAAGAAACTAATATTGTGTTAATACCCGATCTATTAATAGAAGGTCAATACACAATAGAAACTGAACCTTTTACAGACTATCAAGCACAAAGAATTGCTGCCAGATTAGTAGAAGATGTACCCAATTTAAATAGTGATTATCAGCAAACAGGTGATATCGCTCTGAAAATTACGGCTTATCTGGAGTCAGAGGGTTCAGAAAAACAAATCGTTATCTACGAACAAAATAGCGAAGGTAAATGTACAACTAATCTCGTCACTGAAATACTTACCCCAGATGAAATAATAGACATAGCAAGTGAACCACTGATTAAGCTACTACCTCCATCTGCTGAAATTATTGAAAATTCTGAAGATACAAAAGAGTTATTATCTGATCATGAAAATTTCACTGCTATACAAGTAAATCCACTGTTAGATGATAGTCAGCTGACTATAAATAAGTTACTACAAGATGAAAACAGCGAAAACAGTTCGCTCATAACTCAAGAAATAAACTCATCTGTTGAAATAGAAGCAGATGAAAGTTTTGGAGATGATGTGGTCAATAATCTTCAAGAAGAAATCGCACAGTCCAAAGAAACTCTTCAAATCAGAGAGATAGTTGTTAGTACCTACCAACCTCAAGATAAAACTGAAGGAGAGGTAAACGAAAATGCAACTCACAATCAGTTTTTTGCACAAGAGCCAGAGGAGCTAGAAACTAATAATCGAAACAAATATACACCTGAATTTATCTATCAAGAAGTAGCTAACTCCCAAGGTGTAGAGTCAGCAGCGCAGCAGTGGGCGCGTCAGGTTGAAGTACCTATCTATCAAATTAATAATAAACAAGCGCGGGAGGAACGCTACAACGGGGAAAATAAAGACATTGCTGAAACCGCGATCGCAATGTTAAAAAAATACGGCACTCTTGAACAAGATGGGTCGCGTATTTACCGTAGCGATACATTTGTGATTCGCCAAGAGGGAGACACTGTTAGCATTCACCGTCGCAGTGATGAACTATTTGGGTGGGAAAACTCCTTGATGGATTTTAAATTCAACAAAAAAGAGGAACCCAAAATAACGAAAAAACCTACAGAGATGTTACCTGTTGAACGTCAGGAGTTTCTGATAGTGGCAGAGTACTTGGGCGACAATGGCAAGCTCCCTGACCTCAACAATGCCGATATCCGTGATGTAGCAAATAGCCTGGGAAGTCTTGCACCCGCTGGCACGATTAAAACGCTGGAAGTATTCAAACAAAATGAGATGTTGCACACTCTCAATAATGTCCTCATCCAGGCTGATAAGGAAGAACTTACAGTAGGTGAATTTACTATCAAGCGATCGCGCGACCCCGAAAATAATCGAGCCAGCCTGCAATTATTTAAAACTAATGAAGAGAAAGGTACTCAGGAACTTGTCCGGTTTGACCTAACTAAAACCGAAGCCGGCATTACCAAAGAGGTCAGCAAGATGAATATCTCTGACTACGACATCAACCAAGTCAAGTTTATTGCCCAGAACGCCAGCAAACTCAACTTGGAACAAATCTTCGGTAATGAACAATCTACACCTGCAACCGCACCCAAAGAACGAGTAATACAAGCAGCTGGTGATATACCTGTGAAAGTTCACCCATATATCGCTGAGGAATGGGCGAACATGGTCAAGCATGGTGGCCCTGACTGGGGAAAGGCAATGAACCAGGGTAATGAAGAGATTCTTCAGCGGATAAATGAGAATGACGGCAAGTTACCAATTGCCGACCAGAGGGAGATATACTTCAAGATTTTAAACCATAAGACAAATGAAGCTGAAAAGAAAGGAGAAACAGTCGTCGATTTTGTTCCCCTCAAAGACATTATGAGCGACTTACAACAATGGCGAGGAGAAGAAATTCGGCAGCAATATACCCCAACTGAACACATACCCTCCCCTCAACGGCAAACTGTTGCGGCTGCACCTAAAACCAAGTCGGGAGAGGTTGAATTGTAAACTAGCTATCACCAAGTTGTCTAATACCAAGTTTGGAAAGTCGCATTGACAATATAAAAACTTTGGTTGATAAGTTACGCAGATTTACCTCAATTCCAGAATTTAAAACTCAAAAAGCTTACTTTACAAGTTTTTCAATTTATTTAAATAAATAACACAATTACAGTAAAAATTACTACCTAAAGCTCACGCAGATACTTAATGTAGTATCTCAAACAAAAAAGCCAAAAGTGAGCTTAACATCCGAACTAAAAAATAGAAACTCACCTATCAGGAGATGGTTTGACTCTAAACTCAACAAGACAGTCATCAAGATGATCACTAACCATAACCAGCTATTAGAAAATCAAGAAATTATCAGACCAGTTGATGGGGTAGATTTCCCCTTGGTAGGAAATGCGATCGCCAAAGCACTTGCCAAGTATTTAGGAAGCATCTATGAAGACCAAACATGGTTTACCAATTGTCTTGCTCAGGTTGGAGCAAAAGCCCTCAAAATAGAATATGCCTTCGATTATTCCATTACAAATTCAAATTCACTTGAAGAAGAAGCTCTAAAGTGTATGCTCTTGGGTGCATTAGAAAATTATGCTCGTAGCCGTAATATTCATGAGATTATTCAACCTTTTCTACAAGGAGAAAAATTTCTTCAGCTTGAAGCAGAATACTTCAAAAAATGGCTTCCTAGTATCCAAGATACATCTCAAATCATCGGTATTGTACCCCGTACCTGGCAAACAGTAGCTAATCAAGTAAGTGGAAATATTACCTGCAATGCTTCATACCCTTTAAGTCAATATCTTGGAGGTGCTGATTGCCAGATAATTGCTGGAAATACTCTCATCGATGTACGAACAACTGCCAAAAAGCGTCCCTTCTCTCTAGAAAATTTTTACCAACAAATTAGTTACGTCCTGCTTGATAGCAATGATACCTATACTATCAATCAACTGGTCTGGTTTTACAGCCGCCAACAGTCGGTATTCTTCTATCCTACTGACAAAATATTCCGCAACTTGCAAGCAACAAGAGAAGAATTTAAGAAAATGATTCTTGATAACTATCACACAAATAGGCTAGCAGAACAAAACAAGTGTTTATATCTTCCCCAGTAAGGATAAAAATATGATTCAAGACTTTAAACTCAATCCTAGCTTCAATATCCACTTCGATGGTATGAAGTATCACGCCAAGATTCACTTTGATATACTTTTGAAACTGAAGCAGAAGAAATTCCAGCAAGTGATATTAGCACTCTTGCTACAAGAGTATCTAACCGTTGGCGGCAGTATCTTCTGAATATTGCAAATAAATACAGACATCTACTAGTTAGCCCTTTCCAAGCAGAGGGTTAACTTAAAAAATTAAAATCAAGTTTTGCTCGTTTAAATACTATGAAATTAGGTTTCTATCCAGTATTGGGTAAGAGCGATTTTGTTAGAAGCAAGGGTAAAAAAATCCCAATCTGGCAGTGGCTTGAGTATCAGCCGGTGGGCTGGCTATACTCACTCGCAATCAAGGCAGAAATTGTTCCAGATAGTCCTATTATTCATGACTGTGGGGCATTTAACTACCGTGACCAAGATATCCCCATTCTAAACGGTAAATATGTTGATGCTTACTGGTCTATTCATAGATATCGAGAACGCTCAAAGGTCGGCGATATTATTGTTTGTCCCGACCATTTACTTGTTGGAGAAAATATCAGGGAACGGCAAGAATACAACCTTAAACAAGCAGAAACATTTATCCAGCTTGCTAAAAGTTATCTTCCCAATAGGATACCCCTAGCAGTCATCCACGGGCAGTCTCTCAGTGAACGCCTCGAAGTAGCAAAATATTTTCTGGGACTGGGATACTACCATCTCGGCATCGGTGGGCTTGTTTCCCAGGCGAGAGAGTATTCAACTAACTTACACATTATCAAAACAATTACTCAAGTTGTGCGATCGCGAAGTGATTCGGAACGAGTATCGCCGAAGGCGGGCGTTTCGCCATCGCTAATTGACTCCGAAGGAGTATTGCCAAAGGCGAGTGCGATGCCTGCGCCGGGCGTAGCCATCGCACCATTGCACAGCAACTCCGCAGCACCATTGCACGAACCAAATGCTCACCTGCACGTTTTTGGATTATGCTAGCCTCAGTATGCCAAAGCTTTTATTCAGATGGGACTATCCTTTGATGGTTCAACTTTTATCCGGGAAGGACTAGGCGGTGGGATGTTCGTCAGCCACGAGGAAAAATTAATTCGGATACCAACCCACTGTGCGCCAAAGTGCAACTGTCATGTTTGCAGGGTTCTCAAGCGACATAGGATTGACCCTCGGCTGACAAACAAAGGACGGACGCATACTATGGGAAGAATCGCCCACAACCTCAATCTGGTGATCAGCACCTACAGAAAGTTCACTCCCAAGGAAAAAATCTACCTGGTTGCAGGATGTGGCAAGCAGCTTACCTACCCTGCTGCCGCCAAAGACTTATATTATTCCCAGCACTTTCAAGCGTGCCGTCGCTACGTAGAAGACCAAGACTCAAGATGGTATATCTTGTCACCATTACATCAAGTTATTAACCCAGAAACAATCATCAAACCCTACGACAAATCCCCCTATTCCTTATCTTATCAGGAACGCATACTATGGGCACGACAAGTAGCAGAAAGCCTCATACAAGTTGCGTCCCCGGAAATAGAGTTTGTATTCTTGACGGGCAAGCTTTACAGACAGGAGGTAACACCCATTTTACAAACAAAGGGATACGAGACAAAAGTACCAATGCAGCACCTAGCCATTGGACAGCAACTTGCCTGGATAAAGAAGGAACTGGAGCAAGAAAAACAGCTTGTTTTAAATATATAACCCAGCAGTAATAGCACCAAAATGATTTATGGATACTACAAAACGAGTAATTAATATAAGTGAAAAATTCGGTACTTGGACTATATTAGACAAACAAGGAAAGCAAGTATTATGCCAGTGTGATTGTGGAACCCAAAAACTTGTCTACAGTCACACCCTCACCAATGGTCGGTCAACTAATTGCGGTTGTAAAAAAAGAAAAGAATCCATCCCAGTTGGGGCAAACTTCGGGAGACTAACAGTTATATCCGATGTAGAAGTTAAGGGGAAAAGGGGTGAACTACTAGTCCTTACCTTATGCAGCTGCGGAACCCAAAAGTATGTCAGTAAAAATAGCTTAAAAAGAGGGCTTACACAAAGTTGCGGATGCTTGCAGCGCGAAACCCTCAAGAGCGATAAAACTGTCCACGGCCACTGTAAAAGCCACGAGTATAACTCCTGGTTACACATCAAGCGCATCTGCTATAACAAGAACCACCATCAGTACAAGTATCATGGCGGATGCGGAATTGAAGTCGATGCATCCTGGCGCGATAACTTTATCCAGTTCTTAAAAGATATGGGAGTAGCACCCGAAGGAACAGTCATAACACGTATTGACCTAGAGAGTGACTTTGCTCCCGGAAATTGTCAATGGATACCCAGAAAAGAGCATTACCGTCAAATACATTTCTTAAGAAGAAAAGAATTATTCATTTCTCAAGCTTTACCCAAACCAGTTGTTACAAATTGTGAGATAAATGTTTCACCAAATATTATTCGCGCAATTCTCAAAGCTCATGCAAATGGTGAAGCCAATATGAATAAACTTGCTACACAATATCAAATTAGCACTCAAGACGCAATAAATATTATCCTTCACCACGCTTAAATCATTAATTTCTTTTTAATAAAAGTGCGCTATAAATTCAAATAGCGCACTTTTTATTTTCAATAAATCATTGAATATTTTAAATAAAAATTAATCTGTTCATAGATTAATCACCACAGTTATTACACACCTTGTAAAGGTAGTTATTAGGAGTAATTCAGCAATCAAGAAGATCCAAAGTATTTTACCTGAGCATGAAGTTGACTGCACATGGCTAAATAATGGCGAGTTTTAACTAAGTGTTCATACAAATACGAAATTATTCTCTAGCTAGAAAAATTAGCTAGATTTTCTACCACAGACGAAATTATCAACTAGCTAGGCAAGCAAAACCTCAAGTCAAAATCCTAAAAATTGTACATGATAAGCTGTTGCGCTTATAACTTACACTTTTTCGGGTCTGGAACCCTGATTTCAACGAGAACACTCTGGAAAATTAAAGACGCGACAGCTTAATACACAACGGCTCTTACATCTGGTTTCACGCAGGACAAACTACAAGATGGGGAACTATAAATGCGATTAAAGCATTGCCATACCTAATGATTGCATACCAAATCGACGGACAGTGGTACAATGATCCCGATTTTTCACCACCCAAAAATATAGAAACAAAACCAACAATTCCTATAAGTTCAGCAATTATTCACATACCAAAAACAACAGCTGAGCTACAACCAATTGTTCAATTATGTGCGGGATTTAGAAACAGAAAAATTCACAGTCTTTGGGTAGTTAATGCTCCAGAGCAGGTATTGAAACATATCTTAGAGTGCAAGCAATGGGACAGTATATCACCCAACCAACTATTAGAAACTCTGTATGAATTAATTCTTTATGGCTACGAAGTCAAGATACTTCCCGCCAAAAAGAAAACCATATCCCCAATCGAATGGATGGAATAGTAATGACTAATAGCAACCAACAACTCACACTTTACTATCCTTGTGTAGTTCAAATTTTAGATCGGTTTGTACAAACAATATCAGTTGAGTTTTGGATACAGAATCCAATAAACGAAAAATGGAATTTGGTAGTCTTGAAAGATGATGATAGCAGCAGCATATCGGGTTATTCATCTGCGACAGCACCACGTAGAATGGCATATCTCAATAAAGAATATCTATCAATAGAAGCCTTTTTGCAAGCCAAAAAAGAAGAAGGTGTAGACTATCCCATTCGACATAAAAGAACTTATCTGACAGTTAAGGGTGCTGCATCTCACAAACTATTCTGGACATGGACAAATCCTCAGACCAATAAAATTGAACGCATCCACTGGCATCCTTTAGCTATGAAAGCAAAGGCAAGTGAAGATGACCGAACTGACTACTCAAATATAACTCCAGTCAAGATTGTAAATGGAAAATTAATTACACTTGAAAAGGAGAATTTACCATCAAATAGAGCAGCTTTTTCGGAGTTTCTTGCAGACAGGGAAGAAAACCTCCGCCTTGCACTCGAAGCCCTAAAATCACCCAATCCTGATGCCGCACTCGAACTGCTAGCCATCATGGAAGAAATATCCAAAGACTGCTTCTATGCCAGTTGGATTATGGGCAATGGATACAATTTAGAATCAATTCTTAAATCATGGGATGGCACTAGCAACGTTAGCTACGGCGGTGGGGAAATCACACAGCAACAGTTAGCACTAATGCGCGTTCTTTCTGAACTATCCCAAGGCTGGTGGTTTTGGGATGAAGATCAGGACACTGGGGTAATTTTCCAAAGTTAAACTTACAGGGGAATCGCCTGATTATTTGGGCTGGGAGTATTGCGATCGCTGTACAAGATCGGGAATGCGCTACTGTTAATCGTAAGCGCATTTTTTACACCCAGTATATCGAAGGTTAATTTTGAGTATGGGAAAGATGGCGATATTTGAGAAAAGCCTCTAAGACACTTACTTCGAGCTAAGAGTAAGTGTCTACCCCTGTGTAGCAACTGGTTAATCTCTATTTTCAGTCGTTTTAGAGAATAACGATCTCATATCCACTACAGATTATTATTTAGTGATGAATTATACTTATAACTCCATATCGCAATTCCGAGTTGGAGAAAATTGATATTGTTTTTGTCTTGCAGCCGCTATTTCAAAAGAGGTATCAAATTCGGTAGCCTTTGTTCCAAGTTTTAATTCCTCGTATAAAGGCACACCATCGCCGTCATTATCACTAAGAAGAACCTTAGTCATGATATGAGCAGGGGCAACTTGCGCGAGGCGATTTACTACATTAGCAACAAACTCGTTAGATGCTTCGCAGCCATTAAGGTATCTAATCAAAGCATCAGCAGTGGCCTCAGTCATCTTGGCTGGGTATTTTACCCCCGCTTCCAGAATAAAGTCATCGTAAATAGCTTTCTCGCTATCAGTAAAATTTTCCTTGCAAGCTTGTTGGATAATTAATTCAGCCTGCTGTTGTTGATTTAAAATTGTCATAGTGGTTTTTAGATATTGTTAAAGGAGTAACAGATATGACACATTATGTTTGCGATTTGTATGGCAATACAAACTGGAAGATTCCAGTAGAAGAAGTCGCCGCTAGAACATTCAATACAGAACAAGAAGCACAACAATGGTTCCAAGAGAAGTGTTCTGATAACAGTATTGAATTTAGTGGCTTCCATGACACTGAACGCTACGTAACTAACTGGGTTTCCTGCAACGGCAAAGAAGTTGGTGAAATCACCAAACGCCCTACCTAATTCCAACAAATCCTATTATAAATTCAGAAAATTGTTTGTACCAGACAATTTCCTTCATCAAATTTAACGCCATATTAAATGACGCTCATAGACGGACAGTTAATACGAGAACACGTAAAGCAAGAATGTCAAAAATACAAATCCATATTTCAAGCATCTCAAAAAGAAGTAGCAATCATCAGATTTGAGGCTTCAGAAAATGCCAGCAATGAATTAAGAGCTAGATATGAAGCAGCCAGAATCTCAGCAGAACAAAAAGTAGCTATTTTCAACGCTATTGGCATTACTCCCAATTATATTGTGCTGTCACCTAATATCGCAGTAGAGCAATTTGACGGCATTGTTCAATCCATTAACGAAAACACCCAAGTCACTGCTGCTATTGTTCAATATCCAATTCCAGCGAAGTTTACAAGCTCAATTGGGCTATTAGAGCCACAAAAAGATATAGATATCGTCCGCAGACAAAGCAACAATTTCTTTGAAAGTTGTGCTACTGCTGAAGGAATCGCCAGAATTGTTGAATCCTACGCACAAAGAGATTCCAATGTTGCAGTTGTCGGCGGAGGTGGCTTTGTGGGCAATGGTGTCATCAAATATTTAGAAGTAACCAGAATCAGTTGTTTCTGTTTAGAAGACGGCGATGACCTGACTAGAACTCAAGATGCTGACATTGTGGTATCAGTCACCGGAAGACGAGGAATTTTCACGGACTATGTACTCCCCTCTCATCGCTTGGTTGTCGATGGTGGCTTTACACCTACTGCTTCTGGTGCTGCTGGCGATGTAGACCGCAGTGCTTACAGCATCCCCCAGAACATTACGCCCGTCCCTGGAGGTGTTGGCCCGATAGAAATGGCAATTTTAGCAGAACGTTTGGTAAAAATGGATTTGGGCATAGAACTTGGGAAATGGAACTACCAGCAATTACAACAAGAACAGATGCAACGCGCTGCTACAATTGCCCCCATAGCTAGACTGCTCTTTGGGCAGCAAGCAACTGCCTATCCCCAATCCATTCGCACAGAAAAAGAAAACCTATTTGTCTTGGAAGGTAGTAACTACCAGATCAGCTTCAATAGCACCACGCAAAGTTTAACTGTTGCCAGAACCAATGAAAAGCTAACGCTAATTCGGCTAACTCTTGCAAGTAATCAAATTGAAACCGCCAGGGGTATAACAAACGAGGATATAGCAAGATGGCAGCAAATTCAAACTGCGATCGATTCAACAATAACGCAATCAACTGATAGAGGTATAGAGCTTTGAAATTATCAATTATCACTGCAACCTACAACAGACCTATGCAGCTTGCATCTACTGCACTGCCAAGCATTCAAAGTCAAACTGACCGCAATTTCGAGTGGATCGTTATCAATGATGGCGCTAATGCTGATACCAAAGATATCATCAACAGCATTAAGGCAAGAGCTGATTTTTCCATCAGTTACATTGAAATGGAACACCCTGAACCGAGCAGTGGTTTTGGCTTGTGCTACGCTCGAAACCTGGGACTAGATGCAGCTGGTGGTGACATTGTTTCATACCTGGACGATGACAACAGCAT
>NZ_JAIVFQ010000125.1 GCF_020829495.1 Nostoc favosum CHAB5714 | reverse complement strand
CAAATCCAATTTCGACATACTGATATTATCTCATGGCTTACTATTTTTTTGGCAGCGAATAAATTCGCCTGCGCCTTGCCCCCATAAATAGAATTTAGGGGCTTCCACGGCGCGAGGAATTTGGTGACGTTCCATCCCGGTGATGTAGTCACAGTTGATTTTCCCGGTGTTACTGGTATTAAGCGCCGTCCTGCTGTAGTTCTGTCATCTGCTACTTATCAGGCAATCCGCCCCGATGTAATCATTGGACTCATTACTACTCAGACAACTGCCCTTGGAATTACTGATTACACACTTCAGGATTGGGCAGCAGCAGGTTTGCGGGTTGCGTCTGTTTTCAGAAGTTTTATCGTCACCTTACCACCCTCTGCTAATTTGGTTTTGATTGGTCACTTGTCAGAAGTTGATTGGAAAGGTGTTCGTGCGTGTGTCAAGATAGCTCTGACTGAGTTAGATGATTCTAAAGCATCATCAGATACATTATCTACTTCATAGAAATTTATGTATCTTTAGCAACTACACTTTGTGCGATCGCACCTGTGGGAGGCTAACACCTCAATGCAATGGACAAGCGATGTCTACGACGGGCTATTCGGCGTCGCACTCGGCTTGACGCTACAATATTAGTCGCAATCTTGTGGAGATGATTGGCGATGAAAATTAAAGCAGTTATCTGGCAAGAAGACGGGGTGTGGTGTGGTTCTGTACCTGCCCTACCAGGATGTCACACTTGGGGAGACAGCTACGAACATTTGTTAGAAATGCTGCAAGATGCAATTCAAGGTTGGTTAGAAGTTGCCAGTCAACGGGAAGATCAGCTTGATTTAGCATCATTCTCGTTACACTACGCAGCTTCAATTTTTCCTGAAAGTGAGGAGACAGTTTAGTGGTATTCAATCCCGGTGATGTAGTCACAGTTGATTTTTCCGGTGTCACTGGTATATTGAGTCCATGAAGTTTGAGTGGGATGAGCGTAAAAACCAAAGCAACATCACAAAGCATGGTTTCGACTTTGCTGATGCTTTCCGCATCTTTAATCTACCCATGCTTGTCTACCTAGATGAACGAGAAGACTATGGAGAGGATCGGTATCTCGGTATTGGACTACTTGATGGACGAATCGTAGTAGTTATTTACACCGAGCCTGGTGAAGAAATGGTTCGGATCATCTCATTAAGAAAGGCACTGTCTCACGAACGAAAACGCTATGAACAATACCTCAAGAACCGATTGGGTTAGAGTCGATGCAATGAGTGACGAAGATATCGACACCTCAGATATTCCACCCTTGTCAGAAGAATTTTTTGCTAAAGCACAATTGCGAATGCCCAAGTCACCTGTAACAATAACAGTTAAGGTAGATCCTGAAACTTTTGCTTGGTTCAAAGAGCAGGGAGAGACTGCCGAACAGCAGATGGCTGTAGCATTAAAGATTTACGCAGAAGCACACAAAGCTTATCCAGCGTCTGAGGCGAAGTCAACCTAAATTGAATCTCTTTAACAATAACCTCAATGCAACTGACAAGCGATGTCTACGACGGTCACTGAGCTTTGTCGAAGTGCGGGCTATGACGCTCGTTCGCCTTTGGCGTCTCCCCTTGGAATCAATATATTAAACAACATACTCGGCATTATATTGAAACCGTGTTTAGTAGTATCACTTGTGTTTTCCCAAAATCAATACATGCAGTCACTTATGAAGGGTTTTTACTTAAACTACAAGCATTCATTTTTTCTTTTACTCTTCAACAAGCTTTTATTTAATAAGTAATTTATATCACACTTAAACCATTTAAGTGCTTAAATGCTGGCAACAACGGCATCGGTACGTTGGCGCGTAGCGCCAACGCCACTTTGTTGCACGTGTAGGCGTAGCCCGCCGCAGGCATCGCATGAATTGAGTGGTAACAAGCACATATCAGTCGATAACCCGCAACTTGGGTTAATAATTTCTGCATCACTCATCTGACGACGAATGTCGTCATCATGTCCGAGCGCCTGAAGTAGGTCATCAGGGATAGCATAGATCGCAATTATTTCGTTTAGCATAAGCCCCTCCTATTTTTCCTCTGGAGGAGATTTTATTGCTTAAATGAACCCGTTGCGATCGCACTCCTGCATAACTAGCAACTTGGGTTATTACCCTCCCCTGCTCCCTTGCTCTCCTGTTTCTTGGTTTCTAGACGCGATGGTGCAAAGCGAAATAAATTCCTCATTCAGGGAGTTGAATGCATGAGTGCTTGTAGCCGTTCTTGTGTCATTGCTTTTGTTGCAGAAGATAAATCAACCTATCTCTTCGGTGACTTATTGGTTGATAGTAGTGCATCTGCTGTTTTGCAATGTGCTAGTCAATATTATGCTAAACCAGATGGTTCACTGTCTTGGTCAGAACGCCCTGAACCTCTAAAAAAGGGTATTCTGGCAAGCATTCCACCACTGAGCAAGTGGACAAAATTAAACGTAAATTGTTGTTAATTGCTCACTGGGTAGCATCAAAACTCGGAAAAATTTCATAATTTAGCAAGCTATGCGATAATAATAATCATTATCACATAAATCCACTGCGGCTTTCTTCTACTGTCGCCATCTTCGTTCCACCCTTGCACAAGCGGTGGCTGGTAATACTCAGCTTGTCCTTTTTTTGCTGAGTCAAAATCAGCTTTTCGTTCTACCAACGTCAATTTTCTTAGTTATACAGGTTGCTTAAATCATCAATGCCTAGTAATTTTGTTGTCAGATGGGGAATTCAAATTGTTGTGTCTAGTTTGATTGTTACCCAGGGGATGCTATGGGAAAATCACAGCACGAAAGCTACAGAAGTTCCACAAATATCTGAGTTTCCCAACCATGAAGGTTCTGCTTCATACTTACAACCAGTTGCACAAGTAACACCTGAAAATACTCCAGCATCCACAGAAGAACCAGATATTGAATTAACAGTCATCGACAAGCTATTGAATGAACCCGTTTACTCACCCTTTCGCCGAGAAGGGACAGTGAAAGATTCCACCCGTCCGGTTTACGTGATTACGGGTGAAGAGATGGAAGCGCAGGGTGCTAGAACGGTCAGAGAAGCGCTAAAATTTCTTCCAGGTATCTTACCAGATGGTACAGTTGGCACAGAAGTGAACGCCTTAAGTGGTCAATTTATCCGAGGTTCTAACTCTGCACAAGTCTTAATTTTGCTTGATGGTAGACCAATTAACGATTTGGGTTCTGGTGGTTTTGACCTTTCAGAATTTACTACCAATATCGTTGAAAGAGTCGAAGTATTACCAGGCGGTGGTTCTACCCTTTATGGTTCCGATGCAATTGGGGGAGTGATTAACATCATCACTCGTCGTCCCACAGAAAAAGTGACGACACAAGCAGGAGTCACCCTTGGCGCCTATGGACTAAATCAACAGACTATCAACAATAGCGGGAAAGTAGGGGATATTTCTTGGGTTGTAGGTTACAACCGTACCCAAGCCGAAAATAACTATCCTTTTTCTATCCCATCCGCGAATTTCAAGGGAACCAGGGAAAATAATGATACTCTCTACAATAACTTTAATGTCAAGCTGGAGGCGGATTTAGGAAAACGCAACACCCTAACCCTTTCAACCCTATATTTAGGTAAAGACCAAGGAGTACCAGGAGGAGTACCCATTCCTGAACCATTATATGGTCAAGGTTATTTTAACTCATTGACGAATAGCGATCGCAAATACACAGACCAAGTTCTCACAGATTTAATCTGGAACTCAAAACTAGGAAGTGGAAATGATTCACTGCTAACAGCAAGAGTTTACGCAGATTTCCTCAACACTCGTTATGATAGTCGCAATTCATCCCAAGCACGATATGATAACGGGCAGACTTCTTATGGATTGCAAACACAACACAGTTGGAAATTTGCTCATAATCAAACTCTAGTTTATGGCTTTGATTACCGCAATGTATCAGCTACTAACAGTACATTCGACTTTTCTGCTAATATAAAAACAGTTACTTACGACGATAGTATTAGTCAAGGAGCGCTATTTGCTAGATATGAAATTAACTTTACTCCTAGTTTCACTGCCAACTTAGGTTTACGTCAAGATTTTAGCAGCTTGACAAATGGCTCTTTTACGTCACCGAATGTAGGAGCAAAATTTGCACTTACGGATTCTACTACTCTCAGAGCTAATTATATCAAAAATTTCCGTGCGCCGAATCTTTTCAGCTTATATGCGAATGGTGGTAGTTACGTTGGGAATCCTAATCTCAGTCCAGAGAAAGGTGATAGTTATGATATCGGAATTGACCAGAAGTTAGGCAATTTTGGTTTATTGCGCTTGACCTATTTCAACAACACAATCTCAGATTTAATCGCCTATAACTTTGCTGTTCCGGTAGCTACTTACGAAAATATTGGTAAGGTTCGCACTACGGGAATCGAAGCAGTTTTAAATTTGCAGCTAGCGAATAATATCTATGCTTTTGTTAGTTATACAGCAAATGACCCACGGATTTTGAAAAGTACAAATTCTGCCGAAGTTGATAAAGAATTACGATTTGCAGGTGCAGATAGTTTAAATGCAGGACTTTCTTATGAAACTTCTCAAGGCTTATATGCTGGAATACTGATGCATTCTTTGGGTGCATATCCCACAAACAATACTAATACAGAATTTTTGTCTGGTTATACTACTTTTGATTTCAAAATGCGGGTTTCTCTCAGTGATACATTGGTATTAACAGGCAGTGTGGATAATATCTTTAACCAGAGATACCAATTATTTTCTGGTTATCCTGATGGGGGGAGGGTTTTTCAAGTTGGGTTGAGTTCTACGTTTTGAAGTCAAGAGTTTTTTCACGCAGAGAGGAGTTTTGAATGACTGAATTTAATTGTTGGGTAACTCCAGTAAATAAGGTTGTGATTGAGGCTTTATCTACTGAGGGGTCTATTGAATATGAATATTTTGATTCTAGTACCGATGTTTTGTCGTCGCTACTTTACACTCTATTTGAGCAAAATTGGCAGCAGGTAGGGGTAGGGCATATTGTCCAAGGAGGTGTATTAGAATTAGAATTTAATGCTCCACCCAAAATTTGTATCCTCTATGATGGATATCTCACAGTAGTCACAGAAGGTTGGCATTTACACTTATGTATAGAGGCTAATTTAGGTGGCCCCCATTGTAAGACTCCTTTAGAATTAAGGCAGCAACGTCAAGTAAATCGTGCTGCATTTTATCGACGGTTTAATGCAGAAGGTATCCCTAGAAGTTGGGGAATCGATTTTTGGAATGGTGCAGATGAAAACCTCATGACTATTTTCTTGCCAAATCCGTATGTAGAAGGTGAGAATTTATTACCAGAAGGTAAGCCTAACTTGTCAAAATTAGCTCTTTATGAGGAACTACGAGATATTTATGTATTGGGAAACAAAGCAATACCATTTACTAAAAACCCCCTAAAACATTCTTATATCTCAGTTTGTACATCTACTCGCTGTCTTCCTTCACGCAAATGGCAACCTACATTTGAGGCTTTAAAATCAGCAGTTGAAAAAGCAGGTGTAGATGTGGAAGTGAGAACATCTGGCTGTTTAGAAGTTTGCCAATTAGGGCCAGTAGTATTTTATTCTGATGATAGGACTTGGTACACTCGCGTTCAACCAAATATAGCTGAAACTATTGTCAATGAACATTTGGGAAAAGGTAACAAAGTTATTGAACATTGCTATCCACCAGAATCTGTGTAATTCATCCTTTTAAAAATTTCACGCAAAGATATAAAGTAGTCCTCTTGGTATTCCTCTCTGTGCGACGAACACTTTCCTCTCCTGACGGAGACGCTGCGCGTAGCTTGCTTCTCTAGTAGGGGTACAAGTCGGGAAACCCGCCCACGGAAATGTCCTCCTCCGTGTCTCTGCGTGATAAAAATCATATTTATCTCAAACCCAATGAAATTGGTAAAACTGACTCACTCAAAACCCATTATTTTTTTATGCCAATTCTTCTTAATTGCCACTTTAATTATTGCTTGCCATAGTACGGCAATTAACACATCTACAAATACCAATAATAATGGCTGTATTCAAAAATATGATCCCAATACTGATTACTTCCCTAATAAAATTAAGATTACTCATGCAACAGGCTTGGCAGTAGAGTATCATAAACACTACAAAACCGTTACTATAAAAAATCCTTGGCAGAATGCCAACACCAAGTTTCAATATGTTTTAGTCCAATGTGGAACTCCCACACCAAAAGGATTTAATCAAGCACAGGTAATTACAGTTCCCATTAATTCCATAGTTTCTCTATCTACTACTCATTTACCTCACCTAGCGAAATTAGGTGTAGTTGATAAACTGATTGGTATTAGTAATAATAAACAAGTCAATACTCCTGATGTAGTCGAGAGAATCAAAACCGGAAATTTAACACAGGTAGGTGATAATTCAAATGTGGATATAGAGAAAGTATTAGAATTAAATCCTAACTTGGTAACAACTTTTGGTACTGGAAATTCCCAAACTGATAGTTATGCCAAACTCACAGAGGCGGGTTTGAAAGTGGGGATAAATTCTGAATATATGGAAGACACGCCACTGGGAAGAAGCGAATGGTTAAAATTTACTGCTCTGTTTTTTAATAAAGACGAGCAAGCAGAAAAAATATTTAGTGAAATTGCCAATAAATATGAACGAGTAGCTCAAAAAGCTAAATCTGGAAAAAATCGTCCAACTGTATTTGTGGGATTCAATTTTAAAGGTACTTGGTATATGCCTGGGGGTAAAAGTTACGTAGCCAAATATCTGGCTGATGCAGGAGCAAACTATCTCTGGAGTGATGATAAATCCTCTGGTAGTTTACCTTTATCTTTTGAAGTTGTTTTGGAACGTGCAGCCAATGCTGACTACTGGTTGAATTTTAGTCAATCTTGGAAGAATTTAAAGGATTTAGTCGCAGAAGATAATCGCTACGCTGATTTTAAGGCTGTGAAAACAGGAAATCTTTACAATAATAATGCCCGTGTCAATGAAAGTGGAGGTAATGATTACTGGGAAAGCGGAATTAGTAACCCAGATATGGTTTTATCTGACTTGATTAAAATACTACATCCAGAGATATTACCTAACCATAAACTATTTTATTACCACAAACTTAATTAATAATGTTAAGCGAAAAATATAAATTTAAAATTCCCCTACTAACCCAAAAGGCTCCGGTTTTCAAAACCATTATTTTCTTAATTATACTTGTAAGCTTAATCTTGGCTTTTTTATTAGACTTGGCTTTAGGTTCAGTTGATATTCCTGCTAATGAAGTAGTCAAAATTTTGCTCGGACAAGAACCAGAAAAAGTGACATGGACTCATATTATTCTCAAATTTCGCCTACCTAAAGCTTTAACTGCAACTTTAGCAGGTGCAGCTTTAGGTGTGAGTGGCTTACAAATGCAAACCCTATTTAAAAATCCCTTAGCGGGGCCTTTTGTATTGGGAATTAGTTCTGGTGCAAGTTTAGGTGTAGCCTTAGTTGTGCTGACAGCAAGTGCTACGACACCAACATTATTAGCAGATTTGGGAATAATTAGTGATTTTGGTTTAGTCATAGCAGCAAGTCTTGGCGCAGCGTCAGTTTTAGGGATGATGTTAATTGTTTCTCGCCGAGTGCAAGATACGATGACACTACTAATTTTAGGTTTATTGTTTGGTTATGCTACTAGTGCGATAGTAAGTATTTTGTTGCAGTTTAGTTCAAAGGAACGCATTCAAAGTTATATCATGTGGACGTTTGGTAGTTTTGCTGGGGTGACTTGGAGACAGTTAGTTGTTTTAATTCCTGTGATATTTTTGAGTTTATTGGGAGCAGTGTTGCAATCAAAATCTTTGAATGCACTTTTACTTGGTGAATCTTATGCACGTAGTCTAGGTTTAACTGTGCAGAAAACCAGATTTTCTATTATTACTAGTGCATCTATATTAGCTGGAGCAATTACCGCTTTTTGTGGCCCCATAGCATTTTTAGGTGTAGCAATTCCTCATCTTTGTCGTAGTCTGTTCAATACTTCCGACCATCGGATATTAATCCCTAGTGTAACAATGATGGGTGCAATCTTAGCATTGTTTGCAGATTTGTTTTCTCAACTTGCGGTAAGTCAGGTGGTTTTACCTTTAAATGCTGTTACTGCTTTAATTGGAACTCCTGTTGTGACTTGGATAATTCTGCGGCGTAATTCCCAAAAGTCTTTTTAAGATTTTTGAAACGCAGAGGTACGCGGAGGTAAGCGCAGAGGTACGCAAAGTGTTTTTAAGGTTAATTCGCTATGAATTATTATTCTGATAATGAGTAACTCAATTCTCACAACTCATAACTTGACTATTGGTTACAAGACATCCCGAAAAACTGTTCGGTGTGTTGCATCGGATATTTCAGTATCTCTGCAAGCTGGGGAACTGGTTTGTTTACTCGGCCCCAATGGTGCGGGTAAATCTACATTACTGCGATCGCTCGCCGGAATGCAACCCCCAATTGCAGGTGAAGTGCGACTCTTAGGCGAAAATATTTATAAGTTAACACCACAAGAATTAGCAAAACGTCTGAGTTTGGTACTCACCGAAAAAGTTGATGTGGGAATGCTATCAGCTTACACCTTGGTGACTCTGGGACGATATCCTTATACTGACTGGTGGGGAAATTTGACACCCCAAGATCAAGCCATAGTAACTTGGGCAATAAAATCTGTAGGAGCAGTACACTTAGCACAACGCCAAGTTAGCGAATTAAGTGATGGTGAACGCCAAAAAATCATGATTGCGCGTGCTTTGGCGCAGTCGCCTATTGTCATGTTACTTGATGAGCCAACAGCATTTCTCGATTTACCGCGACGGGTGGAAATTATGCAGTTGTTGCGCCAGTTAGCGCGGGAAACCAATCAAGCGATTCTCCTTTCTACCCACGATTTAGATTTAGCTTTGCGTCTGGCTGATAAAGTTTGGCTATTATCAACTAATGGTATTTTACACGTTGGCGCACCGGAAGATTTAGTGTTGAGTGGTGCATTTGCTGATACTTTCGAGAGTGAAGGTGTCGAGTTTGATGTTGCTTCTGGGGAATTTCATCTCCATACATCCCATAAAGGAGAAATTAATTTGATAGGTAAGGGAATTGCAACTGTATGGACTATTCGTGCTTTAAAACGTGCAGGCTTCCAAGTTAATCAAAATAAAAATGGCTTATCAGTAGAAGTGATAACACAATCCAGACAAGTTTTGTGGAAAATCACAAACAGCCAGACTGTATATACTTATCATTCATTGTACGAACTGATTAAATTTTTGAATTATTTATAGTAGCGATCGTTGCTATAATAAAAATACATTGTTAACATAAATTGGCAAGTTCAATTAATCTTAAATACATCTCATCTGGTTTGATAAATTAATGTACTCAGATCAATAGTGCGATTTTAAAGTATTACCTCGACGTTGGGTAGTAGAGCGTACACTTGCGTGGCTTGGTCGCTATCGTCGTCTCAGTAAGGATTACGAATATCATCCGATAAACTTGTGAAACGATGATATATGCGGCTATGACGAATCTTATGTTACGTAGATTAGCCCGCAATCATCGTTGCTCCACTGCTTAATATTTATTTTATAAACACCCTCTCAGGTGTAAAGAAATTTGGGTAGTTGGAGCCTATCGTTATCGCAACCCAGAATCCGATTTACCAACAGACTTTGAAGCGCAACGAGCCAATTATTTTCAGGCTCTACAACAACCATCCGATGTTGAGGAATTTATTACACCCTACCTATCAAGCTTTATCTGAATTGGGAAAAGCTGTCAAAACTATCTTTCTATGTCAATATCTGCATTCTAGGTGGTGACTATCAAGATCCTGGCATCGACTATTATGAACAGCGCTATCGTGAGCGAACAGTCAATAATCTCCACAAAAGGGCACAGCAATTGGGTTTTGAGCTTATTCCCCAATCCAAAGCAAATGCGGTTTCTTAGGAGAGGTTTAACGAGAAAAATCAGTTTGTTCTACTTGATCTAATAATGTCGCGATCGCTTCTGGATCATCTAGTGTTGGTATTTGGTTTTCGATGACAATTTTGGCTATACCTGCAACGGTTGGTGATTCAAATAAAAATTGCCGCATCGGCAGTTCCACTTGAAATTCTTCCCGTAGCTGAGAAACCGCCTGAATTGCTAGCAGAGAATGTCCACCCAACTCAAAAAAGTTATCGTGAATGCCGATGGGAACAATACCCAATAAGTTTTCCATTAATTGGGCAACTCTGGTTTCAATATAGTCACTAGGGGCAACGTAAGTGGTAGAAATGTTAGGGCGGGCGTGGCTATTAGGATTGGATGTCGGATCTAGAATTACTTCAGGCTGTATGAAACGAGACTGGAGGTTTACAGGAGAAACAGTAACTTGTGCAGCCATAGGTTGGGCTAGAATGCGCTGGGTCACTTGCCAAACTTCCTGGGGAGTCATAGCCAAATCTACAAGAGCAGCACCTGTGAGTATGGCAGTTTCATCAAAACGTACTGCATCCCAGTTGATACTAATCCAAGGTGTATCACTGTTTTGACTGCGTTGTTGTGCTAAAGCATCCATAAACAAGTTTGCCCCGGCGTAAGCAGCAAAGCCAATTCCACCAACAACCGCAGACAGAGAAGATTGCAAGAGGAAAAAGTCTAAGGGTTGATTCTGGAGAACTTTTTCTAATGCTAATAAACCATGTATTTTTGCATTAAATCGTCGGCTACATTCCTCAGTATTGAGGTTACGAATCAAACAACTGGCGCGATCGCCCATAGCCGCAGCATGAATGACTCCATTAATTGCCCCAAATCGGCTTTTAGCTTCGGTAATAGCAGTTTGCACTTGCATAATATCTGCTAAGTCAACGCTATAAAATAGGAATTCACATCCTGTAGTTTGTAAAGCTTGCAACTGTTGAATACAGTGGCTAACGGGATTTTGGCGACCGTGGGAAGCCAACCAAGTTTCCCATTGGGCAGGTTGTGGCAAATCTGACCGTCCCAAAAGTATTAATTTAGCGTTCACTGTTTGCGCCAGAAACCGGGCATAAATTAACCCCAAACCTTCCACCAAGTCTCCAGCGATCGCATACACGCCACCTTCAATTAGGGGTATTTGAGAAGACTCAGGGGCAGGTAAAAGAATCGGCTGGAATTCTTGTATCCAGCGAGTTTTACCCCGGTAAGCAATGAAATAGTTACCCCTCCCTAGCCCTCCCCTTGTTAAGGGGAGGGTGCCCGATAGGGCGGGTGGGGTGTTGCCTTCGGAGTTAAATACACCCCTCCCCAACCCTCCCCTTGTTAAGGGGAGGGTGCCCGATAGGGCGGGTGGGGTGTTATTTATCGTTAATTCCGCTACTAGTTGCTCAAAATTGGTGATAGGAAGTGATAAATCAATATTTTGGCAAATCAAATTCGGGTATTCTTGGGGAATTACTTTGCAAAGACCGAGAATTGTCGCGTCTGCGGGATTGAGGGTTTCAGTTAAGAGAACATTCTGCACCTGCTGAGTCAGTACATAGATTCTTAGAGGCCGGGATGATGAAGATAATGCCTGAGTCAGCCAGAGTAAACTGTAAAAACCGAGGGTTTGCCTTTGCTCAAAGCTATCATTTGCTACCGCATCGGTGAGAGTCCACAAATGTGCGATCGCATCAGGTAAAGTTCCGGCTGTTTGTAATTGCTGCCATAGTGTTTCATAATCTTTTGGGTTATCAAGCGCAATGGTGTAAGCGTCGCCTTTTGAAGTAAATTCTGCTCCTGGTGTCACAGTAATCACTTCCTGTCCGGCTTTCTGGAGACGCTGCACCAGTTGTTCACCAATACTGTCAGGATGACAAAAGACCAAATATCGTTGTTTTGTTGGTATCCGAGAAGGACGTAGAAGAGGCGATCGCTGCCAAGAGGGCAAATAAAACCAATTTGACATATCCCCTTGCTTTTGGGGCTTTTCTGGCGGAATGGGAGCAACTTCTGGCGATGGATGTCGGTCTATCCAGTAGCGCTGACGCTCAAAGGGATAGGTTGGCAAGGGCAGTTTTTGCGGTTGTTGTAAAGCATAGAATCCAGACCAGTTGACAGCTACACCCGAAAGCCAAAGCTGTCCCAAGGTTTGGCAAATCAAGCCGACATCCGATTTGGTATCTTGGGGATGTCGCCCAGATGCGAAAGTAGGCGGTGCATCGGTAAATTGTCGAATAATGGTACTCAAGGTTTGACCAAATCCAACTTCCAGAAAAACCTGATGGGATGTTTGTTGCAGTTGCCTAATTCCGTCGCTAAACTGCACTGGCTGACGCAGATGGCTTGCCCAATAGTTGGGATCACAAGCTTGTGCCGCAGTTATCCAAGTACCTGTGACGTTAGAAATCAAAGGAATTTGCGGTGGATGGAGTTGAATCTTGTGTAAGATTTCCGTAAAAGGTGCGATCGCCTTTGACATCAGGGGTGAGTGGAAAGCATGGTTTGTGTGCAATCGCCGATAGGTAATATTTTCACTAGCTAAACGTTGTTCTAAAAGTGCGATCGCTATTTCTTCTCCTGACACTACGCATAATCTAGGTGCATTGTCAACAGCGATTACCAAATCATTTGTTAGTAACGGTTGCAGTTTCTCTGCGGCGAGGGAAACAGAAAGCATAACTCCTGGGGGACACTGTTGCATCAGTTGTCCGCGTTGCACAACTAGCATCAAGGCATCAGCTAAGGTGAACACACCAGCTAATGTGGCGGCGACATATTCACCAATACTATGACCAATCATCGCCCGTGGCTGGATTCCCCATGATATCCAGAGTTTAGCTAGGGCATATTCGACTACGAATAAAGCGGGTTGGGCGTAGGCGGTTTGGGATATGGCGAAAACCCCACCCGCCCTATCGGGCATCCTCCCAATGCCTTGGGGAGGGTTGGGGAAGGGTTCTAATTGCTTCCTCCCCAAAGCATTGGGAGGGTTGGGGAGGGGTGTATTTAATTCAGGATAGAGAAGATTTCGCAAATCTAAGCCTAAGTGTGGTATGAGTATTTCACAACAGCGATCGATTTCTTCTCGAAAAATTGCCTCGGTTGTGTATAACTCCCATCCCATATTCACATATTGGCTTCCTTGTCCTGGGAACAGAAAAGCTACGGTAGTTTGAGCCGCACCGGGTGATTGACTTAAAAGTTGTGGAGAATCAGATGTAGTTAATATTTCCACCGCTTCCGACACAGTTTGACAAACCAAACAGCGACGATGTTCAAAGGCGCGTCGTCCCGTTTGCAATGTATATGCCACATTAGCAATATCTGTATCGGGAAACTGTTGCAAATAGGTAGCGAGATTTGCTGTTGCTACCTCCAAGGCTGATGGAGTTTTTGCACTCAGAATTAGAAGATGAGGACGTTCAATTCCATCTTTATTTTGAATTTTGTAGACACCCTCCGGGTGGCTTCCCGTAGGGTATTTTGAATTTTGAATTTCTGTAGGTGCTTGCTCTAAAATTGCGTGGGCATTAGTGCCACCCATGCCAAAAGAACTAACTCCCGCCCTTCTCGGTACGCCATTATTTACCCAGGATGTCAACTGGGTATTCACAAAAAATGGACTATTGGCGAAGTCAATTTGGGGATTAGGGCTGGTAAAATTCAGACTGGGGGGAATTTGTTCGTGCTTAAGAGCCAATGCGACTTTGATTAATCCTGTCACACCCGCAGCTGCATCTAGATGACCAATATTTGTTTTTACTGAGCCAATGGCACAGAATTGTTTTTTGTTGGTATGTTGGGAAAATACCTTCGTCAAGGCAGCAATTTCAATGGGATCGCCTAAAGCTGTTCCTGTACCGTGGGTTTCAATATATTGGATTGTCTCTGGTTCAACTTTGGCTTTGGATATTGCAGTGGCGATCGCCTTTGCTTGTCCTGCTACACTAGGTGCAGTCAAACCCACTTTTTGGGAACCATCATTATTAATCGCAGTGCCTTTAATGATGGCATAAATATGATCGCGATCGCTAATTGCATCCCGTAAACGTTTGAGGACGACAATTCCCAGCCCATTACCAAAAACTGTTCCCTTGGCGTTGATATCAAAGGCGCGACAATACCCATCTGGTGAAAGTACGCCATCGTCTTTGTAAAGATAACCCGTTTTTTCCCCAGAACCAAGGGATACACCACCCGCCAACGCCATATCGCATTCCCGATGCAGCAAACTTTGACAGGCCAAATGGACACTTACTAAAGATGTGGAACAACCCGTTTGCACTCCGCAACTAGGCCCAGTGAGATTTAACTTGTAAGATACACGGGTAGGCATTAAACCCATAACATTACTAATAACAACCTGCACCGGATCGATGGTATTGTAGTTGAGATTACTGTATAAGTTGACAAGATAACTATTTAATGCTGCGCCTGCATAAACTGCGATCGCACCTGGATATTGTTCTGAATCGTAGCCTGCATTTTCTAATGCTTCCCAAGCACATTCTAAAAATAGGCGATGCTGGGGATCGAGAATTTCTGCTTCTCTGGGTGAATAGCCAAAAAACGTTGCATCAAACTCATCAATTCCGGGAAAGCTAGCGTATGCACGAACATAATTAGGATTTTGTAACTCCTCTAGCTTTACTCCGGCTGTCAGTAATTCGTCATTTGTGAGTAACTCGATGGACTGGATACCATTTTTGATATTGTGCCAAAACTCATCTACACTACGAGCGCCGGGAAAGCGTCCAGCTATACCAATAATGGCGATTTGTTCTTGTTTTTCGAGTTCAACTGCTTCTAATTTAGTACGAGCATCTTTGAGAGCAGCCAAAATGCGTTGAGATGAAGTTGAATTGTTAATGTTATCTATGGAAGAATTCATAAGAATTTTTTTCGCACAAAGAAGAACGTTAAAGGAAACTTGTCTACAGTAGTTTTTAAGTGAATTGAAGATACCCCACCCTAACCACTGCTTGAATTCAATGAACGATACCTCCAATTCAATAAACGACCACCCGAATTCAATAAACGACCACCCGAATTCAATAAACGACCACCCGAATTCAATAAACGACCACCCGAATTCAATAAACGACCACCCGAATTCAATAAACGACCACCCGA
>NZ_JAIVFQ010000124.1 GCF_020829495.1 Nostoc favosum CHAB5714 | reverse complement strand
CATAGCCACCTTGACTGTCGGTTTAAACAGCTTTTGATATTTAATCGAACGGTATTAGTTCAAATTAAACCACGAAAACCGTGCATATATGTCCAGTATAAAAGTTCATAAAAGATGGACATTTTTGGGACTATAAATCCCCTAACCTAGTCACTGTAGGAGTTACGGCTTATTTGCAGTTAATGTGGTTTGAAAACCCTTGTTTGCAGTTTGAAAATTATGTTTGCAGTTTCATTTGCAAATAATGTGGTTTTGAGACCCCCTTTATTTGCAGTTAATGTGGTTTCAAAAATGCCTTGTTTGCGGTTTGAAGCGTTTATGTTTGCAGTTCGCTACAGGTAGCGCGGCTCTAAGAACAGGCGTTTTTCACTTGCTCTTTAACCTGGTCAGTGTCACTGTGGGAATTATTTTTGCACCTCAACTCGTCCAACTAGCTCAAGCAATCTCTGGTGGAGGTGGCGTAGGGCGAGAAGTTGCTAATGCTCGGATATAATCGTAGACTTTAGCGCCGATGTTGCCGTTGAGACTATTAACTAAATTAGCGATCGCGGAATTGGCATCATCACCATCATTTTCAATTTCAATTAAACCAACGACATCAGCATTAAGCGCTGCGATCGCACTGACAATCTTGGCATTTTGTCGCTCAAACTCAATAGCAGAATCTGCGCCGCGAGATGTAGGGAATCCGCCCCCCGCGCCATCTCCATTGAAGTAATTCAACACATTGAAGCTAGCAACTTTAATATTACCCCCAACGTTCTCTGGTGCAGAGGTGCGGGGATTAGTCTGGTTAAATACAGGTGTAACCGTTGGCTGAAGCCGATAATTGTTGAATCCGTAGCCAAGCACACCAGTCAGGTTCGTGGTTGTATCACCCGTCCGCAAGGTGTTATTGGCATTGAGGTAGGGGATAGTCGTAGGATTTTGAGTATTGCTCCTATCATCCACTAAAATTCTTCGGCTGTTGTTGATATTCTGCTCAAGCGTCACAGCAGCTACGTTGTTTTCATCATTTTCTGTTTCAGAGGAGGGGATGTCAGTCGAATCGATGAAGTTCGTGGGATTAAACAACCGCCCCTCAGCCGATAGTACGACCTCACCAAAACGAGCCAAGTTGAAGTTCTCGGTGACGGTTAGAGTTTCCGGGAAGGTGACGAGCGTTCCCTCGTAGCGTTCCAGGCTTGTTACGGTTGCTATAGGTAAATCTACTACAGTGGGGGCAACTGTCCCTGAACCTACCACGTTTAAACTGGTCAGGCTATCGATTTGCGTCTGATTGAAGGATTCAGAAACTTTTCCTGTAACTTGTACAACATCACCTACGTTGACATCAATGCTTGAAGGGGCAAAAACAAAGATGCCATCAGAGGTTGCTGAGTTGCCGTCCCCTGTGGAGTCTTGGATGTAGAAACCGTTCAGACCCGTACTACCCTGAAAATCTCCCACCACTACACCTTCAGTGGTGTAGAATGTATTGTTGCCAGCAAAAGGGCTAGCGTCGCCAGCTCCTTGAATAGTGTAGATTGGCGTTAGCATGAGGGCAACGTCGTTATCGGTAACATTAACGTTGAGATTTGGAATTGGTGTAGAGGTGTTGGAGTAGGCAGGGTCAGCACTACTGGTAATCGAGTGGGTAATTACACCGTTATGAGGAGAGCCTTCCATGTCCGCATCATTAACTGCCCTAACAGTCACTGTTTGAGAAGTAGTGTTGCTTAAGGACAGTGTTACTGAATTGAAGAAGTTTATACCGTCGCTACTGATTTGCGTTTCTCCGTCTGCTGCGATCGCAATGTTTACAGCACCAGTCGGCACGGTATTTAGTGCGATCGTGTAGGTGTCAGTAGTTTCACCTGCTTCGTTGACATCTGTGCTGCCGCCAGATTGAGTGATTGTCACCCCAGCAGTATTACCTGACTTTTCACGGGATCTGGAAAACCTCACTTCTATTTCTCTCTTCCTTTAAGGAGAGAGACTTTGAATTTTCCCCCTTCCCGCCACGGGTTGGGGGTTAGGGGGTTAGGTTTTTCGTGCGCTTTTCCACATAACGTGAAAAGTCAGGCAGTATTACCGCCATCAGTTGTGTAGCTTCCCAATCCGTCAAACGTATCTGTAGCAAACCCAAGCCATTGTACATTTGGTTCAAATACATCATCAGGGTTGGTATCATCCATTGTGATGCTACTCTTGCGGCGCAGTGTGTTATCTGCTGTGCTAGTTAGTCCTGTACCCCACTCAGTCCCTGGATCAACACCAATCTGACCGATTACATCTACGATGCTACCACTGGTTCCACCCTTACGTAGGACAATCGCATCGTCGCCGTTGTACCAGGAAGCGCTACTGGTTTGATCTGCCTGAGCGATAATCGTCGCATTAGCAAGACTTTGAGCAAGGACAAATACATCCCCATTTGCTACTGTACCTGTCAAGTTGATTGTTGTAGCAGGAGTACTATTGCCATTGAAGTACATCTGCACAACGTAACCTTCTGCCGATAAGTTGATTGCAGCCCCAGTGCTGTTGTAAATTTCAAGAGCTTTGTTGTTACTGCTGCCCTCTACATACTCGGAAAAAAACAAATCTGCCATTTCTCTCTGCCTACCTGTGATTGTGTATTAACTATCTAGTGAGGAATGGCACGAATTCATACCTGTGCCAGAACGTGCTGATTTATGTGAGGTCGCGCAAATAACTATTGCGACAAAAGCTCAACATCGTTGGTTAAAAACCGTATAGCATTACGGAGCCGGAACCGCTACTCGATTACTGGGAACAATCTGTGGCTGATATGAAAACACCTCTCGGCTACGGGGATCGACGCTTACCTTAACCCATTGCACATCGTTGGTGCCGTTCGCCGCATTGTTGCCAAATGTCTCGACACGAGTGAAGTTCTCTATACGTCTGCCTTGGACATCTAGAAATGGCTTGTCAATACGGAAGTAGTGCGAGTCGCCATGTACGTATGCAATCGGCTTACGGAAAGTGATCGCCTGATCGCGCAATGCTAATAAAAAGTCCTTGAAGCCATCAGGCTGCCCATCGGTTTGCACGAGCGTCTTTGGATCACGCAAAGGCGCTCTAGTTTGGTCGGTCTGATCCCACCCTGGATTAGCTTGGGAGATCAACATCACCGCCGCCGAGTTGCCTTCTTTTGCCACTCTAAAGGTTTCTTTCATCCATGCAATATTGGCTGCGTTTCGTACCGTATACTCCGTTGAGTTAGGCGCAATGTCGCACAGATTATTACACGAACCTTGGATATTGAGTGTCGCATAAGTAACTCTGCCGACTGTCCAGCGACGGTTTTCAAGACAGGGCACTGCACCGTTGACACCAAGGCACATCTGTGAAGTCTGCACTTCCTGGGCTAGCCGACGCTGCCCTAAAGAAAAATTCGTGTTGAAGAATACTAGACGCTCGTAGTCGAGGCGTTCAAGTGAATTAAATCCACCATTTGAAGGGCGATCGCAGTCTGTCCAATCGTTGTCACCCGGTGTGAAGGCTGCTGGTGCCTCCAGAGCGTTGAAATAGCCGAGTGCCTTGGTATACAGCGCGTTGTCGCAAAGGCTGTTAGAACCGGCTTTGAGATCGCCATTATGGACGGTGAAAGAAAGTTTTTGCAAATTCATGTCGTCAATTAGTCTTGTTACCCCAACCTCCTGCGCGTCCGAGTAAGGTAAATCTCCCCAAAGTCCGATCTCGTATGGCGCATTCGCGTTCTTCTTCTCTCTGGCAACCACCAAACTAGTGGTTGGAGATGCCAGGAACGGTAAAGTCAGGGCGACTAAACACACTTTACGCAGCAAATGTGTAGTAGTAAAGCGTCGTAACATTGAATAGCCAAGCTTGGTCGTCATTATATCCTCAATTATTTTTCAAATCCGTGAATGCATTTTTGACAAGTAGCTTCTGCCCATATCATTCCATTCAGCAATTTAGACTACCGGATTATCGATGATAGAGAGGTTATGAATAGGTTATAAGTGGGATACAAGTTCGTATCTTTACGGTTACTTTCTAAATTCGCATTTTCCGTTTGACCGAATTTTCGGAAACCCAATTTGGGTAATTGGGTATGTGCCTATTGTGACCGGAGGTGCGTTGGTCTACGACTTGGACTATTTGTTAGCGTGGAACTGTAAACACATTGCTAATGCTCAAATTTAGAAAAAACGGCTCTTCGGCTATTTTTATGGAGAATTAATAGTAAAGTGCCAGTTTAATAAACTGCGTAATCTAAAATTGGTAAAGTTACTAAAGCCGTATTCAAGCCTTTTAATTAACTTGAGTTTATTATTAATTCCTTCTACAGTACCACTGGTAGTTCTGCCGTCAAAATAACCAACTATTTCCCCAAACCATCTTACCATTGTACCTAGACTTTTGGGAAAATATGAACGGGCATCATACATCCAATCTAATAATTTTGTTATGCTATCTCCCCAAGATTTAGTTGTTTCAAATATCTGGCGAAATTCTTCTTTAAGTGCGTGCATTTTAGCGAGATTTGGCAAGACTTCTCGCACGGTTTTTAATTTTTCTTTTTGCTTATTATTTAAGGAATCTTCATTTTTAAGTAAGCTATACTTAGTTTTATTTAATGCCTCTAATCTTCGGATTTTTTCTGATTTATCATCTAACGACATTGCTGCTTTTTTCTCAGCTTTACGCATGGTATCTAATTCATACGTAACTTGTTTTATTACATGAAACCTATCAGCAGTGATATTAGTATTTGGCATTAACTCTTCTACTAAACTTTTATAGGGCAACCAGAGATCAATGCTCACCTCTTCAATTTGATTAAGTACATCAACTCCCCAACTGATAAGTACTTCACGGATATATTCTATTCGTCGTGATTGCACTATTTCAACTGGTTTATAAATATCTAAATCTACTAATACTGCTAAGTAATCTCCTTGTCCTTTAACTAAGGCAATTTCATCTATACCTAACCTTTTTAACTGATTTAAGTTGATGTTTAATATTTGTGATACTTGTCCTTTGACCATTGATTCAACTTCTTCATCGCTTAGTCCATTTCTTTTGGCGACACTATGAATATTACTATTTAATACTTGTTGTACTATGTCTATTGCTAATCTTTTAGTATATCCTTTACTTTTATCTACAAAGTCTAGATTCTCACTAAATACTTTTTTACATTTGTGACATTTAAATTGGCGACGGTTTATTTTTAAAAGTACTGGTTTTTGGCTCCAAGGTAAATCATGAATCATCCGCCAATGATTTTGATGTATGCTGTGAGTATTTTTTCTACAAGATGGACACGTTGAATAGTTTTCGTCTTTTTCTACAGTTATAATTATTTCTCCTCCTTCATTTTCTTGACAATCTAATATTTTCATATCAGGTAGATTCAGGATTTGCTCTACAGGAAATTTCATAGCGATCGCCTAAAACTTTACTGTGTTATAGTATAAATTAAGTTAACTCGATTATTTAAGTATATGTAAAATTGTTGAAATGATTGTATAGCAAATATTTCACTAAAATGTAGTTCATAAAATTCACTAAATTTTATTAAACACCATAAAACTAGCGGAAGAACCGAAAAAACTAGCTTAAATCAGTCTTTATTTAGTTTCTAAGCTTAGTGAGGCTGTCAGGCTCTTGGTTTGGAACTTATTCCTATTTCTCACCCTAAGGAAAGTGTTTCTTGAAAGTTAATTTAAATAATTTCGCTAGTTTTTCCAATACAGTCTTTTAGTTAGGGAATATGCTTTAAAAATGACAATATTCCCTACTTTGTTAAACTAAACTTTAGGTTAAGCTTTAACCTTTTTGTCTAATGTTAATTTTTTCTTCATGAGCCAGCCAATGCTGCAAGCAATGAAACTGCCACCTAAGATTTTAGGCTCAGGAACTTGCCTATAAGTAACTTTACCTGAACCGATTTGGATATCATCGGCAGAAGTAATTGCAAAATCATATCCATCAATTTTGTATGTGATGGAACTTGAAGGATTAGCTTTATCGGGGAAGACATATTGCAATCCAACAGATTCGATACCTGTTAAGAATGTGGTTGGAAATACAATGGGATATCCTGGATATTCAGTATCATCCTTTTCGGTGTAAATGTTAGGGTCGTTGTCGAATTGAAAATTTAGTGAGTTAACTATTGCTACCGGAATATTATCCTCACTAAAAGTTAAGTCATTGTAGCTAAAGAAACCTTCTCTTTTAGTTATAGAACTATCGACCGTGAAAGCGTAATTAATCAGTGCGGCAGATACTGATTTAGCTCCCACAATAGCAAAAACTAAGGCACAACTAGTAGCAAGCGTTAATTGCGAAACCAATTTCATATCAATTTCCTTCAAGATAAATTTCTGTAAGTAATTCTCACGAAAACTATGTAAATAGGCTTGATATAATTCCTAATTCTCTATGCTCTCCTAGCTCCTTTTTCAAGGAGCTAGGGAAAATCAAGCCTGGATTTGATTAGTTTGCTTGAGCAGAGAGGTTATCTGTACTCAAACTCAATTTACCGAGTAGCTGCGCGCGATTTTGGCGAAGGTCGGCATGGCTCCGCTCTGTTGGATAAGGCACTTTGTCGCCTTGAATGCCGGCCCAAAGTACGCGGTTGAATTTCTCAGGATCTAACTTATCTTCAACTTCAAAGTTGAAGTCTTGGGTTGCTTGCGCCCACCACTGTTTGTTACGCAGAGAGGGAATAGCTGCTGTCTTTTCTACATTCTTGTCTTGGCAAGCTGGTACTAGTTTGGGGTCTACAGGTTCACCACACAAATTACCTGGTACAACAGCTTTATAAAGAGTAAAGTTTGCTTCTCTAGTGAATGCATCTGACATTGGTTTGGCATTGGCATCAGTGATTCCTAAATAACCAATGTTCAGTAAATCTTCCATTGTCCGCACCAGGCTGACAGTGTTGTAGTTAGTACTAACTACGACATTTCGCTTAGTGTAAGGTGAAATGATATAGGCTACTGAGCGATGACTATCAATATGGTCAGGGCCATTTTGGCAATCATCTTCTACAATAACGATCGCAGTCTCTTTCCACAGAGGAGACTTGGAGATTTTTTCCACTAGCAAGCCGACGGCATAATCATTATCAGCCATTTGCAGTGCGGCAGTATTCAAACCAGCTACAGCGTTACCAAAATCACCAAAGTGGTCGTGAGGCAAACGCACTAGTGACAAGTTGGGTAATTCATTCCTTGCCAGATAGCTATCAATATCCCGTGCCCATTCGTTGTAGAGATAAATGTCTGGTTGCTTCTGGTCGTATCCCCGGAAATAGTTGTCAGTTTTATCCAACAATGCAACTTTAGCAGCTACAGCTTGAGGAATATTATCAGCAGCAGGATTTGGGGAGATGGGGATGTAACGCGGGTTAGTGGGATCTGGTTTTGTGGGATCTGCTTGGGTAGTACTGTAGTTGCCATCAACGAAGAAACCGTAATTGCGTACAGTCTTACCAGCACGCAATGCTGCATCCCAAAGATAGCCGCCGATAGCATTTGAATTCAGTTCACCATCGCCTACGGGGGCATTTACATCTCTAGTTCCAGGCAAAATAGAAGATTTACCAGAGGAATCTAACACTCCCGTTACTCGTGTATTGAATTGCGAGGGATTAGAGGAAGTTTGCGGTAGAGCAAGGTTGATATTACGGTTAGTACCTTCGTAGTCGTAGGTCAGACCGTTAAACCCAGCGTTACCATAAAGTACTGACTGAGTTTTTTCAGTGTAATCAGTTGTTCTTGCATAAGTAGACCAGTTCCAGCCCACACCGCTTGACTCACCAGAATCATAGAAGTTATCAAAAGTCACAAAGTCAAGAGCTAACTTGTGATGGTTGGGTGAAATTGGTTGCGGGAATAAAGCCAGCGCGGGATCACCATTGCCAACAGGTAAATCACCGAGTACCTGATCGTAGGTACGATTTTCTTTAACGATGTAGATGACGTGCTTAATCTTGTCCTGGAGAAACTTCATCGTCCGGTCAGGACGGCGATTGTAGAAACCGTTGTTTCTGTCTACCTGCTCTGAAAGCCTAGCTAAAGTTCCACCTTTAGGAACTGGAATAACTGAGATTCCAGCTTTTTCTAAAGCCCAGGTATACTCATTTCTAAAAGTTGCGTTGCGTGCTAGTCCGGCTGGTGTTGTTCGGTTATTTGAGGGGTTGGGGCCAGAATTGCTCTTGGCATTGACAACGTATAGGTTTTGACCATCCTTACTGACGCTTACAGAATTTGGATACCACCCAGTTGGGATACGTCCAATCACCCGACCAGATGATTGCAAGTCTACAACAGCAACAGCGTTCTCACCACCTAAAGTCACGTAAAGCTGACGTTCATCTGGACTCAGAGCCACAGAGTTGGGATTTGCTCCTTTGTACTTATCACTAGGTCGAGACAGATAGATAGTTTGGACAACGTTATTGGTATTTGTGTCAATGACTGAAACAGAGTCACTATTACCGTTAGCTACATACAGTCGCTTTTGGTCACTCGAGAGCGTTACTTTGTTTGGTTGGCTACCTACAGGTATACGGGTAATTTGCCCGGAAGCAATGTTAACAGCAACCACCTCGTTATCGCGTTGGCTAGTAACAAAGACTTTAGATGCCGCACCGTTTTCTGCACTCTTGATGGCTACATCAAAAGGGAATTCTCCTGTTGGTATTCGATCGCCTGGTCTAAAGAACTTAATTTCTCTGAGTACCTTACGATTAGTAATATCAACAATTGATATTGAGTCGTTCTCAAAATTAGCAGCTACTAAAGTTTTGCCATCTTTGCTGACATCAAGGCCAGCTACAACTGCTCCTGTTGCCACAGTTTCAGCTGGTGTGTTCTTCAACAAACCACCATCGTAGCTAGAGAAGGGCGCAGTTTGTTCGGAATTGTGACCTAGCAAAATAAAGGGAGCATCTGGCAAGTACTGGTTGCCATTGGAGGCATAAGCATAAACGCGATCGTCAATGCCACCTGATACATAAAAGCGTGTGCCGTCTTTTGCCCAAGCTAGGCCATTATATGTATTGGGAATGTTAATCTGCTGCTGCTTAACTAACTTACCGTTGCTGACATCAAAGACAAAAACCCATTCAGCTTTTGAAGTTCTCGTAGCACTTGGTTTGCCAGTTAATGGGTCTAAGACCGGATAAGTGAGATCAGCACCATTTTGACTCCTGAAGTTCTGGTTATAGCCACTGGTAAGTACCAGTAGAGTTTTACCATCGGGGCTGAGGGCTGTGGTTACAGCTTCGGCAGCATCAGCATTATTATCTGTACGCAAACCAGTCGCCAAACGTGCAAACGTCGAGCCTGGGGCAGCTGCGGGTGTAATCACTTGACCTGTGGGTAGTAATGCTCCACCTTCAGGTAGATCACCAACACGGCTAGTAGCAAGCTGGGCTGTAACTATTTGTATACTACTTACTACTATCACCACTGCGACCAGCAGGCTAAGTAGGAGATATCGCTTACGCTTGAAATTGAGCATTTGCTGTTTCACACATCAAAATTTCTTGCCTACGCAGCCAATATTCCTATTTACTAGTTAAGAGCAGGGTAAGGTGAGGTTACTTTCAGAGTAATTGAGATTGACTAAATGTTAAAAAATTTAGTAAGTTGTTACGCATTTAATTTGTACATTTACCTGATGACTGATAACTGTTAACCGTCAACAGTCAACAGTCAACGACCATCAAGAGTGTTTATATACTTTAGACGCGTATCAGCTTAGTCACCTAACCGATCGCTTCCTCTGGTTTTTGTAAACTAACTTGCCAACGCCAAATTGCCGAGGCGATCGCCATACCCACACCCCAAGCTAAAGGCAACCAAATAATTGCCCAGTGACCACCAGGCCATTTCACATCCAATCCTGCACCCAGCCAGTAAACACCAAATCCCATCAGCAGCATCGCCGCCACAAATTTCATCGGTTTGACGGGTACTTGCTGGAGTGGCGCTCTGAATAATAAGGCAAATACCACTAAACCGAATGCCGCAAAACTAGCGCCACTAATCGCTTCTAGCCATTCACCTTCGGCAGCACCCAAAGTTACAACAGCGATCGCTACTTCTACACTATCCAACAACGCACCCTTAAAGGTGGTGACAACAGCAAACCAGTTCCAGCCAGATTGATTCTCATCTTTTGCTAGTTGATCCTCCAGACTATCTTCCCCGCCACCTTTACGTTTTTTGGGAAGACCGGCATAATACCTAACTATAGAACGTGTCCACTTTTGGCCAAAAAGTAGTAGTAAAACTCCTGCCACAATTCTAAGAATATCTACAGGGATCAGTGTCAAACTTTTTCCTAAGACCAAAGATAGCAGTAACGTCAAGGCAATGCCACCGCCTGAACCAACCAGGGCATTACGCCAACCTGCCAACCTTCCAACAACGATGACTATACCCAGAATCTCGACTAATTCAATTAAAGAGCTAGCAAAACTAGCGAGAACGATTTCCCAATTCATAATATTTTGTGTTGATTGTTGAATGTTGATTGATGACTGATGACTGATGACTGTTGAACAACTTTAAGTTGGCTGTGTTTGCTATTGACAGATTTACTTGTGTACCAATGGGTAAAGATATGCTGGCTGGTGTTCGTGCATACAACTTCTTTCCAGAGGGAGTATACAAGCTATATCGATATTCATGTCCTAAAAAGAAGCGTGTCTCAATCTTCATTGCACCATCACTAGCTGGGTGCAAAATAATGTCCTCTTCGCGGATCATTAAATCTCCTTTGTCTTGAAAAATCTTACTTTCCACGGCAAAACATCCAATTTCGGTTGCCCAGCAATTTCCTTGCAACTGCGCTGGCAAAAAGTTGGCTTGAGTGACAAATTCGGCTACAAAGCGAGACGCTGGCTGAGTATAAACCGCTTCTGGTGTGTCTATTTGCTCGAATTTGCCTTGCCGCATCACCCCTAATTGATCAGCGATCGCTAGGGCTTCTTGTTGATCGTGGGTGACAAATATACCCGATATACCTTTATTTTTGAGAATTGCTAACACTTCCTCGCGCAATTTCAGCCGCACTTGTAAGTCTAGATTGCTCAAGGGTTCATCTAATAGTAGAAGTTTCGGTTGGGGAGCTAAAGCACGGGCAAGGGCTACCCGTTGTTGTTGCCCACCAGATAATTCATGAGGATAGCGCTTTTCTATTCCTGGGAGTCTGACTAACGTTAGTAACTCTGCAACTTCTTGGCGGCGATCACTTTTTTTCACCGACTGCAAGCCAAAAGCAACATTCTCAGCCACAGTTAAATGTGGAAACAAAGCATAATCTTGAAACAGCATCCCAAAATTGCGTTGCTCTGGCGGTATCCAGTGACCATTACCTGCTACTAATTGTCCAGCAATTTCTACAGTTCCCGCCTGTGGCGACTCAAACCCAGCAATAATTCTAAGGAGCGTAGTTTTCCCGCACCCTGAAGGTCCCAATAACCCCAGAACATCCCCTGGTGCTAACACTAAACTCACCCCAGCCACCGCCGGAGCATTCATTTGAGCAAATTTGAGGGTTACATTCTCCAACCGTAAAATTGCTGATGCAGCCATTGAGTCATCCTTCTGTCTTAAAAATAGGGAGTGGGGAGTGGGGAGTGGGGAGATGAGGGAGATAGGGATAGCGCTGTCAAGGTGAGTTTTGTTTTTATTACCACCTCTGAACTCGGCAGTTGAGCCTTTTTACTCGGCATTTGAGCTTTTTTACTCGACAGTTGAGCCTTTTTACTCGGCAGTTAAGCCTTTTTACTCGGCATTTGAGCCTTTGAACTCGACAGTTGAGCCTTTTTACTCGACAGTTGAGCCTTTAACAAACCTCGAAAGCTGAAATCTCCCTCATCTCCCCTGCCCCCTGCCTCCTGCCTCCCCTCAATCCACCTCCCTTTGCAAACTACGGCGTACTTCTGGGACGAGTTCTTGATAGCGATTTTGAGACAAAACCAAGAATGTGGAACTAATGGAAATTACCAGCATGATTAATGCCGCCGCCGCCGCCTGACTGTAAGAGACATTTTCCGTTGCTTTCCAGATTTGGGTGGCTAGGGTATTAAAGCCAATGGGCGCTAACAGCAAAGCGACAGGTAACTCTTTAATTGCCCTCAAAAACACTAATGCAGCTCCTGCTAAAATCCCTGGAGTTACTAGTGGTAAGGTAATTTCTTTGAAGGTTTGCCGAGGGTTTCTACTTAAACTCTGGGCAGATTCTTCTAATTGAGGATTAACCTGAAGCAGCGAACTCCTGACTGTTCCTACAGACTGTGAAAGGAACAACACTAAATAAGCAAAAATCAGCATAGGCAAGGTTTGATACAACCAAGGTAAGTAATTTGCTCCCCAAAACACTAGCGAAAAGGCAACTACAATTCCAGGTAAACCAAAGCCAATGTAACTACAGCGTTCAATGGCTGTTGTAATTCGACTAGGAAAGCGCACAGCCAAGATTGCTATTGGCAGAGCGCAACAGGTAGCAGCTAGGGCGGTCAATCCCGAAGCTAACGCTGAGTTCCAGGCGAGTTGTGTTAGTTGGAACCAAGAAAAAATTTGCTCTGCTTCTGAGCTTGCTAAACCCTGCACCAGCCAGAACACGGTTACAGCTACAGGCAAGAATAAAGCCAAGCTAGTGACGGTGAAGCAAAACAAGATGGCAGGTATTTTCCAAACCCCCAGATGAATTAATATCGGTGCATAGTGGGATTTATTACCACGGGTATAGTAAACAGCCCGCGATCGCATTTTGTATTCCAGCCACAACAACAGCAATACTAAACTCACCAGCATCAAAGCCAGCGCCGCCGCCTGATGGCGATCAAATGTATATCGGTATTGCAAAAAAATTGCTTGCGTAAATGTCTCAAACCGCATCACGGAAGTTGTGCCAAAATCCTGCAAGGCATTGAGGGCTACTAGCAATCCTCCCGCGACGATAGCTGGGCGTAACGCAGGTAAGGTAATGCGCCAAAAAGTTTCTCTTTGGTTACAACCTAAACTTCTAGCAGCTTCTTCCATTTTGGGATCGATGCCTTGCAAGCCAGCCTGGATACTCAGCAGTAAGTAAGGATAGGAAAATAATGTCAGCCCCAAAATTGCGCCAGTCCAGCCATATATTTCTGGCAAAGCTTCCACTCCCAAAGGTTCTAGCCAGAGTTGCAACCAGCTACCTTTCGGGCCAAAAGCAGCAATCAAAGCAAAACTACCCACATAGTCAGGTATGGCTAAAGGTAGTGTTGTTACCAATAGCCAAAATCGCCGCCAAGGTAAATCTGTCCGCAGCGTGAGAAATGCTAATGGTAGTGCGATCGCAGTTGTCAATATAGTGGTAGCTACAGCCAAACCAACGCTATTAAACAAAACTATCAGTGTGCGAGGACGCAAGACCAAAGCCAATAATTCCTTTCCACCAACACCAGCCATTCGCATAACCAAGTAAGTCAAAGGCAGAGTGATTGCCACAGCGATTAATCCAGCTGTAACTACCAAAAATAAAGGTGGATGAGTTTTAGTCATCAGTCATTGGTCATTAGTCATCAGTCCCCTTATCTCCCGCCTATTTACAACAAATCAGCTTGTTGAATTAATGAAATTGTTCCCTTGAGATCCGACAATTTGCTTAAATCAATATTGGGGGGTTGCAATTGCTTGAGGGGTAATTGCTTTTGCCCTACCGCAATACCTGTGACTAATGGATATTCGTAAAAATTCTCAGTGATGAACTTTTGGGTTTCTGGTTTGAGCATATAAGCCACAAACTTTTCTGCATCACTCTTTTGATCAGTGCTTTTTAGGACTGCTAAACCTGCGACGTTAATCAAAGCTCCTGCATCACCTTTGGTATGGTGGATAGCGACTGGAAAATTGGGATTGGTTTTGGTAAACCGATACAGGTAATAGTTATTGACTAATCCCAGAGCGATTTCTCCCTTTCCTAGAGCTTCTACGATCGCACTATTTTTAGGGTAGGCTTTAACACCGTTAGCTTTCATAGCTTTCAACCACTCTAGGGTTTTTTGATCGCCCTCCATCAGTCGCATTGCAGTTAGAAAGGAGAGAAAAGAACCGTTTGTAGGGGCCCAGCCAACTTTACCGCGCCATTTGCGATCGCTCAGTTGCAGTACACTTTTGGGCAGTTCACTGGTTTTGACAAGCTTAATATTATAATCAATCACCCGCGCTCTTCCCGAAATGCCAACCCATTGTCCTGAAGAAGAACGAAATTGCGGCTCAACTTTGTTGAGTAATTGGTTAGGGAGAGGTAAAGTCCGTGCTTCTCTGGTTATAGCTCCTAATGAACCCGCATCCTGAGCATAAAATATATCAGCACGGCTATTTTTGCCTTCTTCAATGAGAGCGATCGCTAGTTCTGTGGAATCACCATAGCGGACTTCAATGTTTAGCCCCAAATCTTTTTTCGCTTTCTCAATCAGGGGACGCATGATTTCTTCATCCCGCCCTGAATAAACTGTTAATGTTTTTGGGGTATCTGCTACCGCAATTCCAACTCCCCAACCCAAAAACACAGCAGTAATTGCACCAGAGATTTGCCGCATTTGATGTGAAATCATTAATTAGCCTCGGATTCCAGATTCAGAATTACAGGTCAATGAAGAGGCAGGGGGAAGGGGCAGGGAGCGGGGGGAATGGCCGCATCAAGAACTGCTGTGGAATGAAGGGGGGAACATGGGTCTGAGTTCCCCAATTCTATTAAGTGGTTCTCGTAAAGAGCGGGAAAGGTGTCGCATTCCCTTTCTGTTCTATCCCCCTTGCTCCCTGCTCCCTGCTCCCCTGCCTCTTTTTCAATTCATCTGACCAAATTTTGTCAATATTAATCACCTATAAAAGATTAACCGTTGATTTTGGTAAGGATAGGTTACGTCAAAGCACTGTGAAAGTTAAATTTAGAACATCAAAAGGTTAAGAAAACTTGCTCATATCTTTTACTCAGAACCGAATGGCACGCTTGTAAAGCTCTAAGCTATGCGACCTAAACTAAGTACAGCATTTCATTAATTCGTAGCGAATTAAATTTGGCAATGCCAATACATCGGCTGACAATGCTAATGCATCGATTGACAATGCCAACGCATCGACTGACAATGCTAATGCATCGACTGACAATGCCAACGCGTTCCCTTGCATTAAAAACGCTACGATTTTACGCAAAGCTGTACTAAGAGCTTGTCAAGAAACAACTTTTACAATTTATTATCTAGAAAGCTTGCTGAGAAAGGATTTCTAGTTTAAAAGAAGCAAGGTTGTTACATGACAAGCTCTAAGATGTAACGTCGAAGATCAGCCACTATGGCTGCATCGCCTTGTTAGGCATTTTCTTCGAGAACGCGGATCATAAGATAGCATCGACCGTATCCAGGAGGACTGTATTCACGCAAGGTGTAAAAGCCGGCCTTGGAGTAAGCACGTTGAGCAGACAGGTTCTGAATGTTCGTTGTTAGTCCGACCAACGGGACATCGCCGCGCTGACGAAGCTGTGACAGCAAGAGCAGGAGAGCCTTCGGGCCAATCCCACGACCAACGAAATCCGAATCACCTATGAGTATATCTACGTCAACCGATCCTGCCGGTATCTCGTGCAGACCGACTGAATCCAAGACCTCGCGAGAAACTGTCTGCCATCGAATGTAGCCAACGTGCCGATCTCCTACTGTGATTAGTGCCCGCTCTCCGCCGGGTGGTGGATTTACGCTCCATCCAACATGATCTTCCGGGTCAGGATACCACCGAGCTACGTGTGGGGCCACCAGCCAACGGTTAAGCAGCGTGACATCAGTGCTGGAAAATGGAGTTAATGTGACATCAATATCCATCGAAATGCGCGATCTATTTCTGCTTAACAATTTATTGTACGGATATGTCGCGGCGACACCCCAGAACCATTGACCGTTGATGAGCAAGAAACGAGGTCTTTGAGTAATTTAAGATGAGTTCGACAAACCTCTCCCTGCCTTGAACTAAAGTTCAAAGCTGTCCCTCTCCGAGCCGGAGAGGGACGATTTTGCGTAGTAAAATCAGGGAGAGGTCTTTTTGATTCAGCTTAAGCAAAGACTTTGGGTTAACGTGAGTTCGACGGAACTAAAAAATAGCAGGAGGCAGTGCAGGTAAGTCTTTTGGGTAAATATCGATCGATGGTTTTTTGGGCAAATAGGTATAGGCAACCAAACCAGCTATCAAGTTAACCAAA
>NZ_JAIVFQ010000123.1 GCF_020829495.1 Nostoc favosum CHAB5714 | reverse complement strand
TTTTTTCCCAATCCGAGTTGGGGATTTCAATCCCGTAAAAGAGGCACAAAATATCCATGCCTTTCAATCTACCACCAATTTGTACTTATATTTCTGCGGTAACATTGGGAATCCTGTGAACGGTTACGCGATCGCATCACATACTGTTGTTACTCCCGCACTGGCTAAATCTCGGTCATGATAAACTGCTGCGGCTTCTAAAGGCCAGCAAATACCGGGACGGGGAGACATACAGCGTTCGAGATTATCGGTGTGCAACTCAATCAACCCTGGTAATAGATAATCTCCCTGACCATTTTGGCCATGACTCACAATCCCTGGCTGAATATCAGCAATCAATCCATCTCTCACTACTAAGGTACCTAGCAGTTCTTGATCTGGCAGTTGGAGACGATAGTTAGTGTAAATCTGTTCATTCATGGTTCAGTTGTCCTTACCAAAGATTAATTCGCGGTTACAAAGCTGCAATCGCACTTCTTCATCGTGAAAAATGCCAATTAAGCCACAGCCTTTAGCTTTTTTCTCTTGCAAAAGTTCAATGACTACTTGGCGATTGGTAGCGTCTAGGGCTGAAGTTGGTTCATCCAATAGCAAAATGGGATAATCAACTGCTAAAGCACGAGTAATATTTACCCGTTGCTTTTCGCCTCCAGAAAAGGTAGTGGGGGAAAGATGCCACAGTCGTTCTGAGAGGTTGAGGCGATGAAATAAGTCTTTAACTTTGTTATGTGCAACCTCTATATCTACCCCTAATTCCAACAGTGGTTCTGCGGCGACTTCTAAGGCTGGCACTCTGGGAATTACTCTTAAAAACTGGCTGACATATCCAATGGTTTTCTGCCGGACTGCTAAAATTTCGTGGGGAGCGAGTTGACATAAATCAATCCAATCTTCCTGATGCTTTATCCAGACTGAACCACTATCAACGCGATAGTTTGCATATAAACAGCGCATAAATGTAGATTTCCCACTGCCGGATGCTCCAGAAAGAGCAACACATTCCCCACCATTAACACTCAAAGATACTCCTTCTAGCACCGATAGATTAATGCCTCCTTGCTGATGCAGAGTAAAACTTTTTCGCAAATTCTCAACTTGCAAAAGTGCTTGGCTAGAAAATTTTATGGAACGATGATTAACAGTTAATGATTGCATAGTTAAGAAAATAGATGACTGTTGACTGTTGACTGTTAACTGTTAACTGTTAACACATCAGGGTGTTAAAGCGGCGCTGATTAATAATTGAGTGTATGGATGTTGGGGATCATCAAGCACTTGGTCAGTTAAACCTGATTCGACTACTTGTCCTTGTTGCATGACTAGTAATCTGTGTGCCAGTAGTCTGACTACGCCGATATCGTGGGTAACTATAATTACGCTGAGGTTAAAATTGCGGACAAGCGATCGCAACAAATCTAATAACCGCGCTTGCACCGATACATCCAACCCGCCTGTTGGTTCATCCATTAATATCAATCGAGGACGCGTCACCAACACACGGGCAAGTTGTAATCTTTGTTGCATCCCCCCAGAAAAGTGAACTGGCAGATCATCTATCCGTGTTGGGTCAATTTCCACTTGTTGTAGCCAGTGGGCAGCCTCATCCCGAATATTGCCGTAGTGTCGCGCCCCAATATCTAGTAAGCGTTCGCCGATATTTGCTCCAGCGCTAACCTTCATACGCAGACCATCACGGGGATTTTGCTGCACAAAGCCCCACTCAGTTCGCATCAACAACCGCCGTTTAGCTTCCGCAAGTTGAAAGATTTCTAAGTCTTCACTGCTACGGCTAGTATAAGTAACATTGCCTGTATCTACAGTAGTATGATTAGCAATCGCACTCAGCAAAGTAGACTTACCTGAACCTGATTCTCCAACAATACCGAGAACTTGCCCAGGAAAGAGATTAAAAGAAATGTGATCGCACGCTTTAATTGCGCCGTAAGATTTACTCAGTTGGTGAACCTGTAAAAGAGGTTTAGTCATTAGTCATTAGTCCATACTCATCAGTCATCAGTCATCCCTCATCCAATACGGTTCGGATAAGATCCCCCCGCCTGTGGCGACCCCCTTAAAAAGAGGGTTAAGAAGTAAATTAGCCCCCCCTTTGTAAGGGGGATTAGCAGGGTGGTTTCATACGAAAAAAGAAAAATACATAAGTCTTGATTTCTCGTTTTGTGGCATGGCTTTTTCCCTCACTTCCATTTCTCTCCCCCACGGGGGGAGAGGCTTTGAAACCCAGTTTTAGTTTTTCTCTGCTTGTATGAAACCACCCTGCCCTTTGTAAGGGGGGTTGAGGGGATCTTCGCTCGATAAACAAGCTAACCGAACCGTATTGATCACTCATCAGTCAACCGTCATCACTCCTCTACAAAAATCTGTATCAGAGCAAATCCACATTCGCCCACCTTGGTCATCAATCACTACCTCATCTAAGTAGCTTTCTGTAGAACCGCATAACTCACAGGCTTTATCCCATTTTTCTACGGTAAAGGGATGGTCTTCAAAGTCGAGGCTTTTGACTTTGGTGTAAGGTGGAATTGCATATATGCGCTTTTCTCTCCCTGCACCAAATAATTGCAATGCCGGACTCATCTGCATTTTGGGATTATCAAAGCGTGGGATCGGGCTAGGACTCATCAAATAGCGGTTATGCACCATTACCGGATAGTCGTAGGATGTAGCAATATGTCCATGTGTGGTAATGTCTTCGTAAAGTTTGACATACATAGCCCCGTATTCTTCTAAGGCGTGCATTTTGCCTGTCTCTACCGATGAGGGTTCTAGCCAGCGCAAAGGTTCAGGAATTGGTACTTGGTAAACTAAAATCTGTCCTTCCTGTAGTGGCGTTTCGGGTATGCGATGGCGAGTCTGAATTAGAGTCGCTTCTTGTGTGCGTTCTGTGGTTTTTACACCACAAACTTTTTGAAAAAAGCGACGAATATTAACGGCGTTAGTGGTGTCGTCTGCGCCTTGGTCAATTACTTTCAAGACATCAGTTTGACCAATCACAGCAGCTGTTACCTGAATTCCACCAGTACCCCAGCCGTAAGACATGGGCATTTCTCTAGAAGAAAAGGGAATTTGATGTCCTGGAATTACAACAGCTTTCAGCAAGGCGCGGCGAATAGAACGTTTTGTTTGCTCGTCTAAGTAAGCAAAGTTAAAGCCTGTTTCTGGGGAACTCGGGGCCCCCTCTGGGGATAAGGGGTAATGGGGATTGGGAGAGATATTCATTAGACTGATGACTGTTAACAGACCATACGAAGAGATGTACAACTTAGATGCGCGACAGCTTATTTAAAGAGGCGGTCATAAATTGGGTGAAGTGGTTTAAATCGGGTGTTGGCAAATTTGTGATTTTGGCTTTGTCGTCATAAATCCTTAACTGCACAGCATCTTGAGCATAAGGTTGCTGAATAAATTTCTCTGCCTGTTCAGGGGAAAATATGCCTCCTTGCAGTTCTAAGCTGCGTTTGGATGCGGCTGAAAGACTATCCCAATATTCAGGAACAACTGAGCAAAGATAGCGTTTGGCGACGACATGAAGCCTAATTGGTTGTGTAACTGCTGGCCCAAATATCTGACGTAGTAAGGGAATGGCTCGATGTTCATGTTGATCGTCTATGCCTTTGATGGCTGGATTATCACCTAAGTTATGAATTAAATGTCCTAAATCATGAAGTAGACAAGCAGTAATCAATTCATGGTTTTGGCTTGATATTTCAGCGAGGCTAGCACATTGCAAGGCGTGTTCTAGCTGACTGACGGCTTCTGCACCATAGGATTGGGAACCCTTTTCGGTGAAGAGTTCAACAATGCTTTCAATAGTAGGTTTCATTGTTATTTGATGTGATATCGGGCAACTTCTTGCCCTGTTACATAAACAGATGCGATGTCTACGGCGAGCGGAGCTAACGCAGATAGTAAAGGATTATCAGGAGATATCAACAGGAAATCAGCATCTAAACCAGGAGCGATTTTACCTTTTTGATCGCTAATCCCCGCCGCCTCTGCTGGTTGGCTGGAAACTAATGACCATGCTTGTTCAAAGGACATTAAGCCTAATTCTTGGAGTTTGAAGGGGGCATAGAACAAGGAAGGGTAATGATAGTCTGAGCAAAGACAATCGATAACGTTATTTTTAACTGCCTCAGCTACACTCATCAAACCTAAGTGAGAACCACCGCGCACTAAGTTAGGCGCACCCATGAGAACTGCTGCACCATATTCACGAGACTTAGCAGCTAAGTCTACAGTAGCGGGGAATTCTGCGATCGCTACTCGGCGTTTCTGACTTAGTATTACCTTCTCTGGGGTGTCATCATCATGAGAAGCAAGGGGAATACCGTAGGTATGAGCTAAATCCACCAGTTGTTCTATTTGCACGTCTCCTTCATGTCGCCGTTTTGTTACTTGGTTGACTAATTCTTCGATTTCTTCTAGGGACATCGATGATCTTTGCCTCACACTATCGAGATATCGGCTCAATCTCTTTTGATTTCCTGGTGGTGGTAGGTGATCGTTGATAGACAAAATATGCACACGGCCAGATACCATCCAATCACACAATTCTTGATGTCCGGCGATATTTGCCTCTTCATGTCTAATATGAATGCGATGATTGCAATTTAAAACTTGTTTTCCCGCCCCTAAGATGAAGTCAATTAAAGCACGGGCAGAATCTCGGCTACGTAAACCTGGTTCGTAAGAGTCGGTGATTGAGCAATAAAAAGTTGTGATACCCGATGCTAAGAGGTTGCGGTCATTATCTGCGATCGCTATTGGTAGAGGAAAGTTAACTCCAGGGCGAGGGCAAATCATCCTTTCAAAAGCATCGCCGTGTAAGTCAATAATTCCTGGCAACATTTGGAGTCCTTGAGCATTTACCAGATGAAATTCATTAGGACTACTAGCCTGATCAATACTGGTAAATTGCCCATCTTCAATTAAAACTGTGGCATCTTTTAACCAACCGTCGGGAGTTAGTACATTTACCCCTTGAATAGCAATTTTTGTGTTGGTTGGTTTTGATAATATTTGAATATTTTTAGTTGTTGTCACTGACTTACCTCAGTAAAAAATTTCATGCCCTCATAGGGAGCTTTTTGAGTGGCGGCAATTCTGGAAGATAAATCACCTATACGCAGTTCCAGCTTATGGTGATCGGGGTCGAGAATATATATAGAATTGCCTTCACTTGTATTTTGTTTCCATTGTTTGACTCCTAGAATTTTCAGGCGATCGCTATATTCTGGAAACTTATCTTCAGGGATACTAAAAGCAATATGAGTGTACTCGTCCATAGGATTTGTGCGTGTGTTGGAATCTAAAGATAGGCACAACCACAAGTCACCTGCCAGTAAATAAACACCTGTTTGCCATTTGGCGATCGCTTGACAACCTAGAATTTCGGTATAAAAACTAAAAGATTTCTCCAAGTCGCAGACAGACAAAGTAATATGGTTAATTCCTGTAATCATTTCGCTTGTTCCAAAACCAAATCACTATTTTCTAAAGGCTGAGATTCTTGGGCAGCAACAGTTAATGACGATTGATTATTTAGCTGCTGCTCTCGGATTTTCCGCACCAGATTTAACTCTGCTTGAAAGTCAATGTAGTGTGGGAGTTTGAGGTGTTGGACAAAACCTTGCGCTTCCACGTTATCGGAGTGGGAAAGTACAAACTCGACGTTTTGGGCTGGGCCTTGAATTGTTTCCCCTAATTCCTCTGCTCGCATTGCCCTATCTACGAGCGCCATCGACATCGCTTTACGTTCGTTGTAACCAAAGGTAAGTCCATAGCCACGGGTAAACTGAGCAGGTAATTCTTTACTACCTTTAAACTGATTTACCATTTGTACTTCGGTGACTGTAATATCTGCGATCGCTATTTCAAATCCCAATTCTTCTGGGCAAATTACCACCTCTACTTCCCCCATGCGAATCTCTCCGGCAAAAGGATGGTTTCTGCCATAACCTCGCTGTGTAGAATATGCTAGAGATAGCAAAAAACCCTCATCTGCACGCGCTAGATTTTGCAGTCTTGCATCCCGTCCAGCAGGAAAAGTTAATGGTTGACGAGTTAAATCAAATGGTTGAGATGAAGGAGATAACGGAGAATCATTATTTACTTGCTCCCCCTGCTCCCCTGCTCCCCTGCTTCCCTGCCCTTCTTCCGCTTGCATCAAGCCTTCACGATCTAAAGTGTCAATTACACGTGGAACTGATTCTGTAATTGCTTCTGCTTCAGGTGCTGTCGGGACTTGTCCTTCTGCTATCAACTTAAAGTCTAATAGACGGTGAATGTAGTCGAAGGTAGTCCCTAACCTTTGTCCTCCTGGTACATCTTTAAAAATGGCAGAAATGCGGCGCTGAATCTGCATTTTGCTGGTATCTAATGGCTGGCTATAGTAAAAGCGGGGTAGTGTTGTTCGATAGGCTCGTAACAAGAAAATTGCTTCTACTAAATCACCCCAAGATTGTTTAATAGCAAGGGCCGCTAACTCCCGATCATATAAGCTACCTTCACACATCACCCGTTCTACTGCTAGGGTCAGCTGTTGTTCAATCTGGTCTAGCGTCAATTCGGGAATTGCAGGATCACCTCTGCGTCTGCTTTGCAGAAGCGCTTCTGCATTTTGAATTGCCTGTTCACCGCCTTTGACTGCAACGTATGGCATAGTTTTTAGTTCGTAATTCGTAATTTGTGATTAAGAGAGTTAGGCTTTAATCGGGTTTTCAGGTTTCCATATTTATATTTTTATCCTCCGCAATTTTTGCTTTACTGGCTTGGTTGGAGTACGCATTTAAAACTCCATCCATGCTGCTCGAATCCCAGTGATTGATAGAATTGATGGGCGCGGCTACGTCTCAAATTAGAAGAGAGTGTAACTTTATAACACCCAGCTTCAGCACTAAATTGGAGCGCGGCTTTTACCATTTGGCTACCAATCCCCTCTCCTCGCATTTGAGAAATAACTGTCACTGCATCTAGAACTGCAAATTTGTGATAGCCCCGGTGCATCATTGTTGGCGCATAAAGGAGGCTGAAAGTACCTACAAGTTGCTGATTTAAAAAAGCAATATAGATGTAGTAGTTAGGAACTTGTGTGATTTCTGTCAAGATTCTTTCTAGATCATCGCTTGGTAAGGGTGACTCACCATCCATGTCAGCATAAAGCTGATTCAATAGAGGCCAATCCTCACGGGTAGCAATGCGAATCTCAAGAGTCATAGTACACCTCTGATTTTGCGGTGCGTGGTAGTCCCGTTACTGCATTTTCTGTAAATAAGAATACATCTATGCCTTGTGGATAGACTTGGTGATTCTGCATCCAGAAGTCCCAAAAATGGATGGGAAGTGCCGGGGCGATTGTTTGCTGGTCTAAAATTCCTGGCCCCGTCAACGTCACAGGTTGTCCCATCTCAAAACTTTCCACCTGTACCAATAATGTTGTTGAGGCTTCAGGCTTTTCTCCTGTACCCCAGTTAAAAATAGTTAATTCTGCCAACCCTGCCAAATCTTGAATTAAAGCAAAGTCAGCTTCTTCTGGATACTGCGTGAACCGACAGCCAGTATGGAACAACAACCAAGCTCTCACTTGATCTGCAAAACTCGGCTGTAGCCATACCACAACATCCAAATCCAGCAACGTCAAACAAGCAGCCCCACAAGCAGGCGTTAAACCTAAAGGCACACTCATATCAGCAGTTATCCAATAAGGTGTCCCCGGTCGAGCATTAGCATCAAGCAACGCCCGAAATGTCCTCTGAGCATCATGAATCGAATCTTGTAAGCCAGGTAAGTACGTAACTTTATTCATTAGTTTTCCCTTGTCTCCCCCTGCTTCCCCTGCTCCCCCATCTCTTCATCCTTCCCCTCTTACCATTGTGAAGAAATTAACTTTAGTGGCGGCTGCTTGACGCTGCTTGAGTTCCTGCTGCTTTTGGTGTTCTATTTGCAATGGTTGAATTACTTCAGCCTCAATCTGATCGTGCCAATTTGGAGTTTGTAGCAACGCATCACAGAGAGCAGCTAGTTTTGCATGACGGTGCGATCGCCCTGCGACATAACCAAATCCAGCGATTGCTTCATCTCCTTGGCTCTCTAACTGCACAACACAGCGAGTCATGGTAATTTCTCCTAAGTTAAATGGCTCTCCTGTACCCCCAGCACGTCCCCGCACCATTGTTAGACCAATCTCTGGACAGCGTAAAAAGCTATAGTTGGGCAAATTATCTAATGTGCTTACCAGTTTTTCTAATAGCTCTAACTCGGCTTTAGCTAATGTTGCCATCCATGCTTGTCGCTGCGTCACAGTAGGCATAAGTTGGTTTGTGGTATTTTGTTTTAAACTATTCTTAACTTGTCTAGACATCTAGATGAAAGTAGATTAACGCAATTCTGACAAATTGACAATCTAAAATTGATACATGAAGGAAATAATGCCGATTTATGTCCAGATTGCTGACCAACTGCGACAAAATATTCATCAGGGGGTTTATCAGATTGGGGAACAACTACCGACGGAAACCAAGTTAGCTGAACAGTTTGCAGTTAATCGCCATACCATTAGACAAGCGATCGCTCTACTAAAAGACGAGGGATTGTTACGAGTTGACCGAGGACGCGGAACTTTTGTAGCTGCTAAAACCATCCGCTATGCGATTGGTAAGCGAGTGCGTTACAACCAAACGCTGAAAGCACAGGGTTGGCAAGTGAGATTTCAACTGCTGCGTGTTTTAGAAGTACCTGCGGATGATGCGATCGCTAGAGGGCTAGAAATTCCTTATGGTGAGCCGGTAGCGTTAATTGAACGTTTAGGTTTAGCAAATGAAGAACCCATTAGTGTGGGTACTGGGTATTTTCCGCTCAAGCGATTCCCTGATTTTTTAGAGCCGAAAAATATCAATATTTTGCAAGAACAGCAATCAATATCTCAGTTTTTACAGCAGGTCTATGGATGCGATCATATCCGCCGTAGTACCTGCGTTTCTGCTCGTCTAGTTCAGCCTCAAGATGCAAAGTGGCTACAACTATCCCTGAATCAACCCATTCTTTTAGCGGAGTCGGTGAACGTTGATGAAACAGGTAATGTCATTGAATATGGGGTAACTCGACTGCGGGGCGATCGCATGGAATTATTTTTTGAGAATGACTTAGCGGTTAACTGATGACTGGTGACTTACTGCTTGCAGTGATGGAACCTGTACTGTCGCTTAAGTAAAGATGATGAACTTTTCCTTGAAATCAGCGAATCCATGATTTATATAGTCATAATTCGCTTAATGTTGAAACAACTTATAAAGTTTCAATTTATTGCTTCATAATACTTAAAAAATCTCCTATTAAACCTTTAATATTTAACTTCAAATTTCATAATTTATTGATATTAGGTTAAATATTAAAATAGCATTTACGGATGGATTATTTTTGCCAAATAAGATTTTAATGCTATTAACAAGTAGTTATATTTTCACTAGGTTTTCAATCTCTGAAAATCCTAATCTTAATTGATTTATTTATGCAACTTAGAAATTTGTACTTTTTCTACATTATTTTAATGTTTTTGATAATCTTTTTTTAACCGATTATTAATTTTAAAAAGCCTGCCCATCCTAGATAATTGAGGCTGTCTATTTGCAACAAATTAAGCCTCGTTCAAAACATTAGGAAGTATACATTGAATCTATCGAGACGTCAGTTTTTTACCCTGGCAGGGGCATCGGCTACAGGTGCTGTCCTTCTATCTCCTTTACAAGCGTTTTATGCTAAACCTGCGATCGCTGCGGGTCCCTACGGCAATTTAGTGACCGACCCCAACGGAGTATTAGATTTGCCAGCTGGATTCACCTACCGCAGACTGTCCGAAACAGGCCAAACGATGAATGATGGTTATTTAGTACCGGGTGGTCACGATGGTATGGGTGCTTTTGCCGGGTCTAATGGCGATACAATTCTAATTCGCAATCATGAACTCGGTACTTCTGGCAACGGTGTGGGCGCTCCCAATGGCAGCAAGTACAACTCAAATGCAAGAGGCGGCTGTACTAAATTGGTTGTTAATTCTTCCCGCAACCTGGTAGAACATCGGGGTGTTCTAGCGGGAACTATTCGCAACTGTGCCGGTGGCCCTACGCCTTCAGGGTCATGGTTAACCTGCGAGGAAACTTTTGAAAACAATAATGGCAAGAAGCATGGTTATGTGTTTGAAGTTCCCAGTAGTGCAAATACTTTTGTCACTCCTGTCCCACTAACCGCTATGGGGCGTTTTAATCACGAGGCTGCTGCTGTAGACCCCAACACAGGGTATATCTACATGACGGAAGACCGGGGGGACGGGCTTTTCTACCGCTTCATTCCCAACCAAAGCAACAACCTGAGTGCTGGCGGTTCGCTATACGCTTTAAGGATTACGGGGTCGTCTGGAATCAACACAGCTACGGGTTTCCCAAAAAATACGTCTAGGGCGGTAAACTGGGTTCAGATTAGCAATCCTGATCCCACATCTGATACTGTCAGAACAGCAGGGTATAACAGTGGTGCGGCCAGGTTTTCAGGTGGGGAAGGCATCTTTTATGGCAGTGGTTATGTCTACTTCACTTGCAAGAGTGGAGGTAGTTCTGGAGATGGGCAGATATGGCGTTATTCGCCCGCTAATAATACCGTTGAGCTATATATTGAACCAAACAATTCTGGTGTACTAGATAATCCAGACAATATTATAGTTTTCCCCAACCGCGACATCTTCCTTTGTGAAGATGGGGATGGAACGGATTACATTCTGGGCATCACTTCCAGTGGCGGTCTTTACAAGTTTGCCAAGAATGCCCTCAATACATCAGAGTTCGCTGGGGTCTGCTTCTCTCCCGATGGTCAGACGATGTTTGTCAACATGCAAAGCCCAGGAATAACCTTCGCTATCTGGCCAACCACCGCCTCCTGGTAAACCTACTTCCTGTTTCAGCTCAGTCAGGGTAGAGAGCGATCGCCCTGGCTTAACTCCTACCGTGACTTCAAATAGAGGAATAATTTGGGAGGACAAAATCTTATCAATGCCGAGAAAGGATTTTAAGCGTTAACTGTCATACTAAACTAACCACTCTCTCACCTTGGCAGAGAGTAAATCAATAACACCAGTAGTAACAATCAAAATAATGAGAATTGTACAGGCTTTTTGGTATTCAAATGAACCAAAACTCTGATATAGTGAAACGCCAATACCACCAGCCCCGACAATTCCTAACACAGAAGCAGAACGGACATTTGACTCAAATCTGTAGAGAATAAAAGAAGTCCACAAAGGCATTACTTGGGGAATTACTCCATAAATTACTTCTTGAATCTGACTTGCACCAGTAGCTCTAATTCCTTCTACCGGGCCTGACTCAATTGATTCTACTGCTTCTGAGAAAAGTTTACCCAGAATACCAGCAGTATGAATAAATAATGCCAAAACTCCAGCAAATGGCCCTAATCCAACAGCAACTACAAAGATTAGCGCAAAGACGATTTCGTTAATCGCCCGCATAGCATCTAATAGGCGACGTGTTGGTTGTACAACCCATATTGGACAAATATTATTAGATGCTAGGATAGATAAAGGAACAGCTGCGATCGCAGCCATTAAAGTTCCCCAAATTCCCATTGATATCGTAACTAAGGTTTCTGAGAAATAATAATTCAAATCGCTAAAGTCTGGCGGAAAATATGAACCGATATATTCCACCATGTTGTCTCCACGTTGCAGAAGTACAAAGAAATTTAACTCGCTTTGAGTATAGGCAAAAATCAATACAGCAGCAATCACTAAAAAAAACAGAACTTTTTGGGTATTTACAAGCTTTGCTTCTTTCCTTAACATTGCTGCTACATTAGGAGATGCGTAAGTAATTATCTGATTTTGTGGGCGCACTTTTTTCTCCCCATAGCTCTAATTTTATTGAATTTCTTTGAGTTGCTGATTTAGTTCTGCTATTGTTTGCTGCTTTTCTTGCTCACTAAGATTTTCTTTAGCTTGAGTTTCTTGGATTTTTTTAGCAATTTCTAGTTCTCGAATTGTATGCCAATTTTTATCTTCAGCCTGTACAAAACCAGAAATTTTAAATTGCCCTAAAACTTGAGCATCTTTGTAGTTGTAGAAAAAATTTTGCAATTTCTTTTTAATATCATTTGGTAAATCCCGACGATAAACAATCGGATCACTAGGAATTATAGGTGATTTCCAAATAATTTCAATTTTCTGTCTAGCTTTAGGATTGGTATTTTCTAACCGACTTAATGCTTCATTACTGACAGTAGCTACATCTACTTGTTTATTAGCTACAGCTAGAGCGCAAGCTTCATGATTACCAGTAAAAATCAAGCGTTTAAAAACTTTCTTAGGGTCAATATTATTTTTAGTAAAAATATAGTAACTAGGAACTAAAAACCCAGAGGTAGAATTAGGATCATTAAAAGCAAAAGTGAGTTTAGCGGCATTTTGAATCACATATTTATCACCACCTGCTGCTATAGCTTCCGCAGTGATGGGATTATCTTTATTAGTAATTAAATGAGAATAGTAGCCTCTACCGCCATCTGCACTTACAACTTGAGCAAAAGCTTCTGCATCAGCAATTTTTACTGCTTCAATATAAGATTTACCACCTAACCAAGCTGCTTGAACTTTACCAAAGCGCATAGCTTCTATGACTGCTGCATACTGTGTAACATAGAAGGGTTTAATGGGAATCCCAATTTGCTGAGACATAGCAGCAGCAAAAGGTTCCCAAATTGGTTTTTGATTAGCTTGAGATTCTGTAGATAGAACACCAAAGTTAATTTCTTTAATCGCTGCGGTACTCTTATCAGCATTAGAAGTACAAGCTGAAAGTATCTTGGCACTTGCCAAAGTTATAGTAAACAAAGAAGCCTGCTGAATAAATAACCTTCTGTCCATAAATTTAGTTGTGAGATGTAAGTAAAAATTCTGTATTTTGGGGTTAAACTACCAGTTCACCGTGTCCTCTCATAATGAGTTCTTCGGCGGCTGTGCCATAAAGTTCATTGAGCTTGTGATCATTCATCTCTGTGGTTGCACCATCAAACATCACTTCTCCATCTTTGAGAGCGATCGCTCGATCAAAGTAACTACGCACCATTTGAAACTGATGTAAAGAAGCGACTACAGTAATTCCACTTTGGCGATTTAGCTGCACGAGCAATTCCATGACTTTACGCGCTGATTCAGGATCTAGAGAAGCGATTGGTTCGTCTGCGAGGATAATTTTCGCTCCTTGCACTAAACAACGAGCGATCGCAACTCGTTGTTGTTGCCCTCCAGAAAGCATAGATGCCCGTTTATAAGCGTGTTCAAGAATGCCTACCCGCTCTAATGCAGCAAGAGCTTGAACTTTTTCTTCTTTGGTAAATAAATGTAATATGGAACGAAAAATAGACAATCTTGCTAAGTTACCAATGAGAACATTTTCGATAACTGTTAGCCGATTGACTAAATTAAACTGTTGAAAAATACAACCTATCTGGCTTCGTAAAGACCTAATTTTAGAGTGGAGTTTCCCGCTACTCTGTAGGACTGAACCAAAAATATAAACTGTTCCTCCATCTCCAATGTGCAAGCCATTAATATGTCGTAACAGAGTAGATTTGCCTGAGCCAGATGCACCTATAAGCGCAACCAGTTCTCCCTCATGAATTGTGCAAGATACCTTTTTAAGCGCTATCTTACCTTTGAAAGTCTTCGAGAGATTACTAACTTCGATAGCCACTGTACTTGCCATTTTTTGACATTTAGATGTCTATGATTAACATTAATAATATTTTCTAATTAAGAAATAGTTAACAAAAGGATAATTTGTGATTTAATTTCTGAATTATCAGTCTAATGACTGAGCCAATTTTGGATATAGATCAATATATTGTAAAACCTATAGTACATAGACTTATATACATTTTTTGATTAAGATTTAATTAATAAAAAACTAATTTTTGGTAAACCTGTAATTAACTTGCTAGAAATTAGTAGAACACCGTCTAAATAAACCACCCATTTCAAATCAATAAAACGCTGACACTGTATACCTGTTTAAATTTTGTTATAGGCAATTCATAAGTTGCCTCTACGTACACATGTGGTTTCAAAATCATCCATATTTAGTATTTACTGTCATCCATAAGCTTTAATAAATAACTTTTATTACTATAAAAAACTAATAATATGTTATTAGCTGGATCTTAACGACAGCTTATTGATTGTATTAAAAAATACAGATAATCTTTAACATATTAATAGTTATTTGGTTAAGAACAGGTAAACAAATGATAATTGTTTTTCTTTCAAGACAATCTCTAGATTATGGTACATAGTTGTGCTTTGATATTGTTACAGATGATTTGGAGAATTTTTCTTTTAAAAGATTATTTTTCCTTCTTTAACATTATTTTTTGAACTGAAGGTTAAAATCACTACTTAATTAAATCCATCTTGCTAATATTTGTAGTTTTCCAATTAGCAGAAAATTTAATGTTAGTAAATTTTTATTTTTCACTAATTTCTACCAAGTGTGAGGGTATATTCATGCAAAATTTTTGGTTGAATTCTTTGTTATATAGTCCAGCGATTTTAGGCTTATTTATAGTTGCAGTACCAGCAATGGGTTCTGAAGTACCTTTAAATCAAGCACCTGCCAGAAATCAACCATTCAGTTTTAGCAATGCTGAGAATATCGCACAAGTAACTTCAGTTTCACAGCTTTCTGATGTTAAACCTACAGACTGGGCTTTCCAGGCTTTGCAATCCCTGGTTGAGCGATACGGCTGCATTGCAGGTTATCCTAACCAAACTTATCGGGGTAATCGTGCCTTGACTCGCTATGAGTTTGCTGCTGGCTTGAATGCTTGTTTAGATCAGATAAATCAACTAATAGCTACTAGTACGGCTGAACTGCTGAAAAAAGAAGACCTAGCAACACTGCAAAAGCTGCAAGAAGAGTATACTACTGAGTTGCAAACTGTGCGAGGTCAAGTAGATGCTCTAGAAGCTCGTAGCGCCACTTTAGAGTCGCAACAATTCTCCACAACTACTCAACTGCGGGGAGAAGCAATTTTTGCACTGGCTGGTGCATTTGGCTCCGATAGAGCAATCAACACCGATGCTCAAAATCGTAGTGATATCAGACCAGAACTCAATGAAAATGTGATTTTTGCCGATCGCGTCCGGTTAAACTTTGATAGTAGCTTCACTGGTAAAGACCGCCTCAGAGTTAGGTTACAAGCGAGAAATATCACTTCATTCAATACAGCCGTAACTGGCACTAACCAAACTCGTTTAGGGTTTGATGGCAATGAATCCAATAATGTCAGCGTATCAGCTCTGTTTTACCGTTTCCCTGTAGGCAACTCCACAACCTTCAACATCGCAACCGAAGGGTTGGAATACATTGATGAAGTACCTGCTCTCAGTCGCAACTTCGATTCTAGTGGTTCCGGTGCGCTATCTCGTTTTGGGCGTTATAACCCAATCTATCGAGCAGCAGAAGGGCCAGGTATCGTCATTAATCAAAAGTTCAATGATGCTCTCACCTTAACTGCTGGTTACGTTGTGCCATCGGGTGTTGGTAATGACCCCGCTAACGGTAGAGGCATTTTTAATGGTAGTTACTCTGCATTAGGTCAACTGACTTTCCAACCAACCTCAGAATTAAGTTTGGCTTTTACTTATGTCAACGCCTATTATACTGATGGTAGCGGAGTCACTGGTAGCACTGGTACTGGTTTTGCCAACAACCCATTCAACGGGGCGCGAACTTCTGTAAATAACTATAGTGTGACTGGAAATTACAAACTTAGTCCTAAGTTTACTATCACTGCTTGGGGCAGCTACGCCAATGCCCAAGCTGAGAATACAGCCGTTGCTAGGAGTAATGCAGAGATTTGGAACTGGGCCGTTCAGCTAGGCTTTCCTGATTTGGGTAGAGAAGGAAATTTTGGCGGTATTGTGTTTGGTGTGCCGCCTTACGTTGCTGACAATCAATTCGTAAATGGTAATAATCGTCGCCAAGACGATGATATCTCCTATCATTTAGAAGCTTTCTATAGATATAAGCTGAATGACAACATTGCTATTACACCAGGATTAATCACCATCTTGAATCCTGAAGGTAATAGCAACAACTCTAATATCTATGTGGGAGTAGTACGTACTACTTTTACTTTTTAACCCAACGTGAGTTCGACGGATAGAAAACGGCAAAAAGCTTGCTAGATATGAAACATGAGAAACTAGACAGGTGTTGCGATCGCTAAAATTGATTGAGAATGAGCAAAAAAGGCACAAAAAAACGCCGAG
>NZ_JAIVFQ010000122.1 GCF_020829495.1 Nostoc favosum CHAB5714 | reverse complement strand
TCTTCTTTAAGCCCGATAATATCTGCTCTTTATCTGATTCAGAATTGTTTTTTTCTGCCTCTCTTTTTGGCTTTTTTCTCTGGTTGTCTAGTTCAGTATTTACTTGTTTCATTACATGAAATCTATCGGCAACTACCTGTGCATTTGGCATTAATTATTCCACAAGGTTTTTGTAAGGAATCCACAAATCTATGCTGACTTCTTCAATCTGTAACAAAACTTATGTACCCCATCTAGCAAGGACTTCGGCTATTTTTTCTTTTCGGCGATCGCTTTGCGCCTCAATGCCCACGGATGGAATGTACCGTACTATTGCAGAGTATTTAGGTTGGGCACAACAGACGGTAAGGCAGACAATTAAACGCTGGCAATGTCAAGGTTTAGGCCTTTTTTCTACCTCTCTATAGCCCTCAAATGAATCGCATTGAAGACGAATGGTTGCATCTCAAGCGTGATGAGCAAGACGTCCGAGTTTTTGAGGATGAATATGAATTAGCGTAGGCGTAGCCCGCCGCAGGCATCGCTATTATGGATGGTATAAATAATAGAGCCAAGCAAGGTCAGTATCAAGTTGAGCGTTTTACGTTTAATTAAGTTGACCTACTTCCTAACTCAGAACTTAACACTATTCAAGAGAGGCTTTCTAAAAACTGCTTGAAATGAGGTTGCTCTGGGTTGATATCAAGTTCTTTTGCTCTTGCTAAAACCTGTTCACGGTTCAGCTTTTGTTGAATTGCAAAGGCAATGAGTGCTAAGGCGCTGGCTCGTCCACCTGCACCACAATGAAAATATACAGGAGTCGGCAATTCTTCTAGTTCTCTGAGAACTTTTGCAGTCAAGTTATCGTTAGCTTGGGTTGACTTGAGTGGAACATTGACATATTCAAGACCTACGGCTTGGGCATGTTGCTGTTCGTCTTCTAACGCTCCAGTTTCATCAAGCGATGTCTAACGACAAGCCGCTCCGCGTCTACGCAGATTCACCACAGACTTATATCCTTGATCGGCAAGCTGTTTTAGTGTCTCTGGCGTTGGCTGTCCACCTGCCGAAAACTCATCGCTCACCTTCTTGACATCACTCATATATACCCCGTAATCTCGATTGTATTACCGTACTTACTGGTTAAAAGCATATTATCACAAATGAATTTCTAAGTATATAGATTTCCGCTATCGAATTTCGATATCTTAATTCTGTCATCATCATTAATCAGGAAAACTATAGTGACGCAAGAAGCTGAGAATATCCAGAAAGAGCAAGAAGTAGTTTCCTATAAGGCTTTGACTCCCAGACAACAGAAGCAGCGATTAACAGAACTGGCAACGGTGTTTTTACGACTAGGGACGATCGCTTTTGGTGGCCCTGCTGCCCACATCGCCATGATGGACAATGAAGTGGTGAATCGCCGTCAGTGGATGAGCCGGGAAAAACTGCTAGATTTGCTGGGGATTACGAATTTGATTCCAGGCCCCAACTCGACGGAATTAGCCATTCACATTGGCTACGAACGAGCCGGATGGCGTGGTTTACTGGTTGCGGGTAGCTGCTTTATTCTACCTGCGATGTTGATAGTTTGGGCATTAGCCGCCATTTATGCTCGCTATCAAACAGTCCCCGAAGTCGAATGGCTGCTCTATGGAATTAAACCTGTAATAATTGCGATCGTGATTCAGGCTGTGTGGAATCTGGGGAAAAAGGCAGCTAAAGACGTGCCGACGATCATTGCAGGGATGGTAGGAATCGCAGCATATTTAGCTGGATTCAACGAAATTTTGGTGCTGATTTTACTAGGTATCGCTGTCATGCTACTAAAGAATTGGCAAGCTAGAGGACACACAAGCGGAGCATTCCTGTTACCTATTTCAGGTATTCTGGCGCAGGTTGGTAGTACAACAGCAGTTACATCAGTCAGTTGGATTAGCGTCTTTGCCTTCTTTCTCAAAATTGGATGTGTTCTCTATGGGAGTGGTTATGTGTTGCTGGCATTTCTGCAACGGGATTTGGTCGAGCGCCACCAGTGGCTGACATCACAACAGCTTTTAGATGCCGTAGCGATCGGGCAGTTTACACCGGGGCCTGTTTTTACCACCGCAACATTTATTGGGTATTTGCTAGCAGGAAATGCTGGGGCAATTGCTGCTACAATTGGCATTTTCTTGCCAGCTTTTGTGCTGGTTTGGGTGGTTAATCCTTGGGTTCCTAAGTTACGCCAATCTTCCTGGGCAAGTGGATTTCTGGATGGTGTGAATGCGGCTTCTCTCGGATTAATGGCAGGAGTAGCTTACACATTAGGACGAGCTGCGCTAGTGGATTGGTTAACAATTATCGTAGCAATTGTGAGTGCGATCGCTGTGTTCCAATTCAAAATCAATTCTGCCTGGTTAGTACTGGCAGGAGGAGCGATCGGATTTGCTTCACACATATTATTAGGTTAAAGATAGCGATAAAAAAGTGCTTATAAACTTTTTGTTGATGAGTGGCTTTTAAATTTTTACTTTTGCCTTGTTCGGTAATTATCTGACTTTCCAAGCTGGGTGTATTGCTTGCTCAAGCTTGGAGTAATTGCTGTGCGGTTAATTAACCTGAGTTCGGGTTAAGCCAGAAGCTAAAAAGCTTATTCTGTAAGGATTGAGCAAAACTCTAAGTGATAAAGGAAGCGATTAAAGTGTAATCACAATACTGCTCGGGTTTTGGTGCATAGTCATTGGAGATCCCCCTTAGTCCCCCGATAAATTGGGGAAAATAAGACATTTTGAGCAAGCCAATTTATCGGGGGTTGGGGGGATCGACTCAAAACCTACGCAGTATTGAGTGTAATCATTTTGTCAATAAGGCTCACAAATAAGTCTAATATCAACAATATGGCTTATTGAGAATAGATTAAAACAGAGCTTCAGATCGAACAATGATAAATCAAGGGTTTTGAGGATTTCTTATCCCGAACTCAGGTTAATTAGTAAATATTGAAAAATGGTAGATGCGATCGCTGATGATTTTCTCGCCAAATACTTAAGTGGAAGATTTTAACCTACTCTGATGCTCAGACTCTTCTTTTTGCAACAGAAAATCGAGATAATCTTGTAATTGTAACAGCCTCGCTCCAGATAGCTGGCGTAACTTGGTTAAAATCATTTCTTCTTGCTGCCACTGGGCAGTGGGGATAATTTGAGATGCTGGTACTTCGATCGTCACATGGGGCAAATCAAACCCTTCCAGACTATACCCGTCCTCTTCCCCTTCAGGCATGGGGTAATGTTCCACAATTGTTGCAACATTTCCTCGCTTCAGGTTGTATTCTGGTAAGTCCTGCGCTAAGGCAACTTGAGAGAATAAGGGGTACTGTACCTTCATGAGTTGGCTCCTTGATCTGGCACTAAGGTAACAAATTTGGTTGTAGCGTTTGCAACCATCCAAATGGTTAAAATATTGAGTTCAACGCCATTAATCCCTCGCAGACACGCACGAATGGCATACTTCTGACCATAGCGAGTTGTTTCGATCTCCTCGGCAGGTTGCGTTAAAATTTGAGCGCGTAGATCCCGTTCCAGTTGTTGCCAGTTTTCTAGTGTGTATCCAGCCCTAGCAAGAAATTTAGATTTATCGTCTTTTGGCAACGGCACAAGCAGATACTTGGTTAGCTTTTCTTCAACGATTATTGCATCCTGCGGTAAAAAGGCCATCGGCTCATGGCATGAATTTTGGGTAGGATTTATTGACTACATTTTACTCTGGGACGCTGATCGTCTGCGTATTTGAGATATTGCTTTCTCCAGCATTAAGTACTTGCTCTGCGGTTAGCTGTAACTCTGGGAAAATAGTAGAAGCGATCGCTGTATTTCCTGCAAATCTAGTTTCTTCATAAAACCCGTCAACTAATATCAGTACGGTAACTGCATTTATTTGGGGGTCAACAATCCAATATTTAGCAATTCCTCTTGCGGCATACTCGGAACGTTTGTAGCGGTAGTCCCGATCTTCGTTACCTTTGCCAGGAGAAACAACTTCGACAACTAATGCTGGAGGTGGCATATCCAAGGTGATTGTGGATCGTGTTGCGCCTTCTAAAGCTGTTGCAAGTTCATCCGTCAGCACAACTAAGTCAGGAATGCGAGTTGTCGCACGAGAACCAGCAACAACAATTTCAACTTTGTTACTCAACCGATTAACCGGGACGAACTTGAGGAAATTGACCAGCAAAAAGAGAGATATCTGGACATTTTTTGGACTTTCGGGTGGCATTGCAACTAACTCACCTGCCACTAGTTCATACTGGCTATCCGTGCGATCGTCAAACTTCAAATATTCCTCAAGCGTTAAACGTTTGCCAGTGATTGCGGTCATATCGCGTAAAGGGAAGTTGCGTACTGATACTTTACTTCAATCTGGTATGTTCTCGTTGACTTCTGAAACTGGCAAATCCACTGTTTTTGCTAGGATATACTCTGTCAATGCCTGATTAATTAGCACTTGATACCCCTGCTCACCTGCCTTTGACTTGAAGTATTCCACGATGAAAGCATCTAGGAGGATATCGATATGCCGTTGACTCCGTTCAACAGGTTTTCCCCCAACCCGCAACACTGCTTGCTTCATCTGTTCTTCAGTCACTTCTGGAATTTCAGAAAGATCAATGTCCTCATCTTGCATTGCCTCAATCCTTTCCCAATCAGTTTGAGAGGCTTTGAAAGAAAATGAATTGCTCACGTTTAGTTCCCTCCCTCATCGAAATGACACGAATTTCATCCCCAACTTCTGTATGGGCAATTACCACCACTCGCCCGCGCAATAGTCCCAGTGTAATAAAGCGCTGTTCTCCATAAGCATAACGCTCATCTTCAAACGTGAATGTTGCACCTTCAAAAACCTGAGAAGCATCTACGAAATCAAACCCGTGTTTGCCCAAATTTGATTGCCGCTTATTTTCATCCCAACTGAACCGCATGAGCTAACTAATTTAGAACCACAGATAATACAATTCGTAAATTCCTATTAAAAAAATCAAATTTAATTTGGAAAGCCAGATTAAATATGTAGTCTTCTTTTTAAGAATTGGTATCATTTCTCAGTATTTATCTGTGGTTATATTTTCATCCAATTGACTTTTGCAAATTTAGTAAACGCCTGATTATTTAAAGCGATCGCTTCCCTAAAATTGCTGCAAAAATCGCAAATCACTAGCATATAACCGACGAATATCATCGATTTGGTGTAACACCATTGCAAAGCGTTCTACACCAAAACCGGCAGCGAATCCTGTATAAACTTCTGGGTCATAACCCACAGACTTAAGTACATTTGGATCGACCATACCGCAGCCCATCACCTCCAGCCAGCGCCCATTCCACTGCAAATCTACCTCAGCAGAAGGTTCAGTAAAGGGGAAATAACTGGCGCGGAAGCGAATTGGCAAATCGCCAAATATTGCTTGTAAAAATACCTTAATTGTGCCTTTGAGGTCTGTAAAAGTTAGTCCCTCATCAATGGCTAAAAGTTCTATTTGATGGAAAACTGCTGAGTGAGTCGCATCTACATTATCTCGCCGATAAACTCGCCCTGGAGCCACAACCCGAATCGGTGGTTCTTCTCTTTCCATGTAACGAATTTGCACTGACGAGGTATGAGTCCGCAAAAGATTACCATCTGGCAGGTAGAAGGTATCCTGCATATCACGGGCGGGGTGGTCAGGCGGGGTATTAAGAGCCTCGAAATTATAGTAATCTGTTTCCATCTCTGGTCCTTGAGCCACGGTGTAGCCCATACCGACAAAAATATCCAGTGCCCGGTCAATAATTCCATTGAGGGGATGAATGCGACCTTGGGGGCTGTAAATTCCCGGCATAGTAACATCGAGAGTTTCAGCCTCTAGCAAAGCTTGAATTTGTGCAGCTTCTAAGGCAGCACGTTGCTGGTCTAGACTAGTTTGCAAGGATTCTTTGACTGTATTGGCGATCGCTCCAATTTTTGGTCGTTCCTCTGCGCTCATCTGCCCCATACTTCGCAGCAGTGCCCCCAGTTCCCCTTTTTTACCCAGATAGTTAACTCTGAGTTCCTCCAGACGTTCTAGGGTGTCGGCGGCTGCGATCGCTTTTTCTCCTTCCTGCCGCAGTGCTAAAAGTTGAGCTTCTAAATTGCTAGTCATTAGTTATTAGTCATTGGTCATTAGTCATTAGTCATTAGTCTATAGTCAAAAGCTGTGAACTGCTCGATAAATCAACTTACCGAGGCTTGGGTATTGGGCAACTTGTCTTAAAGGTAGGCAAACTTTCGCCACAGTGTATTAGTGAGTATAAATGTTTTTTTGCTACTTGTGACCTCAGACATTGACAAATGGCTAATAACAAATAACAAATAACTAATGACTAACGACTAATGACTATGAAATTACTAATTAGCAACGATGACGGCATTTTTGCCTTGGGGATTCGTACACTAGCCAACTACTTGGCAGAGGCAGGTCATGATGTGAGTGTAGTTTGCCCAGATCGAGAGCGATCGGCAACTGGACACGGATTAACTCTACACCAACCGATTCGTGCCGAAATTGTTGAAGAGATTTTTCATCCTGCTATCAAAGCTTGGGCTTGCGATGGTACGCCTTCAGATTGCGTCAAATTGGCGCTGTGGGCTTTGCTAGATACTCCCCCCGATTTGGTTCTCTCTGGCATTAATCAAGGTGCGAATTTGGGAACTGAAATCTTGTATTCCGGCACTGTTTCGGCGGCAATGGAAGGTTTAATTGAAGGCATTCCTAGTGTAGCGCTGAGTCTTATTAGTCACACATCTAAAGACTTTCAACCTGCTGCTAAGTTTGCCAAAATTCTCGTAGACCAGTTAGCCCAAAAACCGCTGCCAGATTTAATGTTGCTCAACGTCAATATTCCTGCCCTTAAGTGGGAAGAAATTGCCGGAGTTACTCTTACCCGTCAAGGAGTGCGGCGTTACATTGATGTGTTTGATAAACGAGTTGATCCTCGTGGAAAGACGTACTACTGGTTAACCGGAGAGGTAATTGAGGATGTGGAACCCCCAACCGGATTAAATCTGCCTCAAAATGTACCGTTAGATGTGCATGTTGTACGTAAAAATTACATCAGTATCACTCCGTTACAATACAATCTTACTTACGCAGATGGGCTAAATAAATTATCTGAATGGGAATTCAATTTTCGGTGAATCATTTGATTTATCAGGATAAAACTAGAATTATTTAAATGCATCAGAGAAAAATGTAGGCTATAACGTAGGGGCACTCTTGAAATAACCGATACACATCCACCCAAAAAACTAGAAATTTCTACTTGATAGTATCTCATTCACATTTACACAATCAGCCAGAAACAGGGTATGCTGTTTTACCAAGAAATCCTTCCTCTAGCAGAATCGGTGAGACAGCATAAACTTAGACAAAATAAGTAGCAATTTTTCCACTTATCGCCCGCTCAGTCCAGCAAGCAACACACATGTCTAGGATAGAGAATCAATTTACCGTACAATTTTGGGGCGTTCGCGGCAGCATCCCCAGCCCAGGGCCACACACCGTTCGTTACGGCGGTAATACCCCTTGCATATCAATGCAAGCGGGCGATAAACGCTTAGTTTTCGATGCTGGCACGGGACTACATGTTTTGGGGCAATCTTTGTTGCGCCAAATGCCGTTAGAAGCTCATATATTTTTTACCCATTCTCACTGGGATCACATGCAGGGTTTTCCCTTCTTTACCCCAGGATTTGTGAAGGGGAATGACTTTCATATTTACGGCGCGATCGCACCTGATGGTTCTACCATAGAACAGCGCCTCAATGACCAGATGTTGCACCCGAACTTTCCCGTACCCTTGCAAATTATGCAAGCCAATTTAAGTTTCTACGACATTCGACCGGGGCAACCAATCCACATTGATGACGTTACCGTAGAAACCGCACCTTTAAACCATCCAGGTGAAGCTATAGGATACCGCGTCAACTGGCGTGGTGGGGCTGCTGCTTATATCACTGATACCGAACATTTTCCTGACCGACTCGATGATAATGTGCTGTGGCTAGCTCGTAATGCTGACATTCTGGTTTACGATTCCACTTACACAGACGAGGAATACTACTCCCCCAAATCCCCAAAAATTGGCTGGGGACATTCTACCTGGCAAGAAGCAGTGAAAGTGGCACAAGCAGCTAACGTCAAAACTCTGGTGATTTACCACCACGACCCAGCGCACGATGACGACTTTCTGGATAGTGTAGGCAAACAAGCAGCTGCAAAATTTCCTGGGGCTATCATGGCACGGGAAGGATTGGTACTTCAGATTCCCACCTCAGTGGTCTTATCAGAATCTTTTCCTGTTAGTAAGTTTTCTACCTAAAGATTGCGATCGGAGGAATTGGAGATTTTAGATTAGATTGGTGATCAGAAGCTTTCAGCGTGAGAGCGTACCTGTTGGCTGCACGGTGAGACAGCGTTGCCCAGAGTTGTCACGCCAACCATAGGATAAGGGCAACAACAGGAGGACATACTTTATAGATTCACCAACACAGCCCAGAAACCCACAGAAGCCTCTCTTGCGGCTGAGCGGAGGGTAAAACCTTCGTTGCCGTCTCAACAAGGAACTAGAGCCTTTTTAGCTCTGGTATTTGGGGTTATCTGGACTTAGTAATTAGCTGTCAAGCTAATAGCACAAAATACCACCTTGGGCAACTCCCCGTGGGTTAGGCTTTTGGCTGATAGCTAAAAGGGGTAGCATCAACACCCTGGCTGATCGCACAAGACCTTATGGGCAGTTGGTGAAAGTTCAGACCGTGTACAAAAGCTGTCCTCCTCAAGGCGGTTTACCATAAGGTAGCTTCCTGCTGATAGCTAAAATAAACCTAAAATCTCAGAATCCACGTGCTAAATTTGTCTAAAAATGGGTGTTCTGTGTGGGTTGCTTCTTCAAGCGTTGGGCTGCTAACGCCGACTGCTGTTGCCCTTGGCAAGTTTGATGGCGTTCATCTTGGTCATCAAAGGGTAATTCAACCAGTCTTGCACGCTGGTGCCAACTTATCAGTAGCCAGTAGTCCGCAGTCAAAGGAAAATCAACAACTAGCAAATCAAGAATATATTTACTCAACAGTTGTCACCTTTGACCCCCATCCACAGGAATTTTTTACGGGGCAGCCCCGGACTTTGTTAACGCCACTGGATGAAAAAGTCCAACAATTGCGATCGCTTGGGGTAGAACAACTGGTATTACTACCCTTTGACAAAGAATTATCTGCTTTGACCCCTGAAGAATTCGTTGAAAAAATTCTTGTGCAACAACTGCGATGCCAGCAAATTAGCATCGGGCAGGATTTTTGTTTTGGCGAAAAGCGCAGTGGTACTGCTAAAGATTTGCAATTAATCGCCGCCAAGCACAATATCCCCGTTACCATCGTTCCCTTACAAACTTATACAGGTAACTCGCTCACCGAAAGCAGTTGCGTCAGTACTACTCCGACTCAGGATGCCCGCATTAGCACTTCATTAATTCGCCAAACCCTTGAGCAAGGTGACATCGAAAATGCAAATCTCCTACTAGGACGCCCCTACACTCTCCTTGGTGTTGTCGTTCAAGGTCAACAATTGGGCAGAACAATTGGCTTTCCCACCGCCAACCTGCAACTACCAAAAGAAAAGTTTTTGCCTCGTCAAGGAGTCTATGCTGTCCGCATTTTCACTCTCAGTGAAACATCAGATGTCGCTCCTAATGAAAGCTTAGGCGTAATGAATATCGGTAACCGCCCAACTGTAAATGGTACTTATTCATCTGTGGAAGTACATCTGTTCGATTGGTCTGGTGATTTGTATGGCAAAAAACTGGCTGTAGAACTAGTGAAATTTTTGCGCCCTGAACAAAAATTTGCTTCTCTAGAAGCCCTGAAAACACAAATTCAACTTGACTGCGTTGTTGCTAAAGAAGTTTTGAGTGCTAAAGCGCAAAGTTAAAAGTTAGGAGTTAGGAGTTAGGAGTTCTGAGTGGGAACAATGTATTTAGGGAAATTGGGCATGGGGCATTGAGCATTGGGCATTGGGCATTGTGAAAACTTTTCCCTCATCTCCCTCATCTCCCTCATCTCCCTCATCTCCCTCATCCCCCCACTCCCCACTCCCCACTCCCTGCACCGCATGAGAGAAAAAATTGACGCTTTAACACAAAATCTGGCTCTTACCATCGTTGGCAAAGCTGAGGCAATACGTTTAGTGCTAGTAGCCTTGCTAGGTGGTGGTCATGCCCTGCTAGAAGATGTCCCTGGTGTTGGTAAAACCCTACTCGCTAAATCTCTAGCTCGTTCACTGGATGGTAAGTTTCAACGGCTACAATGTACCCCCGATTTACTACCAACTGATATTACTGGCACTAACATCTGGAACCCAAAAAGCGGCGAATTTACTTTTCTTCCTGGGCCAATTTTTACCAATATCCTCCTAGCTGACGAAATTAACCGCGCTACACCCCGCACTCAGTCAGCTTTACTGGAAGTCATGGAAGAACATCAGGTAACAGTCGATGGTGTCTCTCGTGCAGTTCCTCAGCCCTTTTTTGTCATTGCTACTCAAAACCCTATTGAGTATCAAGGTACTTTTCCGCTACCGGAAGCACAAATGGATCGGTTCATGTTGTCGCTGAGTTTGGGCTATCCTTCCGAGACAGAAGAACTCCAAATGCTACAAAATCTCCAAAATGGTGTGAAGGTTGCTGATTTGCAGCCTTGTATTACCTTGGCAGAAGTACAGGAATTGCGTTACCTCTGCTCTCAAGTAAAAGTGGCAACCTCCTTGCAACAGTACATCCTCGAATTGGTGCGAGTAACACGGCAAGATGAGGAAATAGCCCTTGGTGTTAGTCCGCGTGGCACATTAGCATTACAACGGGCTGCCCAAGCGCTAGCTTTTCTATTAGGGCGTGATTATGCTATTCCTGATGATGTGAAATTTCTCGTCCCTCATGTTCTTTGCCATCGCCTCATCCCAAGAGGAGGACGGAATGCAAGAACTGTTGTTGAGCGATTATTGCGATCGGTTTCTATTCCTTAAAGATAACTGTTGCTTCTAAGCTTTTAACTAATTGTTTTCTCTTGAAAATGCTACTAACAGAACCTGAAATTAAACAAGTTCTAGACCAAGCTCAAGCTGCTTTTCCCAACTTGAGTAACTGGGAATACAATAATGAAAAAAATGGGGAGTATTTTGGCTTTTCTATGTGGGGAGAGTTTATTCATAATCCCGATGAGCTAATGCCACGATGTTTTTTTATCACACTCGATACTTATGAAGATAAGTGGCAAGGATGTTTAAGCATAGGGCAACACAGCTATCTTTGGTCAAGTGCTGATGTCGGTGATGCCCACTTGCTAGATACAGAACCAAGTGAATCTTTAGAAGAGGCAATTACTGTACTGAAAGCAAAAATGGTAGAACTGTTGGCAGCTTTTTCGGTCGTTGTCTAAAAGAGGCAGTTATGAGCAACTCAAGCCACTGCTCATAACTGCCTTTCCTTTACGGAGATTCGTCCTAATGCACCTAAAATCCTTCAAATGTTAGGATCTCCTACAAAATCAGGTAGACAACAAATGAAAGCGATCGAAGTTACCGGCAGGATTGACTCTCAGGGAAACCTAGTTTTGGATGAGCCGATTCAGGGAACGACTTATCCTCATCAGGTTCGGGTGATTGTGTTGGTTCCAGAACAGGCAGAAGCAGAAGAGGTTGATCCTGACGATACACCCGTTGAGGAGATTAAAGCCAGCTTGAGGAGAGCCTTGCAGCAAGCAAAAGCTGGGCAACGCCTACCATTATCCGAAATGTGGGAGGGAATCGATGCCGAATGAGCAGCCATCGGTATTAATCGATTTAACTCCTGAATATAAACAAAACTTGCGCTACCTTTCTAAGAGATTTCGCAATATCCGCTCTGATGTTCAACCGATTATCGAGCAATTACAACAGGGGAACATTGTTGGCGATGCCTACGGCGGGCTACGCCTACGCATTGCAGGCATTGGTGAAGAGTATATTGTATACAAGGCGAGAGTTCGCAATAGTAGTATCCAAAAAGGTAAGAGTGCTGGATACCGATTGATTTATCAAGTTGAATCACCTACAAGTATTTTGCTACTAACGATTTATTCCAAATCTGACCGAGAAGATATTGGTGCAAATGAAATCCGAGATATTCTGACTGATTTTTCTAGTGAGTCAGGTTAAGACTGCTAAGAGATTTTTCCTTGCAATATTGAGATATGTACAGACGCAGAAGGGCTTGCCAATAGCATTGCTATGTTGCTACTGACAACGCTGGGTAAGTCCTATGATTAGCAAAAGCGCCACTTCTAAATATCTGGGAATGTGAGGAATGTCAATTTTTGTTAAGCGCAAAATCCGCGATCGCGAAAATCGCCCGCCAAAGAGCGATCGCCAAGTACTACAGCAAAGCGCCGAACGCCAATTCAAACGCCAATTTTTCGGTTTACTTCTGGTAATTGTAACCTGGAGCCTAGCTATGGGTTGGCTTCTAGCCTTGGCAACTAATGCCCAAGGTGCTACTCCTACCGCCGAAATTGGCACTGTTGACGTAGTGCCTGCACAGTACCAATTAGGGCAAGAACTGTATTTGGAAAACTGCTCCACATGCCACATCGGCTTACCACCAGCCGTTTTACCCACCCAAACTTGGAAAAATCTCCTGCAAGACTCGCAGCACTACGGCGCACAACTAAAGCCTTTAGTCGATCCACCGCGCATCTTGGTGTGGAAATATCTTTCGACTTTCTCCCGTGTTCAGCGAGACGACGAAGAAACACCATATCGCCTTAATGACTCGCGTTATTTCAAAGCTTTGCATCCAGGAGTTAAGTTACCACGTCCCGTCCAGCTTGGCAGCTGTGTCAGCTGTCATCAAGGCGCTAGTGATTACAATTTCCGCCGCCTGACAGCAGAATGGGAGTAAGGAGTTAGGAGTTAGAAGTGAGGAGTTGAAAAATTCATAACTCCTAACTCCTAACTCCTAACTCTATTCCCCCACTCCTTCTCTGGCCCCATCTGAGGGCAAAATGATACTATGAAGAAAGACTAAATAATCAGATAAGAGTTAAAACCAATCATTTAGTAAACTGATTGCCTCGTTTTTCTCCTGTTTTTGAGTTAATTCTCATTTGACACCCATCCACAACCAAGAAGGTTGGGTTGGGTTAAATGTTTATAATCAATGCCAAACCTTTAATCCCCATCCCCCTTGATTCAGTTCTATAATCTGCCATGCTAAAACTTTTGTTGGGCGACCCCAACGCTCGTAAGCTTAAAAAATACCAACCTTCTGTTACTGAAATTAACCTTCTAGAGGAAGAAATTAAGGCTCTTTCCGATGAGGAGTTAAAAGGTAAAACCGTCGAATTTAAACAACGGTTTGCCAAAGGCGAAACTCTGGATGACCTATTGCCCGAAGCTTACGCCGTTGTCCGAGAAGCAGGACGGCGAGTCTTGGGCTTACGGCACTTTGATGTTCAACTCCTTGGCGGTATCATTTTGCATGTAGGGCAAATTGCCGAAATGAAAACCGGTGAGGGTAAAACGCTTGTAGCAACCTTACCGAGTTATTTAAATGGCCTTACTGGTAAAGGTGTACACGTCGTCACTGTGAACGATTACCTAGCTCGTCGGGATGCTGAATGGATGGGACAGGTGCATCGCTTCTTGGGGCTGAGTGTGGGGCTAATCCAGTCAACCATGACTCCCAGTGAACGCCAGAAAAACTATGATTGCGATATCACTTATGTCACCAACAGCGAGGTAGGGTTTGACTACTTGCGGGATAACATGGCGACATCAATGGCAGATGTGGTGCAACGCCCGTTCAATTATTGCGTGATTGACGAGGTAGACTCGATTTTAATTGATGAGGCGCGGACACCGCTAATTATTTCTGGGCAGGTGGAAAGACCTACAGAAAAGTATCTGCAAGCAGCTGAAATCGCATTCACACTCAAAAAAGACGAGCATTATGATGTGGATGAAAAAGCTCGTAACGTGCTTTTGACAGATGAAGGATTTGCGGAATCGGAAAATCTTTTGGGAGTCACAGATTTATTTGACCCAGAAGATCCTTGGGCGCACTTCATTTTCAATGCGATTAAAGCCAAAGAACTTTTTCTCAAGGATGTAAATTACATCGTCCGCAATGGCGAAGTGGTAATTGTGGATGAATTTACCGGTCGGGTGCTACCCGGACGGCGTTGGAGTGATGGATTACACCAGGCGATTGAAGCCAAAGAACACGTAGATATTCAGCCAGAAACTCAAACTCTAGCGACAATTACTTATCAGAATCTGTTCTTGCTGTATCCAAAACTCGGTGGAATGACTGGAACGGCAAAAACAGAAGAACCAGAATTTGAAAAAATTTACAAATTGGAAGTTGCGGTAATTCCCACCAACCGCGATCGCAGACGCGAAGATTTGTCTGATATGGTCTTTAAGACAGAACCGGGCAAGTGGGGTGCGATCGCTAGAGAATGTGCCGAAATGCACGAACTCGGCAGACCTGTATTAGTAGGAACCACTAGTGTAGAAAAGTCCGAACTTCTGAGTCGGCTGCTGAAGGAATTGGCGATTCCCCACGAATTACTCAACGCCCGACCAGAAAACGTCGAGCGTGAGGCGGAAATCGTCGCCCAAGCTGGACGGAAAGGTGCTGTAACCATTGCTACTAACATGGCTGGTAGAGGTACAGATATCATTCTGGGTGGGAACTCCGAATACATGGCACGTCTGAAGCTGCGGGAATACTTCATGCCCCGGATCGTCATGCCAGAAGATGAAGATAGCTTTGGCGTTCAAAGACCAGCCGGATTACCCACAGGACATGGTGGTGGTCAAGGCTTTGTCCCTGGTAAAAAAGTCAAAACTTGGCGGGCTTCGCCAGAAATTTTCCCCACCCAGTTGACAAAAGAAACAGAAAAACTACTCAAAGATGCAGTAGAAATTGCGGTGCGTGAGTATGGCGATCGCAGTTTACCGGAATTGGAAGCTGAAGAAAAGGTCGCTGTAGCCGCAGAAAAAGCTCCCATCGATGACCCTGTAATTCAGAAACTGCGGGAAGCTTACAACCGCGTTAAGCAGGAATATGAACAATTTACTACCCGCGAACATGATGAGGTAGTGGGAATTGGTGGTTTGCACGTAATTGGTACAGAACGCCACGAATCGCGGCGGATTGATAACCAGTTGCGCGGACGTGCAGGAAGACAAGGCGACCCAGGAACCACGAGATTTTTCCTCAGTTTAGAGGATAACCTACTGCGGATTTTTGGTGGCGATCGCGTTGCTGGGTTAATGAATGCCTTCCAAGTGGAAGAAGATATGCCCATCGAATCTGGGATGCTCACCCGCAGTTTGGAAGGCGCACAGAAAAAAGTTGAAACCTACTACTACGACATCCGTAAGCAGGTGTTTGAGTATGACGAGGTGATGAACAATCAACGTCGTGCTATTTACGCTGAACGTCGCCGGGTATTAGAAGGTCAAGATTTGAAAGAACAGGTAATCAAGTACGCCGAAAAAACGATGGATGACATCGTTGACTACTATATCAACGTAGACTTGCCCTCGGAAGAGTGGGAGTTAGAAAAGCTGGTTGAGAAAGTTAAAGAATTCGTCTATCTGCTAGCGGATTTGCAGCCAAATCAATTAGAGGATATGACAGTCAGCGAGATTAAAGCCTTCCTCCATGAACAGGTGCGAATTGCTTACGACCTCAAAGAAGCGCAGATTGACCAAGTTCAACCCGGACTGATGCGCCAAGCAGAACGCTTCTTTATCTTGCAACGCATTGATACTCTGTGGCGGGAACACCTGCAACAAATGGATGCCTTGCGCGAATCGGTAGGATTACGTGGTTACGGTCAAAAAGACCCACTAATTGAGTATAAGAGCGAGGGTTACGAATTGTTCTTGGATATGATGGTTAACATTCGCCGAGACGTTGTGTACTCGTTGTTCATGTTCCAGCCGCAGCCTCAGCAGATGATGCAGGCTTCGTCTGAGATGGTGTAGGAAGTTAGAGAAAATATCTCACACAAAGGCGCTAAGAGGCAAAGTTCTCTTAGCGCTTTCGCGTTTTGATGCATCGTTGAAAAGAGGAGCATTTCCAGCCAGAGGCTCTTAACGAGGTTTTAAAACCCAGATTCCGCAGGTTTCTCAGGTAAGTAAATAATATTTTCGGCAAGGGGCACCGAGAAACTGAAGAATCCAACGTCGTTCATCCGTAAGATTGGCAATTTGTTTAACGTTGGCGATCGTTACTAGATGAATCGACATAAAACACTGAAACACCCAACGCATAGTGGGAGTGGCAGTAGGCTTATCCACCTGATTGTGGATGGTCTGTTTAGCTGAATCCAGAGCTTGACGCAGTGCCCTTTGTCCCAGAGAATAAACTAATAGGCACAGACCCATGACCATCGCTAGGGCGTGTTTTCAAACTACAACCACAAAAGAATGGAGGCGATCGTAATCATAGCTGTATAATTTGCAGCCAGCTTTTCATAGCGAGTAGCGATACGTCGAAATTGCAAGAGTTATGTTGATAGCGCGTTCGACAACGTTGCGTTGACGGTAAATTTCAAAGGCTTTAGGACCGCGACGTGGTTCATTGGAAAGTCGTGGAATTGTCATCCGGATACCACGGCGACGCAGGTAATTACGGATGCGACGACCTGTGTAACCTTTGTCTGCGACTAATCGTAAAGGACGTAAACGTGGACGACCACGCCCAGAACGCTTGACTGCTCCTTGTTCCATCAATTGTTCTAGAAAAATTGACTCGTTTCTTTGACCTGGGCTGAGAATAAAAGTTATTGGTTTACCTTTACCCTCACAGCGAATGTGTATTTTCGTACTGAAGCCACTCGCGTGTTCGACCTAGTTTCTCGTCTTCTTTACCCCCTTTTTTCCACCAGCGGCGTGCTGATGGGCGCGTATCACTGTTCCATCAACGTAATGAATCTCCCAATCGAGCTTTCCTTGAGAGTCTGCAAGCGCTTGTAAGCGCTCTAAGATTTGGTTCC
>NZ_JAIVFQ010000121.1 GCF_020829495.1 Nostoc favosum CHAB5714 | reverse complement strand
TTGAGGGTTTTCCAAACCCTGATTTTTCCGTTAGCTATTTTCATTAACTTAAAGCTATTGACAATTAGGCTGTAGAAAAAGTCACGTTTTTTCGAGGCTTGAAGACTTCCCGTGAAAAGTCAGATTGGGCATTGGGCATTGGGCATGGGGCATTGGGCATTGGGAAAGAGCAGGCAGAAGTTCTTTAATTTTGAATTTTGAATTGATTTCTCCCTTATCTCCCTTATCTCCCTCATCTCCCCCTGCTCCCCCTGCTCCCTCATCCCCTTCATCTCTGCCACTCCTATTGAAATGGAAAAAGCGTTGTGAAGAAACTTCGCAACGCTTTTTCCAAGAGGGTATTATTATCTCCCGCCCTTAATTGCTGTTGGGGGGATTTATTTCTGCCAGTACTCTGTCAAAACAACTGAAATCTGGAGTCACACAATACAGATTTCAGCTTATTCCTGATCAACTACATCCAAATCTAGAGAAATTTTCTTAAAATCAGCTTTCTCCTTTTCTGTAGCTTTCCTGTTGGTGAAATGCTACTGGAAAGCTTTATCAATCTTGACTTCCTTTGAAATTTTGAACCAGAGGTTGCTGGTTATTTTGAACATCAGTTGAAGAATAGTGGGCGATGACAAATACGGGTAGAATGAGAGTTAATAGAGCGATCGCAGTTCCCACAATGTCTGCCAAACGTTGGGAATATGTGTCGGTAGAATTGGCAGACTGGCTATTTGAATTCATACAAAATTGAAGTTCTTCGTAACACTGTGTAGGTCTACTCTCTGATTGAGAGTTTTAATTCTATGTTAGCTATTTTTAAACTGTAGAATGTGTAGCATTTTACAATCTAAACCAGTTCTATAACTGTCATAATAGCCTTTTTATACATGGGGTTCTTAATACAAAGTTACAAGTAAACAAATCATGTTTTATTTGGCAACTAATATTTTCACATGTTTCCCTGTATGGTGTAATAGTTTGCATACGCAAAGCCAATTTTGACAGCATCATAAATTACATTTTTTCGCTGCTTAAAGATTAATTAGCAAAACATATTTCTCCGATACTTCATGATTATAACATCCTAAAACGCCTTTGATAAGGTCATTTTACTGTAATTGCTAATTTGTGATACAGGACACAAATTAGCAATTGCACTGATAGATATTCAGTGCTTTTGATTGTTATACAGTAGTTATACATAAAAATCTTTGACGCTAGAGAAGAAATGGATAGGAATAATTTTTGTAACCAAGGATAGCTACCGAATAAATACAGATGCATCAACTATGTGTGCAGCATGGATTCAGTGATACCACTAAACAAATATTTTAGAATTTAAATTTTAAAACCTATGCGATATAACAGTAATTTTGTCAATCTATATGTAGGTAGATTCAAAAATATTTTATATCATGTCCGACTTAGTACTTAGTCAAAAGCGAGCGTTCGCGCAGCGTCTCTAAGAGTTGCGCGGCAATCCCAAAGTCAAGGGAATTGCTACCCTGCGGGAACGCCAAAGGCGAACATTTCACTTCGTTGCATACCCAACTCTTGGAGAGGCTGCGCCAACGGGAACGCCTTGGGCGAACGCAATGACATATCGTAAGTAATTTGCCGAACTTGATATTAGAAGGTGGCGTAGAGGTGTAGGAGTTATCGCCAAACTTTGCTCATATCTGAACAAAATACCCAATCCCAATTTCCTAACCCTAAATCCGTATAAGTTTTTGGATAAATCAAAATCTAAGACGAGAAATTGTATAACAAATTAATCAGCTAAAAAAATCGCCACTAACTATCATAGGGCGGTCTGGTTAAGCAATCGGAGGGTAATTACAGATTAGTCTGCTAATAAATCAAATTGCTGTAACGAAGTTTGCATTAAATTGGTCATTAGTCATTAGTCATTTGTCATTAGTCATTTGTCATTTGTCATTCTCCCCCTGCCTCCCCTGCTCCCTCATCTCCCTCATCTCCCTCACTCCCTACTCCCTTCCATAAACACTCATTGGTTCCTTGATAAATCGGGTGTAAAGATGCTTAAACGTAGACTTAATTACGCGGGGCATACCAAAATCGATGGGCATCAATTTGTCTGGTAGCAGCCAATCTTGTATTTTTAATAAGTCAGGATTTAAATGCGGAAACTCTATGGCAACTAGTTCTGGACAAACTCCTAGCCTTTGGGAAGCTGCAACTGTGGGCACTTGTTCTGGAGGAACATTGAGGATTTCTACCATTGCCCGATCTAAGGCAAATATATCTGATGCGGCTGCTAAAATGCCGAGTTGGCGAGGTTCACCATTACTGGGGCCATTTCCTTCATGACCGATGATGCCATCTAATATGGTTAAGTTAGGGTTAATTGCCCTGGCAGTTTCTACTAACATTTCACCAAATCTATTCGCGTCTTTTCCTGCTTCCATGTGCCACCAAGCTTTCATTTTACCGGGGACGCAACCAAACAAGTTTTTTACGCCCAGTGTTAATGTCAATTGCATGTGTGATTTCACTTTAGGTAAGTTAATCACTACATCTGCTTCCATTGCTTCTTTAGACAGTCGCAGATGGTTAAAATTGTCACTAATGGTTTGGTAACGCTGACCGTGAAAATCGATGATGGGAAGATTGAGTTCTTCTAAAATCGGCAGATAGCCATTTGCTACTGCTACGCCCTTGGCACTGCCAAAAGCAGGACTATCGCCCAAAAATGGCTTACCGCCAACCTCAATTACCATCTTGGCAACTTCGTAAACTAGTTCGGCACGGGTGATACACTCTTTACCAGGACGCGTACCTGTAAGTAGATTCGGTTTGAGTAAAACGCGATCGCCTTTTTTCACAAACGCTGCTATTCCTCCAAAAGGTTCCAGGAGAATGACTAAGGATTCTCGTAAAGCCTCTCGTTCGTAAGATGTAGCCCGAATAAGACTAACAGATGGTTTTTGAGTCTGCATAGATAAATGGGGATAGAGGGAGTGGGGAGTGGGGAGTGGGGGAGATGAGGGAGATGAGGGAGATGAGGGAGATGAGGGGGACAAGGAGAATAACCATGCCCCATGCCCCATGCCCCATGCCCTGTTTGGCCAATGCCTCATAACCTATTATTCTGTTCTGAGCGGTAAGATACCACTCATTTGTTCTAGATTTAACACTGTAGCTAAGTCTGCTTCACTCATCAACCCGCGTTCTAAAACAATCTGCCGCAGGGATTTACCAGTTTCTAAAGATTCTTTGGCGACAGCAGCAGCGTTTAAATAACCTATGTGGGTATTTAGTGCGGTTACTAAAGCTAAACTGCCTTCGGCATAAGCTAAACAACGTTCCTGGTTAGCAGTAATTCCCTGGATGCAGCGTTCGGTGAGTGCAGCGATGGTATTACCTAGAATTTCGATACTGTGAATTAGGTTATAGGCAATTAGTGGCATCATCACATTTAATTCTAATTGTCCGGCTTGTGCGGCTAATGCGATCGCACTATCGTAACCCATCACCTGAAAACACACCATTGATGTCATCTCTGCCATTACTGGGTTATATTTTCCTGGCATAATCGAGGAACCGGGTTGCACTGGAGGGAGTTGAATTTCTTTCAAACCAGTTTTTGGCCCCGAATCCATCAGTCGTAAATCATGAGATATTTTGACTAAATCCTGCGCTAAGTTGCGTAAAGCACCGGAAACATTTACAAATGGGGCCATACTCTGCATGGCTGCCATAAGATGGGGTGCAGGTTCTAAAGGAGTATCAATCAATTCTGAAAGAACTTCTACCACACGGGCGCGATACAAAGGATGAGTATTTAACCCCGTTCCGGCTGCGCTACCTCCCAAACCCAGTACCATCAAATCTCCAGAGGCGGTGTAAATTCGGTTTTGATGTTCTGTAAGAATTTGCGCCCAAGCCCGAAAATTCTCACCCAAACGCACGGGTACTGCGTCTTGTAAGTGGGTTCTGCCAGATTTGACGATATCTTGAAATTCTACAGCTTTGTTTTCTAAGGATGCGATCGCACCATCTATTGCTGGGTGTAATGTCTTGGATAATGCCAATAATCCACCAATGCGAATTGCGGTCGGAATCACATCATTGGTAGACTGCCCATAGTTAACGTGGTCATTGGGACTAACACGTTTGTAATTGCCCTTTTCTTCACCAAGAATTTCTAAGGCGCGATTTGCCAAAACTTCGTTGATATTCATGTGGTGGGATGTTCCAGCACCCGCCTGATAAACATCCACGACAAATTGATCTCGGAACTTCCCAGCCAGGATTTCATCAGTTGCTTGGACAATCGCCTGACTAATATCTTGAGGTATGCAATTCAGTTCCCCATTCACAATTGCTGTAGCTTTTTTAATGATTAGACCAGCATCTACGTAAGTAGCTAAAGGCTTTATGCCGCTTATGGGAAAGTTTTCGATAGCCCGCAGGGTTTGAATGCCGTAATAAAGGCTACTAGCAATTTGGCGATCGCCCATCGAATCGCGTTCGATGCGGAATTGAGAGTCTGTGTGTTCAGTCATAGTATTGTTTTAGGAGAGCTACAGAAAACAGATTTTCCCACGCTTAGGGGGAAAGTGGGGAGATAAGGGAGATGGGGGAGATGAGGGAGAAAAATTACTTGTTTATCCCTCTTGTTTTCCTTGTCTTCTTCATCCCCCTCATCCTCTTCATCCCCCTCATCCCCCTCATCCCCTCTATGACCATACCCAACTGGATTACCTTCTCTCGTCTATTAGGGATACCATTTCTGCTTTACGGTTTATATAATCCCACACCTCAAGCTCAGTGGATATGTTTGGCGATTTTTCTGATTGCTGCATTAACTGATTGGTTAGACGGCTATTTGGCGCGAAAACTCAACCAAATTAGTGAATTGGGTAAGTTTCTTGATCCCTTAGTGGATAAACTTCTGGTACTTGCGCCGTTACTGGTTTTTATTGAACTAGGAAAAGTGCCGGCTTGGGGAGTATTTTTGATTTTAGCGCGGGAATTAGCGATCGCTGGTTGGCGGGTGAATCAAACGACGATTACGGGGGCGAATATTTGGGGTAAACTCAAAACTGTTAGTCAAATAGTTGCGATCGCACTTTTAATTGCGCCTCTTGCTGAAGTGTGGCAAAGTTCCTCTCTGATTGCCTTTTGGGTTTCTGTGGCCCTAACTTTAATATCTGGGGGTATTTATCTTTTGCCGCAAAAAGCTAGCAATGCTGATTGAAAACATTTACTGTATCGTCCCTGTAGGTCTGAGATTTTCCCTGATAATCATGACAAAATATTTGTAGCTATGTCAGAAATTTCTAACAGTGCCCAAGAAAATTCGGGAACTAAAAGCAATGCTCCTCAAAGCTGGATTTAGTTATAGAAGTGGCAAAGGCAGTCATACAGTATGGAGCCATCCTTTGCTACTTTACAGCCTTACTTTGTCTGGAAAAGACGGAGCAGATGCAGATCGTTACCAGGAAAAAGATGTTAGAAATGCGCTTATAGAAATAAAGCTACTGGAGGAAGGAGACAAAGGAGAACAGGAATGAAACCACAATATAGTATTGTAATTCAGTGGTCGATGGAAGATAAAAAGTACATTGTCAGCCTACCTGAGTTTGGCCCTTATGCACATACTCATGGAAATACCTACGCAGATGCTCTCAATAATGGTGAGGAAGTGCTGGAACTTTTGATTGAAGATTACCAAGCACAAGGAAAACCACTACCAGAGCCTTTGACTGCAAATGTTTCCTTTCGGTTTGTGTAATTCTTATGCTAATTATAGGAACACTCGGTAATTTCAAAAATGATTCAACAAAATTTTATAGGAGTTCTGAGGTATAGTTCTTATTCTTAACTCCTAACTCCTAACTCCTAACTTTTTTCATGCCATCTAAAACCTTACCACCGCCCCTAAAACCTGGAGACTTACTACGAGTAATTACCCCTAGTGGTGCTTTGCGAGAATTTGAGGCATTTGAACGGAGTGTAGAAATTTGGCGATCGCGTGGTTATCGAGTAGAAATCAGTCCGCAGATAGATGACAAATGGGGTTATCTAGCTGGCACAGACGAAAGCCGCCGTCAGCAACTAGCAGCAGCATGGCAAGATCCCGATTGTCGCGGTATTCTCTGTTCCAGAGGCGGTTTTGGTAGCACCCGCATCCTAGAAGATTGGAATTGGCCAAACTCAGGGGTTCCCAAGTGGCTCATAGGCTTTTCTGATATCACAGCTTTATTATGGAGCCTTTATACAGCAGGAATTTCCGGCGTTCACGGCCCCGTGCTGACGACTTTGGTAGATGAGTCAGATTGGTCAATTGAGAGATTATTTGATTGGGTAGAAAGTAGTTCTTTCGCCCCTCTCAAAGGTTGCGGTTGGGGTGGTGGTGTGGTTACCGGCACTTTGTTACCAGGTAATCTCACAGTTGCAACTCACCTTTTAGGTACACCAATCCTGCCACATCTGAATGGTGTAATTCTGGCATTGGAGGATGTTACGGAAGCACCTTATCGCATCGATAGGATGCTGACGCAGTGGCGCTTAAGTGGTGCTTTGTCTCAAGTCTGCGGTATTGCTTTGGGCGGTTTTACTCGCTGTGAAGCGCCGCCAACTGTGTCTAGTTTTAGTGTAGAAGAAGTATTGCGCGATCGCTTGGGTGATTTGGGGATTCCTGTTGTCTCTGATTTGCCTTTTGGTCATGATAGCCCCAATGCAGCTTTACCAGTGGGTATAGAGGTAATTTTAGATGGGGATGCGGGAATATTAGCGATCGCGCCATAAGTTTTTCGCAAATATTCCGTCATTTAGATTAGTCTCAAAGATTAATTTACTTCTGTATTATGACTAAATAATCCAATACGCTTGGGTTAAGACTAGCACTCTTTGTCAAAGTCGTTTTTTTTTATGAACCACAGAGGCGCAGAGAAGCCAGTGCGCCCTTGCGGTTCCCCGACTTGTTCGCGCAGCGTCTCCGACAGGAGAAGCAACTGGCGCGACACAGAGAGAGAAGAGAGAAAATGAAAAATTGCTAACTGAACTGTATTGCTAAATAATCGCGATCGGAATAAAATTTTTTCCATCTCGGCTGGACTCTTTAATCACTTTCAATTGCGCTTTTTCTATTAACAACTTAATTGCTTCTGGTAAAGTGGGCTGATACAATACTTCGTAATTAATCGTATGCAGCAAACCTTGCCCAACCATTCGGTGTAGTTATATTAGTGGTATGAATAGTTGAACAAGATTAGTACTATAGCAGTCCTAAATCATTTGTGAAAATTATATATCTTTTTCTTCTTTCTTCCCTTTGCGCCCAAAGCCAATACTTTGCGGTTCGTTTTCAAATTTTATATTTTTCACGAATCAAATAGGACTGCTATATATCAGTTTCTCAGAATTTTTTGAAACCACTCTTCGGTGCGATCGCCCATAGCTTCTAAAGAGTATAAAGTTTCTGCTTGTTGGCGACAAGCTTGGCGGTCAATTTCATCCAAATGCTTAATCGCTTCTACTAAACCTTGAACACTATCAGGTTCCACCAAAAAACCAGTTTTGCCTTCCTGGACAATTTCTGTTAAACCACCCCGACGGTAAGCAATTAAAGGTACTCCACAAGCAAGCGCCTCTATTGCTACATTTCCAAATGCTTCTATCCAACGAGGAGTTACTAAAAGAGATCGACATTGGCCTAACTCTTTTTGTAGCTCAACCGTTGGTAAAAATCCTAAATATTCGATCGGAGCATTAGGATATTCTTGAGAAATTTTCTCCCAGTAAGATATATCCTGTTTTAATCCGAATATTTTTAATGGTATACCGGTGATTTCTGCTGCTGCTACTGCATCTTCTAGTCCTTTTTCAGGAGCTATTCTACCCACCCACGCCAAGCTGTGAGTTGGTTTGGGACAAAATTGATAAATAGATAAATCCAAACCATTTAGCAGACATATACATCGTTCTGCAAATGTGAAAGTTGCTGCTTGTGTTTGGCTATGAACACCGATACTACCCGGAAAATTGATTGCTACTTGTTCAATAATCTGATCCATTGCATCTGTTAAAGAACCCATACTGATCAGATGTGCGATCGGACGGTTAAAAAATGGTGTTAAATACAGTGGCAGCCAATCATAAGCAAAATTCACAATCACATCATAATCTCCTTGCACTTGACGAGCATAATCCCACATATTCGCCAGAACAGAATTTTTATGCAGGAAAATTGGATCACTACGACTCTGATTTTGCGCTGGTATCTGTATTAGTTCTCCTGTAATTTCTCTAATAGGTAATGAATTGCTAATAGACCCTTGCGGTGCAACAATCTCTAATTTATGTCCTCGTCGGAGCATCTCTGTAGCAATATTAGATAGCGTTAACTCTACTCCACCTCCCAACCCTGAACCTAACGCACCCATTGGGGTAGACATAAATAATAATTTATGGTACATTTGCGGTCGTTAATGTATTTTCATAAACATAATTTTTCCACCTAAATAACGTACTTATTGGGTTTCGCTATGGCTATTAAAATCTTTGTGTCCTAAGTTTTTTATTTCATCTTGTTCTGCTGTTAATTTTGTCTCTACGGTTTCTGCATCTAAATGTAAAAAATCTTGTAGATGATGCTTGAAGTGAAATGAATTTTCTAAAAAGCCACTTAATAAATAAGGTGTGGTAGAGCTTACCATAAGATTTGTGTCACAATGGAATAAACATATTATACTATACAATAAATGTCTACCAGTTTAACTTATTAGCACTCGTCAAGATTGAGATAAAATGTAGGATATTGGATCAAGATTTTCTAAAATAAAGATAAAAGAGATTTTTTAATTAAAATTGCCTTAGTTGCTGGGGATTATATTTCTACACCTTCCTTATGAAATTCTATTTGAACTCTGATGCAAGAGGATAAATATTTTTTATAGAATATTGGGAATTAAATAGATATTTTTAACTATAAAGATGTTAATGAACTCATAGATAAAATAAATATGGATATCTTCAATATCTTTTATGAAGGTATTGTTCTTAATGGCATGATTCAAGTGGATGACTACGATAATTGGGATGGTTGTCAAAAGCCTTACATGATTTTGAACGTTTGAGAATAGAGCAACTTAATATTCATAAAATTGACTAGACGGCGCTGTAGTTCAAGAAGGGTGAAATGAGAAATGCCCAACAAATCTAAAAATTGACATGAAAGTTACCCTTTTTCAATCCCAAATTCCAAATTTTTCCCGCAAGTTGACCAATTCTACTTTGCAGCTTTCGCTGATAGGAATTATTCTGAGTATATTTTTAATATTCTTATATGGTTGTCAGGGGATAGTCCAGAAAAATGATGGAGTGATTCATCTGAGTCTATGGCAATCAATCAATCCCCCTACTAATCGGTATGTGTTTGATAAACTAGTAGATAAATTTAATCAGACTCATACTGATGTTCAGGTGGAATCTATCTTCATAGGTCAACCCCAATTGCCAAAAATATTAACGGCAGTTGTGGGCAATACATCTCCAGATATTCTGTCATTCGATCCTCAATTGACAGGTCAATTTATGGAACTAGGAGCAATTCGACCTTTAGAAGAATGGCTGGAGAAATTGCCATTAAAGTCGGAAATTAGCCCCAACTTATGGGAGGAACTAAAATTAGATGGTCATCTTTGGTCAATCCCACTTTACACGAGCAATTTAGGCATTTTTTACCGACCTAAACTTTTCCAAGATGCGGGAATTAGGCAAATTCCTAAGACTTGGGAAGAGTTGAGGGAAGTTGCCAAAAAGTTGACTATAGACCGCAATGGCGACAATCGACCTGAACAATACGGAATGTTGCTGCCTTTAGGAAAAGAAGAATGGACTGTCTTTAGTTGGTTTCCTTTTTTATTGAGTGCTGGTGGAGAGATTGTAACAAATAACCGTCCAAATTTGACGAATGTGGGTGCGATCGCAGCCTTACAATTTTGGCAGGATATATTAAAAGATGGTTCAGCAACCCTTTCTTCGCCAGAGCGAGGTTATGAAGAAGACGCTTTTATTTCAGGTCGCGTTGCAATGCAGATCACAGGCCCTTGGACTTATATAATGAAGTCTAATGTTGACTTTAAAGTATTTCCCATACCTGCAAGTGTGAAACCTGCTACGGTGACAGCCACTGGAGATATGTATTTGATGAAGACTACACCAGAAAGAGAGCAAGCCGCACTAAAATTTTTAGAGTATGTTTTAAGTGAAGAATTCCAAACAGAATGGAGTATAGGGACGGGTTTTTTACCAGTTAACATTAAATCTGCCCAAAGTCAGGCTTATCAAGAATTTATTCAGCAAAAACCTGTCTTGAAAGTCTTTATTGACCAAATGCCCGTATCAGGTTCTCGACCAATCATTCCTGGCTATAGTCGCTTGTCTGACAGTTTAGGTCGAGCCATCGAAGCCACCATGCTAGGAGCATCTCCAGAAACAGCACTCAAACAAGCTCAAGCAAACCTCGATTCAATTTGGGATTCCCTACAATCTAAATGAAATTAGGACTTACACCAAATATGAAGCAAGTTAAAAACCATATCTTTCGTAAGGGCACAGCAATGCTGTGCCCCTACAGCATGGTCTATTTACGATCGCAGGATAATTAAGAAAGCCTGAAATAACCTATTTTAGGTAATTCACATCACGATGCATTTGTACAGTGCGTAAGTCCTAGAAATTTAAAATCCTAACTAAGGCTTCCTTTTTACTTAGCTTTGCAAAAACTAGGTTTCAAACCCGATGTTTAATTATGATTAACCAGAAATTCCATTCTGGCGATGTGAATTTATTTTCAAGGTACACAAGCCAATTGCTGGTATAATTCCCAAAATTAGTGCTGTAAACCCTTGTCCACTCCAATACAAAATAAAAGTACGGTTGGCTTCTGGAATCAAATTTTGCACAATAAAAAGCAACCAAACCAAAATAGTGATCAAGAAGAAAGAGATTGAGGGTAAAAAATTCCACCACCAAATGCCTGTTGTGTATCGCCTCAATACCAGCCATTGGCAAAGCCCCAGCCAAATACCAGAAATTATATATGCGATCGCAGACAGAAATCCAAAAATAAAAGTTTGTTCAGGAGATAAAGTTTCATTTAACGATATGGCAATAGTTGAAATATAGTTAATCCAGGCTGTAGAAACGCCGTTGGCAATCAGCCAACCTACACTAGTAGCAAATATCCACTGCCAACTCGGTAAATATCGGTAAAGGACAAGGGCTTGATCAGCAGCAAAAATCACGGCAAATATAACATTACTGAGACTTCTAACCAAAATGCCCCATGTTTGTGGTTGGATTGCAACGCTAGGTGAGGTTTGGAGAATAATTTTCTCTAAGGCGATACTGGCAACGCCACCCACAACCCATCCAATCAGGGTCATTAAGGTAAACTGAATAAAGAACCTCTGTCGCTGTGATCGCGGAATCAAAAACTTTCCTGGGTTCGGCTCATTATTAGCAGATGCAACATCATCGGGACTGTTAGAGTCAGTTTGCATAGGGAGTTAGGGGAGTGGGGAGTGGGGAGTGGGGATGAGGGAGTAGAGGAAGATGAGGGAGTAGAGGAAGAACTATTGATTATTAACCAATGCCCCATGCCCAATTCCTAATGCCCCATGCCCAATTCCCAATCCTCAGTTCAATATTGATTCTTGTTTTATCCTATTTCTCACTCCTTAGTCCCCACTACTTCGGCTTCGCTCAGTACAAGTCCCCACTCCCCATTCCCCTTTTACTCCAAACCTGCTGAAAAAGCGTAATCCCAGAATGATAAGCTAAACAGTGGCATAAAAGTTGTGACTTAGGATGAAGTGATAAATGGGTGTTTATTCAACGACTCCTCATCTGTTACGGGCTGCTCGTGGTGAAGTAGTAGATCGTCCCCCTGTATGGATGATGCGACAAGCGGGACGATATATGAAAGCATATCGAGACTTAAGAGAGAAGTATCCTTCGTTTCGCGATCGCTCGGAAATTCCAGAAGTAGCAATTGAAGTTTCCTTGCAACCCTGGAGAGCCTTCCAACCAGACGGAGTAATTTTATTTTCTGATATTGTCACCCCATTACCTGGTTTGGGCATTGACATGGATATTGCCGAAGGTAAAGGGCCAATCATTCACTCACCCCTCCGCACTCAAGAACAAATTGAACGTCTGCATCCTTTAGAACCAGAAGCAGCTCTACCATTTATCAAGACAATTTTGCAGGCTTTGCGTTCTGAAGTAGGCGATAAATCAACAGTGTTGGGCTTCGTAGGTGCGCCGTGGACATTAGCAGCTTATGCAGTTGAAGGAAAAGGTTCCAAAACCTATTCCATCATCAAAAACATGGCATTTTCAGATCCGACGATATTGCATCAATTGTTAGCTAAATTAGCAGATGCGATCGCCATTTATGCCCGCTACCAAATTGACTCTGGCGCTCAAGTTGTGCAAATGTTTGATTCTTGGGCGGGTCAATTGAGTCCTCAAGATTATGACACCTTTGCTCTCCCCTATCAGCAGAGAGTTTTTCAACAAGTCAAGCAAACCCACCCCGATACACCTTTGATTTTGCTAGTTAGCGGTAGTGCAGGTGTGTTGGAAAGAATGGCACAATCTGGCGCTGATATTGTCAGTGTAGACTGGGCTGTGGATATGGCAGACGCACGAGCTAGATTGGGTAAGCAAGTCAAAGTTCAAGGAAATCTTGACCCAGGTGTGCTATTTGGCTCTAAACAGTTTATCCGCGATCGCATTCTTGATACCGTTCGCAAAGCTGGTAATTGGGGTCACATTCTCAATCTCGGTCATGGTGTCCTCCCAGAAACTCCAGAAGAAAATGTCGCTTTCTTCTTTGAAACCGCAAAGGAACTGAATCTTGCAGGAGTTAAGGGTTAGAAGTTATGAGTTATGAGTTATGAGTTAGGAGTTATAAACTGTTAAGTTATAAGTTGCGAGGTGCAAAGTTATTTTTTTATTCTGAACTCCTCACTTCTAACTCCTCACTCCTAACTTGATTCATGCCTTTTGATTCGGAACTTTTAACTTCATTTTTAACTCTTCACTTTTAACTCCTAAATTTTGATAAAAAATTCTCTTATGAGCCAGAAACGGATTTTAGTGACTGGTGCAAGTGGTTGTATAGGTCATTATTTAACAGAAGCCTTAATTCAGGAAACAGATCACGAACTCTATCTACTAGTTAGGAACCCAAGCAAACTGCAAGTTGATACTAAGGCCCGTTCAGGTATCAACGTTTTGCAAGGTGATATGCAAAATATTCGCCAGTTTGCCGATTTGCTATCCACAATTGATACGGCGGTACTCACAGCCACAGCTTGGGGTGGTGATGAGACATTTGATATTAATGTGGTCAAGACTATAGAGTTGCTGGAACTGCTAGATCCAGAACGTTGCCAGCAGGTGATTTATTTCTCGACAGCTAGCGTTTTGGATCGGTACAATCAACCATTAAAAGAAGCCGGGGAAATTGGGACAGATTACATCCGTTCCAAATATGACTGCTTACATAAAAAAGAAAAATTAGCGATCGCACCCAAAATTACCACAGTATTTCCGACTTTAGTATTGGGTGGTGATGCCAATAAACCCTATTCTCATGCCACCTCTGGCATTCCAGAAATTACGAAATATATTAATTTGATTCGCTTTTTGGAAGCAGATGGCAGTTTTCACTTTATCCACGGACGAGACATTGCCACTGTAGTGCGATATTTAATTGATCATCCTGCCAAAAACGATCAACCACGTCGGCTTGTTTTAGGTCAAGCACCATTAACTGCTAATCAAGCAGTGAAACAAGTTTGTGCTTATCTGGGCAAAAAGATTTACTTTCGCATTCCCATATCTTTAGCATTAGCTAATTTGATTATTATTCTGTTCCGCATTCAGATGGCCGCTTGGGATCGATTTTGTATGAACTATCGGCATTTCACCTATGAAAAATTTATCAATCCTGATAGTTTCGGCTTGCCAAATTATTGTGCAACTATGAGTGATGTTTTAAAAATTAGTGGCGTTAAACGTGCATGATAAAATATCTATTCTTTGCTAATGATAGGGGTCATTTCTTGCAAAGATAAGCCGACACAAGCTGCCAGTTCTTCTAGTGTCAATCGTTCGCGTGTGTTTGCTAGTAACATAGATGTTGCAGCTGCAACGTAATCAGGGTTAGCAAGATGATTGACATTCTTAGGAGAAGTTGCTTGAGAATAAAGGCTGGCAATGCCGGAGCCTCCAGTAAATTTTTGTATTTGATAAGTGGCAATTAGAGCTGCTTGACGTGCTTGGAGATAGGCAACATAATATTGCACAATAGCTAATCTTTTTTGCTGTCTAACTTCCTTCCAACGAGCTCGCAAAACAGGAAGCTGCTGAAAAGTACTGATGAATTTAATCGGGTCTACTGTGACAGTTAAGGCAAAGCTGTTTTCGCGCTCAGATGGCGAATCTGGTGATGTTGAAATCGTAGTTAGAGCCGGTGATAATTCGATAGTAACGACATCCCTAAAAGCATTCAATCCCATTGCAGCTTTTGTTTCTAGCACTTGGGCTGAGTTGCGTTCAGCAATAGCTACTAATTGCTCAATGATTTTGAGATCCTGCTGTGTAATCTCAGTTTGAAGCAGGTTAGGTTGATTACCATAACTGGACTTGTCTTCGGATGCAACCACAGGAAATGTAGTACTGACAAATGTAATGGCAAGGAGAATCTTGAAACTTTGTGCAAAAGCTTTTGAGAGCCATTGTGCGATCATCTGATTGATTTATTCTGAAGCGCTACACTTGTTTTCTAATTTGCTTCTCTTTCCACGATACCGCTAAATGAGAATATTTCTTATAACTGTGGAACCTTTTTCAATAAATATAGTCAGTAGATGGTGATAAGATCAGTCTGTAAAGCCTTTTGATCAAAGGTTAGGATATCTATTGAGGATTGCAGGAGATTAAGATTCTTCATAAATTTTAGTGATAATGCTGAACACATTTGGCGATCGCCTGTGAGAGTTGCGTAAGTCCTACAGATATGCATTTAGTTTGCAGCCTGGCTGGAGTTAGAGAAACTAGAAATCTCCTGACTCCTGTTTCAACATGCTTTTCTTTTTGCCGATTAGCTGTAAGAATTCCAGTCCCTACTTGCCCATTTGAGGGAAAAATATCAATGGTAAAATAAAACAACTTTAATAAAAAGTCAATAACTCTTTATTTTCGTTAGAGTGGGATAACAATCAAAGTGTGAGGATTGATACTACATGCGAATCTTGTTAGTGTATCCAATATTTCCCAAAACTTTTTGGTCTTATGAAAAAATCTTGGAGTTAGTTGATCGCAAGGTTTTATTACCACCTCTGGGTTTAGTAACAGTAGCGGCGATTTTGCCCCAAGAATGGGAATTCAAGCTGGTCGATCGCAACATCCGCGCAGCAACAGAAGAAGAATGGGCATGGGCAGATGTGGTAATTCTCTCTGCGATGATTGTCCAGAAACAAGATTTACTTGACCAAATTCAGGAAGCAAAAAAACGTGGCAAGCTAGTCGCAGTTGGCGGCCCCTACCCCACTTCTGTACCTCACGAAGTTGAAAACGTTGGCGCAGATTTTCTGATTTTGGATGAAGGCGAAATCACTCTCCCCATGTTTATTGAGGCAATCAAAAGGGGTGACACATCTGGCACTTTCCGCGCCACAGAAAAGCCTGATGTCACAAGCACACCAATACCCCGCTTTGATTTATTAGAATTGGATGCTTATGACATGATGTCGGTGCAGTTTTCGCGGGGGTGTCCCTTCCAGTGCGAATTTTGTGACATTATTGTTCTCTACGGGCGCAAACCACGCACCAAAACCCCAGCACAACTTTTAGCAGAGTTAGATTACCTCTATGAATTGGGTTGGCGGCGGGGTGTATTTATGGTGGATGATAACTTTATAGGCAACAAACGAAATGTGAAATTGTTGCTCAAAGAGTTAAAAGTCTGGATGGCAGAACACAAGTATCCCTTCCGATTTGACACTGAAGCTTCAATTGACTTAGCCCAAGACTCAGAAATGTTGGAGTTGATGGTTGAGTGTGGTTTCTCGGCGGTGTTTTTGGGAATCGAAACGCCGGATGAGGATAGTTTGCAAATGACCAAGAAGTTTCAAAATACTCGTAGTTCTCTAACTGAGGCAGTGGAAACCATCACCAGAGCGGGATTGCGCCCAATGGCTGGGTTTATTATCGGGTTTGATGGCGAAAAAGCAGGTGCAGGCGATCGCATTGTCCGCTTTGCAGAACAAGCAGCCATTCCCTCTACTACCTTTGCCATGTTGCAAGCGTTACCTAACACTGCGCTTTGGCATCGCCTGAAAAAAGAAGGACGACTACGGGAAAATCAAGATGGCAACATCAACCAGACAACATTGATGAACTTCCTGCCCACTCGTCCTCTGGAAGAACTTGCACGAGAATATATTGAAGCGTTTTGTACTTTATACGACCCAGTGCAGTATTTGGATCGTACCTATCGCTGTTTCTTGATGATGGGTTTACCGAGTTGGAAAGCGCCAGCGAAAATGCCAGAGTGGGTGGTTGTGAAAGCGCTGTTAATTGTAATTTGGCGACAAGGAATTAAACGGGAAACCCGTTGGAAATTCTGGCATCATTTGTTTAGCATTCTCAAGCGTAACCCTGGAGTTATTGAGCATTACATCTCTGCTTGTGCCCACAACGAGCATTTTCTAGAGTATCGCCAAATTGTGCGCGATCAAATTGAAAGTCAGCTAGCTGAATATCTCGCACAAGGTGCAGAAAAGCCTTATGTGCTAGTGAAGGAAAAAGCGGAAGCGGTAGTCAGTTAAGTGTTTTGACGGTTAATAAGTAAGTAGATGGGTGGAAAAAAATATGATCTAGATTGTCATTGCGAGGAACGTTTGCCTAGCGTCTCAAAGAGAAGCAATCTCTGTCATTGCGATTGCTTCTTCTACGGGAAGGCTCCGTCAATGTCGTTCCTCCTGGCAATGACATATTAGATTTACCCCAACCCTTAATCCCCTCCGCGCAAACTCTTAGGAGAGACAAAGCGACGATTGTCGGGGTGGCTCATATCTTGCACCTGGAAATTTGAATGTCAATTCCTTGACTAAGTGCTAAGTTTCTCAGGCGTTGAATGTCTTGTAAAAGAAATAACACCGCCAAGTGTGGGAATATAGTTTGGAACGCGATTTC
>NZ_JAIVFQ010000120.1 GCF_020829495.1 Nostoc favosum CHAB5714 | reverse complement strand
TCAGCCTTTAGTGACAGTAATCTGCTGTCGGGCTGGCTTAGTTATGTACGGGCTGGATACCGAGATTCACTAGGCAACGAATCGCACCCCAAGCCTGCATACGCTCAACTGCCGCCGCATCAGTAATTGCAAGCGGGGTAATGGTTTGACGACAGGTTTCGAGGTCAGCAAGCGTTACCTGTTGCGGTCTACCCTCATCGAATGCCAGCAGAGCAGCTTCCGAAGCAAGGGTTTCCAGTTCTGCGCCTGAAAACTTTGCAGTGTTGGCAGCGATCGCTTCGAGATATTCAAGCTGTACTTGAATACCGAATCGCTCTAGGTGAATCCCTAGAATCTTTACCCGTTCTGGTTCAGTGGGAAGATCAACAAAGAAAGCTTCATCAAACCTACCTTTGCGCTTAAACTCACTTGGTAGTGCTGATGGGTCATTGCAGGTCGCAACTATAAACACCCCAGTAGTGCATTCAGCCATGAACGTAAGCAAAGTACCCAAGATGCGTTGGGAAACACCGCTCGTATCGCCCTGACCTGAAAGTGCTTTTTCTACTTCATCTATAAATAAGACGCAAGGTGCGATTGCTTCTGCTGTTTTCAGTGCGCGTTTAACATTACCTTCGGATTCGCCAACTAGTGAACCTAGAAGGGACGCAATGTCGAGTTGCAGAAGTGGTAGATTGAGTATGCTAGCAATATTTTTGGCTGAGTGGCTCTTACCCGTTCCTGGAGGCCCTGCCAGTAGCACACCTTTCGGTTGGGGTAACGAGAGACTTCGCGCCTCCTGTGTGAATAGTCGCCGCCGCCGAGTCAGCCACTCGTGCAGTAGATCCAAACCGCCGAATGGGATTATCGCAGGTTTCCCTAGTTCGATACCCATTTGAGACAGTAGCCGAGTTTTGTACTCGACGGCTTTGGGGATAAAATCAGCGCCGACAACGACTCCATCATTAGTTAAGTTTTCTTTGACTGTTAACCGAAGGAAATCACTAATTTCTTCTAAGGTTAAACCCAGCGCTGCACGAGAAAGAGTTTCAAATTCAGCATTTTCTAGGGAAATAGTAAAAGCTAATTCTTGCTCTCTAGCAGACTGTTGTAGGTCACGCAAATAAGAATTGAGATGAAGTAGTATTTGGTCAATACTAGGTAAAGGAACTTCACAATAAGGAATCAATCTGACTAGGGATTCGTGTAATTGTATGTTCTGTCCCAACAAGACAATGCGTTTATCTGTAGGTTTTAACCTATGGTAAAGGTTTTTTACCTTGCTTAAAATCTCCCAACTCAATTGGGGTGAGTTTTTAGCAATAAAGGGGTGAATATCTCCGAGGATAAATACACCATGACCACTAAAGTTAGCAATGTAGTCGAATACGAATAGTAGTGGATCAGCCTGTGGTGGTTTCTTGTACTCTGTAACTGGTTTAAACACCAATCCCCCATCTGCTGCGATTAAACATTGCTCCAAGGTTGATACTCCCAGATTCCAGAAGAACACCGGGCATGAAAGCTTGTTGTTAGTTTCAGTAGTTAGCCACTGAATAATCGTCGCTTCATCAGGAGATAGGACATCAACCGCCGCGATGGGTATTTGTGAATCTAGTGTGGAGAGCAGATTTGAGAGTTTCATTGTTTTTCAATTTGATAAGGTAATGGAGCTAATTCATCGTGAGTATTAACAAGTCTCACGACTACTTCATAAACTTCGGCATCGCCGTCGAAAATCTCTGCCGTTCCATTGGTCTGTTGATAGGCAATTGCGGTAACTATGGCATTCAACAGCACACACAACCCTTCAGTATTCGCTTTGATGATCACGGGCTGGCGTGGTTTTTGCTGGGCGTATACGTGGATGAAAGGATACTCTTTAGCTAATTCACTCATGATGTTTTGGGGGGTTTAATCCCCCATTTTTTACTGGCGCAAACGTGTTTGACTGCTGTTTGTAGTCCGAAGTTGTTGGGTTTGGGCTTCGTCCTTGTAAGTGCGATCGCTCTCGCCCACAACTCCCAAAGCCTGTTCAAATGGTTGCGTAGCTGATAAACAACTCAATCCCTCAAACCCCTCCGCTTCCACTCGAACTTCACCTGTAGCATTGTCGAAATGAATCAATATCGAACTTTCCATACTTATCTCCGTGTGTACTGTTTAACTTCTTGATGTCCAGCAAAAGTTAGCCGTAGAGTTTGCACAGTACCGTTGGTTTCTTCTGTGATGTTGCATTCCCCCAACTGTCCCTGTAACTCGGCAGCTTTGGCGCGAACCATCCGTTTGCCGTAAGCCTGTATCAATTTGTGGCTAAAGAAATCTTGTCCCAGGCGGGGAACTGTCTCGTAGCTGTCGTGTATCACTTCGTACACACTGCTTGTTTGATTCCACTTGAATCCGATATCTGCACGGGCTTGAATTGTGCGACCAGAAACTATAATTTCAGCACTCTGACCTTGGGAGCCACCATAATAGCCCTTGAGTGGGTATGGTTTTTCGTGGACTTGCGGTGAAAGATTTAAATCAAAAAGCGCTTGCAACAAACAATCGTGATTGCTTAATTTGGTTTTGACTGTTGAGAAATGCGACATAATATTATTCCTTTTGTCATCTGGTTTGAGAAATAGTAAAAGTGCGATATCCTTTTGTCACGCGAATATTGCACTTTTAATACACCGATCCAGTCTTGAGCGAATACACCCTTGCCCAAGACTATTTTTTTACCTGAACTTAAACGCGCTGACTGTAGCTTTCGACAAGCCCACCTCACTAGTTGCTAGCTCTTGGAGATTGCGCTGTTCGTCTAGGAGTTTGACCCGAATTTGTTCCATCTTTTGCTGCAACTGACTGCGCCCATCACTGCCAAGACTCTTCGACTCAATCGCTGGGTCGGTGACAATCGAATCCAAATGCTCCATCATCTGCTGTAAACTACTGCCAGCTTCAGGTGAGGCATTTGCCAGTAACACCCGCACTTTCATCAGGTGTTTTTCCATCTTCTTTTTGAACTGGACTGGCTTACGTCCCGGCTCCCAATCGCTCAACTCTTCGAGCAACTGCGCGGCTAGTTGTTCACCGCCAGCGATCGCTGATTCCCGTAGCCTTTGCTCCAGATTTTGGTCATACTGTTGAATGAACTTGGTAATCTGGTCTAAACACTCGGCTTGCTGCTGATTGAGTTGTTCGGACAAAGCAGGTATGATCACCGGACGACCGATAACGACTTGCAAATAGTCTTCAAGGTCGGTCAGAGTCGGGAATGCTCTTAACAAGTTGGCTTTTACAGATTCTTGCTTATCCTGCGATAATTCCCAAGTATGGAGTGAGAGAAACTGGTCAATTCGCTGGGGTGAACGATTGTAATACTCATCTGTGATTAGTTGTGAATAGTTGAACAGCACGTATTAGCTTTAGACAAAGCTTGAGTTACTTATAACTACAGCCTCTCAAGCCCTGTTTACAACTTTTGCAGTCACAGTTTCGACATAAGTCGGTAATGTCTTTGTCAATCAGATGTGCAATGTTAGATTCATGAATGAAGCTGATTTTAGGGACGCACAAGGCAGGATTTACCTGCCTTACTTCATCTTTATGACTAAAACGCCATCTCATTCGCCGCTTTTGTTACAGCTAAAGCCTGTTTACTGACCTCTCGCCACTCTGTTTGCTCGTTGTAGGATGCCATGACTAATTCCGACTCTACCCATACGCGACAGAATAATACATTTTCATCTGTCGTCCCCGGAGTAGGCTGTAGTGTGATGGGAGAATATAATTGTTGTGGGGTCAAAGTTGCGATCGCGGCTAATACAGATTTAGCAAAGTGAGTATCATGCCCACTTTCTAATATATAGGGTCTGTCTGCTTGAATTGTAATCAGCAACTTGTAAACTTCTTTTCCTCTGCGCTCACACTTCTCGAATTTCAGTTCTTTTAGATATCCAGTTAAGGCAGTTTGGGTAATCGCACTTGCTTCACTGTTGTTTAGGGTATACCACAGTGAACCATTGTGACGATTGCAGTAGATTTTGCAACTGCCAGCATCAGAATGCAATCCCAGTTTCGGTTTATTGATTGCTGCGACTAACTGCTTGAGTAGTTCCTCTTGGCGCATTAAGGCAGCAAGTAATTCGGCATTTTCTTGAGGGTTCATTTGTTTGTACCAAAAGCATTTTCACTTTCGCATTGGCGCAGCCGTTTAATTGTGATATATGAAGCGTAGAGCCAATAAAACAGCGCTCTTGATTTCACAAAAGCGCTTTTTATTACTAATTATTTGCCCTGTACAGATTATTGATGTGAATTAAATCTTGCCAGCAAATCTTCACGAGATAACTGAAGACATAGGGGAGTAAATTCTTCTGGTGTTAACTGCAACAAACTATCGACTATTTTTGAAAGTTCTTCATCCACAGAACCAAACCGGAATCTTAACAAGTTTTCTACAACTTGACGGCGTTCAAGTTGTACTCCCTCTTGTACTCCTTGCTGCTTAGTGGTTTCTTCCCACTGCTGGTAAGCTTGCGACAAATTCATAATTAATTCCTGCTCATCAAAAACAATTCGCAATTCGCAATTCGCAATTCGCAATCAATTTCGATTGTTTATTTTATCTTTTATTTTTCGAGTAGAAGCAACTAGAATTTTTCCAACTTCTTTAGTTTCTTGAAGAAGAAGCTCAAACTTAATCTTTTCAACCAATTCCGATTCTATTAATATTTCTAACCAATACTCAGTTTCTCTTTCTTCTTTAAGTGCAATTTCCAATTTACTGAGAAAGTCTTTATCAGATTGACCAGATTGGGCTTCTCTAACATTAGCTCCAATGGAAGTACCACTTCGGAGTAACTGTTTTGATAATGTTCGACAAACTCCAGGCTTTTCATCTAAGAAAGTACAAGCTTTAACTATTCTGATCGCCAAGGCTTTTGTTCTATCAGCAATACTAATATTTTGATTCATACATTTGGTTCCTTTCTTAAAATTGCGAATTGCGAATTGCGAATTGCGAATTGAGCTTGGCTTTGCGTTGTGAGTCTGCAATCACGGTGAACAGTTTCAGAAAACAGTTGCGTACCTCTGACCTACTTGGTTGATTGCGGAATGGTTCCAAAAGTGCCGTATTTAATACAGCGATTCTGCCCAACAATCCAAGATTTTGAGCTTGGGCAGTTGCTGCGCTTGTAAACAAAACGTCAACAAATCTGGCTTCATCAGTGACTTGTTTGTTAACTTCTACTCTACCTAAAGGAGACAATAACTCCTCTAATAATTCCTTAGAAAACTGATCGTAAGGCTTGCTAGTCATGTTTTAAAGGCGAACTGTGTTTTATTTTACAAGGATTGGTTATGGTTGCATGGTGAGCATTAAAACCCACCATTTCACTTACGCCGCTAACTCCCAACTAACCTCCGACGCAAACTCGAAGTCTGTGAATCCGTCGCAATCAAAGGGATCATTTGAGTCGTAAGAGAGCAACATCAGCCGTCAATTGCTCAAACGGCTTATCCAGCATTTCCTTAGAAGATGGTTGCGTCAGTTCTACCATCGACAATACCCACACCGCATCAAACGCAGAATCACACGGAACTTTCTGCTGATGCACTGAAGTTGCTCGAATAACCCACCAATGGCCGTCTGTGCAACCGATAGAACCGAGCTTCTGTTCATCCTTATAGATGCCGTCATCTAACAACTCAAATCCGAACTGCTCACATTGGGTAGCTATTTCGCACATAACTTCGTTCCCGGTTGTAGCGACTGGGGTTTCTTCTTTCTGTACTGGTAGAGTTCCTCGCTTATACTGCCAGCAGATATAGCGATGGCAAAGCATTAGAGTAGCAGCACGATGGACTTCCGCATCGTTCACCATTACTACCCAAGGTTGTGTTAAATCATCATCATGAGTAATAGTGGCTATCAGCTGTTTACCAGCGTAATATTCGTGGTCGTAGAAGCTGATTTCGATTACTCTCAATTCTTCAACTGTCTTGACGCAAGGGTTTACAGTTGTTGCAACTTGTGGCATAATTTTAAGATTCCTTTTGGATAATTGGCGATCGCGTAGTTTTCCAGACAGAGCGATCGCCTTTTGATTTGTGTACTAAATGGCGTTGTGGCTTGCCACAACACTCTCACTGTCTTATTGGCGCAGCCTCATAAAGTAATTCCAAGGCAAAGCGTATCAGCTGATATCAAAACACCAGACAGCACAAAGCTGTAGAGAAGATATTGGGATGTTACCGTGTCCTCTGTACAGCCGCGTGGTAACAATTGAAAAGGCGATTGAGGAGTTCACAATCGCCTTTGTTCTGCAAAGATTGAAGTTTTTACAACCAGTTTTTAGACTTGGTGGGTCATCGGAATCATCTCACGGTGGCTTGACCATTACAAGTTTAAGGCTTCCGGCTGCTAGTCCCGGTGGCTACTAGTTTTGTTTGTTGCTTTTGTAATTAGCTTGATTTGGTTAGTTTTATTTTGAGCGTCTCTATATTTAGCTAAGAGGCTAACGCTCGTTTCCTCTCTTGTAATTAATTGTAACTTCTAAAGTTAATTTTGTCAAGTATGACTTAAGAGGTTAGAATAAAAACGTCAGAAATATATCCCAGCAAAAGATACTTAAGGAGTAGGACGTGTGGGATTAACATTAATGCGTGTGACGTTTAGTAAGGAGTTTCCTGGATTAGGAGAAAAAATTAAAGCTCTTAGAAAAGCTTCAACCAAATCTGTAACTGAGTTAGCTGCATCAGCCGGAATTAGTGCTAATCATTGGAGCCGGATTGAACGCGAGAAAGTTCAGGATCTGCCCATAGAAACATTGCGGGGTATAGAGAAAGCGTTAGGAACAGAACTAGGGGTCGAAGTAGAAGTATAAGTGTATTTTCCTAAAACAGTAAATAACTAATAGCGATCGCCTCCCGCCAAGAAGAACGATCGCCTGAACTAATCCCTTCGCTAAGGAACAGCCATGTCTAACTTAGTCAATTTTAACGGGTCAAGCAACAGTAGTCTTTTCGACGGCATTCGTCATGTTGCTGACCAAGGAGAAGAATATTGGTTGGCAAGAGAGTTAATGACACTGCTCGGCTACAAAAAGTGGGAACGCTTTGTGGATACCATTGATCGCGCCAAAATTGGTTGTCAAAACACTGGAGTCTCAGTACAAAACCACTTTGCCGACGCTGGGGTTTATACCAGAGATGTACCCAATGACTATCGTCTTTCCCGCTATGCTTGTTATTTAGTGGCAATGAATGGTGATCCACGTAAGCCAGAGATAGCAGCAGCCCAAAGTTATTTTGCTGTCAAAACCCATGAAGCAGAAACCCGTTCTTCTTACCAACCGAAATCAACTGTAGCTCATGAAGCCGCGCAGTTAGCCCTACTTGTAGGTGAATTCGCAGGTTTAGAAAAATCCCTCACCGCGCAGTTAGCCATTAACGCCGCCACTAGAGTCAACCCGGCACTGAAGCCAGCAGCTGATGAACTCAAGTCGGCGATCGCAATAACCAATGTTAGTGATGACGCATACCTTAAGCCTACAGATATTGGTGAGGTAGTTGGAATGAGTGCAGTAGCAGTGAACAACTGGCTGGTTCATGCTGGTTTGCAATACAGAACAGATGACCGGAAAATCCCGTATCGCCCAACCGAATCAGGTAAACAATGGGGACGGATGGTTGCAGCGATCGCTAAAGGGTCAAACCAGACTGTCTTTCAACTGCGGTGGCTTCCAAGCATTACACAATTGTTTAATGAACGCAACTGAGGTGAAACAGTGGAAGAACAGATTGATGAAACTGGTAAAGAAATCAGCCTTGCCTACAGATTTTATCAAGGTTATGGCTATTTTCTCTCTTCAACCGTCGCCCAATGGCTAGGTGTAGCGAACTGCAAACATAAACGCTTCAAACCGCAAACAAGGCGATTTTGAAACCACATTAACTGCAAATAAGGGAGGTCTCAAAACCACATTATTTGCAAATGAAACCAAATTCTGTGCAAACAAGCCACATTATTTGCAAATGAAACCAAATTCTGTGCAAATAAGCCGTAACCCTTATGGTGATTGAATTACAGGCTTTATCGCCTCAAAAATGTCCATCTTTTATGAACTTTTATACTGGACATATATGCACGGTTTTCGTGGTTTAATTTGAACTAATACCGTTCGATTAAATATCAAAAGCTGTTTAAACCGACAGTCAAGGTGGCTATGAGCATTTATGCTTATTTGAGAGTCTCCAGCGATCGCCAAGACCTACACAACCAACGACATGGCATTTTGGAGTATGCCAACATACACGCTTTGAGTCCCATCCAGTTTATAGAGGACACAGTTTCTGGACGGGAGAAATGGTTAGAGCGAGGTGTAGGACAACTACTCAATCAAACAGCCCAAGCAAAAGATGTAGTCATTTTTTCAGAAGTTAGTCGGATGGCACGCTCTACCCTACAAGTATTAGAAATGCTAGAGTGCTGCGTGCGCCGAGGAATCAACGTCCATATCGTAAAACTTGGTATGGTATTGGATGATTCAATGCAAAGCCGAATTACAGCTTTCGTGTTGGGCTTGGCAGCAGAAATCGAACGGGAATTGATTGTACTCAGAACAACCGAAGCACTAGCCAAACGGAAAGCTGAAGGAAAAACGTTAGGGCGGCCCAAAGGACGACAATCTGCACATTTGAAACTGGACACAAGGGAAGCAGAAATTCGCAGTTATTTAGCCAAAGGCATCAGCAAACGCTCAATTGCGAAACTGGTCGATTGTTCACCTTCTACCCTTTATGATTGGTTGTCACGCAAACATCTCCACTCACGCCACGATAAATTGGTGGAGAAATCATAGGATGCCAAAGAAACAAATACCAATTGATGCCATCGTAGACCTACGTCGCCGCTTAGAACAACTACCACCGCGCAGTCCATCTCGTCGGGTATTAGTTCAAGAAATAGCTCAACTGTATGGCATCTCCAGTTGTCTTTACCGAACTCTGTGATTGGTAAAGGCAATCAGCCAGAATTCGGGAGTAATACAACCCAACTAAAGGTGCAGCCCTTTGTTGACCCTAACCCATTTCAAGAACTGACATTCAGCACGGTGATTGCAGCCAAATTAGCGATCGCCGATTATTTGGCACGTCCATTAGCCAAACTTACCCCTGAACAGATGGCTTATATTGATGCGGTTCTCCTGACTACTCTCAATAAGCAGGAGGTAATGAAACAAATTCGAGATTTCTTTAACCCATTATCAGGTACGAGCCATGTTGAGTGATGTTATGACTTATTTTGGACTTAAACGTACCTTAGATCATGTGGGCTATTTTGAGACCCAAGAGCAGACAAATCTATTCAAAGAACTCAAACCCCAAATTAGGCAAGGTCGTTTGATTGCTCTAACAGGTGTTGTTGGTTGTGGTAAAACAACAACTTTACAACGACTGCAATTAGAATTGTCCTCCGAAAAAGACATCATTATTTCTCGTTGCCTTGCGATTGATAAAGATAAGGTCAGCGTCGGGGTTTTGATGAGTGCTTTGTTTTGCGATTTAAGCACAGAAAAGGATGCTAAACCACCGACCCAACCAGAACTCAGAGAACGAAAATTCTTAGCTTTAATTCAAAAATGCCGTAAGCCTGTACAAATCGAACATTATTTGCAGAGAGCTTTTGAAGATGCTTACCAAGCAGCAACGAAGCCTGTCACTCTTGGTATGGCTGAGGCTGTCTTGACTGTGGGACTTAACGATTTAGAACCCCGCTTAATACGGCATGGTTACACAAAGACAGTGCTAGCTGAGTTATTAAATATACGAGTAAGCGAGGTAAATTCTTTTTTACACGCTCAGTTGCCTCCTGGTCGAACCCAAGATTTGAGAGACCAGATGTTAAAAATTGGAATTCCCTTGTATGCGTCAGAAGGAAATTAAATTAATCCGAGAAATACTTCATAGAGAGTTTTTCTGTTTTATTTGTGTTCAGTTTATATCTAAATAAATAGACATATATGTCCGGTATAAAAGTTCATAAAAGATGGACATTTTTGGGACTATAAATCCCCTAACCTAGTCACTGTAAGAGTTACGGCTTATTTGCAGTTAATGTGGTTTGAAAACCCTTGTTTGCAGTTTGAAAATTATGTTTGCAGTTTCATTTGCAAATAATGTGGTTTTGAGACCCCCTTTATTTGCAGTTAATGTGGTTTCAAAAATGCCTTGTTTGCGGTTTGAAGCGTTTATGTTTGCAGTTCGCTACAGGTAGGCATCCATTGAACTTTTACGGGTCTCCATCGTGGTTTACTACGGAATTACTACGCCATGTGAAATTATCTGGTGTCATTGGTGAGCCATGTGTGGGGCATGGAGCAATCGCATCATTACTATCGGTGTGGCCCTACACCAAGCAAATGTGGACGAACGATATTGATCCACATCTTGCGGCTGATTACCATTTGGATGCAACACTATCCGATTCATGGGCTAAGTTTCCCGATTGCGATTGGATATGTACTAATCCACCATATTCGGAGTTTGCTGCACCAATTATCAAGAATGCCTACCAGAAAGCGCGTGTAGGTGTCGCTGCTTTTTTACTTACCAGCTTTCTCGAACCTTGTGACGACCGGGCGGATTTCTTACAGCAGCACCCGCCGTCACTTGTGATCATCATGCCGCGCTTCTGTTTTCGCAAGGATAAACGGGGTAGCCGTTGGGCTACCGATAACGTTACCATTTCGTGCTTTGTGTGGGATAAAAGCGCAACAGGGCAGCAAATTATTATTCGTCCCAAGTCGGCGATCGCTGGGTTTTACAAGAATCCAGAACAGGCTATTTCACAGGAACGGGCAGAAGAAATTGTACAAGCGTTAGCGAAGCTTAACGAAGTTATCGCAAAAGGAGAATTATGAAACAGATGTCACTTTTTGATGAACCTACCACAGTTTTACCAGTCAGTTATTATTCAGACTTCCTCACTCTTGCTAAAGCCGACGAACTGTATCAGCACGCTTTGGAATTGCAGTGGCAACAGAATCAAATAAGAATGCTGGGTAAAACTATGCCTGTTCCGCGCTTAGAGTGCATTTATGGCGATGAAGGCTGTGATTACCTCTACTCCAAGAGCGTACTACTTAAACCACTGCCTTGGACTTCATCGCTAGCTCAACTGCGAGATAGGATTACAGCTGCCACTGGTTACAGCTTCCGCATTGTCATCGGCAATCAGTATAGAAGTGGACAGGACAGTATCGGCTGGCACAACGACAGTGAAGCTTCGATGGGATTTAACCCAGCCATCGCATCCATCAGTCTGGGTTCAGTGAGGAAATTCCAAATCAAGCCCATCGGGGGTAAACCGACTGACTTTTGGTTAGAGCATGGGAGCCTGCTGGTGATGCTTCCAGGCTGTCAGAGTACTCATCTGCATCAAGTTCCGAAGACCAATAAGGTCGTTAGTACACGGATTAATCTAACTTTTCGACCGCACGTTGGAGGCAAGAGATAAGTATTTCATCTGGATTGAAACTTTAATCCAGCCATAAATCAAACAAGGGAAATTGCCTTCAATTGTGAGGTTAAAACCTGCATCCAGAATCATATAAATTTCTCCACACTCAACATTTAAGAGATTTAAGTTTTAGAAGATGAACAATTTTCACTTCTAAACAAAAGCAAAACCCTCGACCTTTTGGCGCAAATCGAGGGAGAAGAAAACTAAGTAATCAGGGAAAATATATCTATGAGTTTAACAGAAAATCAGATTAATAATCGAATAGCTTTTGAAGTTTTCATTCCCGGTTTTTTTGATGATTATCCACTTGAATCATCAGAATTCAGGCTGTACGCGCATATCCAAAGAAGAGCAGGTGTAAGCGGTTGTTTTGAGTCTATTCCGAAAATGGCTAAACATTGTTACATCGCTCTCAAAACTGCCAAAAATGCCATCAAGCTTTTACTAGCCGCCGGAATGATTGAAATACAAGAACGTATTGGAACTACTAACATTTATACTCTCACTCCACCTTCTTCGTGGGTTTCTCCTGACCAAGTTCAATTACTTCGCTCCCAAATCAAGACAACAAAAGAAACCCCAGTCAAAATTAACCCCAGTCAAAATTGCACGGGGGGTGGGGGCAATTTTGCACCCAGTACTGGGGTCAATTCTGCATGGGGGGTGGGGTCAAATTTGACCCACAAAGGTATTCCCATTAAGGTAATCCCATCTAAGGAATTCACACTAAGTGCAGTACACCCCACAAGCGAGTGTGTGTGTGAAAAAACTGACTTGGATTTACAACCAAACCAGGAAGAAGAACCAATTTCCAAATCTTCGTCTTCACAATCAAACCAGGAAGAACCAATTCCCGATTCTCTGGCTTTGTTGTCAAATCAATCCGAGACATCGTTTCAAACAGACATTCCCTCATGTAGGCCTACTATCGCGGCGGGGTTGTTCGATAAAAACGAACAAGCGAACAATAAGCCAAGCAAACCAAGATTTCAGTCGATTGATGATTTGCTCAATCACATCCTGCTTGACCCTAGCATCTTGGCATCTGAGCCTTTACCCGTAGTTTACAAAAATGAAATCAAACTCCGCTGTTGGCGTTTCCCCTGGCGTACTTCTTGCAGAGACAAGATTTACCAAACCTGCGATCGCCGTCTGGTGGAGTTAATCGCCAAGGAGAGAGCCGAGTGGGACAAGGTTAATTGGCAGCAAAAAGTCCCCACTGTGATCAAATCAATCAGCAATTTGGAGGTGAGTAAAGCTGGTTTAGAAGAACTGCTGGTTTATTGGTCAAAAGTTCTTGAATCATCTACGCCACAAACTGAACAATCAAAAGCCAACGACCAACCCATCGGTTACTACTCAAATCGTTCTCTTGATTGGCATAAAGCCACATTCTGTGAACTACTTGACCTTGGCGACAAAGTTGGGCAAAAAAAAGCGATCGCTTCTTTCAGCACTCGCTATGACCGAGAAAACGTAGGTGCAACGCTCAAATGGTTGGATTGGTTAAAGCTGACACATCCCTCCATGTATGCCTACTTACATCCGCAAGCTGCATGAGGACAATTCGCAATTCGCAATTCGCAATTCGCAATTCGCAGTTCGCAGTTCGCAGTTCTTCAACTAACCCTTCTCCTTCGGAGACGCTACGGCGAACGACTACGCTCAGGACAAGCTTAGTACGAGGCACACAGTTTGGCATTAAATAAACCAACAGAAAAAATCAAACGATGTCAAGAAAATTTAATCAATCTAAAACCCTCTTCCCCTCTGCTTTATCTCGGCTACAGATACTTCCACCATTTAATTCGCATTTTAATTGCGAATTGCGAATTACGAATTGCGAATTGTTATGAGGATTTATGACACAAGACAAATCAAACTTCACATCCCAACAAGACCGCTTACCCCCACAAAGCATTGAGGCTGAAGAAGTAGTACTCGGTGGCATCATGCTCGACCCAAGCGCCATGAGCCGAATCAGCGATCGCTTAGTAGCAGATGCTTTTTACATCAATGCCCACAAAGACATCTATCAAGCAGCCCTACGACTGTACAGCCTCTCATTACCAACGGACTTGCTTTGCATCACCAACTGGTTGTCTGATAATGGTTTATTGTCCCGTATCGGTGGACGCAATAAACTGGCCAGTCTGGTTGACCGCACTGTGTCAGCTGTGAACATCGATGCTTTAGCTGACTTGGTGATGGAAAAATACCAAAGGCGGCAGTTAATCCTTGCTGGTACTGAGATTGTTCAACTCGGCTATGCCACCGAAACCGATTTACCTGTAATTCTTGACGAAGCCGAACAAAAAGTCTACGGCATTGCGTCTGAGCATTCTGCTTCTGACTTGGTTCATATTTCTCATGCCCTAGCCGACACTTTTACCGAAATTGAAGCGCGTCATACTGGTACAAACTCACCAGCACTGCCTAGTGGATTTTATGACCTAGACAGTATACTCGGCGGTGGTTTTCGCAAAGGACGGTTGTATGTACTGGCTGCTCGTCCTTCTGTTGGTAAATCCGCTTTGGCTGGTAATCTCGCTCTCAATGTTGCCAAAACTGGAAGAGTGCCTATCTGCGTTTTCAGCTTGGAAATGTCTACTGATGAGTACGTACAGCGATTCTTGAGCAGCGAATCCGGCATCGAAAACAATTTTCTAGAAACTGGGAATGTCTCTGACAGCCAGTGGCAACCCTTGAGTGTGGCGATCGCGGAGTTAAGCGAACAACAGATTTTCATCAACGACGAATCTTGCCCTTCTCTTAATCAAATCCGTAGCCAAGTCCGCCGAATTTCATCCCATTACGGTGGTGTTGGGCTTGTCATCATTGACTACTTACAGCTGATGGCTCTTGATACTGATTCACGGTCGAACATGGCTCAACGAGTCGGTGAAATCAGCCGGGGATTAAAAAGATTAGCCAAAGATTTGGATGTGCCTGTACTGGCTTTGTCCCAACTCAACCGCGAAGTTGAACACCGTAACGATAAACGCCCTGTACTAAGTGATTTAAAAGACAGTGGTGCTGTTGAGCAAGACAGTGATGTTGTGATCATGCTTTACCGCGAAGAAATGTACAATCCCGATACCCCAGATCGTGGCATTGCTGAGTTAGTCGTTCGCAAGCAACGCAATGGTCCAACTGGTACAGTCAAGCTTTTGTTTGACCATCAGTTTACCAGATTCAAGAATTTATCTCGTGGTCGTAGTTTTTAAGGAGCTACTGGAGGATAAACCAACGAACCAATTTATTGAAGTAGGTAAATACTGGCTGTGAGGACTGAGGAAAGGGGAAGGTGGGGCCCCACGAAGTAAAGGATTTGCTGGCACTGGCACTACTCTCAAGTGTGCTAAAGACCTCAATCGTCGCGTTGTGGGTATCGAAATCAACGAACAATATTGTGAGATTGCTGCTACTCGCTTGTCGCAGCAGGTTTTAGCTTTGTTCAGTCAATCATCAGCACAAATGTTATGAAAGCAATCACAGTTCGTCAGCCTTGGGCATGGGCAATCATTTATGCTCTAAAGGATATTGAAAACCGTGGCTGGCCTATCAATTATCGCGGCGACATTCTGATTCACGCTGCAAAAACCTGTACTAAAAAAGAGTACCAGCTAGCGAGAGAATTTTGCCAAAGCATGGGGGTAGTAATCCCAGAGTTAATCTCTCTACGTCGCGGTCAAGTCATCGGTATAGTCACAATAGTAGATTGCAAGTTTTCACAAGTTGCGTCTGGCTGGGGAATGCCTGGGCAATACCATTGGAAGCTGGAGAATCCACGCGAAGTTACACCGATTCCTTACATTGGGCGGTTGGGGATTTTTGAAGTGCCCGATGATTTGGTTATGGAGGTGGTTGCATGACTAAAACAGCCCCAAGCGATACCCTACCCCCGAAGCCAAAACCAGTAATAATTGAGTTATCTGCAATACCCGAAAAATTCTTAGAGAAAGGGGTGAAAGCCTCGCAAGGGGGATCAGTTGGATGCCTTTATCCGTACATCGAGACTAAAAAGCTACTTGATGGCTCAAACGTTTTTTATCCCCGTGTGATTGGTGAGCGTGACCCAAATAACCCCGAAGATTGGCGATGGGGGTTTAATTGGAAAGAAAAACATAACGGCGTTTGGAAGGGCAAAAGTATAGGCTCAATTTCCCCTGGTGCTGTCCCAATGATTCGTCTAATGCAACAACAGGGGGCAACCAAGGAAGATATCATCGCTTTTATCAAAAAAGCGAAAACCAAAAAGACATCACCAAAATTAGATGTCTGCAAAAATTTTGATAACACAAAATTAAAACCAGTTCTGCCAGATGATGCACCGATTGCTGTAGTACTTTTCGCTGGTGGCGGCGGGATAGAAGCGGGGATGGTACAGGCTGGAATACGCCCGGTCATTGCAGTAGAGTTCGACCCAAACAAACCAGACTTGAGCAGGGCGATCGCCAAAACTCATCACCGCAATTTCAGCGAATACGGGTGCAGAGTCGTACAGCTAACAGTGCAAGAAGTAGCACAGTCAAGGTTTCTAGGTTTTCCCCGCCGCCCCGATTACCTCCATGCCTCCCCAGTATGCGCCAACTTCAGCCAAGCCCACACAGCTAAAGCAGGTAAGGGTATTGAAACGGCTGACGATCTGACGGCTGCGATCGCTATTGCTGAAGCCATCCGACAGTTGCAGCCACGAGTGTTCACTCTCGAAAATGTCCCACGCTATCAGAACAGTCAGAGTTTTGCTATCATCCTGGATGCTCTAGAATCCCTTGGTTATCACGTTACTTACAGCGTGGTAAATATGGCCGATTTTGGGCTACCCCAAGCGCGGCGGCGGTTAGTCCTGATTGCAAGCAAGGGTTTTCACGTTGCCCTATCTTTGGGGACTGCACCTTGTGGTTGGTACGAGGCGATCGCCCATCTCATCCCCACGATGCCTGATTCACATCTACTACCTAAACAGCAACAAGCTTTGGAGAAATTTTTAGCCGGGAATGCGCCAACACCACTGCTAATAGAAAGAGTTGGGGGACGTACACAGTCTAAATACAAACCCGGACATTTACCTTGTAATACCATTCTGCGATCGCATTTCACCGATCACAAGGGCTGCAACCGTAGTAAGTTCGCTGATATCTGGTTGCCTGATGGTACAGTCAAATCCCTGTCAATTCAAGGTGCAGCGAGGTTACAGGGTTTTCCTGACTGGTACGAATTCCCCAACGAAACTGCTACGGCGGGGTCAATTATCGGCTATTCCGTACCTCCCAGTTTTGCAACTCAATTATTCATGTCAGCACAAAGTATTTTGAAAGGAGCAAAAGTATGACTAACCTTGTCCAAAACTTAGAACAGTGCTGATTACATTGACTCAGTGTGCCATAAAAATATTAATTTTGTATATATTTAACTAAATGCAAAATTAATAAAGTCAGTGCTAGTCAGTATCTGATTTTGCTCCCGTTGGAGCTAGGGATTAAGAAAGATCAAGGATCTGAAGCCCTTGAGTAATTTACTTGTCAACTTTTTTTATTATAGATTATAACTACTCTTCTAAAAAGAAAAAGCTCATTTATGAAAATTATAGTAACAGGTTCTTTAGGGAACATCAGCAAGCCACTTGCCACAGAGTTAGTGCAAAAAGGTCATTCTGTTACAGTTATCAGCAGCAAAGCCGAAAGACAAAAAGACATTGAAGCAATTGGCGCAAAAGCTGCTATCGGCACAATGGAAGATGCAGATTTTCTATCAGCGACTTTCAAAGGTGCAGACGTAGTATATGTTATGGAAACGCTTGGCGCCGGCGCTTTCTTTGACCCAAATTATGATGTCATAGCTGCTCATAACAAGATTGGCAATAATTACAAACAAGCCATTGAACAATCTGACTTTTCACGGGATGTGGAAAAGAAAAAGTGGTTCGCGATGGTCTGTCGCGAACCACTGACTATTCTTTATTATATTTGGAAGTTTCTTCGACTAAATCTTTTAAACCCTGTTTGAGAGCCTCA
>NZ_JAIVFQ010000011.1 GCF_020829495.1 Nostoc favosum CHAB5714 | reverse complement strand
GGAGGGCATCCGGGAAGTAACGCCAGTCGAGATGTTCCCTCTACTTCTATTGGTCGAAAGACCTGTAAAAGCAAGGAACGTCAGTGACGCTGGAATCCCCTGCGTTTACGCATGGGGAGTGTCAAAATATCAGAAGCATGAACTTCTATCTCTCCAGCTTTTCCTTGACGACGAGAAGTAGTAGATATCTGTGCCCCATTTCCCACAATTAACTGCCCAGTAATAATCCTTAAGTCTCCGGCATTGCCAACATTTGTTGTTTGAGTAGTTAAAAGGCTACGGACTTGCTCCCCATCTGTTGGTGATATTCCTGTTCCTTGTAATTCCACCAAATCCCTACCAATCACAAACAAATTTCCCCCCTGTCCCTTGCCAATGGTGGCAGTTGATACTAGTGCTCCATTCCGCACACTCAAGCGTTTGGTGTCAATTGTCAAGTTTCCAGCATTTCCAGCACCTAAAGTTAAAGTAAACAAGCCGCTATCAGTACCAATTAGTTCCACGGAATCGCTGGCGGTTACAGACAAATTTCCCCCCTGTCCCTCGGCTTGAGTAGAAGTTGATACTTGCGCTCCATCGCGCACACTCAAGCGTTTGGTGTCAATTGTCAAGTTTCCAGCATTTCCAGCACCTTGAGTTTCAGTAAGCAAGCCGCCTGTTGTTGTTTCTGCTAGTTCCACAAACTCCGAGGCGCGAACGGTGAGATTTCCCCCCCGTCCTTTGCCTAAGGTGCCAGCTCTTATTATTGAGCGATCGCCCTGAATACTTAACTGTCCAGTTTCAATCGTCACGTTTCCTCCAGCACCAGTCGCTTCTGGTAAAACATCGGCTGTAATCCGCGAATCCTCAGTGAGAGTCACCGCCTTTGTTGTGTGGACAAGTACCTCTCCACCAGGCTCTGTACCTTGTGTGTCGGCATAAATCAATGAGCTTCCTGTCAGAACCAAATTACTGCTCCGAATCTGAACATCACCACCGCCAGCACCGCTAACATCGACATACGCTCCGTCTTCCAATCGAATATCACCAAAATTATTGACAGAGGCGTACCCCAATACCCAATCGTTATCTTTCTGGTTCAAGCTGACTTCTCCAACACCAGCCACACTAGCTAGCTCAATCCGTCCTCCTAGAGCTGCCAAATTCGGTTGTTCTAAAGCTCCTCGTTCACCTCCTTGCAACGTCAGATCACCGCCCACAAGTGCTAAAGTTTTACCAGGTTGCACTTCTAGGTCAGATCCTTCTACACGAATACCTGCTGCTGTTCCCTGAAATTGCAAGCCAATGGGAACACTTACCGTTAGCAGAGGTGTGCTTTGGGGAGGAAACGCGCTAAACACAGCGCCATCTGCAAATTTGAGGCGGTTTGCTGTACTTGCAAGGAACGAACCCTTGATGTCCAATTGGGCATTAGGCCCAAAAATAATTCCATTCGGATTGAGAAAAAACAAGTTAGCAGAGCCATTGGCTTTAATTACACCGTCAATCATAGAAGCAGAAGCACCCGTGACGCGGCTGATGATATTTTGAATTTCTATTGCGTTGTTAAAGTAAGCCTGGGTGCCACCTGCTACAGAAAACTGCTCAAAACTGTGGAAAAGATTACTTCCAGCTTGAGTTCCTCCTTCAATAATTCTGGTATTCCCCTCTAATTTGACAGTGGAATTATTGGGTAAAGTGCTATCAGGCGTAATTTGAGCAAAGGTGCAATCCCAAACATTGACGTATGCACCATTAATAGCTAAAAAAATTATTAGCCTTAATAGCCAGGACGAACCGTGTAAGTTTTCAGTCATTTGATGAATTTCCCTTAACAACAGAAATGATCAAAGCTTTTTGGTAGATTTTCAATTTTCCCCTCCCCGGATCCAACAGAGGTCATCAAAATGGTCTATCTCCATAGGTCTTTGATCGCTAGATGTTTGAATATCTTTTGGATTGCTAAGTTGCCTTTTGCAGAGTTTAAAAATAGGGTTTGCATTGCTAGTTTTAGATCCTCCTACAATTTTTTCAGCCCTCACATCTGTGATGTCCTGCTCAACAATTGATTCAATATAGTCTAAATCCTGGATTTTTATTTTAAAGGAATGATGCATAATAATCACCCAATTGATTTTTTTTATTTAGAGGTAAAATCACCTCTGTTTAATACTCCTTTGACGGCATAATTTGTTTGCCAATTGTGCCATTTCTCAGAGCAGCCGCATCATCTCAAGAAGAAAATTATATTCTCAATAATCTAAAATAATCTCATTCAGACTTGTTTGTTAACAAAAATTTAAGCGTCACCCAACAGCCCGTCGTAGACATTGCTTTGAGTCTTGGAAACTAAAACAAACGAGAAATGCTTATTTTTTCGTTGGTTCTTAACGTTGATTGTGATCAAGAGTAATTTAGATGCGTTTGCCCTGGGTGATATAGTTTGTGCTTTTTTACCTACTGGGAGGTTTGCAGGAAGTCATATTGGTAGATTGGTTGTCCGTGCAACTGGTGTTTTTGAGATGATTACTTCAATTGGTAAAATGAGTCCTGTGAGACACAATTCTTGTCAGTTAGTTCATCGGATTGATGGTTATAGTTATGTCGTATAGTCCAGTTTTGTCCACTGAATTAAGGACTTGAGGTGTAGCGATCGCTATCCTCTATGATAATTAATCACCCGATCTAATCTGGCCAAAGTACTCACTACTGACTCTAAAATATAGGGATCAACATATTCATCATTTGTCAATGCCGTCAGCATTTCCACCCCTGTGGCATTTTCCATATCCAAAAATCCCCATCAGGTGAGGAATGCTACACTGCATCAAGGCGGTTGTTGCTTTCAGCGATTCTGCCTCTCCCTTTGTAGCGAGTTTATTGAAGCTGACCACTAATCGCTGTAATGTTTAGAATGTTTATATACCAAAAACTTTAAAAAGAAAAAACTCGTAAAACATCATCCGCAGGGGTAATAACTAGGAGTCAGAAGATTGATAGACGCAATGGACTTTTTTCAGCTAAGTGCTGGTAAGTGGCGATCGCAACGTGCAACTCATCACCTGCCCTTTAAGCGCTCAGAAACAGGAGAATCGGATATACAGGTAGAAACTCTGGATGCCAATCATCCAGAAATCATTGAACTGTGCCAGTATCATCAGATTGACCCCAGCCTGTCAGTAGGTGGATCACGGGTGCGTTGGCTAGGCACAATGGCTTGGGATAGAGAAAATGACGAGAACCATCAAGGGAAAACAATATTTGCGATCGTGCCTGATGGCGATAACCCAAGAGCTGGTAAATTACTCCGTGAAAGAGGCTACGCCGAAATTATGCCTGTAGTCGGTCTTTTTCACATGGATGATGAAGATGGGCTAGTGTTGACAACTGAATATGAAACAATGAGTTCCATTGAGAGATTCTGGTTTGCCAGCCCAAATATGCGACTGCGAACCAGTACAGTGAAACGCTTTGGCGGCTTCAGCACTGCATCATTTTGTACCGAAACCCGCATTGAAACTTCTGTTGAGGTTTCCAAAGCAGAAGAAGCTACAGAAAGACAAGGGCCTGATGTTCTGGAAAAAAGACAGTTTTATTCAGTTTTGGGCTGGTGAATGATTCTTAAGCAGACCGATGCTTTTACTCGTGGCCGAGATTATCTGCATCGGGTACGGGGGTTTGCCCTAGAACCGGGTATGGTGGATGTGTTCGATAACGTGCGCGATCGCATCCCCATTTGTACTTGGATCGGCGATAATATTAACACCGTTAACGCTCAGATCAACACTTATCTAGACCTTTGTCATGAGTGCTTTCATGCTCAAGAGCGTCGCCACATCCAAATTTTTGCAGTCCCCATAGCTCAATCCTTCGGCATCGACGGGCTATGCAACATTCTCACAAACCCAATCACTATTCTGGTAGATGTTGGTCGAGTTGCACCTAGAGACTGGTTTGGTGTAGTCATCCATGAATACGCCCATGCCCATCTAGGAGACTTTGGTCATAATCAGCAGTTTGCTAGCATCCTATCTCATTTATGTTTAGGACTGGGATTGGAACCTCCCTATTGGGAGGCAGGGATGGAAGCAACTTTGCGTAGCTGGCCTTACTGTAAGTCAACCATAGATCCCCTTGAATTTTGGATAGGTCAAGGGAGTAGGGAGTAGGGAGTAGGGAGTAGGGAGTAGGGGGAGCAGGGGGAGCAGGGGGAGCAGGGGAGACAAGGTGACAAGAGGTGAGAACTTGCAACAAGTCTTTCACCATTCCCCATTCCCCACTCCCCACTCCCCATTAATTTCTTTTGCTACATGTTAAAAAATATTGCTTTATTTCAAAAAGGTGAAACTGAATCTTCTAATCTGAAGTATGTGAACAAAGTTTTTTAGGTAGTTATTAGGCTGAAAGCCGCACTCCCTTTATAGATTAGCTATGGGTTGAGTCCAACAAGCTAATCCTTGTTTTTTGGAATAGTTACATTCCCCTTAGTTAAGTTTCATGAAATTTTATCAGAATCTGAAGTTTTGATACAACTACTCCCTTAATATGTGATCTAAAGTTGTTAACTTTAATTAAGAATATGGAGGCTTTAGAGTGGCAATTCCTCTGTTAACATACGACCCTTCAAGTCAAAACCAGCGTGTAGCTGCATACGAAGTACCGGGTGATGAACAGCCCAGAATTTTTTCTACAGACAATTTGCTTTCTCCGTCAGATTTAGACCTTCTGATCGAAGCAGCATATCGTCAAATTTTCTTTCATGCCTTTGCTGCCGATCGCGAAACATATTTAGAGTCTCAACTCCGTAATGGACAGATTACAGTGCGGGACTTTATTCGTGGATTGCTGCTTTCCAATACCTTTAAGAAAAGCTTCTACGACCTCAACAATAATTATCGCTTTGTTGAGCAAGTAATCCAGCGCGTTCTAGGACGCGACCCATACAGTGAGCGGGAAAAAATTGCCTGGTCAATTGTAGTCGCAACCAAAGGTATTAGAGGCTTTGTTGATGAAGTCCTCAACACTGAAGAGTACCTGAGCAATTTTGGAGACTCTACAGTGCCTTATCAGCGCCGTCGCATACTGCCATCCCGCGCTGAGGGTGAGTTGCCATTCAACATCAAATCTCCACGATACGAAGCTTACCACCGTGCCAAACTGGGTTTCCCCCAAATCATTTGGCAGGTCGAAGTACGCAGATTCCTTCCACAAGAGCAAAAGCCCAAGGCAGGCGATCCAGCTCTATTCTTGTCTATGGCACAAAGTGTCAATGCGACTGGCAATACTCCACAAAGGATCTCGTCATTCAACATCGATATCGAAAAGTCTGTACCTTATCGGCAACTGGCAGGAATTAAATAACGATTTTTCTTCGACGGCTGTCTAGTACATCCATTTAATCATTTTATAGCGTGCATAAGTCTTGGGTTATGTAGGAGTTTCATTTAGGTATAACTAGTGGAACAGACTCTATCCCATGTCTGATGCACGCTAGTTGTTAACGGGCGTTGGGGATTGGAGATTTTGAGCTAGATGAATGAGTATTTGAACTCGTTTAATCAGTCTTTGAGGTGGATGAACCCAGTTCTGAGGTGGATGAATCCAGTTCCGAGGTGGATAAACCCAGTTCTGAGGTGGATGAATCCAGTTCCGAGGTGGATGAATCCAGTTCTGAGGTGGATGAACCCAGTTCTGAGGTGGATGAATCCAGTTCCGAGGTGGATGAATCAGTCTCTAATTCTCCTTGTCCCTCACTCCCTCACCTCCCCCTGCCTACACCGCGATAGGATATTTTTTTAGTTGGAAGTCCCGAAATGGCTCTGTTTTCAGATGTGGGATGAGCTAAAGTGCAATTCGTCTTTTTAACATCTCTAAAAGTTTTGTAAAATGGCTGGGAGGGTTTGCTGTCACCTCAATCAACTCTCCAGATATGGGATGCTGCAATTTTAGTCGCCAAGCGTGCAGTGCTTGGCCGGGCAAATTTACCCCCACTGAATGACCAGAACCATAAACTGGGTCGCCGACAATGGGATGACCCATTTTGGCGCTGTGGACTCGAATTTGATGGGTGCGTCCAGTTTCCAGTTGGAAGTGGATTAAGGTGAAATTACCGAGGCGTTCTAGTACTTGCCAATGAGTGACGGCGGCTCGTCCGCCTTGTTCAACAGGCATAATAGCCATTTTTTTGCGGTCTTGCGGATGGCGACCAATGGGCAAGTCAATTCTGCCACTTTCAACTTTTGGCGCACCGTAAACTACGCCCAAGTATTCTCTGCGTGCGGTTTTAGCTTTGAGTTGTGCTTGTAGGTGATGATGGGCAACTTCTGTTTTAGCGATCGCGATCGCCCCCGTTGTATCTTTATCCAATCGATGGACAATTCCCGGACGTTGGAATCCACCAATTCCTGGTAAATTGGGGCAATGTGCCAATAGAGCATTTACCAAAGTGCCATCTGGATGACCAGGTGCAGGATGGACAACTAAGCCTGCGGGTTTGTTGAGAATGAGTAGCTGGTCGTCTTCGTAGAGGATATCTAAGGGGATATCTTCTGCAAGGAGTTCTAAAGGTTGCGCTTCTGGTATTTTGACAGTGATGCGATCGCCTAACTTGACATTGATCTTCTTAGATGTGCAAACTTTGTCGTTAAGTTGGACATTACCCTGTTCGATTAACTGTTGGATGCGGGAACGGGATAAGTCTGGTAATTCTTGGGAAAGGTAACGGTCAAGGCGATCATTGCCTTTAGTGTTGACGCAGTGTATCGTATCCCTGAAGGGAAGTAAGCTAGACGCTGCATCCTCTAGCGGAGTTGACAAGCGTTCGCCCTTGGCGTTGGCAAAGCCATCGCTATTTTCTTGGATTTGTAAATTAAATTCGGTCACAATTGCTCTGGATTATTAATTCCCCGTTCTTTAAGTAAAGCGCGGAATTCTTTTAGTTGGGCTTCTGAACTCGTCTAAGTCAATTAATACAGCATAATTCAGGAGCAAAACAGGCTTTATATCTTACTTTGGAACCTAGCTTGTGTACTGAACCAAGCTTAAATCTGCTGTAAACTTCACCAAAATATTCGCGCCGTTCGCGTAGCGTTAGCAAATCCTTAAGTGTATGACTCGCTAACAATGCTCTATCTCTCTTAGGGTCGCTCTTTGGGCGTACCTTTAGAGGGAAGCAAGCTACGTCTAGCGTGGCGGAAAGTATTAATATAGATTTAATGTAGATTTAATGTAGTAAACTAGCAATTCCATTCACAAATCTAAGTTTTTATTAGTGAAAGTTCTGTAACATTTTGCTCATATCATTTACGGGTATGAGATTGTTTTTCACCAATTGTTTTACACAAAGGAAATTACTCAATATTAGTATGCGGCAAGTATCAAGCTCTAGTGTAGAGTTACCAATTCATCTCTGTGCTAAAACAATTGCTCGACGTTTAATACTCATAGTTATCAGCCTCACCTTCGCAGGCGTTTTAAGTAGCTATTTCTGGCTCTCAGAGTTTCCCTTCCCAGCTAGCCAATGGTTTTACGAACTATTTAGCCTTGATAGAGAATTGAATATTCCTGCTTGGTATTCCGCATTTTCTCTATTATTTTGTTCGGGATTACTTAAAGTAATTACTGTTATTAATAGGAAAGACCGTCATTTCTCTTACTGGAAAACTCTATATTTTATATTTGTATATTTGAGTTTGGATGAAGCATTTAGTTTTCACGAGATTTTTATCATTCCATCATTACGACAATCACTTAATCTCAATCCTATATTTTTCCAAACCTGGGTTATTCCTGGTGCTATTTTAGTAGCATTTTTTGCATTTAAATATCTAAAATTTTGGCTCGATTTACCTTCTAAAACTCGGTATTTATTTTTGATTGCCGCAGTTGTTTATGTGAGTGGAACATTAGGTATGGAAATGATAGGTGGGCTTTTGATAGACTATTTTAGTCGGCGCAGTTTCATAACGGTAATTGGTATAGTTATTGAAGAGTTTTTGGAAATGACAGGAATTGTGATTTTTATTTATGCATTGATAACTTACCTTAGCAGCTTGAAAGAAAGTATTCAACTGAAAATCTATATATCTGATAAATAAATTCATAGATGCGGGTAAGGCTCAGATGATTTTATAAATTTGGCGGAATACAAACATCTGGCGCACATAATCCAAGAAACTTTAGTGTTGTCACCTCAAGAGCATTCAAATCCACGCGGCGGATGGCATGATTATTGGTATCAGCAATATATAAAAAAGAAGCGATCGCACTCAATCCCGAAGGTTCAAAAAACCGAGTGTTTTTACCCTGGCCATCTTGTAAGCCACTAGTACCATCTCCTAAAACTGTTTGACAATTCCCTGTAGTAGGACTCACTAATTTAATCTTATGGTTATAGGTATCTGCTACCCACAGAAAATTTTCAGCGTATTCCACTCCTAAACAGTGCTGCAAACGGACATCTTCACCTTGTGCGTCTACATCGCCAAAACCAAACAAACCCCCACTACCACAAACGGTTCGCACTTGATACGGTTCTACAATTCCAACACTACGAATTGAACTAACTTCACTGTCAGCAATATATAATTCATTCCCATCTGTGCTGATACCGCTAGGTTGAGCAAAGGCAGATTCAGTAAGTGAACCATCAACGCAAGCTTCTGCACCAGTACCAGCATAAGTTTTCACAATACTAGTTTCTAAATCCATTTCCCAAATTTGATGAGGCCCAGCCATTGCAATAAATAAGGTATTTCCCACTTTGACTAAATCCCAAGGGGAATTTAGCGCAGTTTCTAAACCAGCACCGCCATGAGGACGGATATTGCGGCTTTGTTCACCAGTTCCTGCGATCGCTTCCACCACTTGGTGCTTTAAATCAACTCGCCGCAGTGTATGATTTTCTGTATCAGCAACATAAAGAATTTGATTTTCGGCATCAAAAGCCATTCCCTGTGGTGCAAAAAATTGCGCTTCGTTAAAAGCACCATCAGTTAAGCCAGATTTTCCAGTACCAATCAAGTGTAAAATTTCCCCATCAAAGCTACTCATAATTAGGCGATGATGTCCAGAGTCAGCGATGAATAAACCCGTTGGAGTAGCTAGAACTTTACCAGGAAAAGCTAGGGGTGTGATTAATGGTTGGCACTGTTTTTCTAAAGTCAAGCTGATTTCTTGGAAATTAATTGTGCCTTTGTGTTGGTGTTGCTGAATTACCTTCTGAATCAACTCGTCTAAAGTGTCACGGTTTCCTTCACCAGAAATCTGGCCTATCACGTAACCTTCTGGATCAATAATTATTAACGTAGGCCAAGCACGCACAGCATACTCTTCCCAAACTCGAAAATTGCTGTCAACTACAACTGGGTGTTCAATGTCGTAGCGCAGGATAGCTTGACGAATATTTTCTGTTTCTTTTTCGTTCTCAAATTTGGCGGAGTGAACGCCGATAACAGTAAGACTATCTTTATATTTTTGTTCTAAATATTTCAGGTTTGGCAGAATATGCAGACAATTGACACAGCAATATGTCCAAAAGTCTAAAATTACGACTCTACCCTTGAGTTGTTTAAGAGACAAGGGTTTTTCGGTGTTGAGCCAAGAGTAATTTTGCGGTAATTCTGGCGCTCTGACACGGGGAATCATAAAATATACTTTACTTTTAGAGGATGTTTATAGCAATTTTCTGAAATAAACTGATGAAAAATAATGATATAACGCGATGTGCAACCTATTCTTAAAACCCCACTTCCATTCCTCTCCCCGAAGCGGAGAGAGGCTTTAAGTCTTGCTCCCCTTCCCTCTTAGGGAAGGGGTTGGGGGTTAGGTTTGAGAGAAAGTTGCACACCGCGCGATATATTCCCGTGTGTTGCTACTAAAGACTTAGACAAAACTAAACCGAAGTTTAATTCCAGGAGAATTAGATATTTAACCAGTAAATATGAAGTCAGAAACACGAAATGTATTATTACAAGCTTACGCACAATTACAAGAAATCATTGATAAGTTGTACGAAGCTCATGACAGAGCAATAGCAAACAATGATTTTGATGATGCTAGCTTGCTGGCTAGTAGAGCAGATAGACTTTATGAAGAAGCAGAAAATTTGGAAATTGTGATTTCAGAACAGGAGCAAAGATGAAAACAATTGAAGAATTAAAGACTCGTATTAAGGAACTCAGTAAACAAGCTGTTGAACTCAGGCAAAAAGCATCTGAAGTGTATTTAACTAATCAAGAGCAAGCCAAACAGTTTAGGCAACAGGCAAGAGAAGCTAGCAAGCGCTGCCAAGTATTGATACAAGAGTTAAAACGCCAACAAGTTTAAAGTTAAAAACTGGCAGTTCTCAAAGCTAGCCAGTTTTTAACTTTACATATAGAATGTTCTGGCTGATGAGGGTATTTTTGATTTTACCTGTACTTTGATGTTACCAAAAATACTTTTAAAACATCCTCTTAGATAAGAACTTCTCCAGTCAAAGACGCTATGCGTAGCTTGCTTCCTGGTAGGGGAACGGTAAATACGCAGAGATTTAATAAGTAGTAATTTTTTCCCTACGAATTTACGAAATCATCTACCTTAGCTCTGGGCAACTCATCCGGTTCCACTCAAGCAGTATTCTTAAAGACTTGGTTGCAACCGCCACCTCTGATCTGATCTGGCACCGGTTCCGGTGAATCCAGATAGTTCGCAATCAAAAAGTTCCAATCGCGCACCATTAACTGTGCCAGGATTTCCAACTACATCAATGCATTTGTTGGATAATCCATTTCTGAGAAATCCTGCACCAATGTATTCCCACCTCTGGTCTGTGGTATTACCTGAACCGGTGAATCCAGATAGTTCGCAATCAAAAAGTTCCAATGGCGCACGATTCGCTGTGCCAGGATTTCCAACTACATCAATGCATTTGTTGGATAATTTATTTCTGAGAAATCCACCACGAAGAAATTCCCATTTTTGATCTGTGATTCTACCGGAACCGGTAAATCCAGATAGTTCGCAATCAAAAAGTGCCAATCGCGCACGATTCGCTGTGCCAGGATCTCCAACTACATCAATGCACTTGTTGGATAGTTCGTTTATTATAAAGAATCCCCCTACTTGTGCAATAGCATTTTGATTTTCTAGAACGCAAGTTGCTCCCCATAACAGCGAGCCAACGAAGCCAACTGCGATCGCTGTACGCTTGTTTAAATTAGGTTTCACAAGTTTTTCCTCCTTGAGCGTTAAATTGATTTTGTTTCACAATGCTTTTGTTCTGGCAGATCAACTTACGCCATGTGCAACTTATACTCAAAACTACCCCCCCAGCCCCCAACCCTTGTAAGGAATGGGGAGAACTACAGCAGATTTCAAGTTTATGAGGTAGAAAAAACCCTACCCGCGCACTCGCGCATCCTCCCCAATACATCGGGGAGGGTTGGGGAGGGGTGTACTTCATTTACTTGCAAAGTGTTGTAGAAGCCTCTTTCTTCCAAGGAAAAAGGAATGGAAGTGAGTTCAGGATATTAAGTTGCACATCGCGTAAATTTAATATTCCTAAGCTTGTTCCGATTGAACTTGATATTGTCTTTTAATATCAATAACTTTCAAAAAGATTTCGCAGCTTATAAATGTTTTTCCGCTATTACAAAGCCTTGACAAGCCTCATACTACACTGTTAGTTGCTATTTAATACATAAACTTTTAGAAAATTTACACTTTGAAAGGACTTGACAAACTAACCACTACAGACTTATTAGCCTGGGTGCAACTAGCTAAAATTCAGGCTAAACAGGGACAAGTTGCCGATCGCATTCCGCAATTAGCTAAAGCTAATCCTGGTTGGTTTGCAGTTCATATCTGCTGCAAATCGGGAAAAACTATCAGCTTTGGGGATACAGCTTGTATGTTCCCGCTAATGAGTGTTATTAAGACATTTTCCTTACTTTATCTGCTAGAACACTTTGGCGCAGAAACGGTTTTTCGGTGGGTTGGGGTGGAACCATCGGATGCACCCTTCAATTCTTTAGAGCAGTTGGTTGCCGATCGCGGCTATCCTCGCAATCCGATGATTAATAGTGGGGCAATTACTCTAGCTGATAAATTAACAGGAAAGGACGCAAGCGATCGCACTTTGTTATTTTGTCAATGGCTCAACCAATTAGCAGGTTGCCAACTAAGGTTAGATGAGATAATGCTGGCTTCAGTGCGATTAACCCGTTCAACAACCAATGAAGCGATCGCAAACTATCTCGCCGAAACAAGTCATCTAGAAAATCCAGAAACCGCACTTGACACATACGAGCAAATATGCTGTATCTCTGGGCGAGTTGAAGATTTAGCCCTGTTAGGAAAACTCTTAGCTTGTGAAAATGGCTATTTATCACCACAAAATCGCCGGATTGTCAATGCTGTGATGTTAACTTGTGGGTTATATGAAGCTTCTGCCCAGTTTGCAGTCAGAGTTGGTTTACCGATGAAATCAGGGATTGGTGGTGGACTTGTAGCAATAGTACCAGGTGAGGGAGCGATCGCTTGCTACAGTCCCACCTTGGATACGGTAGGAAATCCGGTAGTGGGGCTTGCCTTTGTTGAGGCTTTATCGCAAAAGTTAGAGTTGAGCATTTTCGGGTAAATGCTGCTTTTGAATCGGAAGAGAAATGATGAATTCTGTACCACTACCCACCTCAGATTTACAAATTAGTTGTCCTCCGTGTTTCCGTCTAAAGCCGGGGGATTCTTGAAGAGTCCACAAACGGACTTTCAATGGGGAAGAGCAAAAACACCCTAGACGCTCAAGACAACTACCAGTATGAGGGGTGTTGCAATTCGTTTTTTGGTCAATACGCTTAGGTTAAGGCTGAAACTCTTTGTCAAAGTCAATTTTTTTAACGAACCGCCAAGAACGCCAAGAGAAGAAATGCTTAACTGAACTGTATTGGGAGTTAGACCGCTCCCGTTACAAGGTAGACCGCTCCCGTTACAAGGTAGACCGCTCCCGTTACAAGGTAGACCGCTCCCGTTACAAGGTAGACCGCTCCCGTTACAAGGTAGACCGCTCCCGTTACAAGGTAGACCGCTCCCGTTACGAGGTAGACCGCTTCCGTTACGAGGTAGACCGCTTCCGTTACAAGGTAGACCGCTTCCGTTACAAGGTAGACCGCTTCCGTTTGTTGGGGAGTGCGTCAATACGCTTGGGTTAGGCTTTTTTTTCCCCCTGCTTCCCCTGCTCCCTCTACTCGCCTCAACAGATAAATTTCCTTTTTAACGTGAGTTCGATAAACCTCTCCCTACCTTGAACAAAAGTTCAAGTCTATCCCTCTCCGGCTTGGAGAGGGACGGTTTTGCGTAGTAAAACCAGGAAGAGGTCTTTTTTTATGAAAAAAAGTTAGGTTTAAAACCTCGCCCGCAAGTGGCGCGTTCGCGGTAGCGTCTCGTAGAGAAAAAATCCTTGTCTCCCAAGGCAGGTGGAAACCCCACGCTTAGTGTCGGGCTGTATAAAATGTTTGAATTTTGAATTTTGAATTTTGAATTGATTCATGGCTTTTGCACTTGTTTTTCTGGGAATTCAGCCGATGGAGGTGTTACCGTTACCTCTGGCTGTGATTCGGGTTTAGTTTCTGGTGTTGGCGTAATTATTTCTGGTGCTGGAGATTCAATAATCTCTGGTAGCGTGGGTGGCAAACTAGGAGATGGTGCAACTGGTGCTTGTGGGGTAGGAACTTTGCCCGCCTGACGGTTAAAAAATCCGCCAAATCTAGGTTTTGTTGACTGAGGAGCAACTTTTTCGGGTAACGGCGTTGATTCAGGAGTTGGCGTTACCGTTGGCTGTGGTTCTGGTATGGGAGACTCAATAATTTCTGGTAGTGTCGGGGATAAAGTGGGAGATGGTACAGCCGTTGGAACTTCTAATTTTGGTTGTTCTGGCTCTATTTTGGATTCTTCTGGAACTTTAGTTTCAGGAATCGGCTGTTTTTCTACCTTCGGTTGTATTTGGGGTGTTTTTTCAACGGATGGTGTGAGTCTATAATTTGGGTCTACAATGCCACGCACCTCATCTGCTGCGAGTTCTCCTCTGACAATTCTCGACAAAGTGTCTTTACCCTTTGGCTGGTAGTCAATCAATCTAACTGTGGTATTGAAGGCATTTTTGAGAGGATTTCCCTGGTTATCGAGAAATTCCAGTTTTACCCAGTTTTTTCCTGGACGGAAGCCTTTAAGATAAACTGCTTGCCAGCGATCGAAAATAAAGCTTTCACCATTAATTGTGGAGCGAATGCGCCAATCACTGAATTCGTCGTTAGCGTTTTCCTTCCCGACGAGGTGCAGGGGAGCGTTAGTTAGGTAAAAGTCCAGTAAGATTGGTTCTGCTCCGTAGCTACTTTGAGGACGGCTGTAAGTTAGCAAGGGTAACTTAGGATCTGGGTTGTTGTCGTCGGTTTTGGTGAAGACGTGAAATGTTGTCTGGGCATAAGCGCCTTCATTCTTAAAGCTTTCATGCCAAGGACGAGAGGCAAAGACGCGCAGAGTATGAGTACCTGGAGACAAGTCTGGCAAAACCAAGGGCTGATTCAGGTCGTAAACAGGAATATAAGGTTGGTTATCCAGAATTACGTGTAGATGGGGCCCCAGTTGTAATTGTGAGTCCTTAAATATTGGTAGATCCTTAACCTGAAAACTAGCTGTGGCTTTGTTGTCTTGGAGAACTTCATCAGCTTGTGGAGTAACAATTGTCACTTGTGGCTGATAAACTTCCAAAATTGTCCGCAGTTCTTGGATAACAGATGGTGGGGAAACTTCCGAAAATTGCTTTGAAATTTGAGAAATCTGTGGAGGGTTTTCTCTATAGTCAGTAGATACTTCCTGGCTACTGACTTTCTCGCCACAACTGGTCAAGCTTAATACCAGCACCAATGTCATTACCCACCTGAAAATCGGGAACCTCTCAGGGAGGAGCTTCTCTAACACCCTTTTCTGCCACGAGTTCATGCGTTGCACCCAGTGATAGTCTTCGACAATTTACAGATTATTTTGGCTCAAACTGTCCATCTGGAACTATAGCCCAAAAGACGAAATCTGCCTCACATCCCATAATTTCTTTTGTATATCTCAGGAAATTTTAAAATAAGTCATATTCTTTACAGCTTTTTACTTACAACAATGGAAATATGACACAAATATTCATGAGTAATAGCAGCCAAAGCTGGAACATCGGCTCATACAGCCAAACTATAAAATTTGCAAATTGTTATTCTTTGTAAATTAAATGGATAATCTATTGACTTTTGGACAAAGGCTTTGAAGTTAAAAGGCAGTTAAGGCAGGAATTCCAGCAAGATTTCACCAAGTTTGAATTATTGTTAAAATATCTCCAACTATCTCCAACAAAGTACAAGTGAAGACTCTATAATTCAACGAGAAACAACAATCCACATAGGTCTTCATCGCGGCTTCAGCAAAATGGAATTTGCGGTAATGGTTAACTTTGTGGTATTCATGATTCCTCATTCCTTATCAAGAGAGGAGGTCGAATGACAATAAGTCCTCCGGAGCGAGAGGAAAAAAAGGCAAGAGTAATCGTCGATAATGACCCAGTTCCAACCTCATTCGAGAGATGGGCGCAACCTGGACACTTTGACAGATCCTTAGCCAGAGGTCCCAAAACCACCACATGGATTTGGAACCTGCACGCACTCGCCCATGATTTTGATACACATACAAGCGATTTAGAAGACATATCCCGCAAGATATTCTCAGCCCACTTCGGCCACTTAGCCGTAATAATGGTTTGGTTGAGCGGGATGATTTTCCACGGCGCGAAGTTTTCTAACTACGAAGCTTGGTTAAGCGACCCGTTGAACGTTAGACCAAGTGCTCAGGTTGTTTGGCCCATTGTGGGACAAGACATTTTAAACGGTGATGTTGGCGGTGGTTTCCACGGTATTCAAATCACCTCTGGTTTGTTCCAAGTATGGCGTGGCTGGGGTATCACAAACTCCTTCCAGCTTTACGTGACTGCGATCGGTGGCTTGGTATTAGCAGGCTTATTACTATTTGCCGGCTGGTTCCATTACCACAAACGCGCTCCCAAACTGGAATGGTTCCAGAATGTGGAGTCAATGCTGAATCACCACTTGCAAATATTGCTAGGTTGTGGTTCCTTGGGATGGGCAGGTCACATAATCCACGTATCCGCACCGACCAACAAGCTTTTGGATGCAGGCGTTGCTCTCAAAGACATACCCTTGCCCCACGAGTTCATCTTGAACAAAGACTTGTTGACCGAGCTATATCCTAGCTTTGCTGCTGGTTTAGCACCTTTCTTCACCTTGAACTGGGGTCAGTATGCTGACTTCCTCACCTTCAAGGGCGGTCTAAACCCAGTAACAGGCGGCTTGTGGATGACTGATATTGCTCATCACCACTTAGCGATCGCAGTTGTCTTTATCATTGCTGGTCACCAGTACCGTACCAACTGGGGTATTGGTCACAGCATTAAAGAGATCCTGGAAAACCATAAAGGCCCTTTCACTGGTGAAGGTCACAAAGGTCTCTACGAAAACCTGACCACATCCTGGCACGCTCAGTTGGCTACTAACCTGGCCTTCTTGGGTTCGCTGACCATCATCATCGCGCATCACATGTACGCGATGCCCCCCTATCCATATTTGGCAACTGATTACGCTACACAGTTGTGCATTTTCACCCACCACATGTGGATTGGTGCATTCTGTATAGTCGGCGGTGCGGCTCACGCAGCCATATTCATGGTGCGGGATTACGATCCGGTAGTGAACCAAAACAACTTACTGGATCGGGTGATTCGTCACCGAGATGCGATTATTTCTCACCTTAACTGGGTGTGTATCTTCCTCGGCTTCCATAGCTTTGGACTTTACATCCATAACGATACAATGCGTGCCTTGGGGCGTCCCCAAGACATGTTCTCTGATACTGCAATTCAGTTGCAGCCAGTGTTTGCCCAGTGGGTACAAAATATCCACACCTTAGCTCCTGGTGGCACTGCTCCCAATGCGCTAGAACCCGTTAGCTATGCTTTCGGTGGTGGGATTTTGGCTGTAGGCGGTAAAGTAGCGATGATGCCCATTGCTTTGGGTACGGCGGACTTCTTAATCCACCACATTCACGCATTCCAAATACACGTTACTGTCCTAATTCTGCTCAAAGGTGTGCTGTTTGCCCGTAGCTCTCGTCTGATTCCAGACAAAGCAAACCTGGGCTTCCGCTTCCCCTGCGACGGTCCTGGTCGTGGCGGTACTTGTCAAGTGTCTGGTTGGGACCATGTGTTCCTCGGACTTTTCTGGATGTACAACACAATATCCATTGCAATTTTCCACTTCAGCTGGAAAATGCAATCAGATGTGTGGGGAACTGTAGATGCAGATGGTGCTGTGACTCACATCACTGGTGGTAACTTTGCCCAAAGCGCCATCACCATCAACGGTTGGTTGCGAGACTTCTTGTGGGCACAAGCTACACAAGTCATCAATTCCTACGGCAGTGCGCTGTCTGCCTATGGTCTACTCTTCTTAGGCGCTCACTTTGTCTGGGCATTCAGCTTGATGTTCCTGTTCAGTGGTCGCGGCTACTGGCAAGAACTGATTGAGTCCATTGTTTGGGCGCATAACAAACTGAAGGTAGCACCAGCAATTCAGCCTCGCGCTCTGAGCATTATTCAGGGTCGGGCTGTAGGGGTAGCTCACTACCTCTTAGGAGGAATTGTCACAACTTGGGCGTTCTTCCATGCACACATCCTTTCAGTAGGGTAGCAATCAGCTTTCTACAAGTTAGGAGTTAAAAGTTAGGAGTTAGGAATGAAGTTAGGAGTTAGGAATGAAGTTAGGAGTTAGAAATAAAAATTGAAAACTCATAACTGACAACTCATAATTCTCAACTCATAACTCACAACTCATAACTCCTAACTATCCCAGCTGGTACTTGATGGCTAAAGGTCAGAGGATTTATTAAACCTATGGCGACAAAATTTCCGAAATTTAGCCAGGATCTCGCACAGGACCCGACGACTCGTCGGATATGGTATGCGATCGCTACAGGCAACGATTTTGAAACCCATGATGGCATGACGGAAGAAAATCTTTACCAAAAGATTTTCGCAACTCACTTCGGTCACTTGGCAATCATCTTCCTGTGGGCATCCAGCCTCCTGTTCCACGTAGCCTGGCAAGGTAACTTTGAACAGTGGATTAAAGATCCCATTCATATCCGTCCCATCGCCCACGCGATTTGGGACCCCCACTTTGGTAAACCAGCGATCGAAGCTTTTACCCAAGCTGGCGCTAGCAATCCGGTAAATATTGCTTACTCTGGTGTTTACCACTGGTGGTACACCATTGGTATGCGGACTAACAGTGAACTGTACACAGGTTCGGTGTTCCTGTTGTTGTTCGCAGCTGTACTCTTGTTTGCTGGCTGGCTGCACTTGCAACCCAAGTACCGTCCTAGCTTGGCATGGTTTAAGAGTGCTGAACATCGGCTAAACCACCACTTAGCAGGTTTGTTTGGTGTTAGTTCTTTGGCTTGGGCTGGTCACTTAATTCACGTTGCTATCCCCGAAGCTCGCGGACAGCACGTAGGTTGGGATAACTTCCTATCCACCCCACCCCACCCAGCAGGTTTGGCACCTTTCTTCACCGGTAACTGGGGCGTTTACGCTCAAAACCCTGACACTCCTGGGCATATATTCAGCACATCTCAAGGTGCAGGTACTGCAATTCTGACTTTCTTGGGTGGTTTCCATCCCCAGACAGAAGCTTTGTGGCTGACTGACATAGCTCATCACCACTTGGCGATCGCAGTTATCTTTATCGTCGCCGGTCACCAGTATCGGACTAACTTCGGAATTGGTCACAGCATCAAAGAAATGCTGAACTCCAAATCCGGTTTAGTACCTGGTAGCAAAAGTGAAGGTCAGTTCAACCTGCCTCACCAAGGGTTGTACGACACCTATAACAATTCACTGCACTTCCAGTTGGGTATTCACCTAGCTGCTCTAGGAACCATCACCTCTTTGGTGGCACAGCACATGTACGCCATGCCTCCTTATGCATTTATTGCTAAGGACTACACAACTCAGGCAGCGCTGTACACGCACCATCAATACATTGCTGGTTTCCTGATACTTGGTGCTTTTGCTCACGGCGCTATATTCTGGGTACGTGATTACGACCCCGAACAAAACAAAGGCAACGTCCTTGAGCGCGTGTTGAAGCACAAAGAAGCGATTATCTCCCACCTTAGCTGGGTATCCCTTTTCTTAGGCTTCCACACCCTCAGCTTGTACGTCCACAACGATGTAGTGGTTGCTTTCGGTACTCCTGAAAAGCAAATCCTGATTGAGCCAGTCTTTGCCCAGTTCGTCCAAGCTGCTCATGGTAAAGTACTGTACGGCTTAGACACCTTGCTGTCTAATCCAGATAGCATTGCCCATACAGCATGGCCCAACTACGCCAACGTTTGGTTACCAGGCTGGTTAGATGCCATCAATGCTGGTACTAACTCCCTGTTCTTGACAATTGGCCCTGGCGACTTCTTGGTACACCATGCGATCGCTTTGGGTCTGCACACCACCACCTTGATCTTGGTCAAAGGTGCTTTGGATGCCCGTGGTTCTAAGCTGATGCCCGACAAAAAGGACTTCGGCTATGCCTTCCCTTGCGACGGCCCCGGTCGTGGCGGTACTTGCGACATCTCAGCTTGGGATTCCTTCTACCTCGCTACATTCTGGATGCTCAATACCCTTGGTTGGGTTACCTTCTACTGGCATTGGAAGCATCTAGGTATTTGGCAAGGCAACGTAGCTCAGTTCAATGAGAACTCTACATATCTCATGGGCTGGTTCCGCGATTACCTCTGGGCTAACTCTGCTCAATTGATTAACGGTTACAACCCCTACGGCGTGAATAACCTGTCTGTCTGGGCTTGGATGTTCTTGTTTGGACACCTAGTTTGGGCTACTGGCTTCATGTTTTTAATCTCCTGGAGAGGTTACTGGCAAGAGTTGATTGAAACCCTTGTTTGGGCACACGAACGCACTCCTTTAGCTAACCTAGTTCGCTGGAAAGATAAGCCCGTGGCTCTGTCCATCGTTCAAGGTCGTGTAGTTGGTCTAGCTCACTTCACTGTTGGCTATGTCTTGACTTACGCCGCATTCTTGATTGCTTCTACTGCTGGTAAGTTCGGTTAATTCGGCTGCTAGTTTTGTAGCTAAGTAATAGAAATCCCCTGCCGTAAGGTGGGGGATTTTTTGTTAGCTAAAACAACATATTTTGTTTGTTTGCCCAAATCGTTCTATTACCTTCCCATCAATTTTATTTGGAAGTCCCTTAATAAATCTCTGCTTGAAGTAATATTATCTCTCTCAGATAAGAAGCAATCGCTATTGCAAGAAAAACTATTTTTTGATTCATCAGAGCCTTCAACCATTGACTTAATGCAACTTGCTCAGACTAGACTGGTGGAGCCTTTCAATTTATTAACCATGAGCCAGACATATACTCACTAAAAGATGCAAAATTTATCTAAAAAGAAAGTGATCGCCTAAAATAAATCTTAGTTGTGAGCAGTCGTAATTATGACAGACTGGCATAATATCCTATAACTCAAGATGAATACTAAACTTGTTGAATCACTCTTGCAAGTTATCCTGTCTCTCTCTGATGAGGAGCGATCGCTATTGGAAGAAAAACTATTTTTCGATTCATCAGAGCCTTCAACTCGTGATTTGATGCTACTTGCCCAGGCTGGAGAAGCCTTTAACTTTCTTGAAAATGAACCAGACATATACTCACTTGACGACGGAGAACCTATCTAATGTCTCTCCAAAAAGGTGATATCGTCTTGGTTCCATTTCCATTTACAGACTTGAGTGGAACAAAGCTACGCCCTGGTTTAGTTTTATGGATAGATACTATAGGCGATGATGTCACTTTATGTTTTATTTCATCTCAAAATATAAGTAGTTTGAGTCCAGAAGAGTTCATTTTAGAACCTTCAGATCCAGATTTTACTAGTACTGGATTACGGGTTGCTTCTAAAGTTAGGGTGACTCGAATAACTACCATAGAGCGTAGACTAATCACTAGAAGGATAGGTAAATTAGGAGCAAATCAAGTACAGCAGTTGAATACAGTAATGCTTCAAGCTTTGAAACTGACATAATTTCAAGTCTATTATCAAGCTACTGAAAACCGCGTAGTTTACCGCCGTAGGTATCACCTAAAATTAAACTTAATTATAAGCACTCAAAACCATGACAAACTGGCAAGAACGCATTACTCAAAACCCAAATGTATGTCACGGTAAACCGTGTATCAAAGGAACACGCATTATGGTATCTGTCATCCTTGATAACCTTGCCGAGGGACTGACATTTGAGGAAATTATTCAAGAGTATCCACCACTGGCTTTAGAAGATATCAGAGCAGCTATTGCTTATGCAGCCCAATTAACCAGGGAAGAGGAATTGTTGCCACTGCGATGAGTAAAATGAAAGTGAAACTCGACGAGAATATGGCACAAACACACGTCGAGTTTTTACAGCAAGCTGGTTACAACGCTGAGCGTGTGACTGATGAAGGATTGTCTGGTGCTGATGATGACACTGTTTGGGAGCAAGTTTGTGCTGAGAAAAGGTTTTTCATCACCCTTGATTTAGACTTCTCTGATGTTCGTCGCTTTACACCAGGCACTCATCCTGGAATTCTATTATTGCGTTAGCAAAGCGTGCCGTAGGCATTCGCGTAACCGTAGCCGTCAAACAGTGCTAGAAATTTTGTCTCGTGTTGTACAGGAGCAACCTTTAGAAAAGTTGAAAGGTTGTCTTGTAGTAGCAGACGAAATCCAAACGCGAATCCGACGTCCGCAATGATCGCTTTTATAGAAAATCAAGAATACAGGTAGCTTTTGAATAAATATACTCCTCTGCGTTACTTTGCGTTTCCCTCTGTGTTCCTCTGCGTTAAAAAAATAACTTTTAAAATTAAAGGCTCTAACACAAGCGGGTTTGTGGCACAGACTCTGCAACGCCGATGGATATCTTTTGAAATTAACGAGGATTATGTAATGGGAAGTCGTTATCGATTTACTTAATAATCACATTAAGTAAAGAGCCAGGATTGAGGAGTTAAAATCTATAACTCCTCACTTAAATTTCTCCATTCACCTGCATTTGATGAACTTGATCCGCTAACTCTTGACGACCTTGATCATCTAGTTTGTCAATTGCTAACATCCCCATCAGAATAACTTCTTTCAGGGTCAAACGTGTCGAATGTGCCTGTTTTTGCACAATCTCTTTAATAATGGGACTCACACCAATCGCTGTACTAGCTCTAGCCACGGAATAAAAGGAAAACACTAATGATTAAGCCTAAATCTTAGCACCTCCCATGAAGTTATTTTCTATAGTTAAAACTTAATTTCAATGTGTTTCAACTCATACTTCAATAAGTAAACATTAATTTTAAATTAGGTATGTAGATAATAACCTTCTAAGTGTAGGGCACTGTCCGACAACTGTAAAATTTATATCAAAACTTCAATTATTGCATCAAAGGTAAGAATCTACTTTTGGATGAAAATAAATTTAACTTTTATTATCCCAGAATAACGGGTATAGTGTCTAACAGCGCTATAGATCGCTCTAGAGCGATACAAACCTTTTTGATTTAGGCTCTAACCTCTTTTCTTTATCAAATGGTTATTTATTATATTAGCAACGGCAAAAGCCAAACCTTCTGTCCTGAGATACTCAAAAATCACCTACTAATTGCCGATTTCGTACACACTTGTAATATTTGTGGCAACTGAGTTATAAAAAGTAGTCGGTTTGTGAAAAGAGGGCTTTCAGTACAACTATCTTCACAAATAAGACTTATATACCACCGGGAAAACCGTAATTTAAAGAGATCGTGAATTGTCAAATATAATCTTGTTAACACGCTTTACAGAACTATACAGTTTAAATAAGAATAATAACTTAACCGAAGTAAAATTTTCCTGAATACAGGCAACTAATGCTGTCATAGGGAAAAGCAGTGAGTAGAGGAGAGACAAAGCGATGAGGGACCCTTATCTGTTGGCAGCAGGCTTGTTAACAGGATTAGCAATACCAGCATCGGCTCTTCCACATTTGTCGATTGTCCTGCCAGAAAATTCTAGATTCCTGTGGGATTTAAAACAAGGTTCGCAGACAATAGTAAGTAGACAAATCATCCCCAGTGTTGATCTTTCCTTACCAGAACTCAGCAGCCAAGCGTTCCAACCCCTAAAAAGTTCGCAGCCAACAGCAGGTGATAGAAAGATCAACAGCGTTGATCTCTCCTTAGCAGAAGTCAGTAGTCAGGGATTACCAGCCCCAACAGAGTCATCACTCAACCCCAGCGCCCAATCAACTGGTCTTTCACTGACATCTGGGAATCAACTTTATTACCAAAGATTGGCAGCTCTAAAAACAGGTCAGATTTATACACGCGTAAATAGTGATAATTTGCAATCATTGTGGGAGTCGATCAAGAAGCGTCAATTAACTTATGACGACTGGAAAAGTTTACTAGCTTTAGAAGCTAGAGCGATCGCTCAAGGTCAAGGTGCAAATCATCTAAGTATCTTAGTTGGCGATTCTTTGAGCATGTGGTTTCCTAGAGAAAAACTACCTGCTGGTAAATTGTGGCTGAATCAAGGCATATCTGGAGATACTTCTAGTGGCGTTTTAAAAAGATTGGGGGCATTTTCGGCAACCCGGCCGGATGTCATTTACGTCATGGCTGGGATTAACGACTTACGAAAAGGCGATAGCGATCAAACAATTTTGCGTAATTATCGCCGAATTGTCCGTCGTTTACGGCAGACTCACCCACAAGCTCAAATCATTGTCCAATCAATTTTGCCTACTCGCCTAGCAAAACTTTCCAATAGCCGTATTCGTCACATCAACACACAACTAACGCAGATTGCCAAACAAGAAGGCGCTAATTATCTAAATATTTATAGCTGGTTTACGGATATGGAAGGTAATTTGCGCCCAGAGTTGACCACAGATGGGTTGCACCTGTCTCAAGAGGGTTATGATGTGTGGCGATCAGCACTACAGCAGATAGAATACAAGCTGACTCAACGTGGAAATTGAGCGATCGCTACGCCAACGCCGACGTTTGGGGCGATCGCATCACCATAAGTTAGAAAATTGCGTAGACAGGCTGCCAAATAGTGTCTGTAAATATAAATATTTGTGATTTCAATAGTAAATTTGCGTAAGTTCCTCTGAGGGGAATGAAATTAAATGTGTGCAGATCGCTCACAGAAATTAGCGATGTCTACGATGGGCTATGCCTATGCACTTAGTGTAAAAACGAAGGAGAATATCATGGAAAACCGTCTGGAAGGGCAAGACATTCAAGGCGACGAATTGTTTATGGATCTAACCCCAGAAGAAATACAAGAACTAGAACAGGTGAAAGGGGGATTCAGTTTCCCACGAGGCAATGATCCTCTTCCTAATGGGATTCCCGCCTTTGACATCCCCGATATCAAGGAGCTAGATACCCCTCTAATCCCTGTTAAGCCTTTTCCTAATGGGATTCCCGCCTTCAATCCTAACAGGCTAGATATCTCTAAAGATATCTCTAAGCAGGGTTGAAATTCTAAGACTTTTTCCAGAAGTTTGGGAAGAGGGGTGGCGATGGAATTTTCCTTTTTATCGTTACCCTTTAACCCTTCCCTTAACCATTGCAAAGCTTCATAAAATTTTAGATCAGAAAGAGTAATTGGAGTTAGTAATTAGTAAGCATATGGTATCTACTGGAAACTTTAACCGCATTCTGCAAATCCACCCGTCCAGACGGTGCAATCTGCGCTGTCTCCATTGTTACTCTTCTTCCAGCCCAGAGGAGCGTGACCAACTCAGTGTCCCGCTCCTTTTACAAGCAATTACGGATGCAAGTGTACAAGGATATACCATTGCCAGCTTTTCAGGAGGAGAACCTCTTGTCTACAAACCTTTGCCCGAACTGCTAAAACAGGCTCATCAATGCCAGATGCATACGACGGTTACTTCCAACGGCATACTCTTGGACGAGCGACATTTAGAGCAGCTGACTGGAGCGGTTGATCTACTTGCCATTAGTCTTGATGGAATGCCAGCCTCTCATAACCGTATGCGTTCTTCAGAGCAAGCTTTTGAAAAAATGGCGGCTCGACTCGAAGGGGTTCGCCAATCTGGTATCCCATTCGGGTTTATTTTTACACTCACAAAACAAAATTTCCGGGAGTTAGACTGGGTTGCGAACTTCGCCTTAGAGCAAAGGGCGAAATTATTGCAGATTCATCCACTTGCGGAAGTTGGACATGCTACCCAAAGCCTCGTCGGATATAGACCTAATCCCAGCATCTTATCCTATGCTTACCTAAAAGCCACGCGTCTGCGAGAAGCCCTTGGTGACAAGCTGTTTGTTCAGATTGATTTAACTCACCAAGATTTACTGCGTTCAAATCCCGGTAGCTTTTTTGCAGAAGAATCGTTAATAAATCAAGAAGACTACAGCTTTGCTGAACTCATATCGCCCCTAATTATCGAAGCAGATGGGACAGTTGTGCCAATGCAACATGGTTTTGACCGCAATTATGCTCTAGGGAATCTTAATGAGGCATCTCTGAGCGAACTCACTAAGCATTGGCGTCAAGAGCGCTACCGGGCTTTTCGAGAACTCTGCCAACAGGTTTATCAAGAGCTAACAGCACCTGCCCATCTACCGATTACGGATTGGTATGAGACACTGATGCAGTTGGCAAAAACAAGTGAGGCAGGTGAAAAAAGCACAACCGTGTCTACAGTCCAGGAAAATGCTATAGTTTAACGCCCAAGACTTCCCGATTCAAAACCTGATTCAACTTACCACTGCGATAACCTTCTAAATCCAGGGTTACGTAAAGAAATCCGAAATCCTGAAATGCAAAAACTACTTTCTGTAAATCCGTAGTTAACACAAACTCTTTAATTTGTTCTGATGCCAATTCAATGCGTGCTGTATCTACTTCTGATCGCACGCGCAAATTCTGCCAACCTAGCTTTCTTAAGAAAATTTCTGCTCTACCAACTCGTTGTAACTTAGCTACAGTAATCTCTTCACCATAAGGAAACCGCGAACTGAGGCAAGGTTGAGCAGGTTTATCCCACCAAGGTAAACCGAGTTGTTGCGAAAGTTGCCGAACTTCAACTTTAGTGACACCCACTTCTGCTAAAGGCGATCGCGCCCCTCTCTCTTTCGCCGCCTGAATTCCTGGGCGATAATCATGCAAATCATCGGCATTTACCCCATCTACCACATAGGGATAACCCAACTCTAAAGCTAAAGGTTTGAGAGTATCGTGCAATTCACTTTTGCAAAAATAACAGCGATTAACAGGGTTAGAAGTGTAATTGGGATTTTCCATCTCGTGAGTCTGGACGATTTTATGCCCAATCCCAATAGTTGCAGCTTGAATTTTAGCATCTTCCAACTCTTCTGGTAACAGCGAAGGAGAAACAGCTGTTACAGCCAAAGCGCGATCGCCCAACGCATCATAAGCAATTTTGGCAACCAAAGTACTATCAACGCCCCCAGAGTAGGCAATCAACGCCTGCTCCATTTCTTGAAATAAAGCTCTTAATTGCTCAAATTTTTCTGTCAGCATCATTTCCCAATCCTGCCAAAACCCGATAGCACCCTGCAAATTCTATTCTAGTAAAAACAGCAGCAGTGACAAGAGAAAAACTCAGCAGAAAGTCAATCAACAGCCGCAAAATCAAGCAACACCGTCTTCTAGGAAAGAATTGTACGAAGGTGTAAGTCAAAAGCGAATGAAGCGGTAGCGTAATGAAGCAATCGCAAGATATGGGATTGCTTCACTCCACTACGTTGCGCTCGCAATGACAATTCATAACGTGGGTTTGATATAACTTACACATTTGGGATGCTCCCGTTTGACACTGCCCCGACTCAACAAATTTCGCTTTAGATTGGGGCTTTGCTGTACTTGGCCACCAGACTGGCTAAAAGTGGTAAATCAATTGGTTTAGAAATATAGTCATTTACTCCAGCTGCTAGACAAGTTTCGCGATCGCCTTTCATTGCCATTGCTGTTTGAACAATTACCGGAATCGTCTGATATTGCCGATTTTCTCGGAGCTGCTGTACCAACTTAAGACCATTTCCATCTGGCAGATGAACATCCATCAAAATCACCACTGGGTCTAACTGTGCTAAAGCTTCCCACATCTCGGCAGCATTCTTAACCCAAGTCACCTGATATCCCAATTTACGTAGATAAATTTGCATCAAATTAGCGTTGGGTAAGTCATTTTCTACCAGCAAAATATCTACAGAAGAACTAAGGGTGAAAGGCAAAGGAGGTGAGGAGGATTGTTCTTCCCCTGCTCCCCCTGCTCCCTCATCTCCCTCATCTCCCCCCACTCCCTCATCTCCCTCATCTCCCCCCACTCCCACTTCTTGCTTAAAGGGAAGTACAAGGGTAAAACGGGAACCGCAATTTACTTCAGATTCCACTTTCACAGAACCACCGTGAATTTGGGCGAGTTTCCTAGTTACTGCTAAACCCAAACCAGTACCTTCACCACCACCAGCGACAGCCTTGGCAATTTGGAAATAGGGTTCAAACAGTTGAGCCTGGTCTTCTTGGGAAATGCCAGTGCCAGTATCCCAAACTGTAAAATCCACAAATAGACCTTTGGAAGCAACCTCTAAGCCAACACTTCCTTTGCTGGTGAATTTTAGGGCATTGAAGAGTAAATTCAACAGCATTTGCTTGAGTCGCAAGGGGTCAGCTACTAGGGTTGTGATATCGGGGTCAAGTTTTAGACGGAGTTTCAAACCCTTATTAGCGGCTTTCTCTTTCACCAGTGCGAAAACATTGCTACATAGCATTGGCACATCAATTGTTTCCCACTGCACCTCCAGCTGATTTGCTTCAATTTTAGAGAGATCCAAAATATCATTAATCAGACCTAGCAAGTGCTTGCCGCTAGACTGAATGATATTTAAATACTCTTGCTGGCGTTCTTTAGTTGGTTCGTACCCTTGGGCTAAAAGCAGGTGGGTAAACCCAATAATAGAACTAAGCGGTGTGCGAATTTCGTGGCTGGTGTTTGCCAAAAACTGATTTTTCAGTTGATTGGTGCGCTCCAATTCTTGATTAGAGTTACTTAACTGTTGATACCGTCGCTGCCAATATAGGATGTTTCTAAGTTGTACCAAGGCTGTAGTACAGAGCTTGGCAGACCTTACCATCAATTGTGATTTGAGTTGAGCTTGTAATTTTATGAGCGACTCACGAGCAGAGTTTAGGGGCGCTGTGGCAATAATTAGCCAGCCCATGACGTTGCCAAAATCATCAGCTAACCGCCAAGCGCTCGGTGGTTGTTGATTCTCAAGCTGCTGCAAATATTCGAGTTCTATGACCTCTTGCAATCTCAACAGCAGCTTTTTTTCTGCTGTCAGCAATTCTAGAAATAAAGGTTGTGAGTTTGAAGATAGAGAACAAGAAACATAGCAAACTGTGGCAACAGTTTCTTGTGGTTCAAACAAAGCGATGCCTACGGCACAATCTGTAAGCGCCAAATTACTGCTGTTGACAGCACTGTTAATCTCGTTGACTACAGTTTGGAAAATTTCTGCTTCTGCGGCTCCTGCCTGTGGGACAGTTTTACAAGCAGAAAGCAGGCAATCATTAAGGCGACTTTGCAACTGGTTCAAGCTGCTCTCCAGCCACAACCTGGCGCGAAGTTGCTGAATTGTTGTCAAAGGTTTTGGCCTTGCATCTATCTGTGAGTTCTGGTCTGGTAAGCTTGAGTACTGCTGCATGGTCAACTAGACCGCTGAACTGGTTTAGCTACGCATAAAAATCCGCAAAGGATTCTATGTATATTAACGGACAATTCTTTTTTATTTATAAACCATAACTTATGTTGTTATAAACCATAACTTATGATGTCAAATTTAGCTGCTATTCCAAAAAAATTATTATATGAACCATTGACCTAAAATTTTTTAAAGCAACTTAAGGCTTATGGATACACAATTCGCTCAACTAATCGTTAATGGGATTGCAGTGGGGAGCATTATTGCTTTAGCGGCAGTCGGACTCACTCTTACCTACGGAATTTTACGGCTATCTAACTTTGCTCATGGTGATTTTCTAACTCTAGGAGCCTATCTAACCTGGCTGATAAACACTATTGGAGTTAATATTTGGCTGTCGATGATCCTGGCGGCGGGAGGAACAGTAGCAGCAATGCTGTTATCGGAAAAGTTACTGTGGTCAAAGATGCGCTCTATTCGTGCTACTTCCACTACGCTGATTATTATTTCTATCGGACTTGCCTTATTTCTTCGCAACGGCATTATTTTTATCTGGGGTGGCAAGAACCAAAATTATAATTTACCTGTTACGCCAGCTTTAGACATCTTTAGCTTAAAGGTGCCGCAAAATCAATTATTGGTATTGGGGTTGGCGGTGCTAGCAATTTTGGCACTGCATTACCTGCTGCAAAATACCAAAATTGGTAAGGCGATGCGAGCAGTTGCTGACGATCTGGACTTAGCCAGGGTTTCAGGTATCAATGTTGACCGAGTGATTTTATTTACTTGGGTAATTGCTGGCAGTCTTACGTCCTTGGGCGGCAGTATGTATGGGTTGATTACAGCCGTGCGACCGAATATGGGGTGGTTCTTAATTTTACCATTATTTGCTTCAGTAATTCTTGGTGGGATTGGCAACCCTTACGGTGCGATCGCAGCAGCTTTTATCATTGGCATCGTCCAAGAAATCAGCACTCCTTGGCTGGGTTCACAGTACAAACAAGGTGTAGCGCTGTTAATCATGATTTTGGTGCTGCTCATTCGTCCCAAAGGTTTATTCAAAGGAACGATTTGAGCAGCACCACTCCACTTCTAACTACTCAATAATGTGGAAATAGTAGGCTGCTACCAGAAAATTGATAGCTAACAAGAACAGTGCCCAGCCTGTGCGAAAGGCGTAGGGAGGTTTAGCTCCACTGTCGGCAACTGGTAAATTCTTCGTCGTTTTAGCAGTCATAATGCGATTCTCCTAATGTCAGGACTTTTTAAGAAATACCAAACTGGTGTACCAAATACTCAAATTCTTCAAGAATATTTGTGTGAAGTTGGGAATTGGGCATTGGGCATTGGGCATTGGTTATTTCTTCCCCTGCTCCCCCTGCCTCCCCTGCTCCCTCACTCCCTCACTCTCTCACTCCCTCACTCCCTCATCTCCCCCTGCTCCCTCATCCCCTCACTCCCCACTCCCTCCTCACCAGCATGATAGGAACTGCGAACCAGAGGCCCAGAACGAACATGGTTGAATCCCATTTCCCATGCTAATCTGCCAAGTTGATCGAATTCCTCTGGAGTCCAATATTTTTGGACTGGCAGATGTTCAAGAGTTGGACGCATATACTGTCCGATAGTCAAGCGATCGCACCCCACAGCCTTTAGATCAGCCATTGTTTCAACGACTTCATCAAGTGTTTCTCCGTGTCCCAGCATCAAACCTGATTTGGTGGGAATTGTCGGATCGATTTCTTTGACCATAGCCAGTACAGAGAGGGAGCGATCGTACTTAGCTCCCCGGCGCACTGGCCCAGTTAACCGTTTCACTGTCTCGATATTGTGATTGAAACAAGCTGGTTTGGCTTTTACAACCATCTCTATTCGTTGGCGTTGACCCGACTGCCCAACACCAGCACCACCCCAAAAATCAGGGGTCAGCACTTCAATTTGAGTCTCTGGGTTCAATTGGCGGATAGTCGCGATCGTCTCTACAAAGTGCCCTGCGCCCTGATCGGGCAAGTCATCACGGGCTACAGAAGTCAGCACCACATAACGCAATCCCAAAAGCTGCACCGCCTGGGCTACCTTTTGGGGTTCCTCTAAATCAAGAGGCATTGGTGCATGACCTTTATCTACTTGACAGAAAGCACAAGAGCGTGTGCAAGTAGGCCCCATTAGTAAGAAAGTTGCAGTTTTTTGGGCGTAGCACTCTCCCCGGTTGGGACAGCGCCCTTCTTCGCAAATCGTGTGAATTTGGCGCTGCTTAATAATGCGTTGTACGGTAGAGATTTCACTGGCTTTGCCAATAGGACGACGTAACCAGCTAGGCATTGCCATAATTTCAGACTTTAGTTCGGCTTGTTGTGACGAAATCATAGACATCTAAGCAAGATACGGATAGAGAGTAATGGTCTGTTAATTAACAAATGATAGATAAGAATAGACGCAAGGATGCTCTCACCGATGCACCATGTCTCGGTGTCACCATGTCCCTTATGCCTTAGAACAAAGCTAAAGCCTTAAATATCACCATGACACAAATTGAAAAGAGCACAAGCAAAAGTTTTGCAAAACACCTCTAGCAATGTCATTTATACCGAAATATACTATCCCCCAATTGCTAAAAATTTTGTATATAGTGGGGGAATTCTCAATGACAATCGGCAAAGCCGCTATTTACACTTAAAGTTTCTGTTAGAGCAAACAGTCGTGGCAAGCAACAAAATTTTAGTTATCGATGACACTACAGTTGTCAGGGTAAAAGTACGAGAAATGTTGCCTCCGGGCAATTTTGAGGTACTGGAAGCAAAAGACGGTTTGGAAGGGCTAAATTTCATTCTTCAGGAAAAACTCAGCCTGATTATGCTGGATTTCCTGTTGCCTAAAATGAGTGGCTGGGAGGTTTTCCAGAAAGTTCAAGCCGATCCGGAGTTAAGGAAAATTCCTTTGGTGATCATGTCTGGTCGCAAGGAAGAGGTGACTGAGAAAATCACAGAACCCTTTGAATACTTTGAATTTCTGGGTAAGCCTTTTGATCAGAAGCAACTAATTAACGCAATTAAGTTAGCTATGACCAAGGCGAAACAGCCACGCCCAGAGCTAGCGCCAGTAGGAGCAGCAGCAAGTGTCAAAAATGGCACATTTGCAACTTCTAATGTAGCCACTGCTACGGTAGCAACTCCTAGTGCTGCAAATACTGCGATGCCTACGGCGGCAAGCAACGCTACTCCTAGTGCTGCAAATACTGCGATGCCTACGGCGGCAAGCAACGCTACTCCTAGTGCTGGGGAAGCCTCCAACGCAGAAATTAATGCATTAAATGAGAAAATTGTCAAAATGCAAGCTGAAATCGATGGCTTGAAGAAACAGCTAACTCAGGTTGTGACCTTTATTAAACAAAAAATCAAGTAGCATTTGTACTCATTATTATTATCGCAGCCAAAAATACCCCGTTTCTAATAACGGGTGTCCGATTAAAAGCGGGTAAAAATAGTTAGTACAAAAATACTTATGTTGACAAATCATCGTTGAAAACAAAATTCAAAAGCAGGAAAAAATAACTAGCAATTATCTGCACCTCTATAAATTTTGAATTTTGAATTCCCCGAACGCGAATTTATGTTGAGCGGAGTCGAAACACAGCGTCTTCGTAAAAGAAGAAGTTGACAGTCTAGCAAAGCAGCCCAATACCCACTAAACCTGCCGCAGTTTGCTCTTAATCGAAGCAGAACGGCAGGCTTTTTTCTTAATTATCCTGCGATCGGAAATAGACCATGCTGTGCCCTTACGAAAGATTGGCATTGTCAAAACTGCTGTGGGGTTCTTTATTTTTGATTTATGCAAGAGGTCTATTGTGGACAAACACAAGGGACGTTTAACCTGTGACTCCAAACAGTCAGATATCTATAAGATTTGATGTTTGCAGAAATCTAAGTATATGTAGGGTGCGAAAGCGTTGCGTAATGCACCAAAATACTGTAGTGATCGCTCCCCTGGTCGCATAGAGCAATTTAGTCTGAGAATGTTGCTGTTCTCAGAGTTTTTGGGAACTATAGGATTGTTAGGCTATAAATTTATCAATCAGCCCGCCAATAAAACAAAGGTGACTTAGCTGCGATCGCAGAGCCAATAGTGAATAAGTAACAAGGAGTTAAATTCAGTTAAATACATGAATTACAAGACAGATATAAAAACGCTTGATTTACCAGAAGATAGTTTCATTCTAGTGGTAGATGATACTACTACAAACTTAGAAATTGTCTTTAACATATTAACTAATATAGGTTTTAACGTTACTACAGAAAAGAATGGAGAAAGTGCAATTAAGCAAGTTGAATCTAAACCTCCTGATTTGATTTTATTAGATGTAATGATGCCGGGTATAGATGGGTTTGAAACCTGCAAAAGACTGAAACAAAGCTCAGTGACTTGTGATATTCCAGTAATTTTTATGACGGCGGATTCTGATACTGACAGTAAGGTAAAAGGTCTAAATATAGGGGCAGTTGATTACATTACCAAGCCTTTTCATGAAGAAGAATTATTAGCTAGAATTAAAACCCATCTTCAATTACGAAATCTCACAAAAAATTTAGAAAAACGAGTTACAGAAAGGACAGCAGCGTTGTCTAGGGCATTAAAAGACTTACAAGAGTCTCAACTTCAGCTTGTACAGACAGAAAAAATGTCTGCCCTTGGTGAATTAGTAGCAGGAGTTGCTCATGAAATTAATAATCCAGTTGGTTTTATTCATGGCAATCTCCAACATGCTTCAGCATATTTTAAAGACATGATTAATATCATTAACCTCTATCAGCAGTATTATCCTAATCCGGTTCCAGAAATTAAAGAGGAAATTGCAGCGATAGATTTGAAGTATATACTTGCCGATCTACCTAACTTAATTTCCTCAATGAAAGAGGGTGTTCAGCGCATTCGTGACATTAGTATCAGTCTAAGAACCTTTTCTCGAGCAGATAGCGATCGCAAAGTTTCTTGCAACATTCATGATGGCATTGACAGCACAATCATGATTCTCAAACATCGCTTAAAAGCATCTGAGGATCATCCCGAAATTCAGGTAATTAGAAATTACGATAATTTGCCAGAAATAGAATGCTTTATCGGACAACTAAATCAGGTATTTATGAATTTATTAGCTAATGCTATTGATGCTTTAGAGGAGTCTAATGTAGGGCGCACCTATATTGAAATTGAAGCAAATCCCAATCAAGTTTTGATTCAGACTAGCCTCACTGAAAACAAAAAACATATTTTGGTTCGGATTAAAGATAATGGCGTGGGAATGTCACCTGATGTCGAGCAAAAAATCTTTGACCATTTATTCACCACCAAGCCTGTGGGTCAAGGTACAGGATTAGGGTTATCAATTGCTCGTCAAATTGTTGTCGAGAAACATGGAGGAACTCTGGAAGTAAATTCAGCACCAGAACAAGGTTCAGAGTTCATAATTAAGCTTCCCGTTTGAAAATCATAGCAAAAATAATTCTCCATATAGATAAAGTTATGTTTAAAGCAGTAGTCGGTCACAGTAACGATCCAGATTCTCTATCAGCAGTTGAAGAAGTTATTCAGCAATGTGTCAGTTTTCTTGCAGGAGATATACCAAAAGCTGGAATTCTTTTTGCTGCAATTGACTTTGAACATTCTCTTATTTTGCAGCAAATTCATCAGGCTTTTCCGGGGATTGAGTTGATTGGTGGAACAACAGATGGAGAAATTTCTTCAGTCTTAGAATTTCAGCAGGACTCAATCACCTTGATGTTATTTTGCTCAAACGAAGTTGAAATTCATGCAGCAGTTGGACGCAAAGTTTCAGGTGATCCAATTACTGCAACTAAACAAGCTGTGGAGCAAGCTAAAGCAAAAAGTACCGCAGCCCCAAAGCTATGTTTAACTCACCCAGAGAGCCTCACAACTAGTGGTGTGTCTATATTAAATGGCTTAAAACTAGCTCTTGGGCAACATGTGCCAATATTCGGTGGTTTGGCAGGCGATCAGTCAAGATATAAAAATACATATCAATTTTTTCAAACAGAAGTATTAAGTGATTCTGTACCAATTCTAATTTTTTCCGGCACAATATTGTTTTCCCACGGTGTTGCAAGTGGTTGGCATCCCATTGGTCAAACAAGCAAAGTGACTAAAGTAGATAAGAATATTCTCTATGAAATAGATGGTAAGCCAGCTTTAGATTTTTATCATCATTATCTAGGTTTGCTTCCTCCTTCAATGGAATATCCGCTAGCAGTCTTTGATCAGAATGGAGAAAAGTTTTATATAAGAGCACCTATTGCTTACAATCAGCAATCTGGTAGCATAACCTTTTTTGGAGATATTCCCGATCAAGCAATTATTCAAATTTCAGAAGCAGCTTATGAAGATATTCTTGAAGCTTCCAAAGCATCATTCATGAATGCCTTAGATAATTATCCAGGTACAGAACCTAGTGCTGTGTTGTTTTTTTCATGTGTAGCTCGTCGGCAAATACTTGGCACGAGGGCGCAAGAAGAGTACCAGAATACGAAATGTCTGACTGGCTATTTACCTGCCTGTGGATTTTATTCTTACGGAGAGATTGCTCCTATAGATAGAATTAGCCAGACGCAATTTCACAATGAAACTTTTGTAACTTTAATTTTGGGAAATCGGTAGAAGCTGATGGAAATTGCAAATTATCAACGAGAAATTAAGGAACTAAAAAAAGCAAATAGAATTATCCAAAAGCAATTGGAGCGTTCTGAATCAGACCGGATAAAACTTGAAGATATAAATAAAAAAAAAGAATCTTTGCTTAGGACAGTAATTGAGGAATTAAAGGAATATCAAAATAACTTAGAAGAAAGAAGGCAGGAACTAGAAATGATGCTTCTTAATCTTCAGATAATGCAGAATAAGATGTCTAGTTTGGGAAGCCTTGTTGCAGATGTAGCTCATGAAATTAACAACCCAGTTAGCTTTATAGCAGGTAATCTGGCTCCGGCTCAAGAGTATATTGAGAATTTGTTACATCTCATAAACCTTTATCAGCAGACCTATCCTAAAGCATCTCAGGAAATTCAAAAAACAATCGAAGTGATTGACCTTGAATATATGCGCGAGGATTTGCCTAAACTAATTTCCTCGATGAAAGAAGGCACAGATCGTATTTGTAACATTAGCAATAGCTTACGAATTTTCTCTAGAGCAGATACAGAACAAAAAGTTATTTTTAACATTCATGAAGGTATTAACAGCACTCTCATAATTCTCAAGCATCGGTTGAAAGCTAATAAGATTCGTCCTGATATTCAAGTAGTTAAAGATTATGGCGAATTTCCTCCAATCAAATGTTTTCCAGGACAACTGAATCAAGTATTTATGAATTTATTGGCAAATGCTATTGATGCTGTAGAAGAGTCTAACTCTGGACTGAGTTTTGATAAAATCAAGGAAAATCCCAATCAAATTACAATTCATACTGCCCTCATAGAAAATACAAATCACGCATTGATTCGGATTCAAGATAATGGTGTAGGAATATCGGCTGATGTTCAGCAGAAAATGTTTGACCATTTATTCACAACCAAACCTGTCGGAAAAGGGACAGGATTAGGATTATCAATCGCTTATCAAATAATTGTCCAAAAACATAGAGGAACTTTTAAAGTAAATTCTGTGTTAGGGGAAGGTTCTGAGTTTATAATCACGATTCCAATTTATTAAAGTAGCAAATATACCAATTATTCAAGTTAATTTTAATAAAAATAAAAGTTAAGGCTAAAACTTTTTGTCAAAGTTATTTTTTAACGTAGACGCAAAGCGGCTTGCCGCAGGCTACCGCGTTCGCGCAGCGTCTCGTTAGAGAAGGACGCGAAAAACGCGAAGGAAGAGAAAAAAGAGAAGGATTAAATAATATGACAAACGCCTGTCTGCTCATTAGCAAACAGACGTTTCTTTAAGTACAAAATTTGGTTAAGACTCGATTAAATCTTAGCGGTATAATCAACTGAGGGTTGAGACTGACTAACCGAATCTAACTTTGGTAAAAGCAGTGGATTTTCTGCTTTTACATTAGTGTTGATTGTTGCTTGCAAAATTGGGGTATTGGAGATGGAATTGTTCGCCAATGTAAACAGTGGATTTGACAAAATCCCTGCTATGGAAGTGGCAATTAATGTTACCACCAACCCGACCTGCAAAGGTCTTAGCCCAGGCAGATCCCAACGCACTTGTGGATAATTCTTCACCGAGTCGGACATTTCATGGGGTTCTTTGACTACCATCATTTTAACTACACGAATGTAGTAGTAGATGGAGACGACGGTGGTAACTAAGCCCAGCAAGACTAACCAATAAAGACCTGCTTGCCAACCAGCCCAGAATAAGTAAATCTTGCCGAAAAACCCAGCCAATGGTGGAATACCACCCAAGGAAAGCAGGGAGATACTCAACCCCAGTGTTAAGAGTGGGTCTTTTTGATATAAACCAGAGTACTCAGCAATCTGGTCGGTTCCCGTCCGCAGTGAGAACAGGATGATGCAGGTAAAGCCGCACAGGTTCATGAACAGGTAAACCAGTAGGTAGAATATCATACTGGCATAGCCCGCTTGTGTACCAGCAATCAAGCCAATCATCACAAACCCAGCTTGGGCAATAGATGAATAAGCTAGCATCCGTTTCATGCTGGTTTGGGCTAGGGCGACTACGTTACCCAAAATCATGCTGAGAACGGCCAGAGCAGTGAAGACAAACCTCCACTCCTCAGCAACAAGGGGGAAGGCTGTTGTCAGCAAGCGGATGGCTAGGGCAAACCCAGCTGCTTTGGAACCAACAGATAAAAAGGCGATGACTGGGGTGGGAGCGCCTTCGTAAACGTCTGGTGTCCACTGGTGGAAGGGTGCAGCGGAGATTTTGAAGCCAATACCTGCGATCGCAAAAACCAACGCAATCACTAAACCTAAAGATTGTCCCACTTTAGCTGTGGCAATGCCATTAGCGATCGCACTTAGTTCAGTTTGTCCTCCAGATAGTCCATACAGCAGTGATACACCGTACAAAAATACTGCTGTACTGGAAGCTCCAATTAACAAGTATTTCAGCGCCGCTTCATTGGAGCGGGGATCACGTTTGGTATAACCTGTCAATAGATAAGAGGAAATACTCAGGGTTTCTAGGGAGATGAAAATCATCACCAACTCACTAGCCCCGGATAAAAACATCCCTCCCAAAGTAGCACTCAGCAAAATAGCGAGAAATTCTGCTAAAGCGGTGCCGCTTTGCTCAACGTAGCGAATTGACATCAGTATAGTGGCGATCGCAGACAAGGCAATAATCCCGCGAAAGACGATACTCAGGTCATCACTATTAAAGCTACCGGTAAAACCGATGGGATTAGGAGCGTCCCATTGAAAATATAGGGCGACAATCGAAGCAAATAAACCTGCGATCGCTAGATATGCAATCCAGCGTGCGGATGTACGCCCCAAAATCAAATCAACAATCAAAACCCCCAAGAGGGTGAGAATAACAATCCCCTCTGGCAAAATCGTTCCAGCGTTTAGCTGGGATGCAATATTAGCAAAATCCATGAGATGTATAGGTTTTGGGGATTAGACATTAAGGCTAACTCTGTTCACTCTAGCAAGTTTTCTAATCCCCGGACTAGCTCTTTTAACAAGAGCTTAACAGCTTGGGTGCAGATGGCGATTGCACCAATTTCACTGGCTGACCAGCAGCTTTCTCAGTATCTAGGAATTTACCTAACAGCTTCTCTACCTTGTTTTTCAGGCGTGACCTTTAGCGAAGATCATAAATAATTATGCCGCAACGAGTGCGTGCCGTAGGCGATCGCCACGGACAAAAAGCTCATAAAATTAATAAGGGCACAGCAATGCTCATTGGTGTCAACTTAAGTCAGAGAGCTTCATTCCACAGTCATTTTACCCCACACGCTATCCGGCTCCACGCAGGTGAACCCCAAGACCGCACTGGCTCCCCTTAATCCCCTCCCCGTTCACGGGGAGGGGAGATTTTGTCGTTAGACAAAAGCGGGGTGGGGTTCCGACGGCTTAATTAGTGGCTTAATTAGTAATTGAGTGGACTTGATATAACGTCATTGCAAGGGTTTTACGTTAAGTTGACACCTATGAGCAATGCTGTGCCCCTACAATATTCATAATTCCTAAGTTTATTAAAAACCGACGGATGGCAGCTTGCCTTGTAGCGACTGAAATTTAGACTGAACACAGTTGGCACAATTGCAACCAAGTTGATCAATAATCGGATTCGATGTTTGAGTCAACTTTGGTGTTGCCAGATCAGGAATTTGTTGTGTAGATGCTACCGTAATAATTTGTGTAGCGTATAGAGATTTTAGGCTGGATGCGTGTGCTGGATTGACTACCAGCAGCATGGATACTAGAAATGCGGGACAGGCAAGTACAATCAGTTTGATTATGTTCATAATTTACACAAATACACCTTTGCTGATACAGCATAGCCAATAAATTGCCGAGGTTCAACTTTAATAATTCGTAATTTTTGGGTTTAATTACTCTTCTTCCAAAGGCAGAGGCTAATTTGACACTCCCCAGCCCTAAAGGGACGGGGATTCTTGAAGAGTCCACAAACGAACTTTCAATGGGGAAGAGCAAAAACACCCTAGACGCTCAAAACAACTACCAATTGCATTAGGTGTTGCAATTGCGCTTATATGCAAATTTTTTATTGCTTTGGGAGTCCATCACAACGCCAGTTAGGTACGCTCAACACCCTGCCATTATTTGCCCTTTAACTATTCCGAATCGAGTCGGATATGTCCGTTGCCGGGATTGCTCCGTACTAGGATGGTTCAACACGCAGATGGTTATTCTTACTCGCTTTTTCTTACTGGGATTATACCACTGTGGCTAAAGCCACGCAATCGTTTTACTGCGGATAAATCCGCCACCGACTTATCCCCATGTCTGATCTTGGGGCTTGCGTCTCGCTTTTCGGTCAACGTCTATAAGTGGCGCTTTTTTTCAGTCTGCGTATAAATACCTTGATGTAACCCAGATTCTGCAGGTGCGATCGTAAATGCTGTATTTTTGAAAATGACCTAAATGCTGCATTTTAGAATCATGACAGCATCACCATTAGATATCAGGGTACAGGATATCGCCAACTTTAAACAGCAGTGGCAAATCGACGCTTTGTTTGTAGCGGACGCGGCACTTTATACGGAAGAAAACCTGAAACAAATGCAACAACTACGTTGGCTCTCAAGAGTGCCTGCGACCCTTACTGCTGCTAAACACCTGTTAGATAACGTCCACCAAGAGGCGTTTATGGAGAGTTCATTGCCAGGTTACCGTATTGCGTCGTGCTGTAGTAATTATGCTGATGTGCAACAACGTTGGGTAGTCGTTGAGAGTCAAGCACGGAAAGAGGCTGACCTCAAACAGTTAGACAAACGTTTAGCCAAACAGTTATCGAAAGCTCAATCTGAACTCAGGCAGTTATGTCAACAACAGTTTGCCTGTGAAAAGGATGCACTACTAGCAGTTCAACGCTTTGAATCTAAGCTGCCCTTATATCAGCTTGTTGATATCCAAGTAATTGAAAACAAGCAACACAAAGGACGTGGCAGACCCCGAAAGGATGCTGTGGCGACTTCTCACTACCGGATTTGTGCAACACTAACGCCCAAGGAAACTGCTGTAGAAGTTGAAGTCCAAAAAGCCGGAAGGTTTATCTTGGCGACAAATGTTCTTGATGCCAATCAACTAAGTGATGTTGAGCAGTTGAGCAACGATGACTTGCTGCGGGAGTACAAGGCTCAACAATCTACCGAGCGGGGTTTTCGGTTCCTCAAAGACCCTCTTTTTTTCACCTCAAGTGTCTTCCTTAACTCACCAGACCGGGTTGCAGCACTAGCGATGGTCATGGGTCTGTGCCTATTAGTTTATTCTCTGGGACAAAGGGCACTGCGTCAAGCTCTGGATTCAGCTAAACAGACCATCCACAATCAGGTGGATAAGCCTACTGCCACTCCCACTATGCGTTGGGTGTTTCAGTGTTTTATGTCGATTCATCTAGTAACGATCGCCAACGTTAAACAAATTGCCAATCTTACGGATGAACGACGTTGGATTCTTCAGTTTCTCGGTGCCCCTTGCCGAAAATATTACAGGACTTACCTGAGAAACCTGCAAAATCTGGGATGTAACGGTATTTAATTACGAATTACGTTAGCGCAGCGTTAGCGAGTCCTCGAGCGTCATTACGAATTACGAATTATTTTAACTGCGTCCAAATCCTTGACCCCGCAAAACCTTTGACCATACAACTAATTCACCCTGCTCACCCCCTGCGGCCAGGAACTTACCTTGGGGATGCCAAGCTAGGCTGGAAAAGCCTGCTGAGACACCTGTGATAATTTGGGATACTTCCTTAGCTTTCTTCCACAAACATAACCAGCCGTCAGCAGCAGCAGAAGCGAGAAGGAAGCTTTTGGGTGCAAAGGCGATCGCATTGATCACATCTACATGATTTGTTAATACTCGCGCTTCCCAACCTAAAGAATCATCCTCTAGCTTTTCCCACACCACAATACCTTCAACGCTAGAAGATGCCAGTATTGGCGCACCCACTTTAGTAGTAGCTTCTGACCATGCCAATTGGCGAATTTTCCCAGGAAAGCCACGCATTACCCAAGGATCAGGGTTATTCCATTCTAAAACGGTGACACTACGATCCATATTGCCAGAAGCAAGGAATTTGCCATCGGGCGACCAAGCCATCGCTACGCTGACACTAGGCATATCCAAGATGTATGGTTCTTCATCCCAGTTTTGACTATGCCAAATCTTGATACCCTGATAACCGCTAATGGCTAAGTATTGCCCATCAATGCGCCAATCAATGCCCAATACTGACGAGTTTTCAAAATTCAGCGTCACAACAATTTTACGAGTATCTGCATCCCAAACTTGGACGTAACGCCCTAAACTAAAAGCCAGTTGGTTACTGGTGTAATTCCAAGCTAGCTTGTCAACCCATGCGGGGGCATTTTCTAACGTGGCGATTAATTCAGTGTCGCGCCAAATTTTCACCTGTCCATCTTGTCCACCAACGGCTAAAAATTTTCCATCGGTTGAAAAAGCTAGACAGTCTAATGATTTACCGTTACCAGTTTGTAAGGTTGTGAGTTCGCCATCATTCCACACAACTACTTCACCGGCGGCGGAAGTTGCTGCTAAAGTTTTACCTTGTGGCGACCAAGCGATCGCAGTTACATAATCTGAAAGTGTCTCCGAATAGTGTTGTTCAAATTCCTTAGATTTGCTGGTTGTAGAGTTCATAGTTATGTAGAGAAGTTAGGAGTTAGGAGTTAGGAGTTAGAAGTTAGGAGTTAGGAGTTAGGAATTTTTAACTCATAACTCATCACTCATAACTCCTAACTCGCTTTTTAAACTAGACAAGCGAGAAAATCTTGCTTGAGTTGGGCTGCATCAAGATTGCGACCGATGAACACTAGTTCGTTTTTGGGAGTTTCGCTTGGTTTCCAGGGGCGATCGGGTTTGCCATCAAATATCATGTGTACTCCTTGGAATACAAATCGATTATCTTCTCCAGCAATATTTAAAATGCCTTTCATCCGAAAAATATCTGGGCCTTGGGTACGCAGTAACTCGGAAAGCCAAGCGTTTAATTTTTCTCCATCGACTGCACCTGCTTCTACTAAAGCCACAGAAAAGACGCTTTCATCGTGTACATGAGCATCTTCGCCTAAGAAATTTGGATCAATTTCTAATGCACGGTCTAAATCAAAGGCTTTTACACCTAATAAAGCATCTATTCCTAGTTCAGAATTTTGGGTACGGTAGATTTTTGCGATCGCATTCATCGCCCGAATCCGTTTTTCTAATTCATCCAACTCTTGCGGCGCTACCAAATCTGTTTTATTAAGTAAAATTACATCGGCAAAGGCAATCTGTTCTTGTGCTTCGTCTGCATCCCAATGCTGCCAAATATGTTTGGCATCTACGACTGTCACCACCGCATCTAGAGACAGTTGGCTTTGCAAATCTTCATCTACAAAAAATGTCTGAATCACTGGTGCAGGATCGGCTAATCCAGTCGTTTCAATTACTATATGGTCAAATTTATCGCGCCGCTTCATCAAATTGCCAATGATCCGAATTAAGTCGCCGCGCACTGTACAACAGATACAGCCGTTGTTCATTTCAAAAATTTCTTCATCTGCATCGATAATCAATTGATTATCAATACCCACTTCCCCAAATTCATTGACAATCACAGCAACTTTTTTGCCATGTTCGTAGGTGAGGATGTGATTGAGTAGAGTCGTTTTACCTGCTCCCAAATAGCCTGTAAGAACAGTAACGGGAACTGAATTGTTGATTACGTCAGCCACCATACTCTAAATTCCTCTTGTCTCACCTTATGGATAATCATTATCGCCTATGATAAATCTTTTTATATTTTTGTGCGAACTTGCTGTTATTTTGGGTTTCAGCAAAATAATCACATAATTTAATCACCAAACATTTTATTTTTATGCATCTGTAATAAGTAGTAAATATTCACAAGTTGGCGTAGCTGATAGGAACATTGCATATAAGCCGACCTACCCTGTGGGAATTTGCAAGCTAGTACCTTGACATTGCTACGGAATTTATGATAATCATTATCATATATAAAAATTATACATTGATGGAGAAGCGTGGTGGTTTCAAGAAACACTACCTGCTTGAAAAAGCAAGTAACTCAAACAGGTCAAGCATCTGCGTCTCTTGCAGTTAGCTTTTTAGTCGTTGCACCACTGGTTTTATCTACCACTTTTGCACCCGCACAAGCAGATGATACTCATAATCATTCGGAAGAAACGGGCTTTTACATTGGGTTAGATGGTTTGGAGGCTCTCTCTACAGGGACATACGCAGGATTGGAAAACCCCAACTACAATCGTTTGACCCTTCTGTTTGCACACAGGAATGAAGACACGCCGGAATCAAGCCATTTCCACGGGATTGGTGCTTATAGCTACTCAGGGCCATTAGATAACCCAACCATTAACCCAACCAATACAAATAACCGAATTCCTGAGTCTTACTCAGAACAACCGCCGCTAACATTATTACCTGGCACAGGGTTTTATACTGGTCGCTTGATTAGTACTGCAACAGATAAGGAATATAGCAATCTGACAATAGAACCTATAGCATCTCTAAAAACTTCAAAAGAATTAGACAATCAGTATTTGTTCAATAGCTCTAATGGTCGTTGGCAGCGATCGCTTGAGGGTGCAAATATTGGTTTACAATTAGCCTCAATTAGTAGTGGATTGAATATTGGTGATTCAGTAGGCGTTGATATTGTCAAGTCAGTCGGCGATATCTACACAATCGGCAGTGGTGATAATTTTTCGTTCACCCCTACTTTTTGGACTGATGCTGCTGCACCACTGGGAACTTATTCTGCATCATTCAAATTAGTGGATTTAGGCACTGATAATCACCGTATTCCCTTTAAAGAGTCTGGCACTTTCAGTTTTGATTTTGAAGTCAAGACAGTGCCTGAGTCATCAACTGTTCTTGGTCTTGGTATAGTCGGTCTACTAGCGCTTTCTCTTTCTCGCTTGCAAAAACTTACTCGCAGTAGCTTGAACTAATCTTAATCTCGCACCAAGGTGCAAAATTATTCTTTGCCTCTTGGTGCGAGAATTTAATTTTTTCGAGAGAACAAAAAATCTTGAACTGCTTCTAAAACAACTGCTGGGTATTCTTCATGCAGTCCCAGAGAACCAGGTATGACAACGCTTCTCACTCCTGGTAAGGCTACCAAAGCGTTCATTTCTTCTCGTGATTTGGGGGGGCTGGATTCCCCAATTACTACCATGAGCGGTACAGTTAAAGACTGCACAAGTCCCAGAAAATCAGATTGTTCGTGTACAGCATCGAGATTACCAGTTACAAAGGCAGCAGAAGCAAATCGCGCTCCTGGTTGTTGAGTCATGTGCCACTTCTTCTTAATGAAACTGGGTGTAATTTTAGCCGCGTCAGTAAAGACATGACGGCGGTACATAAAACTTAAGAAAGATTGGCTAGTGTTAAGTTTGTAGAGAGCTTGACCAAGTATAGGCGATCGCACCAATTCTCTCACCATGCCAGCTATTTGCTGACTTGCCCCCATTGTTGGTAAAGGCCCACGCCAAGTAGGAGCTAACAACAAAATTCGTGAGAAAGTAGCAGGTTGTTTGACAGCTAATTGTAAAACGTAACTAGCACCATGACCAGCCGCCACCACAGTAATGGGAGTATTAAAAATAGTTTTGACAAAATCTTCCAGAAATTGCTGATATATTTCTGGTCGGTAATTCAAGCTAGGGCGAGAAGATTCACCAAAACCTGGCCAGTCTATGGCTACAACTTTAAAATTGGGAGCTAGTAACCTGGCAAGTTCGCCTACTTCCAAACGCGTCGAAACACTGCTGAAAGATGGTAGCAGCAATAGCGGTGAACCTTTACCGAGGGTTTCATAAACAACTCGCAATTGCTGATTTTCCCAGTTCCAGAGATATTCTTGAACTACTCCACCAAAACCAATAGCAGCAGGGGTAGATAATAAATTTGTTGACATGAGACTAAATTTTGGTAGTTGTACCTTATTTGTCATTTGTCAGTTGTCCTTTGTCATTTGTCATTTGTCCTTTGCTAATGACCAATGACTAATGACTAATGACCAATTTTAGATTCCAATGCTTTTTTTTGCATGGTTTTAAAAATATTGTAAAATCCATTAGCACGGGAAGGTGTCAGGCTAACATTTAAACCTGTTTCTTGAATAAAATCTGGAGTCAGCTGGACAATCTCACTTGGCGTTAGTCCATGTAATCCTTCAACCAGAAGCCCGACTAATCCTTTGGTTAACTGAGAATCGGAATCACCCTGAAACACAACCTTACCGTCATCCAAGGCTGCTGTGATATAAACTTGAGACACACAACCAGGAACTTTATTTTCGGGTAATTTATCAGCTTCTGGGAACTCATTGAGCTTCTGAGCATACCAGATTAGCTGTTCGTAGCGTCGCTTCGGTTCGGAAGCGCGTTGAAAGCGCTGGACAATTTTAGCGAGCGCAGGTGGCAAAGAATCTAGAGTTGAGGACATAACAGAAGCTGCAAATGATCGGTATCACCTTGAGTGTAGATTATCTTTAGAGCGATGCCTACGGTGGTCACTGAGCTTTGTCGAAGTGCGGGCTGCGCCTGTGCGCCTCCGGTTCACCTTGGCATATCAGCTAGCTATAACCTGTCAAATCTAGACAATTATTGCGTAGGCGCAGCCCGCCGTAGGCATCGCATTCATTTTCAGTCAGGTTTTTCAATGCGCCTAATCACAAAAACTTAATTTTTTTATAAGCAAGCTCTAACAGTAACTCTATGGAAGGTATTGTTGTATCAGTATAGACTTACTATTACGTAAGGATGTGGAATGCGTGAAATTTATGTGTCGCTTGATTTTACTAGGAGTTACGCACTGTACAAATGCATCGTGATGTGCATTACCTAAAATAGGAAGTTTTCAGGCTTTTCTTAATTATTCTGCGATCGTAAATAGACCATGTTGTAGGGGCACAGCAATGCTGTGCCCTTACGAAAGATATAGTTTTTAACGTTGCTCCATATTTAATACTTCTTGTCAATGCGTAAGTCCTATTTACTATGCGATACCTAGGTTAGGCTGCGCCTACCCACTTACCAAATTAGCTGCAATTAGCTTTTAACTAAGCAGCTAGGTAATAATCAACAATTAAAAATTAAAAATCAAAAAAAATTCTGATTTTTAATTTTTAATTTCTCTCCCTTAGGGATTAATTCGTAGTTTGTGCAGCTAACATCTGCTTCAGCTTTTCTAATTCCGAAGCCCAACGAGGATCTGGACGAATAGCGTCTGAATCGGTGGTTGTGGTGCTGTTTTCACGAGAACCTCCGCCACCGCCGCCGCCACGACGAGGCTTCTTAGAGCTTTTTTCGCGGCGGCTACCTTCTCTATTAGGGCTAGGAGTGGGGGTACTACTAGCAGCAAGAGTAACTGGTTTTGGAGGTTGCTCATCACCCTCATCACCTTTTGTCCGAGGTAATGCCTTCTCTAGCTTAATCGGAGTGTCTTTGAACATCTGACCATTATATTTTTCAATAATTTCGTCAGCTTGTTCGTCGTTGTTGACTGTAAGAAAACCAAAACCACGGCATTTGCCAGTTTTACGGTCTTTAATTAATTTAGTAGTTACAGCATCACCTTCTGCTGCAAAAACTGCTTGCAGATCCTGACGATCTATTTCTTCTTTAGGCAAATTACCTATATATAGGCGAATGGACATGAACTATACCTCCAGAGTTGAATGAACATGGCAAGGCAAGAAAACAATCACTTGGCTTTGGCTTTTAAATAGATGCTATTGACCAAGACTGCCATAAACCAATTTTTTTGCTCGAAACTGTCAACCTATACAACAATACAGTTTTTCGTCGGGATCAAGCTTGTTTAATCCAAAAGCCCACACTATGTATGGTGAGCTAATAACACCTTAATTCTAAGAATTGTAAATTTAATAGTCTATTGCCTGCTAAAGTACACGCTTTCTTCCATGCCTTTTTCGCAGAATCAAATACCATTCCTTACATTACCACGGTATTTTCTACGTAGCTAGTTTAGCGCATACATTTCTGACGTTAGTATTACTGCATCGTAACATAAAACACATTTTTTATTCAACCAAGCATATTTTGAAACAAAAACCAGCCAGTGGCTGGTTAATTTCCTGCTGTGTTGGGAGGATAAAAAGTATGGAGCGGGGGAAAAGCATCCGAATTCATAACTAAGCTGTAGTGCTGAGTTATGTCGTTTGCTATTGTTTGTGTAAATAAATGTAACACTTTGAAAGAAAACCTGCAACTTTTGTTTACATTCCTATTTGTCCTTTGTCCTTTGTCCTTTGTCCTTTGTCCTTTGCTAATGACTAATGACTAATGACTAATGACTAATGACCAATGACCAATGACCAATAACTAACCAGTGAGAAAAATGTATGCGCCCCAAGCCTGTGCTGCAACTGCTAAAAAAGTAGACCAAATGGGATGAGGGCTATGAATGGTTTTACCACTTTGAGTTTCCAGGGTTTGGATATCGATCCAAGGTGTTGCTCCTCGGCGGAACCAACCTGTGACAATAATTTGCCTACCAATGAGATCCTGGTGATTGACTGGCTGTCCTAGCCAAGAAATGTGGTGTAATTTCACTAAACCTGCGCTGGATTGAAGGATTAAATCTTGCGCTAGGGAGTTGCTAGTGCCTTGACGACCTAATAATTTACCCACAAGACGCACGCTGATGCTATCAATTGGTAAAGCAGAAGGGTCAGCTAACAGGTTGGGTAGGTAATCGTCAGTTTGCACAGTGGCAGGTTTAATATCGGGGAAGAAAGAATTAATCCGCATCACTGTACCGATGCTAAAGCCAATCAGAAGGCAGCCTGTAATGAAAGACCAATCTTCATATATCCACTTTAGATTTAAAAACTTGAGTGCGAATGCTAGTTGCCACATTAGCCAGACTAAACCTGCAAACAGAACCCCTAGAGGAATTCCCAACCAGGGAGCGATTTGTAATAAGAAAGACTGACGCTTAACTTTTGATGGCTCGCTAGCAAAATGTAATTCGGTGTCTAGATGCCAGTGACGGGCTATTTGGCAGAGGCGTTCGATGCGATCGCCCATCAGGGGATGACTATTATTAATCGTAAACCATCGGCGATAGGGATTGGCAGTATCCCACTTCAAAAATGATTCAAAAGATAGATTGCTGGCAATAGTGCCCAAAGAAAGGCTCTGTTGCTGGCTGACTGGTGTCAAGAGATTTAAGCTTTCTAGTTGCCAACTGGTCTGTTCCTCTTTTTGGATATCAGCTGCAATGCCAATGGCAATTTTGAGTAAAGCCCGAATCAGGGCATTGGGATTACCTGTAATTTCAGAGGCGACGCGATCGCTATAATAAAGCCGCAACCGCGACAACCACAATGCAGTCCCAGTCAGCAAACACCAAACTCCATAAACGATACTAGCTAGAATTGCCACCGGAGGGCGCCAAATCCCTGATATTTTATCTCCCCAATTCGATACTTGCTGATATAGCTGATGAATTGGTAGTGTCACCAGCAGCAACAAAGACATCACAGCAAAATCCCAGTGAGCAATATGCCCTAGCTGCGTGGCGTAAATAATGGCGATTTCATCATCTGCTAGTTGCTCTAATAGTCCCTGACTCACAACAATCCTGGCATTACGTGGTAAACTACCATAAGTCAGGATAATTGGTGCAGCCATTGGTAAAATCCGCAGTTTGGGTAACGGCCAGTGCCTCTGTTGGCAACAACGTTGTAGCACCCGAACAGCTTCGCGGCTATGGGCATTCAATACATCTTTGGGAAATTCTCGCTGACCATACAAGTTCGCCAGTAGCAGATCCAGCAACCAAGGTGATACTCCGATTAAAAGCACCAATACTATTAGCAACAATTTAGTAGGGTCGCGGTATAAAAGCTGCAATGGCTCCAGATAAGGTAGTTTGACTAAAGTCTGGTTGATGAATCCCATTGCTAATTTGAGCATTTCTCGCATCACCCAAAACAGAGCGATGAATGTTCCTGCTGTCAGCAACCGTAAAGGGATTAATTTCGGTTTACGTAGGGGTTGCCATGCTCTGGCGCGTTGTGCTTGTCGCCAATAAATAACACCGAATAATTTAGCTTGGGTGCGGGTGACAGAACCCATGAAACCGCTTAAGGGCACAGATCCTGCTGCTGGCAGTGGTGTCGCTACTGTAGCTTTGAGTCTAGCTAGTGGCACCATCGGCGGGGTTTCGTCGCTCTTGGTTTCTATTACTTGATCTTTTGGCTGTTCCTCTAATGTAGGAGTTTCCGGGGGGGTAACTGGGGAAGAATCTGGGGTTGAGTTATCAAAGGCAACAAATCCAGTTTCGACATTTTTTGATTCTTGATCGCGTTTTTGACGTTTTGTCAGGTGTTCGAGAGCGCGTGTTGCCCACTCTTGAACTTGCGGATTGTTACTCTCAATGAGATTCTGAGAAATAGCGATCGCTTTGGAGGCTTCTCCAATCCGTGCATAAGCCATCACTAAACCAACCTGGGCTTGTAAGCTAGCAGTACCATTACTTTGGCTGCTAGCAATAGGTTCTAGTCGAGCGATCGCTGTTTGGTAATTTCCCTGCTTGAGGGCAACTAAACCAGCCTCCAAAGACGGTTTGGCATGTGAAGGCATACAAATTCTGGCACTCCAATCTCTTCTAAATGATCCACGTTTGTGCAAAAGCGCGAACCTCGGATGCCGTGGAAATCAACCGCGCTCAAGTTTTGCTTGTCAAGTGAATGATAAAGATTGAATTCAGAAGTCAGGGGCAAAGCCAAAGACGTTTCCGTTAGCTTTGGTCAGAATTCAGTTGGCTCTTTTGTAGGACTAATTCTGAATTCTGAATTCTGTATTCTGTATTCTTCTTCATTCCTCCACTGGTTGTTGACTAGAAAAAACTGGGGCGATCGCGCTTAATTTTAACTCTGGATGGTCGCCCAGTAATTGTTGACAATTCCATTCATTGCGGAATAGCAACACTGGTCGTCCCATACTGTCTTTAACTGTAGTGGTATTGAATATTCGTCCCACTTTTTCTAAAGCTTCCCAACCACCCTCAACCCAACGGGCAACACTGTAGGGCAATAAGTCTAATATGGTTTCTACACCATACTCATTTTGTAAGCGAAACTGTACCACCTCGAATTGCAACTGACCCACCGCCGCCAAAATTGGATCGCGCTTGGCTTCATCAGTTGAATACATAATTTGCACAGCACCTTCTTCTCGCAATTCCGCAACGCCTTTTTGGAATTGTTTAGACTTCGAGGGGTTGGGATTCCTCAGAGATGCAAACAGTTCCGGCGAGAAATACGGAATCCCCTCATATTCGAGCTTTTGTCCCGTGTAAATTGTATCCCCGATCGCAAAAACACCAGGATTGTTCAAACCGATCACATCGCCAGGATAAGCCACATCAATCGATTCTCGCTCTTGGGCAAAGAGTTTTTGCGGGCGAGACAGACGGATGATTTTACCAATGCGGGCGTGATTCACCATCATATCTTTTTCAAACTTACCAGTGCAGACCCGGATAAATGCGACGCGATCGCGATGTTTCGGGTCCATGTTCGCTTGCAGTTTGAAGACAAACCCCGAAAATTCTGGATATGTAGGGGGAACTTCGCCAACACTGCTGTAGTGAGAACCGGGTTTGAGGGCATAGTCGAGAAAATACTTGAGGAATAACTCTACCCCAAAGTTGGTCATAGCGCTACCAAAGAACACAGGCGTCATTTTGCCTTCGTGTACCAACTGCAAATCTAACTCTGGCCCAACTCCATCTAACAGTTCGAGATCATTTTTCAGTTGGTAGTACAGGCTTTGTTCTAGCTGCTCTTCTATTCTCGGATCGCCTAATTCCACTATCGTATCACGGGCTTCTCGGCTGCCGTGGGCGCTGCGTTCAAACAGGTGAATTTGTTGCTTGTGTCGGTCAAAAACACCTTTAAAGCGATCGCCCATACCAATCGGCCAGTTTACCGCATAGGTTTGTAATCCCAGTTCTTGCTCAATTTCATCCAAAAGTTCCAAAGGTTCTCTTCCTGGGCGATCGAGCTTGTTGATAAATGTAAAAATCGGGATACCCCGCAACTTACACACTTCAAATAATTTGCGGGTTTGGGGTTCCAAACCTTTTGCCGCATCAATTAACATCACTGCATTATCGGCGGCGGCAAGGGTGCGATAAGTATCTTCACTGAAGTCTTGGTGTCCGGGAGTGTCTAATAAATTTATCTGACAGTCCCGGTATTCAAATTGCAACACAGTCGAAGTAATAGAAATACCCCGTTGTTGTTCCATCGCCATCCAGTCAGAGGTCGCCTTACGCTGTGCCCGTCGCGCCTTAACCGCCCCAGCTTCGTGAATTGCACCTCCGTACAGGAGTAGTTTTTCTGTTAGTGTAGTTTTACCCGCATCAGGGTGAGAAATAATCGCAAAGTTGCGGCGAAGTTCAACTGCTTGAATAAGTTCAGACTGAAGTTCAGTAGACATAAGTGTATTTGTTTGTTAGCTAGCTTAATTTTTTTTTGACTCTAGTAAGTCTTTTAATCTTAAGACAACGATGCTCGTGATAGGGTCGTAATATAACCAACAATCAACTAAATAGGAGAAAGAAATGTACGACACAGACAAGCGAAAGCTTCTATCCGCCTTATCGCATGGAGCTATTTTTCTCAGCACGACATTGATATCTGTAGGTATACCTATCGCCATACTGTTCGTATCTGATGATCCTGTTGTTAAAGAAAACGCCAAAGAATCCATTAATTTCCACTTCAACGTCTGGCTTTATGGAGGAATTCTGGGAACGCTGTTTTTTCTATTCGGTTGGTTAGTGTTACCTCTATTATTGCTGGGGCCATTAGCCGGTCTGGGATATCTATTACACTGGGGATTAACAATTTGGGCGCTCATAAAAGTTTTCAGCAATCCTGATATACCCTTCCGTTATCCCTATATTTTCCGAGTTTTTTAATACAAATTATCATAGGGCATGGGGCATGGGGCATAGGGCATGGGGCATAAGGTCATTGGTAATTGTCATTTATTTACTACCAAGTACAACATCTCATTAATTCGTAGCGAATTCTCTGCGTGCCTCTGCGTTTACCTCTGCGCCCCTTTGCGTTTAAATTTCAACCCTCAATTCCCCACGATTTTACCAACAGACAGTCTTATCATTTTGAATGCGTGAATTGCTTACTATGTTGTTTTTTTTCCAGCCCGTCGGATAGATGCAACCAAGCTGTAGAATACAAAATTGCCCCACAACTTGATTAAGAGTAGGGCAAAGGACAGTTAAGCACTGTTTGTAGTCTGTCTGACGGCAGGAAAATTTTAGCCTGCTTTTGTGACGCTTTGTTTTGTGTCCATTCGCGTTGTTTTTCTTCATAAAATTTTATGTTTCCTATACATCGCCCCCGTCGTCTGCGTACTCATCCTCAACTGCGCCGGATGGTTCGTGAAACTGTTTTGACAACAAGCGATTTAATTTACCCACTATTTGCTGTACCGGGTGAGGGAATCGCTAACGAAGTAAAATCGATGCCCGGAGTCTACCAACTTTCGGTAGATAAAATTGTCGAAGAGGCAAAAGAAGTTTACGACTTAGGAATTCCTTCGATTATTCTATTTGGTATTCCGGCTGATAAAGATGTTGATGCCACTGGCGCTTGGCATGATTGCGGTATCGTTCAGAAAGCGGCGACGGCGGTAAAAGCAGCAGTGCCAGATTTGATTGTAATTGCCGATACTTGTTTATGTGAGTACACCAGTCACGGTCATTGTGGTTATTTACAAGTTGGTGATTTAACAGGACGAGTTTTAAATGACCCAACTCTGGAATTGTTGAAAAAAACAGCAGTTTCTCAAGCGAAAGCCGGTGCCGATATCATCGCGCCTTCTGGGATGATGGATGGCTTTGTCCAGGCAATTCGTCAGGGTTTGGATAAAGCCGGATTTCAAGATACACCGATTTTGTCTTATGCTGCTAAGTATGCTTCGGGTTATTATGGCCCATTTCGGGATGCAGCAGACTCGACACCGCAGTTTGGGGACAGAAGGACTTATCAAATGGACCCAGGTAACGCCCGCGAAGCAATTAAAGAGATTGAATTAGATATTGCTGAAGGTGCGGATATGCTCATGGTTAAGCCAGCCCTGGCATACATGGACATTATCTGGCGGGTGAAGGAAGCGAGTAACTTACCTGTTGCGGCTTACAATGTTTCTGGTGAGTATGCGATGGTAAAAGCTGCGGCTCTCAATGGTTGGATTGATGAAGAGCGGGTGGTTTTGGAAACTTTAACTGGGTTTAAACGCGCTGGTGCAGACTTGATTTTGACTTATCATGCCAAAGATGCGGCGCGATGGTTAAAGTAGGCTAGGCATATTGAATACTAATTTAGTGGGAAATCTCACGCAGAGGCGCTTCAGACACAGAGTTGTGTTTTAGTGTTTGGGCGTGAGATTTTTGTGTTTTGGCTTGATCTGGTGCGAAATCCAAAAAAAATTAACTAATCCGCGTTGTACTTGTCATACGTGTATTGCAAGAATGATAAAAGTTATGCTCAGTGTCATCACAGATTCCATTTAAACCTTGTGCCGGATCAACATTGAATTCAACACCAGAAAATAAATTTATCTGGTCATTTAATTGTCGTCTCAAATCTAGTAATATTGGAGAAATAATCATCTCAGAGCGAGCTTTTTCACTATTACTGGCAATAGCTATAGGTACATTATATTGAAGAATTTCTTTTAATAAATCACTGCATTCTATATCAGGTATATTAGCAAAAATATCAGTTCTTTCAATAGTATTTATTTGAAAGTTCTGTTTGACTTTCTCTAAAGTAAAATCACTATATGCCATATTAGGAAACGTTTTCACGCAATAAAGTCTTACCAGGAACACCACCCCACAATAACGCTGAAATCCAAACATTGACATCCAGAATAACTCTCATGGATTAGACCATAACTCCCGTCGGACATCCTTGACAATTTCGCTAATTTCTTCCAGCGTGGGTTGATTAGGATCAGGTTCTAAATCTTCTAAGCCTTGCAGAAATTCATCTAAATCTACATTTGGGTGAGTGATTTTTTCTAAAACAATACAATTTATTTTAATAGTTACTCGGTATTCATCACCCGGTTGAAGTTTATATTGAATTTCTGGTGGGAGATTAATTTGCTTTTCGTCAGTTACTCTGATAATTGGATCTGTCTCCATAAATTTACTCCGTTATTGGATTAAATAAATCCTCATATATCATTCCCAAGTTCTTGTCTAACTTCTTTGACTATTTGACTGAACTGCGTAGGTTTTGCCTAAAAAAGCACTCTGGGGTAGGTTGGGTTGAGGAACGAAACCCAACATTTAGCGGGGTTTGTTGGGTAACGCATTGCCTTAACCCAACCTACAAATATTCTTAACCGAGCAGTCTTGTAATGCACCCAACTTTCTGTACTTAATTAGTTGTAGATATCTCGGCGATGTCCAACCTTGTGAATTGTGAGCAGATGCGCTTCTGTATTAAAGGAATAGATAATTCGATAGTCACCTATTCTAAGTTTAAACAGACCACTGAGGTCAGCGCTGAGAGCTTGGGGAGTTACATCATCGAAATTCTTAGATAACCAATGAACTTTACGCAAGATGCGTTCCTGGATAGTTGATGCAAGTGCTTCTAAATTGGTAATAGCTTATTTCGTGAATTCAACGCTGTAACTCATTCCCACTGCAAACCAAGTTTTTTTGCTATTTCCTTAGCCGGAACTCCACCTTCTCCTGCTTGAGTACGCTGTAGAGAGTCAAGTAGTTGCTGCTTCACTTCTGGCTTTACTTGTTTACCTTCATCGGGGTCAATCAGTAGAGATTGAATGGTTTCAGCAACAGTTTCCTGGATTAGTAGCTTGAGTTCTTCAATAGTTAAATCTTTGACTTGCATGGGGTCGATAAATAGTAACTTTTTACCTTACTATAGCAATCCTAAATCATTCGTGAGAGACAATTCTGCATAAATCAACTCCGTATCTGTTTGGCGGGGGGAGACAAAAGTGCCTATTGGCAAGGTGGGATTCTTACTCATTTGTCTCAGTTATTACTTCTTGTTATAGTGTCGTTTCATCCTCAGAAATGTCAATGGCTTGTAGAACCTGTTTAACTATTTTTGGGTGCAATACTTTTCCTGAATGAAAAGGAATTACGACTCTCACTTCTTCTCGAAAATAAATCCTGTGACTTCCTTTACTTCTAATTTGAATAAAACCTGCATCTAATAAGAGTTTTTCAGCTTATATTGCAGTTAAACGTGGCAGCTTAGGCAATTTTTACCTCCAAGGTTATTGTGAATATTTCCTTGTTATGAAGCGCCTGTTTTTCTGAATTTGACAAGGTTTCTATATAAAGCTCAACTGCTTCTTTAATATTTGCCTGTACTTCCTCTAGTGAATCACCTTGAGATTGACAACCAGGTAGTTCTGGGCAATAAGCATAATATCCATGTTCATCTTTTTCGATAACGATGCTAACTTTATACGACATATCAAAGTTACCTTTGCTCATTCAATAACTATTATCACCTCTGATCCCTCTCATCTCCCCACCTCTGGCTCTACTGTGTACACACAAGTCGAAAATTCCCTATCCAAATTGACTTTACAGCCCACAAATTAAAACCTCACCCAAGATTTACCAAGGGTAAATTTTTCCTTCTCCTTGGCAAGACTACATCGCATTCACAAAAGTTTAGTTAACTTCACTTAGATTATTTTGATATTTCCGGTAGTAAATCAATCATAAGCTCGTTACAACAATTGTTGCAATGACTTAAACGTTTGTTATACATGGAGGAGCAATTGTTGCAAAGCATTAAGCGTTTGCTGCAACTGATTATACATTTGCAAGAAATACTTAAGCGTTTCTTATATATGGAAGAGCAATTGTTGCAAAGTATTAAGCGTTTGCTGCAACTGATTATACATTTGCAAGAAATACTTAAGCGTTTCTTATATATCGAAGAGCATTTGTTGCAAACGTTTAAATTTGACAGATAGAAGTAGAGTACATTACAGCTTTAACCTAACGCATCGTGCTATCTAGTGATGCGTTAGACGTTCATATCAAGTTTGTCGTGAAAAATCATCTCGAAATATGCACTAGCTTTAACGCTGATAAATAAGTTTGAAAAGCTTCATCATCTTCTCTATGGTCAAGGATATATTGACGCAATTGGACACGGGGCATTGTCATAAAATCTGGCTTATTCATACATATCTCCATTTCCCCTCTAGGTAAATTATAATTTCATTTTCTTGACCAGCGAGAATTACAACATTTTTTGTTCGTTCATCGATTCGCACTAAAAACACAGGTAAATACATTTTAGTAGCCCAAAAACTTAAGATAAACAACGTTTTCAATTGTTCTACAGTAGGCATATTTAAATTATTGCCATAACAGATTTTTTATGGCTTGAGTTAAGTTACTATGCTTTTAATCGTGAAAATTGAAGCATATTTTATACATTTGTCCTAAGTTTTATTACATAAACAAGTTAGCCGTATTTGTCAGAGGGGGAGGCGATCGCTCATAAAACCTCTAAAATCTAAATAAAGTAGCTGTTGATATAGTTATGGCAATTACTCGCTCTATGCTTGGGGCGGTTCGTTTAAAAAACCCAATCTCTAACTAGTGCGATCGCTCACCGTATTTGCGACAGCAGCACGATAAAATTCTAAAACTATAATCGTACTAAAAGGTCTAAATGGCAGAAACATTATTCTTCAACGCCCTACGGGAAGCCATTGATGAAGAAATGGCGCGTGATTCCAGTGTATTTGTTCTCGGTGAAGATGTCGGACACTACGGCGGTTCCTACAAAGTTACCAAAGACCTGTACCAAAAATATGGCGAACTCCGCATTCTAGACACCCCCATTGCCGAAAATAGCTTTACCGGCATGGCAGTGGGAGCAGCCATGACAGGGTTACGTCCCATCATTGAAGGCATGAATATGGGCTTTTTACTGCTCGCCTTCAACCAAATATCCAACAACGCTGGGATGCTGCGCTATACTTCTGGCGGTAACTTTAAAATTCCGATGGTAATTCGCGGCCCTGGTGGTGTGGGACGGCAGCTAGGCGCAGAACATTCCCAGCGACTAGAAACTTACTTCCAAGCTGTGCCAGGGTTGAAAATTGTTGCCTGCTCCACACCAAGAAACGCCAAAGGACTGCTGAAATCGGCTATCCGCGATGATAACCCCGTGTTGTTCTTTGAACACGTTCTGCTTTACAACTTGAAAGAAGATTTACCAGAAGAAGAATATTTACTACCCCTAGATAAAGCAGAAGTTGTGCGTCAAGGAAAGGATGTCACAATTATCACTTATTCACGGATGCGGCATCATGTGCTGCAAGCATTAAAAACACTTGAAAAACAAGGTTATGATCCAGAAGTTATTGATTTAATATCCCTCAAGCCATTAGATTTTGATACCATTGGTGCATCAGTGCGTAAAACCCATAAAGTCATTGTTGTGGAAGAATCCATGCGAACTGCGGGTATTGGAGCAGAAGTCATCGCCTCAATAAATGATCGCTTATTTGATGAATTGGATGCACCAGTACTGCGCCTTTCTTCCCAAGATATCCCCACGCCTTACAACGGCAACCTGGAACGACTAACAATCATCCAACCAGAGCAAATCGTGGAAGCTGTGGAAAAAATGGTAGCTTTGCGAGTTTAAAAGTTAGAAGTTAAAAGTTAGGAGTGAGGAGTTAAGAATTTAATCTTGAATTTACAACTCCTAACTCCTAATTCACAACTCCTAACTCTCAACTCCTAACTCTCAACAAATTAGCAACCAAAGCCCAAACATTTACATTTTTGTTCACAACTCCTAATTCACAACTCCTAACTCTCAACTCCTAACTCATAACTCCTCAAAAGAGCGCTATTATAGCCTTTGTCAGTTGCGAGTTATGGTATGCAAAGACAGCGATCGCTATTAATTTTGATTTTAGTCCTGATAATCGCCGCTATTACGGTGATTGCTACAATTCCGATACCTCTTGGGCTGGACTTGCGCGGAGGCTCACAGCTCACAATTCAGGTGAAACCATCAGCCGATATTCCCCAAATCACCGAACGAGAATTGGAAGGTGTAAAGAAAGTTGTCGAAGGTCGGATTAATGGTCTGGGTGTTTCTGAGCCATTGATCCAAACAGTCGGCGCAGATAAAATACTGGTGCAACTACCAGGAGTTAATGACCCAGAGCAAGCCGAACGGGTGCTAGGCGGTACGGCGCAGTTAGAATTTCGCACCCAAAAGCCGAATACAGAAACCCAACTGCTTGCTTTCCAAGCATCTAGAGCCGAATTGAAAGGCAAGCAAGAAGAGTTGAGAAAGAGTACTGACAAAGCAGCAATTGTCAAGAATCAAGAAGATTTGCTTTCAAATAATCAAGCGATCGCAGAATTGTTTGAAAGCACCAATCCACCGCTAATTGGGAAATACCTCAAGGATGCCTATGGTGAACCCAGTCAAGGTAATAACTGGCATGTTGCCATTCGCTTCGACCAACAGGGTGGTCAACTGTTTGCCAATTTGACAAAAAATCTTGCCGGTACTGGGCGTAGCATTGGTGTTTTTCTGGACAATGAACTGATCAGCGCTCCTACCGTGGGTATAGAATTTGCCGCCGCAGGTATTAGTGGTGGCTCTGCCATAATTACAGGACGGTTTACCGCACAACAAGCCAATGATTTAGGCGTGCAGCTACGTGGTGGTGCATTACCCGTACCAGTAGAAATTGCAGAAAGGCGGACAGTAGGGGCAACTTTGGGTAAAGATAGTATTCAAAGCAGTATTTATGCTGGGGTTGGTGGTCTAACTTTAGTATTAATATTCATGGTGTTTTATTATCGATTACCAGGACTGATTGCGGATGTGTCACTAGTGATCTACTCCCTCTTAACTTGGTCAACCTTTGCTTTATTGGGTGTCACCCTAACTTTGCCGGGAATTGCAGGTTTTATCCTCAGTATTGGGATGGCGGTTGATGCCAACGTGCTAATTTTTGAACGGACGCGGGAAGAATTGCGGGCTGGTAAATCCCTATATCGTTCTGTGGAATCTGGTTTTTACCGAGCATTTTCTAGTATTTTAGATAGCAATGTCACTACATGGATTGCTTGTGCTGCCCTGTTTTGGCTGGGGTCTGGTTTAGTCAAAGGCTTTGCACTGACCTTAGCTTTGGGAGTGGGTGTGAGTATGTTTAGCGCAATTACCTGTAGTCGGACATTGCTGTTTTTGGCAATTTCAATTCCCTCTTTGCGGAAGACAGAACTTTTCTGTCCAAACCTGCCAGCATCGAATAAGGCAGAGGTGGCTCGATGAAACTGAGTATAAACAAATCGCGATCGCTTTGGTGGGCTATTTCTGCTGCGATTATTCTCGCCGGTATCATCTCAATGGTGATTTCTTGGCAACAACCCAATATTCACGCACCCTTACGCCCCGGTTTAGATTTTATCGGTGGTACACGGTTGCAGTTTGTCCGAGATTGCACCAAACCAGGCAATTGCGACAAACCAATTGATATCAACGCTGTCCGGGAAGTAGCTAAAGCGCAGGGGCTAGGTGATAGTAGCATCCAACTTATCTCCGAAAATGGGGCAGAAAATGGTGTATTAATTCGGTCAAAAGATTTAAGTGTCGATCAGCGCACCAACTTGCAAAATACTTTAAGCCAACAAATTGGTGCTTTTGATCCGCAAAAAAACCAAATTGACTCCGTTGGCCCTACTTTGGGAAAAGAACTGTTGAGGTCTGGGATATTAGCTCTGATAGTTTCCTTCATCGGTATTACTATCTATATGAGCTTCCGCTTCCAGTTAGATTATGCCGTGTTTGCGATCGTTGCCCTATTGCACGATATTTTGATCACGGTAGGGGCTTTTTCAATTTTGGGTTTGGTGGCGGGTATCGAAGTAGATAGCCTTTTTATTGTCGCCTTACTTACCATCACAGGTTTCTCAGTCAACGACACAGTGGTGATTTACGATCGCATTCGGGAAACCATTAAAATCAATCCTGAACGCCCAATTGCCGAAATTGTAGATGATGCGGTTAACCAAACTTTGACAAGATCAATCAACACGACCTTAACCGTGTTGCTAACATTATCTGCTATCTTTCTATTTGGCGGAGAAACACTGAGATATTTCGCTCTAGCTTTGATTATTGGCTTCACGATGGGAGCTTATTCAAGTATTTTCATCGCCAGTACTCTCCTTACTTGGTGGCGAGAAAGGGGTCAATCTCAAATGGTAGAAAGCTTAGAGCCGATTGATACATCTACCAGTTCCCAGGATAGTTAAACTTGTGTGCATTTCACAATTGGTTTACTGATTTTGAATTGCTCACCTATGCTTTGGAATTTTATTCCCCTATGGATCAACCGGAAGAACCATTAATTACTGGCCCAGACTTGGAAAAATCTGACCCATCCTTTGCTCAACAAGTACAAAGACTACACCAACTGACAATATATGGTAGGTGGCTGTTTGTCGGCTTTTTGTGGCTCACCATTGCGCCTGTTAGCTTGTGGGGTCTACGTGCAGAAATTTCTCTGTGGCAACAATATTTTACCTGGGTAGCGGTGCGATATGGACTCTTCTACCATCCACTGTCTACCTTTGGTTTAGCCTTTTGTATTGGAATGACTGCTGCTGTTTTAGTTTGGCAAAGTCGAAATATCTTACTCGGACTACCACAGCAGGAAAAACAACGTTTAGAAACACAAGTTTATCGGATACGTCAGCAGGGGCCAACTCATCCTCTATGGAAGTGGGTTTGCCATTAAACTTTCTTTCTCGTTGCATATATATGATGTACATGTACAGCAATTTCTCGCAAAATATGACTTAACCATACAAAGATATATCTAAAGGTAGATGCCATACATGAACGAGTCTCAGATTAAATTTAGCGAACAGTTCTGCTGCGCCAAAGGCGATGTCTACGACGGGCTATGCCTACGCAAGTCTGAAATTGACCTTTACCAACTCCAAGAACTGTTAAATGTTTCAGCTTTTTGGGCAAAAGGTCGCAGTATTGAAGATTTAGGTATAGCCATTGCCAACAGTGAGCCAGTGATTTCCGTCTACGATGGCGATCAACTCATTGGCTTTGCTAGAGCAACATCTGATGGCATCTATCGCGCCACAATTTGGGATGTTGTGATTCATCCAGAATATCAAAGTAGTGGGCTAGGAAGTAAGTTAGTAGAAACCGTTTTGAGTCATCCCCGCATGAAGTGGGTTGAGCGCGTTTACCTGATGACTACTCACCAGCAGGGTTTCTACGAAAAGATTGGTTTTCAACCCAACACCACCACTACGATGGTGTTACACAACCAACCTAACCGTGCTTTCGTTCCTCCTACAGAAGTTCAGCTTCAGGAATCACTAGGGGGATAGAGATTTGTAGTCTGCTAATCTCTTGATGTGGTTCCTTCGCAATGGTCGAGGGCAGGATTTCTAACTTTCCTCCCATAACTTCCACCAGAGTCTGATTGATTAATAGCCTCATCCCTGGGGAAAGAGCAGCGTTTTTTTGGTCAATCTGGGTCGGCTGATCTTCAGATATAATCAAATCAATCGCTTCGCTCCAGGGTATGGCATGGGTTGGTACATCCAACCAAATGTTTACAAAATTACTTGTAGGTACTGTGCTGCTAGAAATACAGATGCTGCCTTCCTCCATTTGAGTAATGGCAGTGTCTATTAAACTTATCAATATTTGGCGGAGCCAGAGGTAATCTGCCAAAACATAAATTTCTGAGTCGGCGGGTAACAATTGCAAGACAAAATTGCGATTGGCCGCCAGCATATAAGTTAAGTTATGAACCTCTTGCAAAACTTGGGCTAATGGTCTAGGCTGAATATCTAATTTATTAGTACCGTGTTCAGCTCTAGCAACGCTGAGAATTTCATCCATCAGCTTGAGTAGCTTCAGCGTTCGTTCGTAAGCTTGGGCAATAAATTCTCGTTCTTCAGCCGGGTCTTCACACAGATCGGACAAAATTAACTGATGCAAGCCTATCAGACCACTGAGAGGCGATCGCAATTCATGGGTAGTCCGCGCCAAAAAACCAGCTTTAAACTGGCTCATTTCCCTTGCCATAAGGTATGCCAGCTGCGTTTGCTGTAGCTGTTGCGATATTGGTGGCATATCTTCTTGATCTAATGGCGCTACTGGGGATGAGCTAGATGAAACATTAGGCGATGCCTGCGGCAGGAGGCGTAGCCATCGCGCAAATAACTGACGGAAAATCATACCTAGTGCTATTCCTGCTCCTAGATATATCCAGTTGCTCCAATTCATAATCTGGCAATTATTAACTTGTTAACAGTACGCGGAAGTCCTTACCTTCAATGTACTTATAAGGTGGGGATTGTGAGCGGGTGATGACGATTGCATTGCATCCAGCATTTGTTTTTGCTGTGCAAAAACAAATGCTGGATGTATGGTAAGCATTGCGTTAGCAGCGTACTCTTACAGTGAAGCAAGCTACGCGCAGCGTCTCGTAAAGAGGAACGAACGTCGGAATCACCAATTTTTCTGGTACGATAGTTACTGTCTTGACCATCAATGCCATAAGCGAAAACCAAGCTCATAGGTATATGTTGCAAGAAAAGGATTTGGGTCTTGGGAACCAGGACTCCTGCCCTTGGAGGGAATGTCAGACCAATAGAACTACGGAGTCCTAGAGGCTATTGCCGATGAATTGGGAAGCCCCGTTCGTCTATACGTTGGGGTAGTTCACTTGACCACAACAGCGCAAACTAAAGTTCCAGATTTCTCTGTTGCTAAAACCAGGAAGACAACATTATAGCGACCTATATTTGGTTATCACTGGAAATATCTAACTTTATCGCACCTTGCCGCAAAATCTGCCAATTTATTCCTGTCCATTTAGCAACAGTGGAAGGTACACCCACCCCTGATATTTCACTCTGGTAATCTAAAGTCAGAACCTTGGGAAACTGAACCTCAATTTCTGTCATCGTTTGCAAAGGCGGCTGACCAGAAAAATTGGCGCTAGTAGTAGCAAGTGGGCCTGTTTGCGCCAAAATAGTTTGAGCGATCGCACTGTTTGGGACTCGAATACCAATTGTCGTAGGATCAATAGGGTTCATAACTTTTGGTAGGCGATCGCTTGCTGGCAAAACTAACGTCAGCCCTCCTGGCCAATATTTATCTGCTAATTCTCGCCAAACTTTATACTCGTTCTCATTACCTTTAACATACAGCCACAAATCTTCAGCACTAGCAGCCATCAAAATCAAAGGTTTGTCTTGACTGCGTTGCTTCGCCGCAAAAATTAATCCTGCTTTTTCTGGTATCGCTGCAAGTGCAGGAACAGTATCCGTGGGAAAACTCACCAAAAGCCCAGCGCGTGCGCCAGCTATTAGATTTGTTAAAGAAACTTGTGTCATGTTTACAAAGTTAAGAGTAGAGACGCGATTAATCGCGTCTGTACAGGAATTAGGAGTGAGGAATTGTCATAACTCATCACTCCTAACTTTTATAAGCTACGGCAAAGCGTTCAATTCCAGCTAAATCAGCGTGAATTTGAATTTTACAATAGCTACCTTGATTTTGTAAAAGTTCTCGCACTGCATCCGCCTGTCCTGCCATCATCTCAATTAACCACACGCCACCAGGTTGCAAATAGCTGGGAGAAATTTCTATCAAATGGCGAATGCAATTTAAGCCATCAGTGCCACCATCCAAAGCTAGATGTGGTTCATGGTTAACTACTTCTGGTTGCAGGGTAGGTAAGATACTGGTGGGTATGTAAGGGGGGTTCGACACCATACCACTGAACTGACCTTTGAGAAATGTCAGTGGCTCCCACCAGGAACCTTGATAAAATTTAATCCGGTCAGCAAAACCTAAATTACGGGCGTTGGTTTGTGCGATCGCCAGAGCTTCTAAACTGTAATCAACTGCATGAATTGTTGCTGGCAAGACATCTGCTAATCCCAGTGCGATCGCTCCACTCCCAGTGCCTAAATCAGCCCAGTGTCCTGAAGTATTACTAGCAGATGCTAAAGCTAAATCAATTAAGCATTCTGTCTCTGGTCTGGGAATCAAAACCGCACTGGACACTGCAATTTGAAAGTTACGCCAAGGTGTAACTCCGGCAATATACTGCACTGGTAAGCGGTCATTTAATCGCCTCTGCCACAAACTATCTAACTCTTCTAGAGGCAATTGCAGCTGAATTTGGGGCCAGTTTTTAAAAGACTCCAAACGCAGTGCCAAGCGGTCTAACCCAGCAACTTCGAGCAGCAGCCAATCTACCTCGGCTGGTGAGACATCAGTGGCGATCGCTGCTTGGAGAGCAGTATTGCGCCACTGCCAAAGTTGTAAACCAGATATCAGATGTTTCTCCCCCATGCCTCAACCTTGGAGTGCATAACCTTTATTTTTTCGGAGCAGCGGGCTTGGCAGATGGAGATTGATTCGGTGCAAGCGAGCGAATAAAATTGATGGACTCCCGCGATGGATAGAGAACAATCTTATTTATACTAGGGTCGGTACTGCTATTCAGAGCTTCCATAACACCGTACAAATCCACCACCTGAATTTCAGTGTTGTTTGCTTCCTTTGGCACGGCTTTTTTGAATTCGTCTAACAGAGCCGTTGCTTGCTCTTTCTCAAAAAAGAAAGGGATATACCGCTCTTTGCCGTTGGGGACGGGAATGGTCAGATAGCTATTATCTTTCTTAAATTTAGGTACAAATAAGGGAATTCCATTGAATTGCTCCGCTTTTTTACCATTTTGACTCAGCATATTTGTTGCCGAAGCTACCTGGGCTTGCGTCGGTACTAAAGTATAAATTACAGAGTCTGATTTCTTTTTGCTTTCTTGGACTATTTTATAGTAGTCTGCCAAGGACAAAGGTCTAACCTGTAGGGTGCTTGCCAACTGGGGGTTTTCTTTTTTGAGCCGATTGTCAAGGAATTTTTGAGCATCTTGCTTGCTAATAAAAAATCCCACTTGAGAGATTGGCTTGGATGCGTTGTTTCTCGAAAGTACTACGAATTCGCCTTTAGGATTGGTGAGCGTGAATACAGGTACTTCTTGGAGCTTTTTCACTACCTGATCTTGTGGCAACGCGATCGCCTCTTGATTGCCTATTCCTGGTAGATTGCCTATTCCTGAAAGCCCCGTTAAAAATACACTGCCAGCTATACCCAATGTTGCGCCTAAGCGAATAAATGATTTCATGACTGCTCCTTGCATGAATAGTCCAATTAAATTAAACAAATGGTTGGATGTTGCACAGCACCAACTAGCTTTAGTTATATAGCAATCTATTTCAATTGTAAAAAATTCATTGTGCACGTTGAGGTTGAGTGTTAACCGTCAACGGTCAAAATCCAGATTCCACAACTATTTAGGGTTGCTATAGTAGCATTTTGAAAAATCGACTGTGCTAAATTTGTGTTTTTATCGATTTCGTTTTGCTATTTACTACGAAATCCTGTAGATGCTTATTATCATGTTTTCTCAAACACTCAAAAGTCTCTCTGTCTCTCGACCTTGGAAATGATAAATGCCATTTTATCTGGCTTTCTCTAATATCGGGTGACGCTATTACTTAATCAATCGTTCCATCGCGCTTGCTTTAATATCTTCTCAAATTTATACAAAGCTTAGTGCCAGGAATATCTTACTGCTTAAAAGCGAAATTTGCCTGTTAGGCTTCAACACCTAACTCAACACTATAACAGCCAATTTGTTTTTATCGGTAAAAATGTACAATTTAATAGCACATCTTAGCAAGATACCTTTAGTCAATGCGCCTTAGCTGTTAAGTATATTAATTATTTAACAAATCGGGATGACAGGATTTGAACCTGCGGCATCCTGCTCCCAAAGCAGGCGCGCTACCAAGCTGCGCTACATCCCGTTTCGACTTATCTGCTTTTTGTGGTTTGGTTTTATCCCATCAAAGCGATCGCGCTTTCCCAAAAGCATTAAGGTAACTATATCACATCAGATCGCTTATGCCTAATCTTTTTTATCCTTTGCCAAATACAAGATAGATTACATTCTTACAATAAAGGTTTTTTGCCGACTTAGTTTTACAAGATATATACTTGCGCCTTCGTCGGCAGAAAAAAAGCAAAACCACATCAAAATAGTAGATTTTCACTATTTCACCTGATTTTATTGTGTAAATCGGGTTTTATTTTGATTAAGCGCTAGTGAGGATACCAGAACATGCCTTTAATGCCTTCCGGATCAGCCATAAACCCCATAGTTCGGTAGAAATCTACAACATGGGGGTCGGCGAAGAGAGTGACATTACTAATTTCTTCACTCCTAAGTTTTTTCAGAACGTATTTCATCAGTGCCTTACCCAGCCCTTGACTTTGAAAGTCTGGGTGAACCACCACATCCCAAATAGTGGCATTAAACGCGTGATCTGAGGTAGCACGGGCAAAACCAATGAGCCGCTTTTGGTTTCCTCTCACCTGCCACATTGAGGCGACAAGAAAACTATGCTCAATAGCTTTTTTCACTTTTCTTAGAGGACGACGCGACCAACCAACTGCATCACAGAGTTCTTCTAGCTCATACAGGTCAATGTCTCGTTCCGTACTGAAGACGATGCGAGTCTCCTTTGAAGAAGCTTCGCTCAGACTGCTGGGGTTGGAATTGCCCGCAGCATCGGCTCTATATTCTTCAAAGGGGTTTGTCCTACTAGGCGCTACAGATTCAGGAGTACTAAACCAAGTTTTCCAAAAACCCATGCCAACGTGGTTCGGGTAGTATAACTGAATTGGTTTCCACTCTCAGGAGTGTTGATTCACGTCTAAGATAGCTACCCCCATCTACTACCCTTTTACACTCAAATTTTTTCGGTTGTTTTCGGGATTTGCAATGGTAACAGCCAGTTAGGGCGTGTTTCACACCAATCATTTTCAACTTTAGCATTTTGTTGTAGAGGCTAGGAGAAATTCACCAAAAGGGTAAGGATATAAATACAGCAGTTTTCTTTTGCATGAAGTAGAAAGCTGCGGGTTTTGAGGCAGGAGGCAGGAGGCAGGAGGCAGGAGGCAGGAGGTCTGAATATCTGATGCGTGAGTCTTGCATTTTGTACCTCGCTTAAAAAGCAAACTGCTGTAATTCAAAATTCAAAATGGAAAAACCTAATCCTGGCAATTGCTCGTATAGAGCTAAATGCACGTTAGCTTAGGAGTGAATTGTATACAAGACATTGAGTATTTGAGAAAATTCTCCCCAGTCTCTAGTCCCCAACATCCAGCCCCTAGTCCCCAAGTGATGAAAGCAAGCGAGTCTTACCCTTAACAATGGCTTCTGGTTTAAAATCTTCGACACTGGAACTCCTAAAACGCTTTAACCGAGCGTTTCCCCAGTTTTATGAGCAATTCGTCAGCAGTGAGATTCAACTGCAAAATTTGCGGCTAGCCTACCGTCTCTATAAAACTAGACGCGCTGTTATTGAGTTAAAACCTGAAGGTAGCAAAAGTGCCCTGCATTTTGCTTACCGCAACCAGTCTTTTCTTCTCAGCGATATTTTTGGTGTACTAGCAGCTTATGGGTTGACTATTCACGGTCTGAGTCTATACGGTCAGATCCGTCCGCCAATGTTAGTTTTTATTAAACTATTGGTATCTCGTGGTAGTAAAGCCTTGAGCGAGAAAACCGCAGAAAATGTCTGTCGTGCTATTCGCGAAGCTTTAGGAGGTCGGTTTGAGGTAGAAGAGATGCTGGCAGTAGAATTCAATCTCGATACTGGCTTAGAGCAGGTACAAACTGAATTCTATGTCGATCCGGTCTTTCATCTCCCTGCCCTAATGATTGAAGCCGATAATCAACCAGGATTATTCTACAAAGTGATGTATGCCATCTGGCAGGAAGACCTGCTGGTAGTCAATGCAAATCTACTGGTTTGGCGCGGACGTACACGGCTAATTCTCTACTTGTTGGGGCCGAATGAAAGCCTTATTCCTGAATATCTGGGTCACAAAATTGCTGAAGGGGTGCGACAGAGGTTGCTGGATAAATGAAAAAGTTATGAGTTAGGAGTTATGAGTTATGAGTTATGAGTTAAAAATTAACAACTCCTCACTCCTAACTTCTAACTCCTAACTCTTCGCACTCCGTATTTAGTCGCACCCGCCCTTCGGGGTACGATATAAGTATGGCAACTATCGAAATCTTGGGCGTTCCACACGCATACGAGCTAACGGCTCCCACTTCCTGCCCCCATGCTTTAGTATTTATCCACGGTTGGCTCAATAGCCGTGGATATTGGCAACCTGTGATTTCCCGCCTATCAGATGATTTGCAGTGCCTTTCCTATGATTTGCGGGGTTTTGGTGAATCCCAGTCCCAGGTAAAAACCGATTTTAGTCGGGCAGAAACGTCTTTGAGCCTGACGCCCATCTCCAGTAGTGCGCTTGGCTCACCAATCGATTCTCTTTATACTCCTGCTGCGTATGCTCAGGATTTAGCAATTCTCCTAAAACAGCTGAATATTAACAGTGCTTGGCTCATTGGCCACTCCTTGGGAGGTACGATCGCTCTTTGGGGAGCAGATCAAATACCTGAGTGTGTTAAGGGAGTTATCTGTATCAACGCTGGCGGTGGTATTTATCTCAAAGAAGCCTTTGAGCAGTTTCGCTCGGTGGGTCAGAAATTTTTGCAAGTCCGCCCGCGCTGGCTGTCCCAAGTACCTTTGATTGATTTGCTGTTTACCAGAGCCAATGTAGCTCGTCCTTTGGGGCGCTATTGGGCACGTCAACGGGTAATAGATTTTGTTGTGGCTGACCCAGAAGCGGCTCTGGGAAGTCTGTTAGACTCCACAACCGAAGAAGAAATCAATCGTTTACCTGAACTAGTATCCCAATTGAAGCAGCCAGTTTATTTTTTGGCTGGTGCTGAAGATAAGGTTATGGAACCCAAGTATGTGCGCCATTTAGCTAGCTTTCACAGACTGTTCCAATATTGTGGTGACAATGTTCTAGAAATTCCTGATTGCGGACACCTGGCTATGTTGGAACAGCCGGATGCAGTGGCTGCTCACATCCGGTCGATAGTCAATAGTCATTAGTCATTAGTCATTAGTCATTGGTCATTGGTCATTGGTCATGGGGCATGGGGCATTGGGCATTGGACACTTGTACTGAGCGTTGCCGTTGGCGCAGCCTAAGAAGAGAAGTATTGGGCATTGGACATTGGAGCAAACAGAAAGTTCTTCTCTCCTGACAAATGACAAATGACAAATGACAAATGACAAATGACTAATGACTAATGACCAATGACTACTCAACAGGTTGATACAACTTCATCACCTGGGTAAGGGCTAACCTAGACTCAACGCCTAGTGTGAGGGGGGATGTATGACCATGAGATAGATGTTCGGCGGCGGCACAGCCGATCATGGCGGCGTTATCGGTACAGAATTTTAGAGGCGGGAATAGGACGCGTAGGTTATGTTGAACGGCGGCGGCTTGGAGGTTTTTTCTCAAGCCGCTATTAGCTGCTACACCGCCACCAATAGCAATTGTGTCTAGACCATAGTCTAGGGCACAGGCGATCGCTCTTTTAGTTAGCGATCGCGCGACGGTTTCCTGAAAGCTAGCTGCTACATCTGCCACTGGCACTTGTCCACCATCTTTCTCTAACTGTTGCACTAAACGCAATACAGCCGTTTTTAATCCACTAAAACTCGCATCATAACGATGGAATCCCCCACCAGGTAAAGAAACTTTTCCTTCTGGTAGAGCAAAGGCTTGGGGATTCCCCTGTTGTGCTAACTTGTCAATCACTGGGCCACCCGGATAACCCAACTTTAACAATCGCGCCACTTTATCAAAGGCTTCACCCGCAGCATCATCACGAGTTTGTCCCAGTGTTTCGTAGCTACCACAATCTTTGACATAAATCAAGCTTGTATGTCCGCCAGAAACTAATAAACTCAAGAAAGGGGGATTTAAACTTGGTTCGCTCAAATAAGTTGCGTAAATGTGACCTTCAAGGTGATGAACTCCTAAAAATGGTTTGTTGTGTACCATCGCTAGGGTTTTGGCAGCAGTTAACCCCACCAATAGCGCTCCTACGAGTCCAGGGGCACAAGTGGCGGCAATTGCGTCAATTTTCTCCCAGTCTAGTTGGGCTTGCTCTAAGGCTTGAGCGATCGCAACATTTATCGTTTCCAAGTGTTCACGAGACGCTACTTCTGGCACTACCCCGCCATACTGCTGATGGACTGGAATTTGCGAGGCTACAATACTGCTACAAACTTTACGATTGTTAACAATTGCGACTGCTGTTTCATCACAACTGGTTTCTATTGCTAAAACGGTTGTCATTGGGAGTGGGGAGTGGGGAGTAGGAGAGACGCGATTAATCGCGTCTGTACTGGGGAGTAGGGAGTTCCGAGTTATGAGTCCTGAGTTTTGAGTAGCACAAACAAAATCTTGCTTGTTTACTACCGGACAATGAAAATTCTTATACTCAGCACTCCATAACTACCCTACTACAACAATTATTATCCTCAGCACTCCCCATTCCCCATTCCCCACTCCCCACTCCCCAGTCATCTTGGTTGAGAAGCTTTAACTTTTATTTACTTAAACTTTACTCGGTTCCCACCCAAGAGTATGATGACTTCCTAGTTATGCAAATAAACAACTGTACAAGCCGCTTCGTTTTGTACATAAAACTTTTTGTTTTGTAGTAAAAGGAAACAACTCTATGCGACGATTGTTTGCTTTGATTTTAGCGATTTGTCTTTGGTTCAATTTTGCCTCCCCAGCAAAAGCTTTAGGGGCTAATTTGACACCGTGCAGTGACAATCCCGCTTTTCAACAGCTAGCTGCTAATGCCCGTAATACCACCGCCGATCCCGAATCTGGGAGAAAGCGGTTTGAGCGTTATTCTCAAGAGCTGTGTGGCCCTGAGGGTTACCCCCACTTGATTGTTGATGGCCGTCTAGATCATGCTGGTGACTTCCTGATTCCCAGCATTCTGTTTCTCTATATTGCTGGTTGGATTGGCTGGGTAGGTCGTGCCTACCTCCAAGCGAACAAGAAACAAGGTGGCGACGTGGAATTGAGAGAAGCAATCATTGAAGTTCCTTTGGCACTGCCTATTATGCTCTCAGGCTTTACTTGGCCCCTAGCAGCCATAAAAGAATTTCTGTCTGGCGAATTAACAGCTAAAGATACAGAAATTCCGATTTCGCCACGCTAACCCTTACCGCAACTTTTGATTTATTTGGGAGAATGATTCATGCAGCAGAAATACTTTGTTAAGTATCTATCCTTGGGGCCAGTTTTGCTCTTTGTCAATTTGTCTTTTACAGCCGTCTTATTGATTTTATTTAACTACTGGTTTCCTGACCTACTTTTCCACCCACTACCATAAGTTGAAGACAGAATTTAAAAATTTGTTAGCCGTTAGTTGGCAATTAAGTAGTAACTACTAACTAAACTACTAACAAATTAATTCTTTGAAACTCGCGATCCTCAAACCAGCTTGCGAGTTTCAAAGTTTTGACAGCAGCTAAATTAATTTTTCTAAACTTATTACGCAAAAAACATCTTTAGCGACAATTATTATTAATATAAAAATGCCACCATTTTAAATTTAGAGGCGAACATAAAATATGGCACAAGCAGTAGATGCATCAAAGAATCTTCCCAGCGATCCCAGAAATCGGGAAGTTGTTTTTCCCGCATTTCGCAATCCACAACTGGGTAATCTAGAAACCCCGATTAATGCTTCTCCCTTGAGCAAGTGGTTCATTAATAACTTGCCAGCTTATCGTCCTGGTATAACTCCTTCCAGACGCGGGCTAGAAGTTGGTATGGCTCATGGTTACTGGATATTTGGCCCCTTTGCTAAATTGGGCCCACTACGGGATACAGATAATGCAAACTTAGCTGGATTATTGGCAGCCATTGGCTTGATTGTTGTTCTGACGGCGGGCTTATCTCTGTATGCCAATAGCAATCCACCCAAAGCACTTGCCAGTGTTACTGTACCCAACCCTCCGGTAGATGCTTTTAACTCTAAAGAAAGCTGGAACAACTTTGCCAGTTCTTTCTTAATTGGTGGTATCGGTGGTGCAGTAGTTGCTTACTTTTTGACTAGTAACCTGGGAGTAATTCAAGGTTTATTTGGTTAATTTAGAAATGAATAGTTAGCAGTAGAGACGCGATTAATCGCGTCTGTACAGGAGTTAGGAGTTTAAATTCATAACTTCTAACTCTTAACTCCTAACTTATTTAAACAAAACCGTTTCAATGTCATTTAAAGCAGTTTCAAAATCGTCATTAACGATTTGAATATCAAATTCATTTGCGGCTTTAATTTCTTCTTGGGCGCGGAGTAGACGACGGGCGATCGCTTCTTCAGAGTCTTGGGCACGAGAGCGTATTCGTTTCTCCAATTCATCAAAAGAAGGCGGTAAGATAAAAATGCTGAGGGCACTAGGAAAGGAAGCACGAATTTGTCTTGCCCCTTCTAGCTCAATTTCCAGCACCACCAACTTGCCAAAGTGAATTTGGTTAAGCACAGGTTCACGGGGAGTGCCATAATAATTCCCAGCAAATTCTGCCCATTCCAAAAATTCGCCTTCAGCAAGTAATTGTTCAAACTTACTGCGGCTGATAAAGTAATAATCTTTGCCATCGATTTCTCCTGGACGGGGAGAACGAGTCGTCACGGATACGGAATAATACAGTTCTGGATGACGTTTTAGGAGCGATCGCATTAAAGTGCCTTTACCGACCCCACTGGGGCCAGTTAAGACAATCAACCTGCCTAAATGTAAGCGTTCTTCGGTAGTAGCAATACTCTGGATGGGTAAAACTGGCATCATCCCCTCAATCTGTGAATCAATCAATAGATATTATTCATTAGTCTTATGTTCCTGGCCAAGTCCACTAGTACCGCTTTGCGTAATTCGTAATGACGCTCGTTCCTCGCTACCGCTACGCTAACGTAATTCGTAATTCGTAATTCGTAATTACTGTTCCGTAAGGGTTTTAGACATTTCAAATGGGTGGCTTATTTACGCCGCGCTGTACTAGTGACTAAAGAATTTGTAGCAAGGGTGACAGAAAACATGTCTAATTCACATAGTACTGCTGATGTGGTGCAAATAGAAGTGAGATTGTTATCTACTCTTAATCAATTATCTACAGTTTGATGCTCGCGGGAAATCACAAAGCGATTCGCTACCGTTTCCGGCTGAATCGCTGACAGAATTACGTGGCTGGAATCGGTGATAATTACGGCCCTAGTCCGCCGACCGTAAGTTGCATCAATCAGTTGACCCCTGTCCCGTGCATCGGTAATAATCCGCTTAATCGGGGCAGACTCTGGACTGACAATGGCAACTACTCGATTGGCAGACACAATGTTACCAAAACCGATATTGATTAACTGAATCTCCATAAAAAAATGACGCCAAACGCGGTTTGAGAAGCTTGAAGTAAACTTATTTACATGTTATCGCCAAAAAACGGGAGTCACAACGATTAAATTCAAGCCAGCCTTCGTTTTTAAATAATGTCTGCTTTTTTTTCGCTATTTATCAGCTATTTATCCTCAAAATCTTCCCATAGATATAGGCGCAATTACACTGATACAAGCTAGTACCGCAAGGCAGAAGTTAAAAATCACGCATTCACGCATTCACGCATAATTGTATTCCGAGCTTCTTGCGCCATTTAAAATGGTATGTTTATTTCCGCGCCCGTTGTACTAGTCCACTATGCTGGAAGTTTGCCTACCTTTAATAAAGGGCTATACCGCGCAAGAGGATTTCAAAGTAATAAATAGCTCTTAAATAATTCGTAATTCGTAATTAAGTTTTGTAATGGGGATTTAACCCCAACACAAAACAAAATTTTTATTGAACCGGGGGACTTAAACCCACGGAACTAGTTAAAGCTCTTATCAATAGAGTTTTTGAGTTTATTCATCAAAAATTTTTTTACTTATTTTTCTTACTTATACACCTTATCAATAAATAAATGGTGGTAAATAATCCACATCTAAAATTTGCTCAATGCTATAAGGGCAAGTTTGTGGAAAACAATTCAATCCACTTTTCTTTTTTGCTTGTCGTAGCGCATCAATGTAGACTTCTTCAAGCACCGTGAGCAGATAGTTGTAGAGGTTTTTAGATTTGGTTAATTTCCTAAGTTCCACCCGAAAATTATCAATTTCCACTTCCCAATGATTTTTACATTCAGGAAGACTCCAATGTTGATACAAAAGCAAATGTTTGAGAAGTTGCAGTAGATAACTTTCAAGCTTGTGTTTCTGTTCATTACCCAATCTTTCAATCTCCTCAATCAAATGATCCCAATCAAGATGCTCTAAATCTCGTTCTTGCAACTGTTTCAACGTAGTTTCTAGCCACAAGTGATAATCCTGTTCATAAATAATTTGAGTAAGTATTTTAGACATTATTTAATATTCTCCTAATTTACGAAGATTTGGAATTAGGTTTTATTGACCGAATAATTCGTAATTCGTAGTTCGTAATTCGTAATTAATAAATTCACTTGTTTCAAGCCCTCCGAAGTTTGGAGCCGAGGAAACCTGCTATCCAACTTCTCTCCGACTTTAGTTATGTGGTAATTACGAATTACGTTAGCGCAGCGTTAGCGAGTCATCGAGCGTCATTATTAATTACGAATTATTGTGACGTACACTTCCAGCTTGACAATCGCGTAACCAGGTTTTAACTCCTTGGGCAACAGTGCCGTTACTACTATCGCGTGGCGGAGATACTGGCTGCTGTCCTGAATAAGAACCAATTTGAGAAAACATCATCACTAAACGCCAACCAGTTTTAGTTTTAGTCAACAATATCCAGTGGAATTCCTGCAATTCTACCGCTTTCTTTCCTATGTACTGCCGCTCCAAGGTAGTAAAGAAAACCTGCTCAACTCCTAATGCAGAACTTTTAGACGCGTCTGCACTATATTCTTCAAGGTTAAGGGGCAGAGGAATAAACTCAGGTCTTCCTGCCACTAGCATATAACTGTAAACATCACTGCTTCTTTTGAGGCGGCGGGCGCGTTGACTAGCGCGATTAGTATAACTAGGCAAATCTTGCAGTAGCTGTATAGTTAATGTTTCTAAATTTTGCTCAGAACACAAAGACTTCACCCCACCGTTGACATTTTCTTTTCCTGCTAGTGCAGAGAGGTTACGGGTGAGGTTTATCGAGAACGCTGGGTAAGCAAGGCTATTTGATACTAAAACCCAGAAGCCACAAGCTAAAAGCCAACTATAATTTTTCTTTTTGAGCGAAGAGGTAAGATTGTTCTCCCCTACACCCTGCATCCTATCCCCCGGCTTCTTACTGACTTTTAGCTTCATGCCACCGTGGTTAACTCCTCAGAAATCCTCTTCCAGGCTAACTCCGGCTCAGTAGCAGTAGTAATGGGACGCCCAATCACGAGATAATCTGCACCAGCAATAATTGCTTGTGCTGGAGTGAGCGATCGCTTTTGATCGCCTTTCTCTGCCCAAGTTGGTCTAACCCCTGGACAAACAAGCAAAAAGTCATCTCCACAAGTTTGTCGCAACTGTGCTACCTCAAGAGGTGAACAAACTACCCCATCCAAACCAGATTCTTGAGCCAGCAGGGCCATTTCTAGAGCATATTCTGGCAATTCCAGAGGTATTTTTAAATCAAATGCCAACTGCCTAGCAGAAATGCTCGTTAGCAAAGTAATAGCAATTAACTTTGGTGGTTGTACACCTGCTTTTGCAGCCCCTTCCTGTGCCGCCTCAGTTGCGGCTTTCAGGGCATCTCTACCAGCAGTAGCATGAATTGTCAGTAAATCCACCCCGTATCTAGCTGCACTCCGGCAAGCACCAGCAACGGTATTGGGGATATCATCAAACTTTAAATCCAAGAAAATGCGCTTTTGCCGGGACTTTAGTTCTTCTAGGATTTTTGGGCCAGTGCTGGTAAACAACTCTAAACCGACTTTCCAGAAATTAACTTGCGGAAGTTGATCTATAAGAGCGATCGCACTTTGTTCATCTGGCACATCCAATGCCACAATAACTCGTTGTTCTGCCTGTTCACCATTCCCCATTCCCTACTCCCCATTCCCCATTTAAGGCACTAAACGCACAAACTTATTTTTCCCAACTTGTAAAACCTTACCTTGTAATTCAGCAACAGAAGCAAAAGTAGTATCAACATCGGTAATGCGATCGCCATCTAAGCGCACTCCACCCTCTTGAATTTTCCGCTTTCCTTCCCCCGTACTTTTGCATAAGCCAGTGACATTGAGAATATACGCTAACTTACTAGGAAACTGCGATACCTCAGCTAGAGAGAATTCTGGAACTGCACCTTCCTTTCCGCCGCTTTGGGCGGCTTCTTTAGCCTCTTGAGCTGCTTGTTCGCCATAGTACTGTTTGACAACTTCCCATGCTAAAAGTGTTTGGCGATCGCGGGGATTTTCTGGCAGTTGATCTAAAGGTAAATCCGTCAGCAGTTCAAAATACTGTTCCAGCAGATTATCTGGAACCCCTTGCAACTTCTGATATTTTTGCCCCGGATGTTCCGACAACCCAATATAATTACCTAAAGACTTGGACATTTTTTGCACCCCATCTGTGCCAATCAAAATCGGCATTAGCATCCCAAATTGTGGCTCTTGACCAAAATGGCGTTGCAAATCTCTGCCCACAGCAATGTTAAATTTTTGATCAGTCCCTCCCAATTCCACATCTGCCTCAACAGCAACGGAATCGAAACCTTGCATTAACGGGTATAGGAACTCATGGATAAAAATCGGATTCTCTTTTCTATAGCGATCGGCAAATCCTTCTTTCGCTAACATCTGCCCCACCGTCATCGTGGAGAGTAACTCCAAAATTTTTTCTAAGTTTAGCCCAGAGAGCCATTCGGAGTTATAACGCACCTCTAACCTTCCTGGTGTGTCAAAATCCAAGATAGGACGTACTTGGTCAAGATAAGTCTGAGCATTTTGGGCTACATCTGCTTCTGTAAGCTGACGACGCACTTCAGATTTACCTGTCGGATCGCCAATACGTGCGGTAAAATCGCCAATAATCAGAACTGCTATATGGCCTGCATCTTGAAACGCTCGCAGTTTCCGTACTGGTATGCTATGACCAAGATGAATATCAGTACCTGTAGGGTCAATACCCAATTTGATCCTCAAAGGTTGGTTTGTAGTTAACAAGCGCTTTTCTAGACTTTCACTGTTAACATCAACTGGTTGTGGGAAAACTTCTACCACACCACGACGCAGCCAAGCAAAATCTTGCGTCACACTAGAAAATCCACTGTTAGCTATGTTTTGCACACTAGAAGTTAAGTTGGTTATAAACACTTGCAATTTATCCGCTTTCTCATCTGCCAAACTACTATAATTGCAAAAAATTAACCGCCTTGCTTCGTCCAATCAATTACAGTTAAATTTACAAGTGAGGAAGTGAAATCGCCGTGTCGTCTTCTAGGACTTTTGAAGATAAACAGCCACAACGTCGGGCTTCATCAGGTTTTGAGTTTTTGAAAGGAGTCGGTCAGGTAGCTGGCGGTACTCTCCTCTCAATCACCATGCTGGCAAGTTCCATTGTAGCCGGAGGACTGGTTGGTTTAGCCATTAGTTTCCGCAATTTGCCAGATGTGAGACAGCTACGTAACTTCTTTCCCTCAGAAACAACTTACATCTATGACCTTAAGGGTAAACTTTTAACGAGTATCCACGGGGAAGCCAACCGGGAAGTCGTACCTTTGGATAGAATTTCCCCGAATTTAAAACGGGCAGTATTAGCAAGTGAAGATAGCCACTTCTACGATCACCACGGTATTAACCCCACTGGTGTTGGCCGTGCTGTAGTAGTTAACGCTGTAGCAGGTGGAGTCAAAGAGGGTGGCTCTACTGTTACTATGCAATTGGTAAAAAACCTATTTTTGTCTCACAAGCGTGCCTTTACCCGCAAATTAGCGGAGGGCGTGCTGGCAATTCGGTTAGAACAAATTCTCACTAAAGACCAAATTTTAGAAATGTACCTCAATCAAGTTTATTGGGGTCATAATAATTATGGTGTACAAACGGCAGCCCGCAGTTACTTTAATAAGTCAGCAGAATATTTAACCTTGGGTGAGTCAGCAATGATGGCGGGTTTGATCCAAGCACCAGAAGAATTCAGCCCCTTTGCGAGTATGAAGCTGGCAAAACAGACACAAAAAGAAGTGTTGGGACGGATGCTGAAATTGAACTGGATTAACCAGTCAGAGTACGACAATGCTCTCAAACAAGAAATCAAACTTGGTAGAATTAAATCCTTTCAAGGTAGTGCCTTACCTTATGTAACCAATACCGTAGCGCAGGAGTTGGCTAAAAAGTTTGGGCGTGAAACACTGCTCAAAGGTGGAATGCGGGTGCAAACTACAGTTGATGCCAACTTCCAAATCATGGCAGAGGAAACTGTCGCTAAGTGGCATAAATCATTGCTTGGGCAGGGATTATCTAAGAATCAAATCGCCTTGGTGGCAATTGATCCGCGCACACATTTTATCAAAGCACTGGTGGGTGGTGTAGATCCTAAGATCAGTGAATTCAATCGTGCAACTCAAGCTCAACGCCAGCCAGGTTCTTCTTTTAAACCGTTTGTATATTATACTGCTTTTGCTACTGGTAAGTATGGGCCAGACTCAACGGTGGTAGATTCCCCAGTCAGCTATCGAGATGGTGACGGTTGGTACTTTCCCAGAAATTATGATGGGGGTTTTAGCGGAGCTATGCCAATCCGCACAGCTTTAGCCCAGTCACGTAACATTCCTGTGATCAAGATTGGTAAGGCTGTGGGGATGAATAGAGTCATAGAAAGTTGCCGTACCTTGGGCATTATGAGTCCGATGGAACCTGTTACCTCCCTGCCTCTGGGTGCAATTGGTGTTACTCCCCTGGAAATGGCTAGTGCCTATGCTACCTTTGCTAATTATGGCTGGCAGTCCCCACCCACTGTAATTGCCCGTGTCACCGATAGTAGTGGTAACGTGTTATTAGATAACACCCCTAAACCCCAGCGAGTTTTAGACCCTTGGGCATCGGCAGCAATTATCGATGTGATGCGATCGGTAGTTACTAATGGTACAGGTAAAGGTGCTGCCATAGCTCGTCCAAGCGCTGGGAAGACGGGTACAACTTCCTCAGAAAAGGATATTTGGTATGTTGGCACTGTGCCACAACTAACAACTGCTGTCTGGGTGGGGAGGGACGACAACAGACAATTAGCTAGCCGTGCTACGGGCGGCGGTATGGTTGCTCCCATCTGGAAAGATTTTATGGAGAAGGCACTTAAGAATGTACCAGTAGAAAACTTCAAGTCACCTTCTCAGTTTTCTCGGCCCAAGTCAAATTAAAGTTAGGAGTGATAAGTTATGAGTTATGAGTTTATTGAGAACTCCTAACTCCTAACTCCTAACTTTTGTTAGACCTGTTTTTCTAGCTCGGCTTTCATCCGTTCTAAAGTGAGGTGCATTTGGTCAAACATTTGTTGCGGGGTGACACCGAACTGACCTAATTGTGTTTTCAGTTGTTCTACTGTCATTTGTGCCATGAAATCTTCTGATAGCTCGAAGCGCTTCATAAAGATGCGATACCGATCCATCATGGCTTCCATTTTCTCAATAAATAGCTTTTTGCCATCGCGGTCAAATTTGCCGTAGTTATTACCAAGCTTGATTAGAGCTTGATAATCCTCAAACAGCTGTTTTGCTTCTTGCTGAATTATCTCAGAATCGAAGAATCCCATATTGCTTATATTAAACTGAGTGTCCAGACTCAGGAGCTTAATAGTTTTACTTCTATTATTATTTTAGTCTAGGAGAGTAATCTAGTAACGAAGCTTCGGTTTTAGTACGGTATGTTACCGAAATTTCACTACTTGACTTGAGAACCTTTCCCGTGAATAAACCGACTTAATAAAGCCGCAATACTCATAGCTTTAGCCATTGATTTAGGATTGGTATTTTCACCAGATTGAATTTTCACTTCGGGAGCGTATTTCAAAGCTAGTGAATTTTGCGGGTTCAGTTTTAATGCTTGATAGATGTAAACCCTAGCCATCCCGATAAATTTCTGTCGGAGATGTACCAAACCTAATAAGGCATAATAGTCGCTGTTATTTGGCTCTAACTTGATGGCATCGCGCAATTCTTGCACGGCTAGGGGCCACTTGGCTAGCCTGACATACTCAATAGCTCGCTGGTAGTGACGTTGAGCGTAGTTTGTCAAAACTGGTTTGACATCAATTTTTTCATCTGATGTCAATTCACCTGGCTTAACTTCTACCTCCGGGAGGATGCTAACAGTTTTTTGCGTTAATAGCAGGTCTGGTTTATGCAACCGTAAGTATACTAAATTTAGTGTACTAATTTGTTGCGTCACCTGATAAAACTGCTCTAATGATTTGTATTGATTTTCTGCATAGCAGGCGATCGCTTCTTCGTAAAACAATTCTGCTTGGGGTGTAGACATTTCCATAATTTCCTGAGCTATGGCACTTTGAGAAGACAAAGGCTTCTGCTCTAAATCTCTTGATTGCGATCGCAGCATAGCGATGGCAATCAAGCGCTTCTGTTGATGTTTCAGTTGTTCATAAGCTGGATTGATTAAATGGCTAAATATTGCCGTTGCTAATTCTGGGTTTGGATTGCAGCTTTTGGCATGGCGATCGGGATGTAGCAGCTTCGCTAAAGTGTGATAGCGTTTTAAAATCTGACGCTCGTTAGCAATTACAGAAATTCCTAGCACAGCGTAAGGATCACAAAGCTGTTGAAGCCATTTTGGCGGTAGGAAGGTCTGTGACATAGTAGTAATTAAGCTGTTAAAAACTTAAAATTAGCATCAAAGCTCAATGCACAGTCATGTGAAACTTACTCAAATTTCTTCAAATACTAAATTGTGTGTGGGACTTCCCATCTAAAAGTCCCAAGGGCAAGGCAGGGTAGTTGACTGTCTGATTGTAGAAACTATGGTATTAGTATATTTATTAGAAATATGTTGACTAAGCGCAAAAGCCGAAGTGTTGCCGCTATTTTAGCTTTTTCTGGCACGCTGACAATTTCAGGATTACATAAATTTTATCTGGGACAGCCGTTGTGGGGTGTTTTGTATGTGTTGCTTTCATGGACACCGATCCCCAAAGTAGCTAGTGCCATCGAGGGAGTTTGGTATTTAGCCCAAGACGAAGAAGCTTTTGATCAAAATTTTAATCTGGGCAAGTCAGCAACAAGGAATTCCCAAAGGGTGAGTAATCAGGTAGGAGCGATCGCTGAGTCTTTGCGTGAATTGGATGCTTTACGCCAGGATGGGCTAATTTCAGAGTATGAATTTGAGCAAAAGCGCCGCCAATTGCTAGACCAGATTTCTTGAGGTAAGCGACAACATGAATAACTGGCTACCTTTGAACCCCAGGCTGCAAAAACTCCGGGCCAAGCTCCTCAACGATCCTTACTATCGCCTACAATCTGGAGAAGAAATTCAGATAGCGGCTAAATTAGGTATTCGCATTGATGCTAATCAAGCGACTGTAGATGATTGGTTACGCTTACCAGGTTTGTCAATTCACCAAGCGCGATCGCTTGTAGAACTTTCGCATTCGGGTGTTAAATTTTACTGTATTGAAGATATCGCTGCGGCTTTGGCTATACCAGCACCGCGCCTGGAACCATTAAAGCCTCTGCTGAATTTTATTTACTATGATCACGAATCTCTAGAAAGTCCGATCCATTTAGTCAATCCAAATACAGCAACAGTTGAAAATTTAGCAGAAATTCCATTTATAAATTTGTCTCTAGCGCAAGCAGTGGTGCAAAATCGGCAATCAGCCGGGCCTTACCGTAACCTGGCTGATTTCCAACGGCGGTTGGAGTTAACTGGTGATGCGATCGCTCAACTGATGTATTATTTAAGGTTTTAAGTTAAAAGTTTTAAAATATAGGGTTTCTCGTTTGTATGCAATATATTTTCACCTCTCTCCAAACCTCTCTCCTCTTAGGAGAGAGGCTTTGAATCTTACTCCCCAACGCTAGTAGGGAAGGGGTTGGGGGTTAGGTCTATATAACTCCTAACTCCTAACTCCTAACTCCTAACTCCTAACTCCTAACTATTTAAATAAACCCAATACGATCAAGAGGCCAAAAGCGAAACGCTGCTCGACCAATGACATTTTCTCTGGGTAAAAAGCCCCAATAACGAGAGTCATTACTATCGTTGCGGTTATCTCCCATAACAAAAAACTCATCTTCTGGAACTTTCACTGGTCGATATGGCTGATTTGGGGGTTCAGCGATGTAGTCTTCTGCCAAGGGTTGACCGTTGAGGTAGACTTTGCCAGAAGCAACACTAATTACCTCACCAGGCTGGCCAATAACCCGCTTGATGAAGGCTTGGTCTTTGGGATATCCTCGACGTTGTAGTTCTGCGGGTGGCTGAAAAACAATAATATCCCCGGTTATGGGAGGGTGAAAATGGTAAGAGATTTTTTCAACTACCAAGCGATCGCCTGTATGTAAGGTAGGCAGCATCGAATCAGAGGGTATATAGCGGGGTTCGGCGATAAAAGTCCTGATCAGAAATGCCAAACACAATGCGATCGCAATTAAAATCAGATTTTCTTGCCAACCACGCCATATTTTTAACGACGCACGCTCTTCTTTTGCATCACTTTCGTGAGGAACCATAAAAGTTTCTAGCCAGTTTAAGAAGTGGGACAAATACCTTGATTATTTTGACTCAAAAGGTATACTTATAAACAATATGGGTTCTGCATAAACCCACACAGATATTAAATAATACAGTTATCGCATCTACCAGAGATAAGCAAAAGTGCTGTAAATAAACTATGACCTGTCTAAGGCAATATAAGCTAATGATTAGGATTTTTAGATAGATAATTAAAAATCTTAATTCTAATTGCTGCAATTATAAGGCAAGTTATGAGATGATTTTCACTTTTGCTTCTTACTGCTAAAAAAGCAGTTACCGATTGGTAGAGCGATACAGCCAGTCGGTTTTTTCTTTGAGCATAAAATTGGTCGTTAAGTGGCAAATATGTAAGATCCATTACGAACATTAGTCCTAACGTACCAAAACTTTCGTACAGTGCGTTATACCATTTCAGTTTAATAATTAATAATGATACAAAGATACAAATACGTTGATAGGGGGATGGGATTGCCCATTGGTGTTAACTTAAGGTGAAAGGCAGTCTAGACAAAGCTTTAAAAGATTGTCTTTCTTGTCAAGAGCCTCTGGCTGGAAACGAGTTTTTAAAGCATGAGACCCAACACCTTGGTGAATCTTGGGTTTTACGTAGCTCAACCCAAGCTACGCTTAATGCATCATTTTAGCTGTGCCACGCCACTACGTGTATTTCAAAAATTACCCATATTCTTAATTTTACGTCAACTAGTTCTACTGGACTGATACTTTTGTATACATAGATACTATATAACTGCACTTTTAACAGCTTGGCTATGAAGATGTGAATAAGTTGCGTAATTATACTGTGACAGTATATATTAGATTGTATTATTAATAATATATAAATCTCTTTTACTATCAAGAAGAAGATTAACAGACAGAAACGTACTAGCAATTTAGGCTTAAGTATCAGCATCAAAAACAGAGTTAAGCTGCTGATAAAATCATTTTTGCTGAATGATTTAAAAGTATCTAGATTAACGAATAAATGCCCCTTGGCAATGAGAAACTATATTTAATCAATTTTCGTCTGTCTATTTCATAAAAAGTTCGAGGCAAGATTCTGTCAGTTAAAAATTTAACTTTTTCTTAAAAAGGAAGCAATGGCAGCAGGCAGTAAGATATATCTTATCAACAATAGAGCTAATAGTTGATTAGACTCTTTTTTGAAAGATACCCCACCCCTTGTAAGTAGTTTTGTATGTTAATCAAATAATTTACTTAGCTACAAATTATACAGCTTTCCTGCCAGAAAGTCTTGTTATAAAAACTTCAGCCCGCAAAAAATGCAAATTGTAGGCGCGACAGTTGAGCTACATCTTAATTTACAAAGCTATAAAACTTGAAACGATAATGCTGCCTTAGCGGTGAAGTGAAAGACAGAAACTAATTCAGAACTCCGATAAAGAGGATTTTGGGGTGTCATTAATTATCCGATTGCGCTCCTTTTTAGAGCTAGCGGTAAAAATGTGGAAGTTCAGACCTTGCCTTTTATAAATGGATTGACATTAAACAGTACCAAGTATTGTATAAACGTTCGTCCAAATCTAGAGCATCTAGATTTAAGTTAAAGCTGTATAGTCTATTTTCTCGATTGTGAATTTCCGTTTTTCCCAATTCCAATTTTCAGGATTACCAGAAAGCCGCTGGTATCTAAGATATCTAAAAAAATGTGCTATAACGTACCGTCATAACGTGGTGGATGGTTCGATCTTTGAAGGAGCTATGAGGTGGAAAACAATAAGTCGTTTCTGTGGCCAGAAGGAATATTAATTGCACTGCTTGCCTTATGTGGTGTTTTTAGCCTTGCTTTCATGATGCTTCTAAGGCCAAATCCTTCGGAGGCTCAGAGTAGACAGAGTATAAATGTAAAGGATGTAGCTGCAAACGTAGGAACTCAGCAGCGGATTGAGAAATTAAAGGCGGCGATGCTTACAAGTTGGCAGCAAGAAGCACAAACAAAAGGCCTATCCTACGCCATCCCATCACGTTTTCAAGGGGCAATAGTTAAAGCGGCAAAACTGACCAAGGAGGAAAAAGTAATTGCTCTCACCTTTGATGATGGGCCTTGGCCTCAGACTACAGGACAAGTACTAGATATTCTTAAATCAAATAATATTAAAGGGACGTTTTTTGTCGTCGGGCAGAACCTAAAAAATTATCCAGAGTTAGGAAAGCAAATTGTCTATCAAGGTCACGTCATTGCCAACCATACTTGGCATCACTGGTATCACTCTTTTAATCCACAAGCAGCTGCTTTTGAAATTGACCGCACAACAGACCTAATTTATCAAATTACAGGTGCTAAAACAAATCTATTCAGGCCGCCTGGTGGTATGCTCCACAATGGATTAGCTGCTTATGCTAAAGGCCAAAAATATACTGTGGTGATGTGGTCTGCTGATTCCACAGACTACAAGTTACCAACTGTACCAAAGTTGATCAATAACGTGATTAGAGATTCAAAACCTGGTGGTATTGTCCTAATGCATGATGGTGGTGGGAACCGTTCCAGAACTGTGCAAGCTTTACCCAAAATTATTAGCAACTTTAAAAAGCAAGGCTATCGCTTTGTTACTATTCCAGAACTTTTAGAAATGGAAGATGCAGACCAAAAGCTGCTTGCTAACAAAAAGTAATTATTAATTATGGGCAATTAGTCAATAGTAATTGGCTAAAAACTAAAATTATATTTTTTGCTTAGAATGCCTTATTTCTGACTGAAGTTTAGACTAGTACAACATGGCGGAAAAAAACATACCATTTCAAATGGCGCAAGAGCTTGAAATACAATTATTTTGACTTTTGACTTTTGACTTCCGCTTTGCGGTACTAGTCAGGAGTGCAAAACTAAAGAACAAATCAACTTAGTCTAAAGTCCAGTTATGAATCATTTAGTGAGATTCCCCCTTTTTAAGGGGGAATATTTTGCTCTCTACAGTAGACCTCTTGCATAAATCAAAAATAAGAACCCCACTCCGCCAAAGCTACGCTTTGTCTCCCCTCCCGAACAGCTCTTAGGGGTTGGGGGTGGGGTGTTAGGGACTTTTGCAAAAGGTCTAGTCTTTTGAGGGGTAAATTCAGCCGACTGTTTTAGGTGTCTAAACGGGAGAATGGCTTAAGGCATAGTAGGAGAACAGTTACAGTTACTAATGACTCCTTACTAAACTGAACTCAGTTGTTTTTTCAGGATCAGCTTCGGGACTATCAGCTTCAGAAGGTGGAACCAACTGCCAGAATTTCGGCAAAAATTCTTCCCAGTTTTGCAGAATTTTATTCGCCTTTGGTGAACCAGTGCGTTCCGCATGAGTTTTGATTAACTCTTGCAGTTGTTTTGTACCTGCTTCTGTAATCACCCGCTGGATTTTGACAATTTCCGGGTTGACTAACTCACGAAATGAGTCGTTTTCATCTAAGAAGTACGCCAGTCCACCAGTCATTCCAGCTGCTACGTTACGTCCTACTTTGCCGAGGACGACAATCACACCACCAGTCATGTATTCACAGCAGTGATCCCCAGCGCCTTCAATCACTGCTATGGCTTTGGAGTTTCTTACAGCAAAGCGCTCTCCTGCTAAACCGTTTGCAAATAACATGCCACCAGTAGCACCATAGAGGCACGTATTACCAACTATCACGTTTTGTGATCCGTCATAAGTAGCATCAGTTGGAGGCTTGATGATGATTTCACCACCATGCATCCCTTTACCTACGTAGTCGTTTGCCTCTCCTTTCAGTGTCAGAATTATACCAGGGAGGTTGAACGCACCAAAGCTTTGCCCAACACTGCCTGTGAAATTGAGATTAATTTGTCCTTCAAAGTCGCTGTCACCGTATTTAGAAGCGATCGCTCCGGCTAATCTTGTGCCTACTGTTCTGTCAGTATTAACAATAGGGTAAGTCTTGGTAACAGTGGACTGATCCCTAATGGCAGTCTGAATGTCGGGATCGGCAAGCATCTTGTCATCCAAAACCACGCCGTTGCTATGGACTTCTTCATGCAGCAACCAACTACGATTGTCTCTGGTATCTGGTAGCTTAAGTAAACAGTCCAGGTTGAGCGATCGCGTTTTGGTGAGTTTTGCCTCTGGGCGCAATTTCAACAAATCTGCACGTCCAATGATTTCTGACAAAGAACGGTAGCCAAGTCGTGCTAACAAACTACGCACTTCTTCGGCGATGAAGTAGAAGAAGTTAACAACCTGTTCCGGCATTCCCGTAAACCGCTTGCGGAGTTCTTCTTTTTGGGTAGCAACACCCACAGGGCAGGTATTCATGTGGCAAACTCGCGCCATGATACAGCCTTCAGCAATCATGGCGATGGAGCCGAAACCGAATTCTTCACCGCCCATCAATGCACCTATTACCACATCCCAGCCACTCTTGAGTCCGCCATCCACGCGTAAAATCACGCGATCGCGCAGGCTATTTTCCATCAAGACGCGATGCACTTCACTTAAACCCAGTTCCCACGGTGAACCAGCGTGTTTAATTGAACTTAGTGGCGATGCACCTGTACCACCATCATGTCCAGAAATCTGGATAATATCAGCATTTGCTTTGGCTACACCAGCTGCGATCGTGCCAATGCCGACTTCTGCAACTAATTTCACCGATACCTTGGCTTTGGGATTAATTTGATGCAGGTCAAAAATCAGTTGTGCTAGGTCTTCAATGGAATAGATATCGTGGTGCGGTGGTGGTGAAATCAGCGTCACACCTGGCTTCGAGCGCCTTAACATCGCAATGTATTGGCTCACCTTGGGCCCTGGCAGTTGTCCACCTTCCCCAGGCTTGGCACCTTGGGCAATTTTGATTTCAATTTGTTTGGCGTTGACTAGGTACTCTGGCGTGACCCCAAAGCGTCCCGATGCAACTTGCTTGATGGCACTATAGGCTTTATCACCATTCCGCAATCCTTTTAAATGAGGTAGGGTTGGCGAGTGACCAGACTCGTCTACATCATCTAGAACTGTATAGCGCACTGGATCTTCGCCGCCTTCTCCAGAATTTGATTTACCGCCAATGCGGTTCATGGCGATCGCTAAAGTTTCGTGAGCTTCTCTTGACAAAGCACCTAAAGACATGCCACCGGTGCAGAAGCGCTTGACAATTTCAGTTACCGACTCTACTTCTTCTAGAGAAATTGGGGTGCGATCGCCTTGGAAGTCTAGTAAGTCCCGCAAAGCTGTTACTGGTCTACCTTGGAGGTGCTTTTTATAAACTTCGTAGTGGTCATAGTTTTTGCCATCTAGAGCCTTATGCAGCGCCTTGACCATTTCTGGGCTATTCATGTGGTATTCGCCGCCAGGACGGTACTGCACAAAGCCCAGGTTTTGTAACTTATTGGCCGTCACTTCTGGGAAAGCTTTGCTGTGGAAGGAAAGCACTTCATCAGCGAGTTCGCTAACACTCAAACCACCGATACGGGAAGTCGTACCACGGAATCCCAGTTCGATTAAATCTCCACCGATGCCAATAGCTTCAAAGATTTGGGCTGCTTGATAGCTGGAGAGCAGAGAAATTCCCATCTTGGAGAGAATTTTTAGCAAACCTGACTCTACTGCTTTGCGATAGTTTCCTAAAGCTTGTTCTAGGGTGAGGGTTGGAATTTTTTGCACACCCATTAACTTTTGAGTTTTGGGATCAGACCACCAATCACGCACCGTATCTAAAGCCATATACGGAGAAACTGCACCAGCACCGTAGCCAATGAGACAAGCAAAGTGATGAGTACTCCAGCATTGAGCAGTATTGACAATTAGGGATGTTTTCATTCGCAGCCCTTCCCGAATCAGGTGATGATGTACAGCACCCACTGCTAACAGGGGAGGAATGTATGTATCTTCTGGGCTGATACCGTCATTTGCCTTATCGCTTAAGATTAAAATCTTTGCACCTGCGCGGACTGATTCAGCTGCTTGTGCTTGTAAAGATTGGACTGCGGCCTTTAATCCTTCAGGGCCGCTGGCGATCGCAAATCGGGTTGATAACTCAGCCGTGGCAAATCCTGACAGCTTAATTGCCTCTAACTCACCATCCGTTAACACTGGCGATTCAAGTTTCAATCTCCGAGCATATTCTGGCTTGGGTTCTAATAAGTTACCTCGCTCACCCAGTTCGACTTTCAGAGACATCACTAGCTTTTCCCGTAGGGGATCAATCGCTGGGTTAGTCACCTGAGCAAAGCGCTGTTTAAAATAGTCATACAGCAGGTGGGGTTTTGTTGACAGCACCGCTAAAGGAATATCATCCCCCATGCAGAAAGTCGGCTCTGAACCTGCGATCGCCATTGGATGAATCACCATTTCTACATCTTCTGTGGTGTAGCCAAAAGCAGTTTGCAACTGAAGCAATGTTTGCTTGTCAATAGGCAATTGTCCAGGGTTATTTGTCATTTGTCCTTTGCCATTGCCATTTGCTAATGACGGATGACCAATAACTAATGACTTTAATTCTTGACGGTACTGCTGCAGCCATTCTCCATAAGGGTGCTGCTTGGCGATACGCTGCTTAATCTCCCAATTCTTCAGGACTTCATGGTTTACTAAATCCACGGCAATCATTTGCCCTGGGCCGAGTCTACCTTTCTCGACAATATCGGCTTCTGGAAAGCCCACTACACCAGCTTCGGAAGCTACAACGATGTAGTCATCTTTGGTGATCACGTAGCGAGCTGGTCTTAAGCCATTACGATCTAGTGTTGCACCAACTTTTTTGCCATCACTGAATACTAAAAGTGCTGGCCCGTCCCATGCTTCTTGCAGTCCACTGTAATATTCGTAGAAATCAACAATTTCTGGATAGTTACCTAAAGAGGGCTGATTTTGGTAGGCCTCTGGAACCATAATCATTAAAGCTTCCAAGGGGCTGCGTCCAGAACACACGAGCAATTCCAGCACATTGTCTAGGGTAGCTGAGTCGCTGTTATCAATATGAACTAATGGCTTGAGTTCCTTGATGCGATCATCCCATACAGGATGATTCAGGCTAGCTTCTCGTGCCATCATCCAGTTGATGTTACCTAACAAAGTATTGATTTCGCCGTTATGACCCAAAAGCCGCATCGGTTGGGCTAGGGGCCACTTGGGCATTGTGTTGGTACTAAAGCGGCGGTGATAGACAGCAAAGGCGCTTTTGTAAGCTGGATTTTTTAAATCGTCATAAAAGCTGCCCAATACGGCAGAACGCACCATGCCTTTATAGACAATTGTGCGGCTTGACAACGAGCAGATATAAAATTCTTCTGAGATGTTGGTTGCAACTTTACTAATTCGGCGGCGAGTAATATACAACTGTCGTTCTAATTCATCGCCACTCTTGTCAACAGAACCTAACAAAACTTGTTCAATCTGGGGTTGATTTTCTCTTGCTTGTACCCCAAGTAAATCAGGTTGCACTGGCACAACTCGCCATCCCAGTACAGTGAATTTTTCTTCAGCAGCCACTTGCTCAACTGCCGCCCTAGCTTTTTGTGCTGCTTGTTGGTCTTGTGGTAGAAATATCATCCCAACAGCTATATTATTGATGGATGGTAATTCCTTCCCCCTTTGGGCAAAGTCTTGTTGGAACAACTCCCAAGGGATAGCTGTCAATACTCCTGCACCATCACCAGAGTCTTGATCAGCGCTACATCCTCCCCGATGTTCTAAGCAAGTTAAGGCAGCTAAGGCTTTTTCTACAATTTCGTGGCTGGTATGATTTTGGCGATGAGCAATAAAACCTACACCACAGGCATCTCGTTCCTCTACTAACCACTTTTGCCCCTGATAGGTATCTCTTGAGTTTATGTCCTCTATGATTTTCTGGTCTTGATTCATCGGTTTATTATTCATACCCTGTTCCTGAAGTATTGAGTTACCAATTTTGCCACTACGTTATGGGAAAAAACTTCTAAATTCAGCGATGGAAAAATATACAAACACCGAAATTTAGGGAAAAAAAATTTTAACTTCGGTTTTACTTTTTTAGTTTACCCGTGTTAAAATGCTTACGTATTTTTTATGTATTTATGCGGTGTTAGACAAGTTACCTCCGCCAAGACATCATTTTTGCCCTGACAGTTTCTTTTTTATATTGTGAAGCTAAGTATTTTCTCAATTCCCTTTTTCCAGATGCACGCTAGCTACTCATAGAGCCTATTTCGGCTCACCTGAAACAAAACTAAAACTGAACGCTCTACTCTTTTTTAAAGCCAAAGTCAAAATAATGCGTAATTGATCATGACGATCAAGGACTCCCTCTAAGGGAAGCTATGCCGTTGGCATTGGCGTTGGCGATGCCTCTCGTAGAGAAGGCTTTATGCTACGCTACCTTAATTCGTAGTTGCAATCAGTGGGGGGTTGTACCCTCCATTGTCTTGTTAACCACTAAATCTTTGATTTAGTCTGGGCTGCTGTACCCTTTTAATTACGAATTACGAATTACGAATTAGTAATTATTTAGTTATCCTGACCCAGCAATAAAATCAGCGTATTACAATATATACCCATTTGACAATTCCCAAATATCGTTGTTGTCTAGAGTTTTGCCGCTTACCAGTTGGCACATGTATTACTATTAACTAGATTTTACTGAAGTAACAACAGTAGCAACGTTCAGTCAGGATTAAATATCTTAATCCAGTTTTGATAATCAAAACTACCGTGTATAGTGTGGTTAGAATTAGTGCCAGTTAAAACACTTGATTGCAGTGGCTTTAGCGTCTAAATAAATTGATTGGCTTTTAAAAGAGATGACTAGCCAATATATAGAATAGCATATTTTTTCAAAAATAAACTCATGTTTTTTTTATATTTCCAAATAATTAGTTAGTTTATACCTTGGCTGATAGTTTTCAAAAAACCTAGTAAATTATGGTAAAAATGCCGAATTATTGCCAATCAGGGAATGGCGATCGCAAAGCCAACGCCAAGGGCGAACGCAGATTTTTCCGGGCTACTGTGTCACCAGTACTTTTAATAACACTATGCTTAACTACTACCTATGCTATCAACGCCCAGGAGTCTCCAAAAAACGCCCAATCAATACCAAGGCTTATCTCCCAGTCACCTGCACCTGCTTTAACAGGCGTAGTATCCTCTGGTAATCAAATTTCCCTCAATGGTCGCACTTTACCAGGAACTTGGTTGCAGCGCTCTGGAAAATCTGGTCAGGTGACAACCAGTATCAGTGATGGGGCATTTAGGCAATTAATTGGAGTCAATTTCTTAAACAGTAGTAACTCAGCAAGGCAACCAATACAGTGGTTTTCATCGGTGACAAAGCCATTGGTTTTAACCACCAGACTACTCGGAGCATATCGCTATCTGGATATTAGCAATTTTGCTCAAACATCTGGATGGGAAATCCGAACCAATGGCAACATTTTGGTGATTGCTACCCCAAAAGCACAAATTACAAATATTATTCAGAGCCAGGAACCTCCAGAGGCAAGTGCCCCTTTGCAACAAACTCGGATTCTTATTGATTTAGATCGTCCAACTCCCTGGCAAGTTGCACAAGGGTCAATTATTAAAAAAATTGAAACTCCATCCTCTGATCTAGACACACCAACTGCCAAACCCACTACACCGCCAAATCGAGAGTGGACAATTACCCTGGATGGAATAGCCAATCCGCTTTTGATAGAACGCTATACCCCCCAGCCACCAGCAGCAGCACCAACATTGCTGCCAAACTTGCTCAAACAATTATTACCAGTTACACCAACACAACCAATACCACCAGCCCCAGCCCCTGAACCACTGATTCAACAAGTGGAGGTGGTGAAAAACCAAACCATAATTAGTCTGAGCGTTCCCTTCGGTCTATCGCCTCAAGTTAGTACTGTAGATAACCCCAATCGCCTGATTATCGATATTCGACCCGATCCTCTAGAAGAAAAAGATATTACTTGGGCCCCAGGATTGCGCTGGCGACAGCATTATGTCAACTTAGGCACAGAACGCTTCCCGGTGGTCTGGTTAGAAGTTAATCCCCGTAAATTTGGGCTAACGCTGAAACCTATGTGGGCTAGTCCTGATGGGCTTGCGGGTACTGCTCCCTTAATTCAAACAGCACAACGTTACCTAGCAGTAGCTGGAATTAACGGTGGTTATTTTAACCGCAATAACAGATTGCCATTGGGTGCAATTCGTCGGGATGGTCAGTGGTTATCAGGCCCCATTCTCAACCGAGGTGCGATCGCTTGGAATGATTCTGGCCAATTTTACTTCGGTCGTCTCACCTTAGAAGAAACTTTAATCACGGCAAATGACCAGCGTCTACCAATTCTGTTCCTCAATAGCGGCTACGTCCAGAGTGGTATTGCTCGTTACACCCCAGCTTGGGGATCAACTTATACGCCCTTGACGGATAACGAAATTATTCTAGTGGTACAGAAAGACCAAATTACTCAACAGTTACCAGGCGGCAAAGTTGGTGAGACGGCCTTTCCCATTCCCCAGGATGGCTACCTACTAACCTTACGCGCCAACGCTGCTAGTGCTGCCTCACAGCTACCTATTGGAACCGCAGTAAGTATTTCTAGCGCCACTGCTCCGGCTGATTTTAGCCGTTATCCCCACATTATCGGAGCTGGGCCACTATTAGTCCAAAATCGTCAAATTGTCCTTGATGCCAAAAGCGAAAAATTCAGCAATGCCTTTATTGCCGAAAAGGCTATTCGTAGCGGTATTTGCACAACAGCAACAGGCACATTGATGATTACTGCTGTCCATAATCGTCCAGGCGGCTATGGGCCTAATTTGGCAGAACATGCCCAACTGATGCAACAGATGGGCTGTGTGGATGCCTTAAATTTGGATGGTGGTAGTTCTACCAGCCTTTACTTAGGAGGACAACTACTCGACCGTTCACCTAGTACCGCTGCTCGTGTTCATAATGGAATTGGTATTTTCCTGAAACCACGATAATGAGTGAGTAGGAAGTAGGGAGTAGGGAATGGGGAATAGGGAATGGGGAATAGGAAAAAAAGGCGTTGCATAAATGCGGGATGAATTGGCGTTTGAAACCATTGAAAACTCGTTCCAAATTGAGCGAAATCATCCCATGATTCAGCAACGCCGAAAAAAACTCAATTACCAACGAACGCCCTACTCCCCACTCCTTTTTTTAAAGTTTAGAGCAACCTGTAATTTTGCTTGATGAAGACTTGGTGTAGATGCAAGAGTTTTAGTAGTAATGATTTACACCGTCACGTTTGATTTTGCTATGTTTATCAAGGTGCGACAAAATTGCTGATTTCCAACGTTGCAAGATAGCGCCAGATTTTTTATCAATAGTTAAGAGTACCAACGGTTTGTTATGTCTTCAAATGAGGTAACTATGGCTCGATATCAAGAAACTACACAGACTGACACTCTACACCTACCTTCAACTATCACTTCCAGAGGCGTTGCTGCAACTGAGTTACGTCCTTGGGGTGCTTTTACAGTTTTGGAAGAAGGGCGCGGATACAAAATCAAGCGCATTGAAGTTAAGCCCGGACACCGCCTCAGTCTACAAATGCACCACCACCGCAGTGAACATTGGATTGTCGTATCTGGTACAGCTAGGGTAACTTGTGGCGAGAAAGAAGTACTACTGAGCAATAATGAGTCAACCTATGTACCCCAATGTACATCTCATCGTTTAGAGAATCCTGGCGTGATCCCCTTGGTGTTGATTGAAGTGCAAAATGGCGAATACTTGGGAGAAGATGATATTATTCGCTACCAAGATGACTATGCCCGTACCAAGGATTAAAACCAAAATAACGCTATTAAAGCTCTAATCCCAAAACTCAATACGTTTTTGTGCAAACCGTCTTTGGGAACCACTGCACCCCAGAAGTCCCTACCTAGTTAAGGTGGGGGCTGAAGCATATTAGTGTTATAAATGTAGTAATAGCGATCGCGCTCCTGCCTTTGGGAATTTGGAATTTTCAAGAAGCGAGAGTCAACCCATCTGTCTGTAAAATGAAGATGGGGTATTCAATTGCAAAAAACGAGTTCCATGATTCATCTGAGTCAAGCAGCCGCGAGTGAGATTGGGCGAATAAAGTCCAAACAGCAGCCAAATGTCTTGTTTCGATTGGCAGTAAAACCAGGTGGTTGTTCCGGGTTCTTTTATGAGATGTCCTTCGATGAAGCAATAAAAATTGGCGACCAGGTTTTCAACTTGGATGAGATTCAAGTAATCATAGATGCCGCCAGCTTAAATTACCTCAACGGTTTGAGGGTGGATTATTCAGAAGACTTAATGGGTGGTGGTTTTCGCTTCCACAACCCCCAGGCGATCGCAACCTGTGGCTGTGGTAATTCATTCTCCACAACTAGTCAATAGTCCTTAATTAGCGATCATTTGCCAATAACAAAGCAAAAATGACCAAGTAATTAAGGAAAAATTACAATTGACATAAACCCCTAAAAAACGATATAATTAGGATTTGTTAAAACTTAGACATATAAGCAGCTTTACGCGCTGTAACTCATGCCAACAATACAGCAGCTAATACGTAACGAGCGCGAACAAGCGCGTCAGAAAACCAAGTCCCCGGCTCTGAAACAATGCCCCCAACGTCGGGGAGTTTGTACCAGAGTATACACGACCACACCAAAAAAGCCTAACTCAGCTCTACGTAAAGTAGCAAGAGTCAGACTTACCTCTGGATTTGAAGTCACAGCTTATATTCCAGGTATTGGTCACAACTTACAAGAACACTCAGTTGTGATGATTCGTGGCGGTCGGGTTAAGGATCTACCAGGCGTGAGATACCACATTATCCGTGGCACCCTAGATACAGCCGGAGTCAAAGACCGCAAACAAGGCCGTTCCAAGTATGGAACCAAGCGTCCGAAAGAAGCGAAAAAATAGGATTAGGCGATTAATCGCATCCAACACGATTAATCGTCTACCTTAGAAGCGCTCAAGGACAAAAAAAGATCGGGGTTTGTGTTCTAAGAGTAGTTATGAAAGCTGCTCAAGTCTGTTAAAAAAATCAAGCAAGCTACATCTACACTAAGCGAGCAAGTGTAGAAGTTCAGAGGAGAACGCTGTAACCCACAGCAGAATTCTAATCTGGACATTAAGGTTTAGAATGTTGTCGCCTTGAGTATTTAGTTGCAGCTAGCAAGTCAATGAATTTTAGATTTTAGACTTCGACCAAGCTCAGTCGAGCGATTTGCGATTTTGGATTGGTCGAACCCACAAGGGGATGAGGCTTACAGACTTTTGATTTTTTCCAATCCTTGTGGTCGGAACATCTACCAAAAACTCTAATCCAAAATTGGCAGTCAATAAGTCAGCATTGCTGTAACAGTCGAAAACAAAATTGAGAAAGTCTGAGGGTTGAGTTCCACAACTTTTAGTTTCCGGTGTCTGATAGCATATAATTTCGTTGCCAATTCCGAATTAAAGGTGAAGTATGTCTCGTCGTGGTGTTATTCAAAGGCGCCCAGTTCCGTCTGACTCCGTATATAACAGTCGCCTTGTGAGCATGATTATCAGGCGGATCATGCGTCATGGCAAGAAATCACTTGCCGCACGAATTGTTTATGATGCATTAAAAACTATTGAAGAACGCACTGGTGCTGGTGCCTTGGAAACCTTTGAAAGAGCAGTGCGAAATGCCACGCCTTTAGTAGAAGTAAAGGCTCGGCGAGTTGGTGGAGCAACCTACCAAGTACCAATGGAAGTGCGTACAGAACGCGGTACAACCCTAGCACTGCGTTGGTTAGTGCAATATTCCCGCTCCAGACCAGGCCGGACAATGGCAAGCAAACTGGCAAATGAATTAATGGATGCAGCCAACGAAACTGGCAATGCGATTCGGAAACGTGAAGAAACGCACCGGATGGCGGAAGCTAACAAAGCATTCGCCCACTATCGTTACTAAGTAGAAAAACGATATATCGCCCTCCAGAAGCGGTATATCGTAGATTTACAAAAAGAAGACGGTTTTCCGTAAAAGTATAGAATCTTAACAAAGAGTAATATACAAGATATCATGAGGCAAAAACTATAGGAGGTAGCTGTGGCACGCACGATCCCGCTAGAGAAAGTACGCAACATTGGTATTGCGGCGCATATAGATGCGGGCAAAACAACAACAACAGAGAGAATATTATTTTACTCTGGGATAATTCATAAAATTGGCGAAGTTCATGAAGGAACTGCCGTCACAGACTGGATGGAGCAGGAGCGGGAACGGGGAATTACCATTACTGCTGCTGCTATCAGTACCAGTTGGAAAGATCATCAAATTAACATTATCGATACTCCGGGTCACGTAGACTTCACAATTGAAGTTGAGCGTTCCATGCGCGTGTTGGATGGTGTAATCGCAGTATTTTGTTCTGTGGGCGGCGTGCAACCGCAGTCTGAGACAGTGTGGCGGCAAGCAGAACGCTACAAAGTTCCTCGGATAGCTTTTATCAACAAGATGGATCGCACCGGAGCGAACTTTTATAAAGTTCACGAGCAAATCCGCGATCGCCTGCGGGCAAATGCGATCGCCATTCAACTACCAATTGGTAGCGAAAACGACTTCCAAGGAATCGTTGACCTAGTACGGCAACGTGCGTATATTTACGCCAATGACCAAGGAACCGATATCCAGGAAACCGATATCCCGGAAGAATTGCAAGCGCAGGTAGACGAATTCCGCACCAAGCTCATAGAAGCCGCAGCAGAAACCGATGATGCTCTGATGACTAAGTACTTCGAGGGCGAAGAACTTACAGAGCAGGAAATTCGGACTGCCCTGCGTAAAGGCACAATTGCGGGGACGATTGTACCAGTACTTTGCGGTTCAGCATTCAAAAACAAAGGCGTGCAGTTGATGCTGGATGCCGTTGTAGATTACCTGCCAGCGCCAAGTGAAGTACCGCCAATTCAAGGCTTACTGCCCAATGGCGATACTGTTGAGCGGCAAGCTGATGACAACGAACCCCTAGCGGCTCTGGCATTCAAGATTATGGCTGACCCTTACGGTCGCCTGACATTTGTTCGCGTTTATTCTGGTGTCCTGAAAAAGGGCAGCTACGTTCTCAACGCTAGTAAGAATAAAAAAGAACGGATTTCCCGCTTAGTTCTAATGAAGGCAGACGATCGGCAAGATGTCGATGAACTGCGAGCGGGTGATTTAGGAGCAGCTCTGGGATTGAAAGACACCTTGACAGGTGACACGCTCTGTGATGATGGATCGCCAGTAATTCTGGAATCCCTATTCATTCCTGAGCCTGTGATCTCGGTGGCGGTTGAACCCAAAACCAAGAACGATATGGACAAGCTGTCCAAGGCTCTGCAATCTCTCTCAGAAGAAGACCCCACCTTCCGTGTCCGCGTCGATCCGGAAACAAACCAGACCGTGATCGCGGGAATGGGAGAGCTACACCTAGAAATTCTAGTAGACCGGATGTTACGAGAATTCAAGGTGGAAGCGAATGTAGGTGCGCCACAAGTAGCTTACCGAGAAACAATTCGGAAAGCTGTGAACAAAGTTGAGGGCAAATTCATCCGCCAAAGTGGTGGTAAAGGTCAATACGGTCACGTTGTGATCAATTTGGAGCCTGGAGAACCCGGTAGTGGCTTTGAATTCGTTTCCAAAATTGCTGGCGGTACAGTACCTAAAGAGTACGTTGGCCCCGCAGAACAAGGGATGAAAGAAAGCTGCGAATCTGGTGTTCTAGCTGGATATCCGTTGATTGACGTTAAAGCGACGCTAATTGATGGGTCATACCACGATGTAGACTCTTCAGAAATGGCTTTCAAAATCGCTGGCTCAATGGCGATGAAAGAGGCTGTGCTGAAAGCTTCACCTGTCATCTTAGAGCCTATGATGAAAGTTGAAGTTGAAGTTCCTGAAGACTATATGGGGAACGTCATTGGCGACCTCAACACCCGCCGAGGGCAGATTGAAAGCCAAAGCACCGAAAAGGGACTCGCTAAGGTAACATCCAAAGTTCCACTGGCGAGCATGTTTGGCTACGCCACTGATATCCGGTCAAAAACGCAAGGTCGGGGTACCTTCACGATGGAGTTCAGCCACTACGAAGAGGTGCCTCGCAGCGTAGCTGAAACTATCATTGCAAAAAGCAAAGGGAACGCTTAGTTAAAATAAGGAAATGAGCATTCATGGCACGCGCAAAGTTTGAAAGGAATAAACCCCACATTAATATCGGTACAGTTGGCCACGTTGACCACGGTAAAACTACCTTGACAGCAGCCATCACGATGACCTTGGCAGCTATGGGTCAGGCTGTAGCTAAGGGCTACGACCAAATTGATAATGCCCCAGAAGAAAAGGCACGGGGTATTACTATCAATACCGCTCACGTAGAGTATGAGACTGCAAGTCGGCACTATGCTCACGTAGACTGTCCAGGACACGCTGACTATGTGAAGAACATGATCACCGGTGCTGCCCAGATGGACGGAGGTATCCTGGTAGTTGCTGCTACCGATGGGCCTATGCCCCAAACCCGCGAACACATCCTGTTGGCAAAACAGGTAGGCGTTCCCAGTCTGGTTGTCTTCTTGAACAAAGAAGATTTGATGGATGACCCAGAACTCTTGGAACTAGTAGAACTAGAACTGAGAGAACTGTTAAGCAGCTACGATTTCCCTGGCGATGATATCCCCATTATCAAAGGCTCTGGTCTGCAAGCTCTAGAAGCAATGACCAAGAATCCTAAGACCCAACGCGGTGAAAATCCGTGGGTAGACAAAATCTATGAACTGATGGATGCTGTAGATTCTTACATCCCCACTCCTGAGCGGGATGTTGATAAACCCTTCCTGATGGCTGTAGAAGACGTGTTCTCAATTACAGGTCGTGGTACTGTCGCCACCGGTCGGATTGAGCGGGGTGTAGTCAAAGTTGGCGATAACGTTGAACTAGTGGGTATCAGAGATACTCGCGCCACTACCGTAACTGGTATTGAGATGTTCAAGAAGAGTCTCGACCAAGGTATGGCTGGGGATAACGCTGGCGTACTACTCCGGGGTATCCAGAAGGCTGATATTGAACGGGGTATGGTCATCGCCAAACCTGGTTCGATTAAACCTCACAATGAATTTGAAGGTGAGGTTTATGTCTTAACAGAAAAAGAAGGTGGTCGTAAGACTCCATTTTTCGCTGGCTACCGTCCCCAGTTCTACGTGCGGACAACTGATGTAACTGGTACCATCAAAGCCTACACTTCTGATGAAGGCAAAGAAGTAGAAATGGTAATGCCAGGCGATCGCATCAAGATGACAGTAGAATTGATCAACGCGATCGCTATTGAACAAGGAATGCGCTTCGCTATCCGCGAAGGTGGCCGCACCATCGGTGCTGGTGTCGTCTCCAAAATTATCAAGTAGCACCTTTTCGCTCATAACAAAGGAGCAGAGATGGTATAGTGCCTCTCTGCTCCTTTCTCTTCCTTTTTAATTAAAGGGAGTAGGGAGTTGCGAGTAGGAAGAAGCCAAGCAATTTTGTCTCCCTTAACCCCCACTCCCCACTTTTGTACAGACGCGATTAATCGCGTCTCTCCTTCATTCCCCATTCCCCTAATTACGCAGAACCTGGAAAATTAAAGATGGCAACTCTACAGCAGCAGAAAATTAGAATTCGCTTACAAGCTTTTGACCGACGCTTATTAGACACATCTTGCGAGAAGATTGTAGACACAGCTAACCGCACCAATGCTACAGCTGTAGGCCCAATTCCTTTACCAACAAAACGCCGGATCTATTGTGTGCTGCGATCGCCTCACGTAGATAAAGATTCACGGGAACACTTTGAAACCCGTACTCATCGCCGGATTATTGATATTTACCAGCCCTCTTCTAAGACTATTGATGCCCTGATGAAATTGGATCTACCATCGGGTGTAGATATCGAAGTCAAACTTTAATTTAGTCATTAGTCATTGGTCATTAGTCATTAGCAAAGGACAAATGACAAAGGACAAAGGAAATTAGTATAAATTTTTACATAGCCCTGAAGAAATATGTCTCAGGGCTTTTATTTAGCTAGGAAACAAATGATAGAATGTAGATAAAATACGGGAAAAGCAGAGAAAAAGAAATTTTAAAGATTAAGTTTATACCAAGATAACAATGACATCATCTTCTAAAATTGCAGTTCGTGAACTACCTCTGTTCCCGTTACCCGAAGTAGTGCTGTTTCCTACCAGACCATTGTCTCTGCACATCTTTGAATTTCGCTACCGAATCATGATGAACACGATTTTGGAGAGCGATCGCAGGTTCGGTGTTTTGATGGTCGATCCTGTTAAAGGTACAATTGCAAACACTGGTTGCTGTGCGGAAATCGTTCATCACCAACGGCTGCCAGATGATCGCATTGAGATGTTGACTTTAGGGCAGCAAAGATTTCGGGTATTAGAGTATGTTCGTGAAAAGCCATACCGCGTTGGCTTAGTTGAGTGGATTGAAGACCAACCACCGGCTAAAGATTTGCGACCTTTGTCTTCTGAAGTAGAACAACTACTGCGAGATGTTGTGCGTCTATCAGCTAAATTAACCGAACAAAATATCGAACTGCCAGAAGATTTGCCTGACCTACCAACAGAGTTATCTTATTGGGTAGCCAGTAACCTTTATGGTGTCGCCGCAGAGCAGCAGTTATTGCTAGAAATGCAAGATACTGCAACTCGTCTAGAGCGGGAAGCGGAAATTTTAACCTCTACTCGGAATCACTTGGCAGCTCGCGCTGTTCTCAAAGATACATTTAATGAAAAGTGAGGAGTACAGACGCGATTAATCGCGTCTGTACTCCTCACTTTTGACTCCTAACTTCTCAAGTAACAGCGCTGATTGGCAAAACATTGTAAGCGCCAAGAATTTTTAAAATTTCTGTGTGGATAGTTAATTCTGCTAAAGCAGATTGCATTTGTGCTTCTTTGGCATCCGCTTCTAAATCCATGAAAAACAAGTATTCGCCTAGCGATCGCTTCGTCGGACGAGATTCAATCCGGCTGAGGTTAATTCCTAGTTGAGCAAATATTTGCAAGGGTTTGAGTAATGCTCCGGGTGTGTTAGCAGGCATACTGAAAGCCAGTGATGTGTGACTGGTAGGCACTTTTGATGTTTGGTATCCAGCGTTCGCTTCACCCTGACTTACTACCCAAAAACGAGTAAAGTTTTCTGGATAGTCGTTGATACCACTAGCAAGTATGGGCAGGTTGTAGAGTTGAGCTGCTCTACTAGATGCGATCGCTGCCGTTGTTGTCTCTTGCTCTAATCGCTGTAATGCTTCGGTTGTAGAATTGCTGGGAATAATCTGTACAGTCGGCAGAAACCGCTCTAACCATCCCTGACATTGTGCCAAAGCTTGTGGGTGAGAGTAAACAGTTTTAATTTTATCTAAGCTAGACGCGCAAGAAATTAACGTATGGACAATGGGTAATACCAAAGCCAACTGAATTCGCAAACTGTCTAACTGCCATAGTGTATCCAGTGTTGTAGTGACACTCCCTTCAATAGAATTTTCCACTGGCACAACAGCCAAGTGGGCTTTACCATCAGCAACGGCGTGCAGTGACTGGGAAATGGTGGGATAGGGAGATAAGGTAGCTTCAAATCCCGTACTTTTAGTTAGCCAGTTGACATAAAAAACAGCTGCTTGTTCTGCATAAGTGCCGGGAGGCCCTAAATGTGCGATCAATAAAGTCATACCTTTAGCCTTGAGTTGCGAGTTTAATACGTAAACAGAGATTATGATATTTTGGTTTTGGCAAATGTATCCAACATCTACTCTTACAAAACACTCTTATCTCTCAAATTTAGGGACTAAACAAATAGACCGAAATATGTATCCAGGAAAAGTTTTGTTGCTAAATTCCTCTGAAAATTTAAGGACAATTATATTCGTTTCTCACCTAATTACAATGCATATTATAGATTTTATGTCAAGAATGAAATTTTAATTTATATTTATTGAACTAAAGATAGTAATAAGCGTACCAACTTTCTGCTAATGATGTATAGCTGATAAGCAACAATCATTTTTATGGTTAATAAATTTTCAACTTTTCAATAATCAGATTTAATTTATTAAAAAATATTAAAATTAAGAAACAGATATTTTTATCCGCTCATGGCTACCCGGTTTACTGCCTCCCAATCGGTTGAAATCGCTGTTCCAGAGCAGCCTATTCCCATTCAGCACTACTTGCGCCAGCCTCAACGTCTAGTTAAGGCTTTGGCTGACAACAGTAGAATTGAGCAGCTTTCTGAGGAAGTATTTCGCTTGAAAATGCGTCCGTTAACTTTTATGTCATTGAGTATTCAACCTACTGTAGACATGAGAGTTTGGGCAGAATCAAATGGAATAATTAATTTGCGATCGCTAGGCTGTGAAATCCTGGGCTTCGAGTATATTAACCAGCGCTTTGCTCTTAATTTAAAAGGGCATCTATCTCCCAAAGAGTTAAGCACTGGCACTCGCCTGCAAGGAAAAGCTGATTTAGAAGTGCTGGTGGATTTGCCACCGCCATTTTCCTTCACTCCTAAGCCGATTTTAGAAGCTACTGGCAATGCTTTGCTCAAAAGCGTGCTGTTATCGGTCAAGCAACGGTTATTAAATCAACTTCTGGCGGATTATCGCTACTGGGTGATATCACAAACCAAAGATAGAGGACTTAACGGTGACAGTACTGAATTGCCAATCCTGAATGCTGAGTAATTATTTAACTAATTCGTAATTCGTAGTTCGTAATTCGTAATTTGCAGCTAGAATTCCCCTTTCCTGCGGATACGGAATCTACGTCTATAGTTGGCTAAGTTTTCATCGGGTGTCTAAATCCGCTTATGTAACTGTTTCTAATTACGAATTACGTTAGCGTAGCGGGGCGTAGCCCATTACGAATTACGAATTATTTTGATTTGGCAAGGACGAAAAGACTGACGATGTAGGGGCGAGGGCCCGTATTGTTGCAAAGCCAGCAAATGCCGCTGGCTACCATAACCCTTGTTACACTCCAGGCTGTACATAGGGTATTTTAATGCTAGACGCAGTACCAGTTCGTCACGCCAAACCTTGGCAACAATACTAGCAGAGGCAATAGCGAGCGATCGCTCGTCCCCCTTAATTAGGGTTTGTTGCGGCAATAGCAAGTCTTTGATTGACTGATTACCATCAACCAGGCAGAGTGCAGGCTGTACCTTTAACTTCAGCACAGCCCGCTTCATTGCTAACAGCGTCGCTTGCAAAATATTTATCTTGTCAATTTCGGCAGTAGAAGCAAACCCAATTTTCCAGTCTATAGCCAGCCCACAAATCTGCTGTGCTAGCTGAGTTCTACGAGAACTAGATAACTTTTTACTATCTTTGATTTTAGCTGCCATCAGTATTGGCAAAGCATGATCTGGTAGGATCACTGCTGCCGCTACCACAGGGCCAAATAGAGCGCCTCGCCCGACTTCATCCACACCTGCAACCAACCCTGGAATCCCTGACAAGGTAGAAAACTCCAGCCAATTGGATTGTTCCAAGGGCGTTGGCGACGTTTCTACCATAAAGTAAACTAATTATCCTCAATCGCTGAGGAACGACGACGGCGGCGACGGCTGGCAGTGGCGGCGCTGTTCGCATCACTTTCATCTTCGTTGGCGGAAGCTTTCGCAGACAAGCTACCCGTTAGGCTAGCAGTCAACTCAGATGGTTCAGTTGTCTCTTCTATCAAAGGTTTTGGTTCTGGCTCAATAACTTTTGGTATTGGTATCTTGCTTGGGATTATTTCAGGTGTTGCTTTTTGGACAATAGTTGATTCTGAGGTTGATTCAGTTGGAGTCGTTGGCTGTTGACCAGGCTGAATCACGTTAATAATCACAGACTTGGGATTTTTAACCTCTTGCTCTAACTTTACCAAGGGAGATATTCCCATCAAGGCAAAGATATCCTGTTCCTGGAGGCTCATTTCTACAGTTCTAATCTCCGGTGGTTCTACCACTGGTTTGACTGGCTCTGCCTTGATAATTTTAGTCCGATCTACAGTCCGGTCTACAGTGCGATCTACTACAGTGCGCTCTACTCTTTCACTCCAACCTGGTTTACCAAGGGTGGGTGAGGGGATCTCTGGTGCAACTCCTAGTTCTGATTCAACATCAAGGTCTAAGTCTGGCTCGTTGACAAAAGCCAGTGGATTGGCTACAACCCGAGCTTCATCTTTCCCGTTTAACCCATTGATGGCAATTCGACTGCGGCGAGTGCGGGTACGACGCTTATTATCATTAAGGTCTTGATAACTAGGATGATTGATCAGATTTAGGTTACTCGATTCTAGGTCGCCGTCAAATGCTTCCCCAAATCCATCATAGGTTTCTCGTGGTTCTGGGATGCGGGCAGATGGCTGACGTGGTTCTCGGTGAGGTAGGGATACAAAACGCTCACGCTCACGCTCTGGGGTTTCTGCTGGTATTGGTAATCGGTTTTCGATTTCTCCAGGCAGACGCACAATATGTCCTAAACCGCCACAGGTGGGACAAGTTTCACCAAACAATTCGTAAATGTTTTGACCTTGGCGTTTGCGGGTCAGTTCTACTAAACCCAGTTCGGTAAGTTGGGCAATCTGCGGACGAGCTTTGTCTGCTTTGAGTGCTTTGTTAAAGTGTTCGAGAACTTGCAGTTGATCGCGTCGTGATTCCATATCAATAAAATCAACAACGATCACCCCGGCGATATTCCGCAGACGCAACTGGCGAGCAATTTCTGTTGCAGCTTCGCAGTTTGTCCACAAAACTGTTTCTCTAGCTGTTGCCGATCGCGTGAAGGAACCTGAGTTAACATCAATTACGGTTAATGCCTCTGTCGGCTCAATGATGATGTAGCCTCCAGAAGGTAAATCTACTCTCGGTTTTAGGGCTTCTCGAATGGCGGCAGTGATGCGGAAGTACTCTAAAATGGGGGAGCGATCGCGGTGATGATCAATTAACAATCCCTGCGGTGTTTGACCTCCGCTCCAGTTCTGCAAGTACTGCTTCACGCGTTTCAAACCAGTACTCGAATCCACGACAATCCGATTTACATCCGCGCCGTACATATCCCGCAATACGCGCTGAATGAAGTCATCGTCCCGATTGAGTAGTGCTGGGGCACGGGTGGAATGTGCTTCCTGCTGAATGGCTTCCCATTGCTTTTGCAGCAATTCCAAATCTTCCATAATCGCTTCTTCGGGTTTGCCTTCTGCTTCTGTACGCACAAGCAAACCCATTCCCGCCGGTTTGACCAAAATTGCTAGTGCCCGCAAGCGGTTGCGCTCACTTTCACTTTTAATCCGTCGGGATAAATTTACACCTCTACCATAAGGCATCAGTACTACGTAGCGTCCGGGTAAAGTAATATTACCCGTAAGCCGGGGGCCTTTTGTCCCCGTTGGCTCTTTCATTACTTGCACCAAAACTTTCTGCTGTGGTGCTAGTAGTTCTGTAATTGCTGCTGCGGTACGCTTTAGCTTCAGTGGCCCTAAGTCGGTGACGTGAATAAAACCGTTGCGCTCCGGGTCGCCAATATTGACAAAAGCCGCATCTATCCCAGGCAATACGTTTTCTACTACTCCTAAGTAGATATCACCTATTTGGTGATGACCCGTAGCAACAACTAGTTCCTGTATTTGATCTTCAGAAAAGACAGCAGCAATTTGGTGCTGCTCCGCGATGATAATTTGTTTTGGCATTCAATTTCCTCAAAATTGGCAGCACCAATAGGTCTGGAGGTTTGTTATACCTTTGTTGCCCCTGCAACCCTCAAAAGGTGCTACTGATAATAAAAATCGCAAACCTGAGCTTCTAAATTAAATAGCTATTGGCGCTCTTAAGAGCATTTTTACGGTGGATTATTCCAGAACGGCTGCATCTTTAAGCAATTAAATCAACCGTCCGTGGTTGATTTGTGATGCAATACCCTCAATAAAGAGAGTTGTGAGTTAAAAGTTCTGAATCCTGAGTGAGTTTTTAACTCAGGAAGCTTTATTTGAGAGTAACCTACTAATGTCGTTAAGAAAAAGAAACTATTTCTATTTTCCATTCCCCGGATTTATCCTTAGGGTTATACTCAGCAACGCCACCTGCTACCCTACTTTAAGCCGCGCTTTGCGCGTCTCGTGAACGTCTGCAAATTCGGCCTAACCGACGGCAGTTGTTTAACCTACGAGAACGCCAAAGGCGAACAACTCTAGAAAAGTAGCTCACTAGCTCTTTGGCACTACTGGGGATTAAACATTCAGCAGCTGTTTAAAAAGCATGGATTTAGAGAATCTAAGCGAGCCTGCTGTTAGTTACTGATTCACAAGGTAGCTATAGAGAGAGTGTGTGTTCTTTAATCTGCCTCAGTTTGTCTGGGATAAAATCCTAGAATTTGCACTCTAATATCTTTGCTTTCGTCCCCTGAACACCAGGGTAGTGAACCAGTTAATTCAATGCAGCGCCAGAAAATTTCTCTTCAACCCATTCTAACGCAACCTTGCCAAAAATCAATTCCGACGATATGCCACGTTAGGACAACTACTAGCAAGCTGCCCTACAGGGATTATACTCCTAAAATTAGCCGATTGCGGTGGATGTGCAGGAGTTGAAATTCTCCACTAGCCACTATTCCTAGCATAAACAGGATTTGTTCAGGACGCAATAGAAAACCATCTTGGCGATAGCTACCTACATAACGGATAACAGATATAGATTCTGCAATGCTTTTGCGGGTTTCTACTAATTCCAGTTCAAACAAGCGATCGCGCAGATTTATTAACTGGCTCTTGCCTGACTTTGTTGTATGCTCGTACCACAGTTCGTCTTTTGCTTTGATGGTATCAATCCATTCTTGCCATTGTATAGGTGTTACTTCTTCGAGTGCTGCTACGGTAATTAAATATTCTGCGGTTTCTAGCAGTTGGGTAGCTGCCGGAGTTTTTAAATCTATCTGCTCCACATCATATATAGGTATGTCTGTGGGCATTTCCCGAACCAACTGTTCTCGAAAAGCATTGACTGCCACTGGTACAGTTAACTCAAAATCCGCAATTTCACCACTACTAGTAGCTCCTAGAGCCAAAGCAGTTGCTACAGAAATTCGCGGCATTGGATGAAATCCACCAGTGAAAGCGATTGGTAAGCCTGCTCGCCGCACAACTCGGTCAAACAGACGGATTAAATCCAGGTGGCTTACCAAAGCCATATTACCCTGTTTCCCAAACCAAACTCGCAGTCTTTGTACTTTAGTTGTGTTGGGGACAAACTCGCCAGCGAACTTTGGAATAGCTGGTGATTCAATCACAACGTTATGGCCAAAGTCGGTTCCACATACGCCACAGTGGGAACAACCTTCAAAAGAGCAATCGGGTACTATTGCAGCTTCTAAGGCGCGTTGCAAGTCTTCTTTGAGCCACTTTTTGTCAATTCCGGTATCAATATGATCCCAAGGGAGGGGAGTATCGAGGGAGTTGGGAGAGACGCGATTAATCGCGTCTGTACTTGGGTGAGACGCGATTAATCGCGTCTGTACAGGAGTTGGGAGTGGGGTATTTACCGCATCTTTAGATATCGTCTGATCTTGTGCGTGAAACAAATTCCATTCGCCATTTTCTACTTGGCGGTATTTCCAGTCTAGATCGGCTTGAGCGATCGCAGACCCCCAAGCGCTAAAAGCCTGATCTAAATTTTCATACCAGGAATCCATACCTGCACCCAATTCCCAGGCACGCCGGACTACTTTGCCCAAATTGCGATCGCCTCGTCCTACAAAATCTTCCATTGCCGAAATGCGAACATCGGTAAAATTTACCTTCACTCCCTTTATCCGGCGGAATTCTTGCCGCAACAGGTTTTGTTTGCGTTTAAATTCAGTGGTAGAAACTGAGTGCCATTGGAATGGCGTATGGGGCTTCGGCGTAAAGTTAGAAATCGTCAGATTAAAGTTTAGGGGTTTTCTGCCCTTGCCCCGACATTCTCGCTGTAGCCAGCTTACCGTTTCGGCAATCCCCAAAACATCAGCATCTGTCTCACCCGGCAAGCCAATCATAAAATACAACTTGATTTTATCCCAGCCTTGCTCCCAAGCGGTTTTCACCCCCCGCAACAATTCTTCATTTGTCAAACCCTTATTCACAATGTCTCGCATCCGCTGAGTTCCAGCTTCTGGAGCAAAAGTCAGTCCACCTTGCCGCGTACCTCCAAGGATATTGGCAATATTTTCATCAAATCTGTCTACCCGTTGGCTTGGTAGAGTCAGAGAAATATTTTCATTTTTTAAACGATTTTTGATTTCCATCCCCACTGCTGGTAGGGACAAATAATCAGAACAACTCAGAGATAATAGGGAAAACTCATTGTAACCAGTTGCCCGCATCCCCTGTTCGATTGCTTCTACAACCTGATTGGGTTCCACATCCCGTGCTGGTCGAGTTAGCATTCCTGGTTGACAGAAGCGACAGCCACGAGTGCAACCACGCCTAATCTCAATGGTCAAGCGGTCATGTACCGTTTCCACGTATGGAACTAACCCAATGGAATACGCGGGTATGGGAGTTGCAACCCGTCGCAAAATTCGTTTTGGTACGTCTCGGCGACGAGGATGAACCGAGCCATCCTTTGCCATGTCGTAAAACTGAGGGACATATACACCTGGTATCTGTGCTAAGTCCACTAACAAATGTTCCCGACTCAATCCTGCTTGTTTGCCTTCTTCCAATACCAAACCAATTTCTGGCAACAGTTCTTCTCCATCTCCAAGAGCGATAAAGTCGAAGAAATCGGCATAAGGCTCAGGATTAGATGTTGCTGTTTGCCCACCAGCAAAAATCAATGGAAACTGGGACTGGAGATTCGTAAATTCTCCCCCTGCAACGCCAGCTTTTTGCCGTTCTCGCCACGTCTTGGGAATTCCAGCCAAATCCAACATTTCTAGGATATTAGTTGCACCCAGTTCGTAACTGAGGCTAAAACCTAAAATGTCGAATTCTGTGAGCGATCGCTTTGACTCTACAGCAAACAATGGCGTATTAGTTTCGCGTAGTTTGGCTGCCAGGTCTTTTCCTGGGAGGTAGGCGCGATCGCACAATTGACGCGGTTGGGCATTCAGGATGTTATAGAGAATGATGTGCCCTAAATTGGATGCACCGACTTCATATACTTCTGGATAAGTTAATACCCAGCGTATTGCTGCCGTATCCCAAGCTTTGTGTACTGCTAAACGCTCATTACCCAGGTAACGTCCTGGTTTTAAAATATCCGATGTTATTAATTTTTCAACTGCAACAGCCACTGTGCTATCTTCTAGCTACCTTAATTACAGCTACTCAAACCCAACCTTAGCATTGAATTAGGTCTTCTAACATAGTTTCTCGTTGCAACTTATAACTCCTTTACATAAAGTCCACTTCCTACCCGAACCTTTGTGCTTTTACATAAAGTTATGTTGCAGCCAACTCAACTTCACCATCCAATATTTCAAACACCGTATCGAGTTGCGTTAGTTCAAAAATAATTCTAATTGACGGAGCAATAGCGCAAAGTTGGAAACCCCTTCCTAAACTAAGAGCCAGCTTGTGTATAGATAACAATGCCATCAACCCAGCGCTGTCTAACGATTCTACTGCTGCGAGGTCTACTACCAAGATAGAAATACCATTTTGTGCTAACGCTGTGGTCATATCTCGTTCAAATTCCAAGGCGTTTGTAGCATTCAAAAAGCCTTGGGGGCGAATAACTGCAATCTTGGGATAGTTAAGCACTGCTTGCATAGTTACATCCTATTGAGAATTATTGAAGCGTCAAGCTAACAATTATTTGAACATAAACTCTATTTTGTTGCATCGACCATATGTCTTAGTTCTCTTTGCTGAATCTTTATTGCTTTAGTATCTCTGTTTAAAGATTGTCATAATTCCAGGTTAAAATGTGCTTATATATACTTTTTTTTTATGCTAGTTCAAAAACAATCAACTATAGACAGCCGTAGAAACGACAAATCATCAGTAACTATGCTGAGAAAACTTGCTTAGTCTATAACTAAAGCTAATTTAGCCAAGTCTTAACGCTAAGTTAAATTTCTCACTTTAGCGTTGCTGATGGCATACGACATCCTCATAGCGAATTATTTATTTAACTAATTAAAGTGTGATCTATATGACTATCGGATCACTATTTATGCTTAGGTAAATCTAGAATAATTAATATCATATAAACTTGGGTTATTACTTATGAGAACTAAGTACGCTATTCGTAAATTAGTAGAAAAAGCTCTTGACATTAAAAAATTAACTCCTGAGATAGAAAATGAAATCAACTCAGAATTGACGGAACTGGGTTACATTTCTGACGTTGACTACGAAGCTCTGGAATTATTAATGGCAGAGATGGATGCTGGTAGAATTCAGTTGGTTCCTAACTTGGGATATTAGAATAATTCGTAATTCGTAATTCGTAATTTAGTTTTGTAACGAAATTTTATAAAAAGCTACAAAACTTGCTGATAATCTTAGCTTTCTTGACTTAGAACCGCCAGAATTAGTTAATGTTAATTGCTTTTGGGCATAAGGGAGCAGGAAAAGCAGGGGGAGAATAATAATTTCTAACTCCTGACTAATGACTAATGACTAATGACTAATGACTATTGGTATGCTTGCCAAAGTTGGTGAATAAACTGATTGAGTTGCTGCTTGGCGGCTGAGTCAGGTTCAGTTTTTGGTTCTTTTGCTAAAACTTGGCTCAAGAAGGTAATTACTTCTGTGTCTAATGCTGGGCGAAATAAATTGGCAGGCCAAAGCAAGTCAGACGCATCTCGCAAATCGGTAATTAGCGGCGATTCTTGAATGAAAGTAACCATTAATAAAGGACGCACCCAGCACAACTGGCGGGAAACTACAAATTGAATGACTTCTGCATACAGATTCCTGTCGCCATGCTCTAAAGACACAATTTGTCCTGGTTGAAGAAAATCTAGGCTAATGTCCATCATTATGCAGTTTGGGCGGGGGCAAGGATTATTTTGTAACTTCCTTAATTTTAAAAGTGAGAATGCGCTACTTTTAATGTTGCTTCTGTAACATTAGGGTAGCACTCTCACGGCAACGATGTCTTAAGACATGTGCCTCACAAGTGCCTACGCAAAACTAATACGACCAATCCTTGGCAGCAAAGGGTTTTCCTAGCATAGTATCTGAACAGAAATACTATAGAATAGGTAAATAACTGTTAAGCGATCGCTACACAGATACTTTGTAGTAGTGAATCAACAAGAAAAGAGCAAAGAGCCGTGTCAGTTGAAACCATTGAAAAGCCTTCCACAACCCGTAAGCTCGCGCCTCGGTATCGCGTTTTGCTCCATAACGACGACTACAACTCGATGGAGCATGTTGTACAGTCATTAATAGCCACTGTGCCAAGCCTTACCCAACCCCAGGCTGTGAGCATCATGATGGAAGCCCATACTAATGGGCTAGCTTTAGTTATTACTTGCGCTCTGGAACATGCTGAGTTCTATTGCGAAACATTGAAAAGTCACGGTTTAAGTAGCACGATTGAACCTGATGAATAGTCATTAGTTATTGGTCATTGGTCATTGGTCATTGGTCAAAAATTAGAGTATTGACTGGTGATTGGTGACTTATTTAGTATGAAAAAAAACCTTGTCCGTTTAGCTGAACGCCCTGCCCCTATTAGGCTGGGTTCTTTTATTTTGAGTTTATTGCTGCTATGGTTGCCATTGGCTGCACCAATATACTTTCTAGTGCATGATTCAAACTTAGAAAGTATATTGACATTGGTATTGTTATATTTAATATTTATTTTTCTCCTGAGACTATGGGGCAAATATGTCTACCAACAGCCCCAAATTCTGCGGCATTATGGCTTAGAAGTCACGCGGCAAAACGGTATGGATTTACTGCGTGGTTTGGCTATGGGGATAATTAATATTCTGATACTTTTTGGGGTAGAAAGTTTGTTGGGTTGGTTGGTGTGGCAACAACCGAAAGTTTTTTTGCTGAAAGTAATTTTAGAGGGTTTACTTGTTGGCTTGGGCATCGGTTTTGCTGAGGAATTGTTATTCCGAGGCTGGTTGCTAGATGAATTACAACGAGATTACAGTCCGCGTGTGGCATTGTGGACAGATGCAACTGCCTTTGCTACATTGCACTTTATTAAACCCTTGGAGGCAATTATTCATACACTGCCGCAATTTCCAGCTTTAGTGCTGCTGGGGTTAACGCAAGTATGGGGAAAGCGTTGGCGGAGGGGACGCTTGGGTTTACCAATTGGTTTGCATGGTGGTTTTGTATGGGGCTACTACATTATTAATGTTGGGAAATTAGTGAAATATTCTGGTCAAGTTCCTGATTGGGTAACTGGGGTGAATAATAATCCCTTGCAAGGAGTCATGGGGGTGTTGTTAATGAGTGTACTAGCTTTGTGGATACGAGGGCGAACTGAGCGATCGCCTCTCTGATAAGATAAGCACTGGCTTACATACGCACTCACCATTTGTGGAACCCACAGAAGAGCAATACTTGGTAATAAATGCCCTAGAAGCTCTAAATTTACTTGTTTGGAGATTATATGATGAAGACACAGGGTATTGGCATATTCAAACTCATAGTACTGTTTTACCCTTGGCAACGATATTACGAAACGGCGAAGTAGTGACCTTTGGATGGGAATGAAACGATGAAGCAATCTAATACCATTAAACAGCAGCAAGCGCAAAGAATATTAGAATTATTTGCGATCGCACGTCAGCGATATTTAGATGCAGGAGGAAATCCTCGACGTACCCCAAGAGGACTCAAGGGAGATGATTATATGACAGATGAGGAAAGGCAAGAAGCGTTGGTATTAGGAAGGCAAATTTTCCCACAAGAATATATTGATAATACAGCACGCAGCATCAAATATCCTCCCGTGGAAAGCTAGTTCAACTTACAGCTTATTAAGTGTATCATCAACCAAGAGTTGAGGTAGTGTTTTCTAGCGGAGAGCATTCTTGAAGTTTTACCTATTTTGTCGCTATCGCCTCCAGTGGATCAGCACTATGCGGTAATCCGTACACACCTGGAGCAAACAGGAAAACCCATCGGCCCTAATGACTTATTGATTGCTGCCCATGCCCTAGTCCTTAACCTGACGCTTGTTACAGCAAATGTCCGCGAATTTAAGCGCGTACCTGGTCTAAGCGTAGAAAATTGCCTACTTTGAGGGCATACATTGGAGTGGTCTAATATATTATTCATCGCAGTTTGTATAAATTAACCCCGATTCAAAACGCAGCCTCCACAACAGTACCCACCAAACAGGCTTTATTCAAATTAACGCCGCTCAAATTTGTACCTTCTAACTCTGCACAGAGTAAATTCGCTCCCGTCAATTTCGCCCCTGCCAAATTCGCCCCCCGCAAGTCAGCTTCTTCAAGGTTTGCTTCACTCAACAAAGCCCCTTGCAAATCGGCGCGACTCAAATCTGCACCTTTGAGATTTGCCCCAGTCAGGTTTGCACCGCGCAAGTCAGCACCTCGTAAGTCCACACCTTGCAAGTTCACATTCATTAAATTGGCACCACTCAAGAAAGCACCCACCAATGACACATCACTGAGTCTTGCTCCCATCAAGTTAGCGCCACGCAAATTGCTACCCCGCAAGTCAGCGCCTGTTAAATCTGCTTGCATCAGGTTTGCTCCCATCAAACTCGCCCGTAAGTCAGTTTCTTGGAGGTTCGCCCCCATCAAATTTGCCCCCTCCAAATGCCCACCTTCGAGTTTAGAAGCAGCGAAATTAGTGCCGACAAGGGTAGCACCAGCAAGATTAATTCGGCTTAAATCCAGTCGGGAGAGTTCCTCGTCTTCTAAATTTGCCCCTGGAAGTTGTTTGAGTTTTCCTAATCTAATGGCTTCAATATTCATGTAAAGTAACTACCAATCTCCTCACTTATCTTGCTGTGGCTATCCCATTGGGAATCAAGTATCCAGATGCCGGCGCTGACTTTGGGTGTCATCAAGGGTAAGTCAAGTCCCTGTTGTAAACCCATAACTAATAAAGCTAGGGTATCTACAAGTTTAGGGTCAAAGCGGATAGATTGTTGCTGTTTGCACTCATCTAAAGCTTGAGTAAATATCTGTTCTCGGCTTTGATTTGACGATTTTTGCTGATTGACTCGCCACTGAAAGTCTGCCAATAATGCCAAAATCCTTGACTCTAGGGGAATTTCATCTCCAGCTAAACCTGCTGGTTCCCCTGCGCCATTCCACCACTCGGTTTGGTGAGTGATAATTTGGGCAACTGCTCGCAGTCGTGGCATTGTTCGCAATACTTGCGCCCCTGGTATTAAAGGACAACTGGGTGCATCTTCTTGGTAGCGTGTCGGTATACTACCAGAATTCAGGACACTTTCTGCATTTTGTAATGGATCTATGCGATGCAACAAAGCCGCTAGCCGCAACCTTTTAATTTGCCATGCGGGAAGATCCAAAAGCTGTCCGATCGCTTCAGCAAGTACAACCACTTCCGCAGCTGCCATTGGATTGTTGACATCTGCCATATCCATCAGCTGCGCCATTCGCAAAAAGGCTTGGATTTCGTTAGAAACCAAGTTGCGATCTAGGGTTTGTTGCTGAAGGGCTGTAGGGATGGATAAATTATCTTGCCCAGTCTGGAGGTAATCTACTACACGGGAGACAACTGCACCTAAATTTTGGGATCTGTCCATTGACGGTACAATTTGTTGTTTATCGGCTGTAAGTTTTTCCGCCAGTTCTGGGTTGTACTTTCTGATGTGAGCGATCGCTATTTCAGCTGTATCTTGAACTAACTCTGGCTCAAATGTCCACAAGCCATAGAATTTGCGCTCTAAGTCTGATGTCGGTACTCCAGTGCTGCCATAATCAGCCTCCGATAACTCTTGACAAATTACCATTGCTGTGTATTTAGGCGATAAAATAATTAAGTGCCACTCCTGAGCTACTGGATCGACTGAATCTAATGCCACTAAGTCTACATTGGGTAGAAGGCTTGTAGGATGTTCAGCAAAGCCGGATTCAGAGGCAGCCATGATGGCAATTTCGCGGCTGCGCTGGGCGATGTCTGCATATCGTTCAGCTTCTTGTAGATACCATTTCCCCTGTTGAAAGGCTGTGATGACTAGGGGTGTACCGTCGTCGGTTAAGATATGGTCTTCTAGAGCATGGCACAGGGCAACTAGGGTATTTTTGTAGTAAACACCGAATCGAATTGGCCTGGTGGTGTGGCGATGGGCTGTTTCTAGCTTTTGTAGAATTGAACCTTCTAACATGGGATTGGGTAGAAAATAACCGCAGAGGGGGAGAGATTAGGGTAGGGGGCAGGCGAGAGACAAAAAGATGAAATTTGCTCTTGTCTGATTCTGCAAATTTTATCAAACAGCTGCTAACTGTTTGTCTTTTCTTTCTATTGGTGCAGAAAGTGCTGCTTCTAAGTCGGCACAACCTAGTTTTTCTTCTAAAATTTTCATGACTTCGCGTCCGAAATCGTTAGGGTTTTGTTGCCAAGCTTGCAAGCAGACTTCTCCAAAGAATGAACCAAGAGGTTCGGGATTCCAGAGGAGTTTTTTGGCTGTCCACGGCATCAAGCTCATTGGATCATACCCTGGTTTGAGGATGCCTTCTTTGAATGCGTATTCTTCTAAATGGGTATGGGGTTGCAATCCAATAAAGAAAATGGCAGGTTCAACTTTATCAGCACCAAAAATCCGTTCTAGTTCCCGGTGGTAGGCGATGGTTTGGCGGATAGTTTCGGGACGTTCGTCAATGACGTTAAAGGAGTAGTTGACGGAAACTAAATCGTTGAAACCAGCTGCTTTTAAATCGCGGCAGTTTTGCAAGACGGTTCGCAGGTTGTACCCCATCCGCATTTTCCGTACAAGTTCTTGAGAACCACTGGTAATCCCGATTTCAAAATAGTTCATCCCGGTTTTCGCCATCAACTCGCACAACTCTGGTGTCAAATTGTCGGCTCTGATATATGCTGCCCAGTGGATGTCTGTCATACCAGAATCGACGATTTTTTGCAAGAGTTCTATGGCATCGTCGATAAATTTTCTGGCTGGGATGAATTGGGCATCGGTAAACCAGAAGTTGCGAATGCCGCGATTATATAATTGGCGCATCTCAGCAACTACTTCATCTGCTGGGTTAATGCGTACTTGTTTACCTTCGACGACAGTGTAGACGCAATAACAACAGTTATGAGGACAACCACGCTTAGTTTGTACACCTATATAAAAGTCTTCTTCTTGCAGGTAAAAGTTAAATTCCGGCCAGATGCTTTCGATATAATCGTAGTTACAAGCTGTTTTTTCTAGTGGAGTGGGTTGTTCATGAATTAGCCGTTCCCGTGGTTGAGTTTCTCCCGCAATGTAACAGCGTTCATCTCGAAAATCTCTGCCACTTAAAAGTTTTTCCAGCAGGGTTTCCCCTTCACCCACAGAAATAATTGTCCCTTGAGGTAAGCTTTTACCTAACTGTTCGTAAAAGACACTAACTGCACCACCACCTACAACTACACGGGCATTAGAATTATATTTTTGGGCACGCTTTAAACCGCGTTTGATTAAGCCCTGATTGCGCCATAATTCTACATAGTAAGCGATGAAGATTCGCAAACCGCCCAATCCCCCACGTAGTTTCAATAGAGGATTCTTAGCGTAGTAAAATTCAAAAGCGTTTTGCAGTGGGTTACCACCACGCCCGCCAACTGGGGCATAGATTTGAATATCCCGCCAAGAAAATACTAGCAGTGTCGGTTTAAATTCATCGATACAGCGATCCAGAGCAGAACTGTAGTCTAAAGGTGGTACTGTTCCCAAATCAAAAATGCGCTGTTCTATATTAGGGAACTGTTTGTGGACGTGATCGCTCAGGTAGACAACCCCAATGGGAAAGATAGGGTTACAAGGAAGGCGAACGTAAAGAATTCGATTTTCCATCATGGGTGTTTTGACTTCCATCTTGCCAATCTTTGGGGAAAGCGAGATAAATTCCAGTTTTAAAGCGTGTTTTTGTTTTGGCTGCTCTTAATTTTTGACAATATTGCTTGACATGGAAGCAAATTATTGATATAATTGAATTTTTTTGTTGTTCACAGATGTAGGAATCAATAAAATTGCTTTCCATAGCAAACGCATGGCATCAAGAGAGGCTTTATGAAGACATTTTTCATATAGCTTTACGATAACATCGAGTTCATTGATTAAGCGATGATCCCAGGCTTTTAATCCTGGGATAGATGAAACACAAAAATACATTCTTGAACTAGGCTCAATCTAAGGGGATCTTCGCTATACCTACCTTAGAGTTATCTGCCCTAAAGAAGTTAAAGCTTTTTTGCCAGAGATTAAAAACTCAAAGATGTTCTTATAGTGTAAAATTGCAGACAACGCATAAATATTTACAAATTTTTTATAACCTGCGATATATCTTAAGGAAAAAATAATCTACAAAAGTTCAGTTGGTAGTCGGAGCTACAGCAACTGGGGATCAGGCAATGCTAGGCTTGGGTAGTGTAATGTAAAATTGTGGCGTAAAGCTCCTCAGCAGTTATGGCTCAAATATTAGATCCTCTACCACCTGAGCAATCGGGGAAAATTCTCTGCTGCTACATTAATGCCACGAGCAAAATACAGGTAGCTCGCATCTCCAATATTCCCAACTGGTACTTTGAAAGGGTTGTTTTCCCTGGACAACGTTTAGTCTTTGAAGCTCCGCGAAAAGGTCAAGTGGAGATTCATACGGGGATGATGGCAAGTGCAATTTTATCCGATAAAATTCCGTGCGATCGCCTAATGCTCGACGAACCCAGCGTTTATGAGTTTGATACAGACTCATCAGATGAAAAAGACCTTATTAATACCAGGTCTATAGTGCAGCAAATTAATACAAAAATCGGAGATAGTACAAAACCCTTACAAATCGTTGGTTTAGCATCGGTTGATTAAAAAAAAATTTACTAAATTTAAGGGTTGCTAATTCAGCAGCCTTTTTTGTTTATTATTTATTGGGCATTGGGAATTGGGCATTGGGCATTGGGCATTGGGAATTGGGCATCGGGCTTGGTTATTCTCCTTTTCTTCTTTGTCCTCCCCTGCTCCCCCTGCCTCCCCTGCTCCCTCATCTTCCCCATCTCCCCCATCTCATTTACAATCAATCTTATGAATCTGCCTTCATTTCTTTGGTTGTGGAAAATAGCCGCCTGGTCAATGGGGTTGTCCCTGCTGGCATATCTGATGTTAGCAGTCACCGGCGTTTGGATGTTTCGGGCGAGAACTTCGCAGCAATTCCCTTTTATTACCCCATTTCTGGGCGGAAATAGAGAGGTGCGATCGCTCCACTATACAATGGGCATCAGCATGGTAAGTTTAGTGCTACTACTGCTAGCGATCGGCATTGTTGGAACTCTCGGTCACTTTGGTTCTTTGGGTCACTCATCACATTTAGTTGCTGGATTGATAGTAGTAGCATTAGTTTTACTGTCTGCTTTCAGTGCGACGCAAATTAGCGCCAGACGACCTTGGGCTAGACCCTTACACGTCGGTGTAAATATTATTCTATTTATAGGATTTGCCTGGGTATCCCTTACTGGTTGGATTGTAGTGCAAAAATATTTACCCTAAAGAATTACGAATTACGTTAGCGTTCGCGTAGCGTCTCGTAGAGAAGCGGTAGCGAGTCATCGAGCGTCATTACGAATTACGAATTACGAATTATTAAAGTGGCATAGCTTATGTGCAAGAGGCGAGGTAAAACATAGACCTACTCTACAATGAAGAAAAGCATTGTAATTGAGCCGTGACAGCAAACTCAGCCAATATTTCAGCTTCTGTTTTTCGTCTGTCTCCTTTGATTCGGATGACGCTGCTGAGTCTATACATAGCACTCACAGTCCCATTACCCTTCTTATCGCAGGTAACAGCTGCACCAGTACCCCCAGGATTATTATGGATAGGGATTAGCATCGGCTTCGTTGCCTTGTATGCTGTATTGACTGAACGAGTAACGGTAGATGACCAGGGAATTCAGGTTACTTACCGCGCCTGGGTGCCTCGCTTTTTTCGTAAAGGCTGGTTTTTACCTTGGTCAGAGGTGAAAGAGTTAAAACCCCGCACCACAGGTCAAGGAGGAATAGTTTATTACTTTCTCAGCCAGGATGGGAAAGCTTATTTACTACCGATGCGTGTAGCTGGATTTGCCCGTTTCGTGCAAATTGTCCAAGCAAAGACGGGCATTGATACTACAGATGTTCGCCCTTTAGCGCAGCCGTGGATGTACTTGATTTTACTAGTATTCACACTGCTGTTACTATTGGTCGATGGCTGGGCGATCGCTACAGCTTTAACTACCAGACAATTAACTTAAAATTGGCATGGGGCACTGGTTATTTCTTCCCCATCTCCCCACTCCCCACTCCCTACTCCCCACTCCCCTTGAATACAGCAAAAGCCACACTCAGGCTAGAGCAAATTAACCTGTTTACGAAGCTGAAAACCCAACTTCCAGGCAATCAGCAAGGATACCCCATATTGCAAGATATTTCCTTGGAAGTATTCCAGGGCGATCGTATTGCCATTGTAGGGCCAGTAGGTGCTGGAAAAACTTCGTTATTACACCTCCTCAACCGCCTCATTGAACCCAGTAGTGGCAAAATCTATCTAGAAAACCAAGAATCTCGCCAAATTCCCGTCATCCAGCTACGCCAGATGCTTGTACTTGTATTGCAAGAATCAAAGCTGTTGGGGATGACAGTTGGGCAAGCCTTGGCTTATCCTTTAGTTTTGCGTGGTTTGTCCAAACAGACAATTGAGCAACGAGTCAGTCACTGGATAGAACAACTGCATATTCCCAGTGAATGGTTGGGGCGCACAGAGGTACAACTTTCTGCGGGACAACGACAGCTAGTAGCGATCGCTCGTGGCTTAGTCATCCAGCCTAAAATATTATTATTAGACGAGCCAACCTCTGCCCTTGATGCTGGTACCGCTTCTCATCTAATGCAAGTCTTAACCCAGTTGAGTCAAACTCATCAAACCACGATTTTGATGGTTAACCACCAACTGGAACTAGCCCAGATATTTTGCACTCGGTTATTACACTTACACCAAGGTCATTTATTGGCAAATCAAAGAGTCTCTGAAATAAACTGGGTTGAATTACGAGAAAGTTTAATTCAAGCAGAAGCTCAAGACGATTTTGGATTTTAAATTTGGATTAGTCAATCGTCATTGGGCATTGGGCATTAAGAGTGCTGAGTGCTGAGTGCTGAGTTAGGAGTTAAGAGTTAAGAGTTAAGAGTTAAGAATTGTCCCCTTGTCCCCTCATCTCCCTCATCTCCCTCATCCCCCACTCCCTACTCCCTATTCCCCACTCCCCATTCCCATTACACACTACTACTAAGCGTTGAACGTTGATTATTAAATCTCTCTCTAGCTAACTTTGTTGTTTGTGATTGTGAAATATTGGTATTCAAAATTTCCATGTTAAAACGGTATCCTACATTGCGGATAGTTTGAATCAAATTGGGTTGGCGAGGATCAAGTTCAACCTTTTTCCGCAACGATAAAACATGAGTATCAATGGTACGAGGGTTATCGATAGCGTCAGGCCAAGCACGGCGCAGCAATTCTGACCTACTCAGAGGCACTCCCCCAGCTTGTGCCAAAACGTACAGCAAACTGAATTCTTGGGGCGTTAAGTCAATGAACTCCCCCTGAAAACGGACACGGCGCTGAACTAAATCGATTTGCAAAGTGCCATAATCCAAGTAAGCTGGTGCAGTAGGTGTGCGCTTCCGGCGAATTAGTGCCTCTACCCGTGCCAAAAACTCTTGCATTCCAAAAGGTTTGCTCAAATAATCATCTGCACCCGCCTTTAAACCTGCGACGATATCACTTTCACTATTACGGGCAGATAGCATTAAGATTAGAGGCTGCTGCTGACGATGCAACCAACGACAAAACTCAATGCCATCACCATCAGGCAGGTCTGCATCTAAAACTACCAGTGTTGGTTGATGGCTTAAAAATACTTCCCTTGCTTGATAAATGCTGGCAGCTTGATGCACACGGTATTCCAGTTGTTGCAAGTGCCAACCCAGCAACGACCTCAGATGGGGATTCCCCTCAATGATTTCTATACAAACCGAACCCACAGTGGCAAGACCCCTTAGCGTCGATGACTTTCAAAGTAACAAGCCCATCTCTAAGGTTTTGTAGCCTTTGTTACTTCAATAGCTATTAACTTTACATTTCCTCATAAAAATAGTGGCAATATCTTTGAATTTATGCCTTGCCGAAGGCAATTAGAAATATTATTAAATTTTTATTAAATTTATCGAAAGTGTTGTTAGACTTATGAAAAGTTCTTCTAGCTTAACATTCTGCTTTTAGATGGATATCATCTTGCCAAAAACTATAGCCTAAGCAGCTAGCTTTTACCACAACAGTTTTTTAGTCTGATAATAAAAGTGGATTCTATCTTGCAGAAATTAGCTTCTAGACCCACGAATATAAGTAGTCAGACAGAATTAATTACACAATGTCATTACGAATGGAGCGAAGCGGAATGAAGCAATCCCAGCCCTTGCGATTGCTTCGCTTCGCTCGCAATGACTGTAAATATTTTTGTCCTACTACTTATCACCAATACAATTGGGCTGTTGAGTATGAAAATCATAAAAATAACTTAGCAGATAACTAGAATCGATGTTTTCTGGAATAGGATTAAAGTAGCTTGTAGCTGCTAGGAGGGTACTGCCCAAAGTAGATGTGTTGACTTTGAGTTAATGCCAAAGTGAAATTACAGTTCACATTTGAGCGTAAATCATTTACAATTCTCATTCCAAAGAGTTTAATACAGCAGTTATGCTCCAAGACACACAAAGTATCCGCTATTACCAAAGACTCACCGACGCCTTCGTCGAGTTATGGAATCGCGGTTATCGCACGGATGATATGCGGATGTATTTGGATGGATATCTAGCCGCATTACGACATGGCAACATTCTTGAACCTATCCTGATTCATCGCTTAGAAGAGGAAGCCAGCCGCTACTTGTACGATGGATCAAATTTTGCAGTGCCGCAACCACAGCCACTACGCGATTACTACTAAGTACTATTTACCTAGTCGTTGATAGTAACCGTTAATTACCGCAGATGAGCATAGCATATTATCTGTATTGGTCAACTGATACTGTGGTGTGAGATTTTGGAGATATTGTATTGATAAAACGCATCCCCTCAGCCTTATATTGGTCTTGCCAATGCGACTGAGGGGATTGTTGACTATCTATGAAATCAAACCGCAACGCGCAACGCGAGAGTCATTAGTCATTAGTCATTAGTCATTAGTCATTTGTCATTAGTCATTAGTCATTTGTCATTTGTCATTTGTCATTAGTCCAAGAGATACTACGCCCACTCTTTGACGTGGTTTGAATTAGTCCTAATCTATTAGTTTTTTTCGCCCACAAGGGGCGAGGTATGTACCAAAAACTCTTTACTTATATCTTGCACTAGTCCCAGAAACCGCCATAGGTTAGAAACCTATGGCTAACAGCTAAAGTCCTCTCAAGAGGACTAAACCCTATTAGTGGCATGGATATTAGTCCACTTGAGTGGACTTGGACAAAAAGCCTGTGAAATTTATTTCTTGACAGGAGATTGGGCAGGTGCAAGATATAAATTTATCAATCCCAACACAGGTATTTTTTCACAAACCCATTAAAAAAAACCCTTGAAAGGGGAGATACTATTTCTCTGACCTTTCAAGGATGTTAAAAATGGCAAATTGCCTTGATTGCGAAGCGCAAATTTAGCAGCATACCTTCTGGTTGGCGTAAAGAAATATTACGACGAGGCTAGTGCTACTTCTACCTTTTCCTGCAATTCACCTTTTTGGTACAGTTCAATCAAAATGTCAGAACCGCCAACGAATTCACCATCGATATACACTTGGGGAATTGTCGGCCAGTTAGAGTATTCTTTAATTCCCTGGCGGATTTCAGAGTCTGATAGAACGTCAATTGTCTCGAAGGGAACTCCCAAAGTATTGAGAATCTGCACAACGTTGTTGGAGAAACCACATTGGGGCATTAACTTATTTCCCTTCATGAAAACCAAAATCTTGTTCTGTTGTAGCAAGTTATCAATTTTCTCTTTGAGTTCTGGTGTCATGGTATTTGTGTTTCCTATGTTACATTCAACGATGACGAGTGAGAAGTTAAAAATTTATAACTCCTAACCCCTAATTCCTAACTCTATGTTTATGAAGCTGGTGTTGCTTGCCAAGATTCAGGAGTATATGTTTTTACTGCCAAAGCATGAATTGCTTCAGTTGACATAGCTTGCCCCAAAGCACCATAAACTAACTGGTGCTGTTGCACTAGTCCCTTACCTGCAAAGTGCGATGAAACTACTGTTACCTGATAATGGTCACCGCCACCAGTCAAGTCTTGCACCTGAACCTGGGCGTCTGGCAGTTCCGCCTTGATCATTGCCTCAACCTGCTGCGGACTAATCATCGCTATTCCTGAAAAAACTTACTTTTCTATTATTAACAGATATGGAGCTATGCCTGTGCCAAGTTCAGGTTTTGGCAAGGCTAGAAATAAACGCACCTCTGAGGTGGATTTTTGAGGACGATCGCTCAAAGGTACGGCAGATAATCCTATCGTAGCACTGGGACGTTCTAAAGCTGCTGCTCAGAGAGATTGAGAGCAGGGGAAAAACAGACAAGAAAAATTTAATTTATTTTTTTGGAGATGAGGAAGATGAACTACCACCTTCTCTAGGATAGGCAGAATCAACAAAACCCAATTCAAACAACTGTTTATAGGCTTTCTTGCCTAAATCCCGCGTCGGATTTTGACTCTTAATTATTTGAATCAACAACGGTACAGCTAATTCTGGCTGATTTTGTGCCCGATGTACCAATGCTAGCTGAAAGGTGGCTTCATCTCGCTTTTGGGCTGTTAATAGAGCTTTTTGACGCTGAGAATCAGAAACTCTGTTGTCAATTCCCGAAAAGCTAGAGTTTAACTCTTGATAAAAATTAGATAGCTGATTATAAACTTGACGTGCTTCTTGCAGTTTCTTGGCAGCTAAGGGGTAGTTTTGAGCAGAAACGGCTTGTTCTGCCTCTTTGACGAGGCGATCGCCACCTTCAATGCTCAAAAGGCTGTTACTTTGGGTTATGGGGCGCAGGTTATTAGGATCGTTAGGGTCAATGGGTTTTGGACTAGTAGTGCCTGGTGACTGTGATACCTGAGCATTCACAGGTGATAGCAGGCTGAGGACTGCTATGACTGATAAAAAAGTACGGTGCATCAAGGTAACAGCGGCAGCAGTGTTCATGGGGTCAAGTAGTGCAACGACTATACAGAAAAGTTATGGAAACTTCGGGTATCTTAACTCTGTTTTGGTCTTCGACAAAGCAAAGCCGCATCCTAAGTTTCTTTGATTTAGACTGAAAATCGGTTTAATAGAGTTCCCAACTGTCCGTCCTTACGGCTATCGACTTTTTTCCCTAATAATTATCTCAGGTTAGGTTTGATATTTGACAGTGCAGTTTTCTCAAAGCAAGATTAAATAATTCGTAATTCGTAATTCGTAATTCGTAATTAAGTTTTGTAATGGGGATTTAACCCCAACACAAAACAAAATTTTTATTGAACCGGGGGACTTAAACCCACGGAACTAGTTAAAACTTTAGTAAGCCAGATGACAAATAGCACGCTTCCCAGTCTCAACTAGCATAGACGCAAAGAGAATTCAGAAGCTTCAGCCTTCCTTAAATCAGAACTTCTGCTTCCCTGCCATCAATTTTTATTTTTGACATGTGAGTATACCGCAGTTATTTTTTTAGTTTTTGGAGTTTAATATAGCTTGATTTTGTGTGAAAAATCTGAATATCTCTCAATAAATATTCTGATTAAGGCAGTATATATTAATGTTAAATTACTGATGCTTGCAAAAATGGAACTAGTGCAGGAGCTTAGAAGTAAAAAATGTCTAATAGTCTTTCTCGTCGTCAAATTGCCGGAGTGACTGGCGGTTTCGTTGTCGCAAATATAATTACTAGCTTAATTGTAAATGGTCGGGCACAAGCACAGACCGGGAATTTGGATAATCTTTTTGTATCTGGAAATGTTGGTATTGGAACAACAAATCCTTTTCGGAAACTAGACGTAAGAGGCACTGAAATTCATAGTGGTGGTGCTGGTGGTGGTTTTTCTTTTGGTAATCGGGAAACTCCTGAGTTTGTAGAAACTCCAAATGCTGGGCAACGATGGGTTTGGTATGCATTGGGTGGCATAGCTCGCCTCTGGTCTGGAGGAGATAAAGTCACTGTTGATACAACTGGGATTATTCGTGCGACTCAGTTTTTCACCTCTTCATCAAGGGAAGTGAAAGAAAATATTGCTGAACTTTCCAGTCGGGAGGCGATTGAGACATTAGAAGACCTCCAACCCGTTAAGTTTAGTTACAAAGCGGATAGTGAAAAAAATCTACATACTGGATTTATTGCGGAAGATGTTCCGAACATGGTGGCAACTTTTGACAAAAAGGCAGTAAGTTCAATGGATATTGTAGCTGTACTAACTAAAGTAGTGAAAGAGCAGCAGAAGACCATAGCAACATTAGTTGAGAAAGTAAAGATGCTAGAAGCTCGAAGCACTTAAAAGGGTAAAACTAGAGGGTACGTTTGACAAGATCAAGAATTAGTAATTTCTGCAAATGCGCGATTAGAAATTTTTGTTTCTTGATAGGTTAATTGTTGCAGTGCCTTTGCTAAATCAGTTGTGATGCTTTTAGCATCTTGTTTTATACAACCACTCATGTAATCGGTTACTCTAATTGGGGAGCCAATGTCAATACTCACATCTGTACCCCAATTTGGATAAGGTTGGCTGTAATTAATGCCTATGGGTATAATTTTCACTCCCAGCCCCGAATGACTAGATTCAGCACTCAAAGCAAGACGAGCAATTCCTGGCTTCAACTGGTGAACTTGGCCATCACGAAAAATGTTACCTTCTGGAAAAATGACCAGGGTTTTTTTCTGCTGAAGTAGCTCAACTCCATGTCGCAGCGTGCGGATTGACGGATGCTTAGAATTTACAGCAAACCCCCCCAAACGTCGGACAAACCAGCCTTGTAAACCTTGGCATTCGTCAATAGTCACCATAAACCGCAAGTCTTGTTCTCTCCGACAATCAGCCGTAGCGTAGGGTACGAGCAATGCATCCCAACGCGCCCGATGAGTAGGCGCGAAGATCACAGGCCCAGTTCTAGGGATATTTTTTTGTCCGGTTATGCTAATTTGCCCAAAGAATAATGGTAATAGGCAGTGACGCCCTAATAAATATGCCAGAGGACTTAACCAAGGAGAAACCCTTGAGGTAGTATCAGCCACCTGATGATTTGCTGGTGTCTGCTGGCAGGTATCGGATGAAGAGTAAAATTCCATGATGACGGATGCAGCTGATTGACGGGTAAAATTTAACGAAAAGTCTGATTAGTTACACCGTAGATTCTCTTGCGTAACTTGTATGGTACTAGATGGACAGTTTTACCTCTGTCCGTTAGTTTACCTTACGCCGCCTAGTAGCAAACCAAGCCTGTAATTGTTCACGACAAGCTGACTCTAGAACGCCTCCAATTACCTGTAAGCGGTGATTAGAAGCAGCGCTATCGGGTATGTTAATAACTGTACGAATTGCGCCAGTTTTTGTATCGTCTACTCCATATACAAGTAGTCCTAGACGCGCTTGGACGATAGCACCTGCACACATCGGGCAAGGTTCGAGATTTACGTAGAGGGTGCATTCATTAAGATGCCAGTTTTGTAAAGTTGTTCCAGCTCTTTTGAGAGCGAGAATTTCTGCATGAGCGGTGGGGTCTTTGTCGCGCTCTTTTCTGTTTTCTCCTTGTGCTAGCAATTTGCCTGTTGAATCAATGATAACAGCACCTACAGGGACTTCACCTGCATCACCTGCTGCTTTTGCTAATTCTAGGGCATAACTCATCCATTGTTGATGTATAACATAATCTGTGTATTTAGTTAGCATATACTTATTATTAATATAAAAATTTTAAAATTATCCTTGCCTTTGGACGAGCAAGACACCGATCCTACGAGAAAGAAAAAGTATATAGCGGTTCTCGGTTGAGTAAGTACAAAACTCCACCCCCAAGCCCTTCCCCGCTCTTCGAGAGAGGGCTAAGATATACCTTGTATGATTAGAAAACGCTATATAGCCCACAGCCTAGAAGTCTTGTCATTACTTACATTTGACAATATCCGCTTCGTTGTTATCCCGCCTTGGAATAAATTCCAAGGCTAATAGCTAAAGTCCTCTTAAGAGGACTAAACAAGAATTTCAGTCCACTTGAGTGGACTTTAGCTATTAGCCTAGAACTTAAGTTCTAGGCGGGATGTGCGTCACTGCGATACTTTAACTGTTACAAAAATGGGGGTAATCACAAGGACTAGAAATCTGAAGCTAAATAGCAGCTTGGGCTAAAAGGCGATCAAGTTGACTTTGTGTGTCTAGTTGATAAAGATCATCGCAGCCGCCAATGTGCTGGTTATTGATAAAAATTTGCGGTACAGTACGACGGCCGTTAGCGCGTTCTGCCATTTTAGCTCTGGCTGCTTCGTCGCCGTCGATTTTATATTCGGTAAAATTTACACCTTTCCACCACAGGAGTATTTTGGCACGAATGCAGTAAGGACAAGTTGCCCATGTGTAAAGTTCGACGTTGGCTTTGACTCGCTCTGGATGGCGATTTAAAAAGGGATTAAGAAAGTCTAGCATGTTTTATTAAGCAAAGTTTTAACTACGTCTTTAGCCTAGATCATTAAACCTCTTGCATAAATCAAAAATAAAGAACCCCACCCCGCATTTGCTCACGCAAACGCTCCCCTCCCAAAGAGCGGGGCTACCGTGTACACACAAGTCGAATTTCTTCTTAAATCCCAAAGATTACCTACTTAATCGCAGTGATGGTTAGGGTGGGGTAAAACTAAAGCTAAAACCTTAGTAAATCAGGTTTCAAGTGAGGTTTTGAGAATTTATGCAATAAATATATTGAATTCGGGTGGTCGTTTATTGAATTCGGGTGGTCATTTATTGAATTCGG